>JAKVAQ010000032.1:0-25197 GCA_022447665.1 Crocinitomicaceae bacterium
CCAAAACAAAGTGCATCAGTAATTGTCACTGTGTAAGTAAGCTCTGTAGGCTCTCCAACTACGAAGTCAACAGTACCCGTACATCCATTAGCATCTGTCACTTCTACAGTATGAGGTCCAGCAGACACAGCCGGGAATGTATTCGAAGCCTGAGGTAGTCCTCCGTCCAAGGCAAAAGTGAATGCAGCGACGCCACCGGTCACACCTATGGTAACTGATCCGTTAAGACCGCCAAAACAAGTAACATCATTAAGAACATCTACAAATGGAACAGGTCCATCTTCACTATCTATTGTAATATCAATTGTCTCTGTACAGCCATTCGCATCAGTAACAGTTATTGTGTGTGTGCCTGCTGTTAATCCTGTGAAATCACCAGTAGCATTTGTTGTACCACCTAAATCGTATGTATATCCTGGAGTTCCACCACCAGCATCAACATCAACGGTTCCATCCGCAGAACCACATGTTTCTGGTGTAGTAGATATTTCAGTTAAAGTAAGATCTGCTGGTTCAGATAAAATAAGATCAGTAATGGTAGTTTGACAACCATTTGCATCTTCTACAATAATGGTGTAAGTTCCATCGCAAAGACCAGTAAATACATTTGATACTTGGAATAGGCCTCCGTTAATATTGTATTCATAACCCGGAGTTCCACCAGCAGCTCCAGTTACGGTAATCTCACCGTTACAATCACCAAAGCATAATGGATCAACCAATGTAGTTCCCGCAGTAATTGCAGTTGGCTCATCAATAGTTACGTCAGCTGAAGCAGTACATCCAGAAGCATCTGTAATGGTTACACTGTAGTCACCAGCAGCTAAACCACCTGCAGCAGGAGTAGTTATTCCTATAGGAGTTCCTAAATCATCAAACCACTCGTATGCATAAGGAGGTGTTCCACCAGCACCAGGAGTAGCTAAAGCTGATCCTGAAGCTTCACCATTACAAAGAGCATCAGTTCCCGAAGCAGTAACACTACAACAAGGCGTTCCTGGATCAATAGTAAAGCTTGAATCAGTTACACAGGTTCCAGCATCCGATATAGATATTGTATATAATCCTGGTGCTAGCCCTGTAAAGACACCTGTAGTATTTGTTCCTGGGCTTGGACCTGTTAAATCATAAGTATAGGTAGGAGTACCGCCAGCAACAGTAAATGTAATTGAAGCATCGTCATCTCCAAGACAAGGTTCCAATACTATATCAATTGCAGTAATATCAATTTCGTCTACGATAACAGTAACATCATCACAAACACTTGTTATTCCATCAGTATAACACACAGTATAAGTACCAGACTCTGTAACTACAGTAGATACATCTGGTGAATCAGGAGCTCCTGGAATGTGATCCCAATCATAATAAAATGGCGCACAAGGATCTGCGTAAACATAGAAGTTGTCTATTCCCCAGTGATCATATATCGCTGAAGAAGATCCCCATTGGTATAATCTAAAAACTGTTGCTCCAGATTCTCCAGCAGCAGGAATTGGAAAACAGTAGTTACCCCAATCAGTAAAAGGAGTAGTTCCAGAAGCAGAAGGCCATGTAACCCCAGCTCCAGGATAAGCTGTTAAGATATCTCCGTTTGGAGCAAAATAGGCGAAGTCTGTGAAGGTTGCTCCTCCGTCAGTAGAGAACTGTAAACTAACCCCTTCATTGTAGAAGTCAGCTCCCTCACAAGGCGATGAGTCACCACATGCTTCACAAACAAATTTAAAATCGAAACAAACAGTTCCTCCGCACGAAACATCAACTGGAGCAGTTGTCATTGATCGAGGTGCTGTAGCAGTAGGCCCCATCCATAAATAGGTGGTTCCATCTAATGCTGTTCCACAAGGGTTTGAGAAATCGGCCGAAGCAGTAGCTGCCCATCCGGCTGCTAAAGTTCCACCATTAAAATCATCACCGAAAACAGGAGTGGTTGATTCACCTACAGCAGTTAAATGAACGATACCTCCGCCACAAGAGAAGACTAAAGGACTTCCTCCCGCAACAACGGTTTGAGCCGACACTTGGCCGGCAAAAAGTAACCCGAGGGTTAATGCAAAAATTTTTCTTAAGGATTTCATAGGGCGTGGGTTCTAAATTATTGTAAGGAGACGGTTATGTTTGATAATTCGAAGTGTGTAAGTTTTTGCTTTGCCTCGTAGATTAGGAAATCTTTGTAGATGTACAAAGCTCCATTCGGGGTTCCACAGTCTCCTTCGATAGATTGATTAGGTTCAAGAGTAATGGTATAGTGATTCTCTCCATCCGCGATGTCTTTTTTATGTTCAACATCGTTGTACCAAATTTTGAGATCCCATTCTATTTTGATTGTTTGACTGGTCGTGTTCTCGACTTTGAGTAGAACCGCTAATTGTGGCGGTAACTGGCTATCACGACATTCAACTTCGGTCTGATATATTTTGACTCCGTCGACAGTTGCATAGTCCGACCATTGTTGGGCAGTTGCAAAAATAGTAGACAGCATTAACAGACCTAACAGGGTAGTTTTACGTGGGTTTAGTGAATTTTTCATAGGGAGTTAACTTATGGAGTTTTAAAGATGACGTTATGCAAGCATAGGGGGTTGCTATTTTTCTTACTAAAACTTTAATATTTTAACGTTGTCGATTATAATACAAAATCCAGGTCTCCTCAACTAGTCCTGTTTTCGCCTTATATGACTGATATGCAAGTCCTTCACCTTTTTCTTCAGAAAAATACAACATCACATAATACAATTCGTTCCTTTTATTCTTAATAATTCTAGCACTTGGGAATTTAGGTTTAACCTTTCTGATTACCGCATCAGCATTTTTCTTTTCTGCAAACGCACCTGCAATAACATAGTAACCATTATCCGTATCGGCACCGCTTAATTCTGTGAAATGATCATCCGAGTTAGTCCTTAAATCACTATTTAGGTCTGGTGTCTCGTCAACAACAACCTCTTTAGGCCACTTGGCAAGAGAATCATTCAACACAACGATAGAATCATTAAGCCCCGAAATTTTCTTATTTGCAATTTCGTCGTTCATAACTATTACCTTATTCAAGCTATCAATTCTCGCTTCGTAAGGCGAATAATCTGGTTCTGGACCTCCTGATTTAAAATTATACTTCAATAAGATTTCCATATTCGGCCTAGAATTAAACGTTGCCAGTTCACCAATTTGGAAATCATAAGCAAAACCTAATTTTAGATTTTTAATCACGTTGATCCCCACATTCGCGCCCACAGCATAATCAGCTTTATATGTTGCTCCAATCCATCCAAACTTTTCAAACTCAAAAATTAGAGCCCCATTATAATTAAAGGGGGCCCCAGGGGTGTAGAGTAATAAGACTTCAGGATTAATTACAAAACCTAAATTCTCACTTACTAACCAGCTGTAACCTACGGTTGAAACAAACTCTCTTTCTAAGGTGTAAAAAGAAGAAGATTGATCTCCGTATATCAATTGGGATCCTAAAACTTGAGGAGCAGCGACTCCAATACGTAAACCAGCCCATGTAAATTGAAGACCCGCTGTTACATCGAACATGGTCTCTCTGTCTTGCATAGTATTTGCAAGAACCGGATCATTTGGATCGTTGACAACAGCATTACTGAAATCTATTCTATTATCAACTATACCTAAACCTACTCCAATTCCAAGATGCGCTTTCTCACCTAATTGTAGTCTGTAGGCATATTGCGCCTGTGCTCGGAGTTTGCTCGTTATTCCAACAAAATCACTGTACAAATTAATTCCGATTCCATGGTTATTAAAAAGTGCCGAACTAACGCTTAAGTTATTCGCTATATAGCCTTCTCCATAATTTTGCCATTTCTGGTTTCTTAAAATAGCAACGTCCACCCCATCATGGGCTCCCACAAAAGCTGGATTGTAGGCAGTTGGAATAAAATTATACTGGTTATAAGAAACCTGTTGCTGCGCTTTTGACCCAATTGTCAACGAAACGAAAATCGTAAATAATAATATTCTTTTAATCATTGCCGACAATTGTAATTACACCTTGATATTCTGTTATTTCCAAAATGGTATCATCATTTAAACGGAGCATGTAATAATATGTACCATCTGGTAATTTATCTCCATTAAAAGTTCCATCCCATTCATTGTTATAAGGCTGTGCTGAATAAATGGTTTGCCCGTAATCGTTAAAAATCACCATTTCATTCAATGGGAATACATCAATGTTATTGATTATCCATAGGTCATTAAAGCCATCACCATTAGGCGTGATCATATTCGGTATAATAAGTTCGGAAACAAAAGGAATAACGGTTACCATTACGCAGGCAGTATCTTTACACCCTGAAACATCAGTAACCTCAACACAATATTCCGTATCAACAATTGGAGAAGCCCAAGTAGAAATTGAAGCAGGATCTGTTAAATCAGTATCAGGCCACCATACGTAAGCATTTCCTCCACTAGCCACAAGTTCAGTGCTCTCCCCTTCCGTTATTGTAACATCCGCACCTGCAGAAACGGCAACTGGAAGAACAGTAATAGCATGAAAAGCAGTATCCGGAGGACAAGAACCCTCCTGAACAATTGCACCATAAATCGTGTAGCCTAGAAGACCTGAAAAATCATAATCGTCTGTAGACACACCCGTCGAAATATACGTCGACCCACTATCTGAAGAGCAGATCCAATCCGTAACTGATCCTGTATAGCCCGAAACATTTAGGGCTGAACCATTCTCAAAATTACACACGAGTGTTTCACCGGTTATTGCACCTGCATCCGAACCAGGAATCAATGTTAGTGTAACCTGCGAAGAGTATTCTCCGGGACAGGTACCGCTTGAAACAAAAGCTTGAAAAATCGTAGTTTCAGTCAAATCAGAGAAAACATATGAGTCAGAAGTAATGGGTAAAGTTGTCCAAGTTGCTCCTCCATCTTCCGAAAATTCCCAGAAATCAACATCACCGACATAACCAGTCAAATCCAGTGTCCCTCCATTCCCATTATCACAGATGTCAAAGTTCGCAGGAAGCGCACCCCCTGCCGAGAGAGGGTAAACACGAATAGTATCGATATCAGTAGTATCGCTAGGACATAAACCAAAAGGACTATCTACTATGGTCCAGTAATATGTTTCAACTGGAATATTTAAGTAAGACTCGGTATCTGTTGAGTTTACAGCATCAGTCCACGAAACCCCATCAGTTGAGTATTCCCAGGTATTGATATTCCCTGTATACCCCACTAACGTTAGGTCACCTGAATTAATTGTTGCACAAACGGTGTCAGGACCGTCAATAGCTCCCACAACTGGATCACAATCGCTTGCAATAGTAACCGATAGGGTGTTATTTAATGGATTCGAATCAGTTGTTGGAAATACCTCGAAGTCAAAATCGTATTCCTGACACCCTGAGAGATCTGCGTCAACCGTAAATGAATAAATGTAAGTACCTCCAGAAGGAATTGGCGTGGCAAAGGACTCATTTATCGGAGCACCACCATCAATGGAGTATTCAACGTTCACAGTACCAAAATGAGTAATGGCACCAACATTCGCAACAGTAATTGTCACTGTTTCTGTAGCAGACAAATAACAACCACTGGAAGGCGAACCTATTGTCGGAGAGATTGTTAAATCTTGACTATAGGTATATCCAGTGACGATGAATGCTAGAGTGAGGAGTATAAGTTTTTTCATAAGCGCATCATTGTCAAACAAATATACGTAAACAGTGCAGTTTTTCTCGTTGTTCAACTACCAAATATATTCAGATTTCTCGATTTTGAAGTTATTATTTCATCAATTAGAAACATTCCATCAATTTATTTAAAAGTGTTAAACTTTCAACATATTTGAAATAGATAATTTTTAGTTTTGCACTTAAGTCAAAAAAATATGAAAAACGCTTACGACAAGGACTTTAGAATAGGTATTTTAGGAGGAGGTCAGCTTGGTAGAATGATCCTACAAGAATCTCCAAATTTGAACCTTAGCGTTTACACAATGGACAGTAGCCTTTCCTCTCCATGTGGGTTAATCTCCGAAAACTTCGTTGTTGGTGACATAAGAAATTATGATGATGTGATTGCTTTCGGTAAAAACAAGGATGTTTTAACGATTGAAATTGAAAACGTTAATATTAAAGCCCTTGAGGCACTTGAAAAAGATGGAGTTAAAGTTTTTCCACAGCCTAGAGTCGTTAGAATCCTACAGGACAAAGGAGTTCAAAAAGAGTTTTACAAAAAAAATGGGATTCCAACATCTGATTTCAAATTGATTGAATCTGCAGCTACATTAAAGGACAATTTAGATGAAATTCCTTATGTACTAAAAATGCGTACTGGAGGCTATGATGGTAAAGGCGTACAAATTATTAAACTAAAGGAAGATCTAAATGATGTTTTTGAAGGAAAATGTCTTGTAGAGGATTTAGTAGATTTAGACAAAGAACTATCTGTAATTGTTGCGCGAAATGAAAGCGGAGAATGCAGAACATTTCCTTTGGTTGAGCAATCCTTTAACCCAATTGCAAATCTTGTAGAGTTTTTATTTTCACCAGCTGATGTTTCTCAAGAGATAGAAAAAGAAGCTTCTAGAATAGCTATCGATGTAATTGAAAAGTTAGACATGGTTGGATTATTGGCCGTAGAGTTCTTTCTTGATAAACAAGGAAATCTATTGGTCAATGAAGTTGCTCCCAGACCGCATAATAGCGGACATCAAACAATAGAGGGTAATTACACCTCACAGTTCGGACAACTTCTTCGATCAATTTTAAATCTTCCGCTAGGAGATACTAAATTAAGAGGTGCTTCCGTTATGGTTAACGTTCTTGGTGAACCTGGATTCAGCGGAAACCCAGTATATGAAGGCCTTGGAGATCTCCTTAGTATGAGCGGGGTTTATCCTCATCTTTATGGAAAAGACACAACTAAGCCATATAGAAAAATGGGACATGTCACAGTTATCGACAATGACCTTGAACAAGCTAAAATCAAGGCTAATAAAGTAAAGGATAGATTAAAAGTAATAAGTGCAACACCGACATCTTAATCATGTAGAAATGATGCGTGCCTTCGCGGCTATCGCAGTTGCATTATTCCATTTTACAAATGGTTCTTATCAGAATGGCCCTTTAATTCAGTCGAAAACTACTCGTGAATTCTTTACCTATGGCGCTCAAGGTGTAGAGCTTTTTTATATTATTTCTGGATTCGTAATTACATTCGCCCTGGTTAAAAAAAGCTATTTAATTACTGACTTTCACAAATTTGTTCTCAAACGAATCATCCGTATAATCCCTCCCTACATCTTCACCATTGCAGCAATAGTAGGAGTAAGTTTATTTTTAGCAAGGTTTATTTGGTATAGTCCTTTTGCTTTTCCTTACGCACAGATTTTGGTAAACATGACGTTCACTGCAGACCTTTTCCCGGATATCGATTGGCTAAATCCTATTTTCAAAACCTTAAAGGTTGAATTTCAATGGTACTTTTTGCTAGGACTCACAGTACCATTTATTAACAAAAAAAATCTTCATCTCTTGGTGTTTTCATCCATCATACTGATGTGCACTTATTTCACTTTGCACATTGATTCAGCATTAATTAGTGCCCCCTATTTTTTAATTGGCGTAACCTGTTTTTACATTTTTGACAAAGGTTTTAACCACTATCTTGTTGGTGTATTAATCCTTGTTTTTACTCTACTCCTTTTCAAGTATCAATGGGAGGATGTGATTATTGCAGCAATTGGTATTCCATTAATTCTGTTCGTACCAGAAAAATTTCAGTTTGCTCATTTAACAGGTAAGATCTCCTATTCCTATTACCTGATTCATGGTCTTATTGGTGGTCAATTTCTGTATTTTACGAGCAATACAGAGTTCGCTTATAATTATCCTTGGCTAATGATTCTGTTTGCTTTAATTCTAAGTTGGGCTGGAGCGTTTTTAATGTATCAATTCATTGAAAGACCATCCTTAAAAATTTCGAAGCGAATTACGTATTCTCAAAAAGTGAAAAGTGATTAAATTCGCAAGAAAAGAATTCTATGGCTGAAGTAGGAATTATCATGGGAAGCACATCTGACCTTCCAATTATGCAGCAAGCTGCTGATTTTCTAAAAGAAATTGGAATAGATTATGAAATTGATGTTGTTTCTGCGCACAGGACTCCTGAGAAAATGTTTGAATACGCAACAAAAGCTCAAGGAAGAGGTATAAAAGTAATTATTGCTGGTGCTGGTGGTGCTGCTCACCTACCGGGTATGACTGCTTCATTAACTGCGCTACCTGTAATCGGCGTTCCTATTAAGTCGAGAAACTCTATTGATGGATGGGATAGTGTTCTTTCAATTCTTCAGATGCCAGGAGGAATACCGGTAGCAACCGTAGCCTTAGACGGAGGAAAAAATGCTGGCATCCTGGCGGCGAGTATTATCGGTGCCTCAAATCAAGAAATTTTCGATCGAATAAGCGCCTACAAAGAATCGCTAAAACAAAAAGTGATTGACGGGGCAAAGAGCCTAAAATAGATTAGAATTTAAATTAATTGTTTGAACATCTTTTGTTTTTACATACTTTTGTAGAAATCTTCCTCCATGGCTAAAATTGAAGACGAAATTAAATCATCTTTCCGAAGTGTTTATGAGAAACTTCTTGTTAATCTACAGCTCACAAACATTCGATTAGGAGATGAATTAGAACAGCAATTCAAGGAACACGATATCACCTCTACCCAGTACAATGTTCTTAGAATTCTTAGAGGTCAGCACCAAAATCCAGTTTCTATTGGCTTGATAAAAGAGCGAATGATTGACCGTAATTCAGACGCTAGTAGAATCGTTGATAGACTTGCAAAAAAGAACCTTATCACGAGAACAGAAAATAAAATTGATCGTAGACAAAAAGACATTATTATTTCGGATGAAGGACTTGCATTGCTAAGCCGAATGGACAAAATAATGTTGAATATTGACGATCGACTTAACCACCTCACAGAAGAAGAAGCGGAGCAAATGAACGATTTGCTGGATAAAATGCGAAGCAAAGATGAATAGAGCCTTTTTAACCAAGAATCTTTTATTTTCACTCCGAGTTATGGGCGTTCTGGAGGGCTTATCAAACATTGCCCTTTTCTTCATTGCAATGCCCATGAAGTACATTTTTGAAGATGATCGACTAATCTACCCTATAGGAATGGCTCACGGGGTTTTATTCGTAGGCTTTTGTTTTTACCTAGTGCTTACAGGGTTTGTTCAAAAATGGAAACTATCAGAAGTGGGATGGGGATTCCTATCTAGCTTGATTCCTGTTGGCACCTTTATTTTCGACGCAAAGATTTTAAAGAAGAAAGTAGCCGAGAGCAAGTCGGTAACTGACTAAACCAAATCCAAACACACAACCTTCACACACTGGAGAAATAAGACTTGTATGTCTGAATTCTTCTCTGGCCGTAATATTTGAAATATGTACTTCTATCACTGGTGTCTTAACGGCTTCAATAGCATCTCGAATAGCAACAGATGAGTGGGTAAAGCCTCCTGCATTTAAGATGATCCCATCACCATCGAACTCTTGAATTTCATTAATCAATTCACCCTCAACATTACTCTGAAAGTAAACTAACTCTTCACCTTTAAACTCAGAGGTCAATTGAACATAATACTCTTCAAAAGTTTCAGTTCCGTAGACCTCAGGATTTCTTTTTCCTATTAAATTTAGGTTCGGTCCGTTTAATATTAAAATGCGCTTTGAACTCATTGTGGATCAAATATAGAAAGGAATATTCAAGTTATCTAAAGATTGAAAAATCTCTGGCCAAAAATTCGGTGGAGGCATATTTAAGAGATTATGACAAACTCGCTGAATTCATGAACGAATTATCGCCGTTAAAAGTTCAATTAAAAAATCTTCATGAGATGATTCGTGACCTCCATGAAATAGGCATTTCAGCTAGATCACAGGCTAGGATAATATCGGGCATTCGAAACTTCTATTATTACTTGGTTTTAGAGGAAGCTATTGAAGAAGATCCTTCAGAGCTATTAGAATCACCGAAAATCGGCAAAAAATTACCTGAAGTCCTGGATATTCATGAGATCGACGCTTTAATGGATGCCATTGACCTTTCCAAACCGGAAGGACATCGGAACCGAGCCATCATTGAAACCTTGTACAGTTGTGGTCTTAGGGTGAGTGAATTGATAAATATTCAGCTCACCAATATCTACTTTGAAGAAGGCTTTATAAGGGTAATTGGTAAAGGAAATAAAGAACGACTGGTACCAACCAGCCCCTCAGTAAAGAAAGAGGTTGAATTGTACACGAATCATGTACGCAATCACATGGACATTAAACCCGGTAACGAAGACTATTTATTTTTAAATCGACGCGGTGCCAAATTAACCCGAGTAATGATTTTTACCATTATTAAAGATTTATGTGCCAAAATTGGTTTGAAAAAAAATGTGAGCCCGCATACCTTTAGGCATTCTTTTGCGACCCATTTAGTTGAAGGTGGCGCCAACTTGAGAGCGATTCAAGAAATGCTTGGACATGAAAGCATTAGCACAACTGAGATCTATACTCATTTGAGCAACGATTTATTAAGGGAATCTATTCTTTCTCACCATCCCCGAGCCAAAAGCTAGTTTCACTTGTTAAATAGTATAAATTTGTATTATGATTACCCATGAAGCCTTCATGAAACGCGCCATTGAATTGGCAAAATTAGGCGCCGGAAACGTAGCTCCAAATCCTCTTGTAGGAGCCGTTATCGTTCATAATGGTAAAATAATAGGAGAAGGATATCATAAAAAATATGGAGAACCGCACGCTGAAGTTAACGCAGTAAATTCGGTGAAGGATAAATCCATCTTATCAGAGTGTACTATATACGTTACCCTTGAGCCCTGTGCTCATTTTGGTAAAACACCTCCTTGCTCATTACTCCTAGTAAAGCACAACTTTAAGGCGGTAGTTGTAGGCTGTAGAGACAGCTATGAAGAAGTGGACGGCAAAGGAATACAGATATTAGAAGGAGCAGGAATAGATGTTACGCTAGGAGTGCTAGAAAAAGAGTGCATTGAACTCAATAAGCGATTCTTCACCTTTCATCAAAAAGAAAGACCTTATGTAATTTTAAAATGGGCCCAAGATAAAAATGGGTTCATTGACCGTGATAGATCCAATGAACATAAAGGCAATCAATGGATAACACAACCAGAAACCAAAACACTTACTCATAAGTGGAGAGCTGAAGAAGCTGCCATACTTGTTGGAAACAAAACAGTAGCAAACGATAACCCTTCCTTAACTGTACGAGAATATACAGGACCTAATCCTACTAGACTTGTAATTGATCAAAAATTTAGATTGGATTATGGTGCTTTTAACCTTGGTGATCGCTCTGTTCCAACCTACGTCTTAACGGAGAAAAAGATTATCGGATCTGGAAATCTCCAATTCATTACCCCTGAATCCTTTGAAATCAAAGACATCCTCAAAACCATACATGGATTAAAACTTAACTCTATCATCATTGAAGGAGGTGGAACAACCATTCAAAAATTCATAGACTCTAATTTATGGGATGAAGCTCGAATATTAGAAGGCGTTTTATCATGCGGAGACGGGCAACAAGCCCCAGTTTTAAACGTAGAGCCGACTGAAGAATATATGTTTGGACTTGATAAGGTTAAAATAACTTACAATGCTTGATATTCTTTTAGGAGTTCTTGCATTCAATGCGGTTCTTATAATATTCAAGTATTTAAGCCAATATAAAGTCGACAACCTTCAAGCCTTATTTTATAATTACCTAATCGCTGGAATTTGCGGAATTTACTACTCTCGCGAGTTATTTTCAATCGAAACGCTTACACAATCTAGCTTTTCTTTATTTGGATTTTTAATTGGAGGGCTATTTATTGCAAGCTTCCTATTTTTAGCCGTGGCTGCACAAAAAATAGGTATGGGAGTTGCCACAACGGCTAATAAAATGTCCGTTATATTTCCTATTCTTGCGGCCTTTGCCTTTTTAAATGAAGTCGTTACTTCTCAAAAAGTATTAGGAATTGTATTGGCCTTAATTGCTGTTTACCTCGCTACAAAAACAAAGCGAGAAGGAAAAGTATCATGGTCGGAAATAGGTATTCTTCTCGTAATATTCGTTGGTCAAGGAATTGCAGATATCTTCTTTAACCTGGCATCAGCCTGGTACGTGAAGGGCGAAGAAAAAGGCCTCTTTTTCACTTGTATTTTCTTAGCGGCTGCACTTATTGGGTTAATTGTCATTGTTTATAGAGTATTCTCAGGAAAATCAACCATTCAATTAAAAGCATTGCCCTGGGGTGTATCGCTTGGTATTCTTAACTTTTGTACACTGTACTTTTTCTTTTCTGCTTTGGAAAGTCAATTTTTAGATAGCTCACAAATCTACCCTATCTTCAACATGGCTATCATACTCATTGCGGCTATAGCAGGCTTCATTTGGTTTAAGGAAAAACTTAGTCTAACAAACTGGATTGGAATAGGAATTGCAATCATTTCTATACTTTTACTGGGATTTAATTTTTAGAATGAAGACATTTTTCATACTAGTTTTTAGTTTACTTTTAATCGCTTGCGGAAGTAACAAGGAGATAGCGGAGGATTCCAATACTGGTGAAACATCGGTGGAAAACGTTATGAATACTCCAAACGGCGCATTAAGTTCAGACACCTCAGCCAGTATGGAAATAAGCGCACCTTCCATTGATGAAATGGACCAAAATGTTCAACTAATTAAAAACAAAATGGCCTCTGCTTCTGCGGTGGGTAGTACTATAGAGAATGAAGAGTTTTGTGGTGAAACAGATCACGGCTGCTCTTTAACTGCAACATATTTTAATGATGAACTTATCACCTTTAAAACATGGTATGGATTCACTAACGGTTATCAAAAGATCTTTTATTACCTAGAAAAAGGTGAAGTCTTAAAAGTTGAGGAATTTCGATACGAATGGGAATACATAGAAGAAACAGGAGAATTTAACTACGATAATCCTTTAAAAAACTTTGAGGGACATTATTATTTTAAGGAAGGAAAACTAATTCATCAAACCACCTCAGGACATAATCGATTTGAAAACGATGAACTTGATCCTGAAACGGTATTATTAGAAGAAGTAATCAAGTATAAATCATATTTTCAAAACTAAATTTTGAGCAAGAATATAAGCATATTGGGCTGTGGATGGCTCGGATCCAAATTAATTGAATACCTCGGAGACAAGGCAAAAGTGCTCGGAACCGGGCGTAGCGAGAAATCTATTAACCGAATTAAAACTGCTGGTGGAGTATCCATAGAATACGATTTAAACACCGATGGACCAGCACTTCCAAAACAGCTTTATGACAGCAAGGTTTTAATGATTGCTCTCCCTCCTTCTAAAGTAGATTTTGAGGCTTTTGAAGAGTGTCTTGATGAAATTACAGAAGATGCGTTTGAGCAGGTAATCCTAATCTCTTCTACGGGGATTTATAAAGACTGTAATCAACGTGTAACAGAAAGCTCCAAAGAAATAAAAACAGAAGGTAGTTTATTTGCCATTGAACGTGCTTGCCAATTAAAGTTTAAAAAGTCACTTACCATACTAAGAATGGGAGGATTAATTGGCCCTGGCAGAAACCCCGCAAATTTCCTTCATTCTGAACGCATTCAAAACAATCCTCGCGGAAAAGTCAATCTTGTTCATTCTGACGACTGTGTGAAAGTGATAGCCAAGGTTATCGATTTGGAACTAACCAATAAACGCTACAATGTAGTGATGGACGACCATCCTTCTAAAAAAGAGTTTTACTCTACAGTAGCATTCCTTTCCGGTAAGTGTGAGCCTAGATTTGATCCGAACGGAAGAAGATATTTCAAAATTGTCAGTAACGAAAAGGTAAAAAAAGACCTGGATTTTCAGTTCATGGATATCTTCGACGCTGTTCGCAGCTTCTAATAACTCCAGCTATTGGTGAATGAGTTGAAGAAGTCAATTCCAACCTTGAAGTTGATAATTTCTGAAGTGGCACTCCCTTCTCTTACAGCATAATAAACGCCAACCTTAAAGAGCTGCTTTTTAATTTTAAACTTTCGCTCTATGCCTCCATAGAATTCGATGTGTTTATAATCTGCCTCCTCAATAAACAAGAGTCCTCCACCTGCAACGAGCTCTAGTTTTAGTTTATTGATCAATGGTATTTTACCCAAAATAGCCCCATTGAAATGATGTATTGCAAAGGCTTGAACATAAGGCCTAACAGTACTAAAGGTGGTATCCAAAAGCTGCAAATACTTCAAGGGCTGTGCAAAGAATAGCTGATCGGAGCCCCTAAAAAACTTGTGTTCAATAAAACGGATCTCTCCTAAGTTGCTCCCAAAAAAGGAGCCTGCCAAAAAGTTCCATTTCATGTTACCCATGGTAGCGAATTCTACCTCATCCGAAACTCCAATTTCAGCAAAATTGAAATTTATATCGCTCCCAAAAAGTCCAGGTATACCTCGCTTGTAAGTAAATTTAAGCTCAGGATATTCGGTACCAATAATTAGCTTCTTATTTCCTTTTACAATATACTTTTGCTTAAATCGGTAAAGTAATTCAAGTTCAAAAATCGATACAGTATAAGTCTCAAAAGGCTGTGGCAACTGCCATAATCCTATTTGAATTAAAGTATCCTGCCACCATCCATAATCCAACTCCCCTATAGATCTTCGTGTAGAATAATCAAAACTACCTCTTGCATATAACCCGTTAACTACCTCAAATCTTTTACTTACACCAACAAAAGTCTTACGCACGTAATTTTGCGTGCTCAATAACCCTACAATATTTTGGTCATAGGTAACAAGGTCATAAATATCTCCACCACTAACTTTAAAGCTGCCAAAGTGCTTCGGTAAATAAGTATACTCAACACCTAAACTCCCTTTTAAATCTCTATTTCTAAAACCATAGTCAATGGTTCCATCAACATTAATGGCCTGTGCATTTTCAAACTCTTTTTCATAGTAAACCGAGGGAGCATATCTAAAACCTCCCATTCCAAAAATCTTTATTTGATCTAACACAGAATTAAAATAAATCTCTTGTTTTTTCTCTCTACTCCTAAACCCAATTCCATTAAGTGTAACATCCCAGAAAGTAATGCGATTGTATTCTCTATTCACACTATCTATGTAGGTATTGCTGGTCACTACGCGCTGCACACTGTCACGTTCATGAATATAATCTAGCTCATCCGAATTCAATTGAATAGGCCTGGTATTCACCCAATACATAGAGTCTTTATCAAAGGCATCTTCCTCGTACTCCATAATCACATTTTTGAACTCATTTTTATCAAACGCAACATCAAATTCATAATGATCATGGTCTACACGAGTGTTCCCTAATATCAAAGTCTGTAACTCCTTAATCTCATAACTAAACTCGCGCCTCACAGGAACCCAACGCCCATCAATCTCTTCATAATCTTGGATAATTCTAAACGACGAAAAGTATTCCATGGCACTTGAATTTATAGAGAGGTCCATTGACTTAATTACCCATAGCGAATCAATGATGTACAAACTACCTGAAAAAAGTGGCGCTTCTTTAAATCGAGGCTCAACGTCAATTTCATAAATCTTGTACCCGTCTTCATTAAAAATCGACTTCAAAATGTATTTGTAATTAATAAATCCATTAACCGCCAAAGGTGAAACTAAAGGTCTAGAAGAAATCTTAGGTAGCTCGAGTAAGTTTTGATAAAGGTTAATATCACCATCTTCTACTTTTTCAAAGAATATGAACGGATTATACTCCACTACCTGTGTTGGAACAAGTGCGTTTGGATCAGTAAAATCAGCAGCAACAACTACCTGGCTAGCTTCCTTATCACTGTAGTCATGGTGAGCTAAAATGGTTTCTTTATAGGTAGAATTCTGTTTAAATCGTGTAATAGAATACGACTCAATAAAGTTCATCCTACTCTTTTCTTCTAAAGATTCTTCTCCTTGTTGCATGAAAGCCGGCACCCTACTTTCTTCATCTAAAGAAGTCTTTATATATGTATTACATTGGTAAGATTCATATTGTTTGTATAGTTCCTTTTTTCGGTCCATTACGTTCCCAATCACCTCTTTGGCAATATCCTTTTTATCGGCGTAAATCTCAACCGTGCCTAGTTCAGCAGCAGTTTCACGTAGCTTAAACTCCACTTGCGTATTTCCTTCAACAACATCTACCGAATCAATTAAGGGTTCAAAACCAATCATGGAAATTTTGAACACAGTAATTCCGCCATTATCTAGCTCCATAAAAAACTTCCCCTTCGCGTTCGTAGGCACGGCATAGGTAGAGTTTTCAATGGCAACACGTACTCCAGGAATGGGTTGGTCGTATTCGTCTACAACTGTTCCTTCCACAATAAATTGAGCAGAAAGATTGTACGAAATAAGAAGTGTAAGCGCTAGCAAAAATTGCTTCATGGGGTAATGTTTACACGTGTGACGATGCAAGATACTTAAAGTTACAGGGGAGACAATATTTTTCTAGGCTACCAATTTCATATTCGGCTCATAGTTTTTAACCAATCTCATGTAAAATTTCCCTACCCAGTAGCTTCTAATGTCGCTCTGTTCAGGTTTATTTTACTATTTCACTTGGCTAAAAAGCTAACCACCTACTCTGAGGTAGAGATTATTCTAAATTGTAGATTTTCAGTTGCTAGTAATCGACTAAATTGGATTTAAAACAATAATTAGAACACTACTCCTCCCAACCTAGAATATCGTCAATCGTTCCATAAGAAATGGCGTGATAATTAGGTCTTGCCTGCGCATACACTGCATTCGCCCAATCGGTTTTACCGTTATCCGCTAATGCTTGATATATAGGCTCCAAAAACTTTCTTCGTCCAACCTCCATTAAGAATCCTTCGAGGTCTTCATAAATACCTTCATACCCTTTTTCAATACTTACAACGTACCAAGCAGCCATAATTTCCGAGTTACCCCATCCACTAAAATTAAATAAAGCATCTAGTTCACCCATATCTTCTACATCAACATCTTCTCCAATATTCCTTACAAAATGGATCCATTCTTGTGTACTCCATGCCTCTTTCACTATACCAAGGTCTTTCATACTTTCCACTACATGTATTTGAACGGCTACCTCTTCCACTTTCGCAAACTTGTCAGATTCTATTTTAATGCAGGATGCTGGAATACCTTCTTCATAGATCCATTCATCGGTATTGAACTCAATTGAATTTGGATCAAGAAGATTAGTATGTAAATAATCAACAAACTCTTCAGTGGTCATTACTTGGAACTCATGCGCATCAAAGTAGCCCTTTAAAAAAGCATCCCACGTTTCTCTACCAGCAGCCGCTTCAAGTGACTTTAAGAACATTGCTCCTTTTACATAAGCTATTGCAGTCATACCAACATCAGGATCCCTTCCATCTAAATCAAGCTTTAACTGCGTATCTTCTGGAAACTCACCGTTGAGAATATCATCATTTTCTTGCTCCAAGTCTTCAACTTCAATACTCATAAGCATATCGGCATGCTCTTTACCATAAATGGCCTCCATAATTCTGTTTTCAAAGTAAACTGTAAAGCCTTCATTTAACCAGAAATCATCCCAAGTAGCGTTAGTCACTAGGTTACCCGACCACGAATGTGCTAGTTCATGCGCTATTAATGAAACCAATGATCTATCTCCTGAAATAATGGTTGGTGTGGCAAATGTGAGCTTAGGATTTTCCATTCCTCCAAAAGGAAATGAAGGCGGAAGAACAATGATGTCATAACGTCCCCATTTATACTCTCCATAAAGATTTTCAGCAGCATCAATCATTTTCTCTACATCTACCAATTCGTAAACACAGTTATCAAGTTCAGAAGGTTCCGTGTACACGCCACTTCTCTCACCCAATGAAGCAAATGTTAAATCACCTACAGCAATCGCAATCAAGTAAGAAGGAATCTTGTTATTCATTTCAAAATGAAACTTCCCATCTTCTGATTTCTCAGTTGGATTTGTAGCAGACATCACAGCCATTAGTTCACTAGGAACCTGTAGATCTGCAGAATATGTAATCCTGTTACGCGGTGCATCTTGACAAGGAATCCAGGTACGGGTCAAAATAGCTTGCCCTTGCGAATACATGTAAGGGTGCTTTTTGCCAGCGGTTTGCTGTGGGTTTAACCACTGTAATCCATCCGACCCATCTGTTGTAGAGTAATAAATTTTTACCTTTTCAGTAGAAGGTTTGATATCCACATACAGTCCCGAGCCCATAAGAGGATCATCTCCTTCAATTTTATAGGTCGTTTCCTCGCCGTCAATCTCTACTTTTTGAATCTCTAGATTACGCACATCCAAAATCATAACCTCGCTTTCAGTCAAATTCTTAATACTATGAGTAACTGAACCTGAAAGGGTTTGAGTATCAAAATCTGCTGTTAAATCCAAATGTAAATGCGTCGTACGAACCTCCTGAAGATTAGCGTAAGAATGCGGCTGCATATCTGTTACTTGGACTTGCTCTGAACTTAATGAATCCTCATCTGAATTAACCTCCTCAGGGTTAGAACCATCACAACCGATGAAAAGGATAGAAATTAGCGATAAAATCGCCAGAGAAAAAAAGCGCATAACAATCTTTTTAGGAGGGCAAAGATATGGCTCGAAACTTGATACCGAGCACTTATTATATAAACGGCTCTTTTTTTACGTCCAATTAGTCTTTTTTTCAGACGAAATTCTAGGTATTTATTTATGTTAGGAACGGTGAATCCATTTGTTTTATTTTGATTATCTTCACGCCCCTAAGATTTATAACCTATGGCTACTAGTCTATCTAATCAAAAGCAACTTTTTGGCCATCCAGTAGGCCTTTACGTATTGTTTTTCACAGAAATGTGGGAACGTTTCTCCTACTATGGAATGCGAGCGCTTTTGGTTCTTTACATATCTTCTACCGTTGGTGAAGGTGGATTAGGATGGACTAATGCTAGCGCACTTGAGCTTTACGGATGGTATACCATGCTAGTTTACGTAATGTCTATTCCAGGTGGTATTATTGCCGACAGACTTCTTGGTCAGAAAAAATCCGTAATGTACGGAGCAATAATTCTCGTTGCGGGTCACGGAATCCTTGCTATTGAGCAGCTTTGGGCCTTTTACACTGGTTTAGGATTAATTATTCTTGGCGTGGGTATGCTTAAACCAAACATTTCTACAATGGTTGGTGGACTCTATAAAAAAGGAGACGTTCGTCGAGATAAAGGATTCACTATTTTCTATATCGGGATTAATATTGGAGCTTTCTTATCTGCTTTAATCGTTGGTTGGGTAGGAGAAAATATTGGTTGGCATTATGGTTTCGGTTTAGCTGGAATTGGGATGTTATTTGGTCTACTAGTATACATGTGGGGGCAAAAACACCTTGCGCATGTAGGAAACTTTTTAGGTAAATCTACTAATGAAGAGGAAAAAGCATTGATGAACAAACCTTTAACGAAGGTTGAAAAAGACAGAATGCTTGTTCTTTTAATCTCGTTTTTAATCATCATCGTATTCTGGGGGGCATTTGAACAAGCAGGTGGTCTACTGAATATTTATGCCGTTGACAAGATTGATAGAGTATTGTTTGGTTGGGAAATGCCAGCAACTTGGTTCCAGTCATTTAACGCCTTATTCATAATCATCTTCGGTACTTTGGTGGCAGGCTATTGGGCCTCAAGAAAATTAAAGGGAAAGGAAACTTCTACGCTTTTAAAAATGGGTGCGGGAACCATCATTATGGGACTTGGATTCCTTTTAATGGTGGGGGCGTCACGAGAAGCTGGAGCAATGGAATTCGGAACGGCTAGTTTCTGGTGGTTAACCGGAGCATACCTTTTACACACTATTGGTGAGCTTTGTGCATCTCCAACTGCACTTTCTTTCATTACAAAATTAGCGCCAGTCAAATACGCATCGATTATGATGGGAGTATATTTTGCCGCGACAGGATTCGGAAACAAATTAGCAGGTACTATTGGAGAAGCATCTCAAAGTGAACCTATTGGAATTGAACTTATCGCGCAGCCTTCAGATTTAATAGCCTATGATCGTGCCGACACCTTAATCGCTGAAGATAAAAGCATCTCAATTCGTTCTACAATCTATCTAGAGAATGGCGACCTTAGGGCAGTGAGTTACGATCAAGAAGGGTTAAACACCTTATCGCTATTCAAGTTTGAGAAAGAGGAGAAGAAAAACGAAGTGGTAGAAATACTAGCAGAAAATAATGCTACATCAGCAGCACCTTATCATGCAACTTTCGAATTTGAGAAAGATGGGGAAGCAAAAAAGATTACTGAAAACAAAGGAGACGGAAAGGACTATTCAGGAACCTTCCGCATTGAAGAAGTACAAACAGAAAAAGAGTTTAATACCTTCTTATTTATATTCATTTTAACTCTGGTTTTTGGGTTATTGGTTATTGCCTTATTAAAGCCTCTAAAACGTCTTACGCATGGAGCAGAAGACAACGAGGGAACAATGAATGAAGAAACTGAAGGTTTCGAATTAGCAGATAACAATTAATAAATAGTCGGTCAATTATTTAAATAATGTCAAAGGATTCTACAGATTCAATTTTTAAATCAAAAGTATTAGGTCACCCATCGGGGTTGTTCGTTTTATTCTTTACTGAAATGTGGGAGCGTTTCTCATTCTACGGAATGCGTGTTCTCCTCATCAACTTCCTAACCATGCAACTTATTGGAGTAAATCCGGGTTGGGAATGGTCTTCGGTAAATGCAGGAACAGTATATGCAACGTACGCAGGCTTATTATATCTAACACCAATATTAGGAGGTTTGATAGCCGATAAATTATTAGGTTATCGTAACTCAGTAGCCATTGGGGCGCTAATCATGACATTAGGTCACGGACTAATGGCCTTGGAAACTACGGGCTCATTCTATGGAGGCCTTGCACTTTTGGTTATTGGTACTGGTTTCTTTAAGCCAAATATTACGTCGATTATTTCTGAGATGTACAAGGATGTTCCAGAGAAGAAAGATGGTGCCTTTACAATTTTCTACATGGGCGTTAACGCAGGCGCATTCTTTGGAATGATGCTCTGTGGTTATCTAGCTGAGAAAATCGGATGGAGTTGGGGATTCGGTTTAGCCGGTATTTTCATGCTATTAGGATTATTACAATTTTGGTTTGCAAAACCACTTTTTGGAAACATTGGAGCTTCACCGAAAGAGCAAGATGCTAACTCTGAATTAGGACAAGCAATTGAAGAAGCAAATGCCTCTAAAGCTAACGAAGAATTGCTTGATAATCCTTTAAAGAAAGAGATTAAACAAGAGGAGGAATTTAAGCGGAATCCATTTACGATGCGTGACAAAATTTTAACTGGACTATCTGCGGCATTCGGTTTAATTTTCTTTTTGGATGGACCACTTGCTGTAAATGAACTTGGAATCATTCCTGATTTCCTTACTATATATAATGGTGAAGACGTAGTTATACCAGGCAATTACACCTTCATTTTATTTGCACTTTTATTCTTCTTTTTTCCTTTAATTATTTCTAGAATTTCGCGCTATGAAAAGAAATTAAGAAATCGAATGATCGCCTTTATCATTTTCGCCTTCTTTACCGTATTCTTCTGGATGTCATTTGAGCAAGGTGCGAGTTCGCTCGTAATTTTTGCCCGTGATTTCACGGATCGAATTCTTGAAGGTGGTGCGGCAACAGCATTCTTAATCATTGATTTATTACTAACCTTCACTCCACTAGTAATAATTACTTGGGTATTAATTCTTTTATGGAAACAGACTAGAAAAGAAATCCCATTATCAAACTATGTTTTAGCATTTTGTTTCTTGCTCATGTGGGGACTTGGTATTTGGAAAACAAATAGAGATTATAATACTAACTCTTACGAGGTTCAGTACCAAGCTATAGGTATACAAAAATCTGATGATAAAGGAAATTTATTATTCACCGATTCCGGTGAGCCAGATTTCAGTTTTGTTCCATTATCGCGTGCCGGTATGGATACATTATCTCCATCAGATGTTATCCAAACGAAAACGGATAAAATGGCGGATTATAAAACTATTGAAGAAGGAAACATCATGATGACCTTCGAAAGTGGAGCTTTCCGTTATGTTGATGCTGAAACCGAAGAAAGAATTAAAGGTCAATTGGCGGAAAACGAAGGTTATACTAGTCCTATAATTGACGCACAAATGACTGGTAAATTGGAATCTGCTCAAATTGAAATCTCAGTTTCTTGGTTCTCAATTTTGAACTCTTTCTTTATCATTGTTTTTGCTTCATTCTTCTCTAAGCTATGGGAAAGTAAATACAACCCACCTGCTGCAGTTAAATATGGTTTAGGATTGATTATTATGGCAATTGGATTTGGTATCCTTGCATTCGGTTCTGCAGGATTAGGTGAAGGAGGAGAAGAAGTAGTCAGGGTGAGTTTAATATGGCTTGTACTAGCGTATTTATTCCATACCCTAGGTGAACTTTGTTTATCACCGGTAGGCCTTTCCTATGTATCAAAGTTAGTACCGGCAAGAATGATTGCCTTTATGTTCGGAATGTGGTATTTAGCCATCGCAATTGGTAACTACGCTGCAGGAGCATTAGGTGGTATGATTGAACCAATAGTGCATGAATACTCAATGAGTGTATTCTTCCTAATCTTTACAATCGTGCCTTTAGCGGCTGGAGTAATTGTGATTTTATTGAATCCAGCAATTAAGAAATTAATGGGAGGCGTGAAGTAATCCTCAAGAACATTATAAAATGATAAGAGGCGCTCGATGAGCGTCTCTTTTTTGTTTCCAGTATTTTTATTTCCCAATTATGATTTGATCCAATGATTCTAGATGCAAATCTTCACTGTGAAATTCAATTCTAATTCCTTTACCATTATATTCTATAGAATGAACATCACCTGAAGCAAACTCTGAGGAGAACCTAGTAACAAACTCATTACTCAAAGCAGAGTCTCCTTTAATCCAATAGCCTTTATAGCCTGATAGCTCAGAGAATCCCCCAAGAAGTCTTTTCATAAAACCGACTTTCCATTTCGAATAAATCTTAAATGAATCATCGCTTTTTAAATAATTCTGGTTTATCCAAACAGAGTTAACCAACAGTGATTGAGTATTTGAAGGGATCAATAAATTTCCCGAGGAATAGGTGGCCTTGTTTATTTTAATTCTCCAATCATTAATTTCTGCAACAGCATTATAAGACCATGCGTTGTAAGTTCCTTTCGGACTTCCACCTTTTTGACAACAGAATTTTTCGAAAGCCTCACAAATAGACTTATTATGCTCGTAATACTCGGAGCTCAATTCATCACTAGAACCATTGAACTCTATAGACACTATTCCTTTACTACTTTATAAACATGAGCTCCTACCGAAATTAGGTAAATCCCATACTCATAACCACTCAAGTCAATTTGGTTATTGCCTGCAATAAAAATCCCATTCGTAATCTCTTGACCTAAAGCATTCGAAATAATATATGAAATTGAAGCATTAGAATGGATATTCAGAAGGTCTTTTGTAGGATTCGGAAATATATCCAGGCCAACTTCTTCTATATCGTCAATCCCAACTAAGTTTGGATCAGAAGTTATTGTACCATTTTGGTTAATAATCCAGTTGTTCGGATCAATTTCAATCTCATCAATTTCTTCAGGGAATGCGAACGAATGTAAACTTGTAGTACCATCAATTGAACTCAATCTTACTATTTCTTCTGTCCCCCCTACACCAGTAATCTTTAATTCTAGATCATTGGTAAAAAAAGGCGTTACAGAAGCCATGGAAACATCTTGATCTACTTCCACAAAAACTGTACTTCCTACTCTATTGTAGGTAAGATTATAGGTTGGGTATCCCTCACCGTAATACCACTCATTGAAAAACGCATCAAGCGAAAGACTACCTACAAACTCCGCTACATCTTTGAAGTCCTCTCCAGTAGCGGTCGAATCTTTATAAACCACTTGGAATGTTTGCAGGATATTGAAGAAGGTAACATCATCATCAATTAAAAATCTCAACGTGTGCACAATTGCTGCACCCTTATTGTAAGTTAATCTCCCGCTAAATACTCTACTAGCATTCAAGGAATCTTCAACCCAAACAGCACCCCCAGGTTGAGACATAATGCTGCTGTGACGATTCTCCATTTCTGTGATCTCATCGCCAGGATAAAACTCTTCCATCATTAACTCTTCAGAATAGGAAGCAAAGCCTTCATTAATCCAGATGTCGGCCCATGAAGCGCATGTAACGCTATTACCAAACCACTGGTGTGCAATTTCATGCGCTGTTAGTCCACTCTCAAACCAACCTTGACTTGTCATTGTTTGGTGCTCCATACCCCCACCAAAAGGAGCCATACAGTGCCCATACTTTTCTTCATGAAATGGATATAACCCAAACAACTCCGTATAATACTCCATAAAATCACCAGTCAAATCAATTTCCGCCTCAAACCAAGGAAGGGTCGCCGGATTATCATAAATAAAATTTTGGATTAATACAGGCCCTGCAGCTCCGGTTGGATTAGCATAAAACGAATAGTCTACATACTCAGCCACAGCCACAGAAATTAGATAATAGTCAATTGGATATTGAGACTCCCATTCATATCTTGATTTCCCACCACCAACATCTACAACATTCTTCAAAATACCTTGAGAACCTGCCATACAAGTTTCATCACAAGTAATATAAACATAGCACGAATCTGCTTTATCTCTCAATGACTGTTTACAAGGAAACCATTCGTAAGCCGAAAAAGGTTCACTTAATGTCCACGTCACTTGATTCCCCCATGAACCAGAGAAATCATTTGACATCCCTCCTCCACCTAAAGCTCCTGCTCCACTTGCTGGGGGAATTCCATCATAAATATACTCGTAGTAAAAGGCATCATCTGTTGTAAAAGAACATTCAACTATTACAGCAGAGCCTACTCTTGTGAAAGGTACTGATGTTGTTCCATTTAATAATACATCTGTAATATTCAAGTCTTCATGTAGCTCTATCATAAATGTGTCAAGATCAGCAACCCGAGAAGTTGCATGAATTTCAGTACGTCCATCAACAGCAACAGCCGTATTATTTACCTCTATATCCAAAA
>JAKVAQ010000032.1:25207-67167 GCA_022447665.1 Crocinitomicaceae bacterium
GACATCGTACTCTTCCGTTTGAGCAATTTGCTCAACCGATAAAGTTGCGGAACGATCTATTCTTGATTGTGATTTATGATGTGAACAATGCATACCCGCTTGTCCAAATGACAACATACATGCTGCCATAAGTGCTAATACACTGAATAATTTCATGTCGCTAATTCTTTGTGAGATATGGCAAATATGGTGATTTAAATCTGCCCTACAAACACCTAAGATTTAAACGGTCACAATTGTTGATTGACCGGCAATCAATGAATTAAAGAAATTTTGACTTATCTAAATCCAACCATTCAAGGATTGAATTACAAAATATATCCTCTACTACATTCTGCGATAAATCTGAATCTTCTATAAACTTACCTATCTCTAAATCACCTAGTGGAAATGGATAATCTGTTCCCAAACAAACTTTCTTGCTTCCTTTTACTTTAAGAATATGATGTAACATGTCAATGTCATGCGTAATACAGTCTACCCAAAATTTACCTAAATATTCTCGTGGATTACGAGGATTATCAATCGCAACTAAATCCGGACGACAATTAAATCCATGCTCTATTCTTCCAATAGTTGGAATAAATGCCCCTCCTGCGTGAGACAGCATTAATCTGAGATTAGGAAGACGCTCCATAACACCACCAAAAATTAATGAACACATGGCTCTAGAAGTTTCTGCAGGCATTCCAACCAACCATGGTAACCAGTATTTTTCCATTGAGCTAAACCCCATCATTTCCCAAGGATGTATCATAATGGCACAGCCAATCTTTTCAGCTTCCTCAAAAATTGGAAAGAATTGCGGATCACTCAGGTTCATGTCGTTGATGTTGGATCCGATTTGAATCCCAGGCATCTTTAATTCATATTTAATTCGATGCATTTCCTCAATCGCCAGAGTCGTATCCTGCATTGGAATCGTTCCCAATCCAACATAGTTCTTAGGGTATCTAGTTTGAAGATCAGCAATATGATCGTTTAAGAATCGTGATAACTCTAATGTGTCTTTTGCTTTCGCCCAATAGGAAAACATTACTGGAACAGTACATACAACTTGTACTTGCGTGTGGTACTCTTCGTATTCTTTTATTCTTATCTCTTCATTCCAACAATTTGGTTCAATTGTTCTGAAGTATTGCTCACCTTTCATCATGTCAACATACCCAGGCTTTTCATTTTCTTGAATCCAAATGAAATCGCCGTAACCGAACTTATTGGTCCAGTTAGGCATCTTACTAGGAAGAATATGGGTATGTGCATCGATTTTTAACATAGCTTGAGATTTTGCATAAAAATAATAAGCTTCTTGAATTGGGCTACTTCTTTTTACTTCGAAGTTTCAAGAACTTTTTCATCTTCTCATTTTCAATAAGTACCGTAAGGTTATAATGAGCTATTTTCCATTCTCCATCCACCAATTTTAAAACTCCAGAGCCTCTGCACTCATCCATTTGTGTATCTAGTGACTCTTCAAACCATGCAACGGTATTGTCAGCATTGTAATATATATTTCTCCAGTTACGTGTGAAGGTCCAGGCCTTTCCCGCGTCAAAATAAGGTTTACAATATGCAGCGAATTCAACTTTCGTCCAACGCTCAGAAGGATCAGTACCAAGGAATATGAAATCTTCAGCCATAAATCCGAAGTAAGCCTCAAATTTAGTTTTAGATGCATTTTCGTGCCATCCATCAAGCATTAAATTCAAATCAACCAGATTATCATTGACCTCAGGATTTATTTGAACCTTAGGGACAAACCAGCTCGAATATAATCGCTCTATTTTATAGCCTTCCCCCTTATTCAGCCACATACAATGATCTACACCAATATGTGTTAATTCACCATCTACAAAGAAATGGAAGGTCACATCAGTATACACTAGTCCATTTTCGTAATCTGTTACTTTAATCTCAATAAACTCTTCTTGATATTTCCCTGACGCAAAGCTCTCTGCCACAGTCATGAATGATTCTATACTCATTCCTTCATATACACCTTCTTCTACATGAAATACTTGGGCATCTTCAAAAAAGAATGATCGTATCCCTGTTGAATCCCCGGCATTCAGCACCTTGAGAAATGCCATCGTTTCCGCCTCAAAATCAGGTTTTTCACCAGTGTTTTGAGCAATGATATTTCCACCAAATATCAAACAAGTAAAGATTATCAAATAGCTTTTCATACACTTATCCATTAAATTGACCAATTATCCACCAAAAGTTTAGAATAATCAATACAAAGATTACATTTGTTTCGATAATACTCACAAGTTAAATAAAATGATGAAATTCTTTTCAACGCTGCTTTTGCTAGGATTCGTGCTAGCCTCATCAGCACAGGATACGAGAAACAAAATTGAATTTGAAGAATACGACTTGGACAATGGTCTGCATGTAATTCTTCACGAAGACCACTCAACACCGGTTGTTGCAGTAACAATTTCCTACAAAGTAGGTTCAAAAAATGAAACAGTTGGACTGACTGGTTTTGCTCACTTTTTTGAACACTTAATGTTTGAGGGAACAACAAATATTGAAAGACACTCTTTTGACAAGTATGTTGAGAATGCAGGTGGAACGTTAAATGCCAATACATCTCAAGATAGAACATTTTACTACGAACTTCTTCCTTCTAACCAATTGGAGCTTGGTCTATGGTTAGAGTCTGAGAGACTTTTGCATGCAAAAGTAGAAGATATAGGTATTGAAACCCAAAGAGAGGTTGTAAAAGAAGAAAAGCGTCAAAGAATGGACAACCAGCCTTATGGTTCTTTGATGTATGAAATTTTCAAAAGAGCATACAAAGATCATCCTTATAGATGGATCCCTATCGGCAGTATGGAAGATTTAGATGCTGCACAGGAAGAAGATTACATTAACTTCTACAGAACCTTTTATGTTCCTCACAATGCATGTTTATCTATTGCCGGTGACATCAACGTAGAAAAGGCAAAAGAATGGATTGATCTTTATTTTGGAACTATTCCTAATGGAGATAAACTCAACATCTATAGAGATAAAGAATTCTACTCTTTAGAAGATTTTCAGGTAAAATATGCTGCTCAACTTAAAGGTGTTGAATCATCAAAAAACTTCATTGGTGATTGGCAAAACAACATGAGTACGGAAGATTTCCTTGATAAGTATTTCCCGAATGCTTCTGAAAAGCCTCATGACATTCCTCGTCCAGACATTAAAGAAGGATTGCTAACAGAAGAAATTAGAGACGTTGTTTATGACAATATTCAACTTCCAGCTATTGTAACGGCATATAGAATTCCGGAGTTAAATCATCCTGATTATTATGCGATTCAAATGCTTTCAATGTTACTTAGCCAAGGAAATAGCTCTAGATTTAATAAAAATTTAGTTGAAGATCAAGAAAAGGCTTTATTCGCTCTTTCTTTCCCTTTCGGATTAGAAGATCCAGGAGTTTCATTAATGATGACTATGCCGAATGTTGGTGTCGAAATCGCAGAACTAGAAACTGCGATGGACGCTGAAATTAAAAAGGTACAAGATGAATTGATTTCAGATGAAGAACTGGAGAAATTAAGAAACATGATTGAGTCTGACTTCATTACGTCGAATTCAACAATGGCAGGTATGGCAGAGTCTTTATCTGATTATTATTTATACAACGGAAATACGAACTTAATTAACACTGAATTAGACAAGTATCTAGCGGTGACGAAGGAAGATATCCAGCGAGTGGCAAAAACTTATTTCATTACTTCGAACAGAGTTGTATTGCATTATTTACCAAAAGAACAAGAAGGACAAGAAGGACAAGAATAGTCTACCTAGAATATTAGAATTATGAAAAAGTTAATATTATCATTATCCGTTTTATTTGTAGGTCTGTGCTCAATGGCTCAATTAGACAGATCTGTTGCGCCTGAACCTCAACCAAACCCACCAATTGAGCTTAACATTCCTGATGCGATTGAATTCGACAATGGATTACAAGTCATTGTTGTGGAGAACCACAAACTGCCACAAGTAAGTTTTCAGTTATTCTGTGATTATCCTATTTCTCCAGAAGGAGATAAATCTGGATTAAGTGGACTTTTTGGAGAAATGATGGGAGCTGGAACAACCAATACTCCAAAAGATGCTTTTGATTCGAAGGTAGATTACATTGGAGCAACTTTGGCAACTACATCAAGAGGCTTTTACGCTTCAAGTTTAAAAAAGCATACACCTATTCTATTAGGTTTGCTTTCAGAAGTTGTTACTTCCCCGGCTTTTCCAGAGGACGAGTTTGAAAGAATTAAAAAACAAACTTTGAGTGGGTTAGCATCTTCTAAAAATGATGCGTCTTCTATCTCTGCGAACATCTCGAATATTATAAACTACGGGAGCGATCATCCATACGGTGAGGTTACTACCGAGGAGACCATTGAGAACATAACCTTAGACGATGTAAAGAACTTCTATAAAGAAAAATTTGTCCCAAATCATTCTTACTTAATTATAGTAGGTGATGTAACTGTGGAAGAGGCTAAAGGTTATGTGAATGAATACTTCTCAGGATGGAAAAGTGGTGTGTCATCTACTAAAATGACTTATAATACTCCAACCGCTAGCGGAAGTAATGTGTACTTCGGAGCACGTCCTGGTGCTGTTCAAAGTGTAATTAATATTACGCACAAAGTAGATTTAAAGCCAGGTCATGAGGACATTATCACAGTGAGAATTATGAACCAAATTTTAGGTGGCGGATCATTCTCGGCTAGACTTATGTCAAACCTTCGTGAAGACAAAGCATATACTTATGGTTGTTATTCAAGCATGTCATCTGACCCTTTAATGGGTGAGTTTTCTGCTGGAGGCAGCTTCAGAAATGAGGTTACTGATTCTGCGGTTACTCAGATTTTAATGGAAATAAGCCGTATGGTTAATGAGCAGGTAACAGATGAAGAATTGAGTCTAGTTAAGAACTCAATGACAGGTTCATTCGCAAGATCTTTAGAAAGTCCACAAACGATCGCAAGCTTTGCATTGAATACCGTTCGCTATAATCTTCCAAGAGATTATTACTCAACATACCTTCAAAGACTAGAAAAGATAACAAAAGAAGATATTCAAAACGCTGCTAAAAAATACTTATCACCGGAAAATCTTAATATCGTTATCGTTGGTAACTCAGAAATTGCTGAAAAATTAGTTCAGTTTGATTCTGATGGGAGTATTTCATACAAAGATCACTACGGTCAAGAAGCTGTTTCATTAAAGCAAGCTCCAGAAGGTATAACTGTAGAATCAATTATACAGACATATGTATATAAGTATATGATGGTATCATCTGAAGAAGAACTTGAAGCCAAGCTTGCAAAGATTGGTATGATTGAAGTTACAGCAACTGCATTTGTTGAAGAAATGGGTGCAAATATGACACTAATGACTTACAGTGGAGCGATGAACAAGACCGCCTCAGTTATGAGCGTGAACACACCAACAGGTGTTATGGCGGTGCAAAGAGAACATTTCAACGGCGAGTCTGGAGGAACATTTATGATGGGAGCAGGTAAAACGAAATACGAAGGAGATGATCTAGAAGCTAAAAAGCGTCCCAACTTCCCTGTATCGCAAAGGTATTACCTTTCGAATCCTAACCTTGAAGTCAAACTTTTAGGTATTGATGAAATGAATGATAAGGAGTACTATAAACTTCAATTAAAAGAAAAAGATTCTGATGAATTATCATTCGAATATTATTCTGTTGAAACAGGTTTACTATGTTACTCTGAATCAATTGTACAAGACGAAGAAGGAAATTCATTTACAACCTTAATTGAGTTTTCAGAATATACAGAAATCAAGAAAGGCTTATACATGCCACATAAAATGACAATCAATGCTGGAGAGCAAGTATTAGAGTTTAATACAATAAAAGTTAAGGTGAAGAAAAAGCCTGTTGCTCCTCAGTTTGACGGAGACTTTTAAATTATGAGACTTTTACTCGCGCTTTCAATTATCTTTATGCTCGGATCGGTTCAAATGAATGATTCTAAAGAAAAAAATTATAAAGGAAAGTTCGAGAAAAAACAGACTTACAAGAAAAATGGTCAGCCCATCGAAGGAGGGGCTGACTATTTTTTTTATACCAAAGGAAATTCCTACTTTGTAAAGCTTTCTGATACCCAGAACGGCGTATTAGCTTCTTCACTTGATGCTGTTCTTGGTGAGAAAGTAAAGGTCAGAGGATTTATTTCAGAAGGACTTTGGGATACAGATGACCCAAACGTTCAAAGCCGTATCGGCGAATACTTTGTAGTTACTGAACTACTTGATTTCTAGTTAATAACTTAAGAATAATTTAACCCACTTCGATTTCCTGGTACAGGATTACTGTGCTATCTTTGGCGCGTAGCGCACATGTATCGTTTTTTTTTGCATATTTCTTTTTCACGTCCTTATTACGTCCTTTAGCTTCGGCCAGGTATTATTATCGACAACCTATACAGAAGACTTTGGTACAACCGATTTAACAACATGGACAGATAACTCTACCATTCTTGGTTGGTATACTTCTGAAGCCGGGAGTATTAGTCATGAGGACTTAGACGGATCTCTTCCTTCAAATACTGGTGACTTTTATTCTTACGAATGTAATGGGGATAACGATCAAAAAATAGGCACAAGACCTTCAGGAGGTACAGGCCAGATTCACTACGGATTGCGACTTAGAAACACATCAGGTGCTGACATTGATTTTTTGTTGGTGGAATTTGACTGGTTTCAATTTTCGATTGCTGAAGATGATGGAAACTTTAATACTATTGATTTTTCTTATAAACAAGCGGCTACAATAACCACGGTAACTGGCGGTGGGTGGACGGATTTCGACGCACTCGATTTCACAATGACTACCAGCGGTGGATGTGCTGGAGTTTGTTCTTCACAAATATCAGGATCTTGCACTATTACGGGAAGTAACTCGGCCTGCATAAATGTTAATATTCCTGCAGGAGAAGAAATCATGTTACGTTGGTCTGATCCAAATGATGCTGCTAATGATCCTCATATGGGAATAGATAACGTAGGAATAGGAATAGGTACCGACGTTACTTGCGCATTCATTTTACCCATTAAACTCCTAAACTTTACGGCTGAGAAAAAAGAACGTAGTGACCTCTTAAAATGGCAAACAGCTTCAGAAGCCAATTCCTCACATTTCGAAGTAGAAGCTTCGAGTGACGGCGAAATATTCTATAGCTTGGACATTGTGGCAGCGGCAGCGAATAGCTCTACTGTTATTTATTATTCCTTTGAAAACTACTTTGAAGTTATCCATCCAGTAAATTACTACAGGCTAAAAAAGGTAGATTTAGACGGAAATTTTGAATACACGAACATAATTAGTGTTAATCGGGTAACAGAAAACATCTATTATGCTAACGAGCTAATTCATCTGAATAATTTTAGTGATTTTGAACAAACAACACTAGTCCGCCTCTACAACATGGAAGGTAAAACTGTATACGAAGATTTGCACAGCAAAAATGATATTATTGCATGGAAATCCAAAGGAATCTATATCCTCGAACTACCTGAATACGGCATCAATAAGAAGATTGTAGCGCATTAAAGTTATTCACAATCTTGCCGTTTCGTTTTTGTTGATAACTTGAAATTATTAAATTAGATTGGTCTAGCCCAAGTATTGGTTAACTTTGAAGAGATGGAAGAGAAGAAAAGAACAACACCTAATGTCAAGAGAAAATTGACTACGCAAATTCTAGGGGCTTCGGAGACGGGCAAATTACCACCTCAAGCAACAGATATTGAAGAGGCAGTTTTAGGTGCTATGCTTCTCGAAAAGAATGCAGTAAATGATGCCATCGACATTCTTCAGCCAGAAAGTTTTTACAAGCCAGAACATCAAAAAATATTTTCAGTAATTCTTGAGCTTTTCGCAAGTTCCGAGAGTATCGATATTCTTAGTGTAACTGAAAAACTCAGAAAGAAAGGTGAACTTGAAATGGTTGGTGGCCCTGGCTTCATAAATCGACTAACGAATAAAATTGCTTCAGCCGCACACGTTGAATACCATGCAAGGATAATTGCTGAAAAGTATATTCTTAGATCTTTAATCGAGGTTTCTTCTGATGTAATTAAAAATGCATACGACGAAACGCAAGATGTTTTTGATGTACTAAATGAAGCTGAAGAAGGCCTATTCAAAATTGCTGAAGGGAACCTTAAGAAGAGTTATGAGGGAGTAGATGATCTTGTGCGAATGGCGCTAGAAGAAATTGAAAAAGCCTCAGAAAACTCAGATGGTGTAAGTGGTGTACCTAGCGGATTTACCGAATTAGATAGGCTAACCTCAGGTTGGCAAAAGTCAGACATGATTGTATTGGCTGCTCGTCCCGGGATGGGTAAAACAGCTTTTGTATTGTCCATGGCAAGAAACACAGCTGTCCAATTTAATCAGGGTGTAGCTATCTTTTCACTGGAGATGTCAAGCGTACAGTTAGTAAAACGTTTGATGTCGATGGAAACAGGTATCTCATCAGAAAAGCTAAAGAAAGGTTTCAGTGACCAAGAAGATTGGAACCAGCTACATGAACGTATTTCTAACCTAACCAATGCACCAATTTTCATTGATGATACACCTGCACTTTCCATATTTGAATTACGTGCTAAATGTCGCCGATTAAAAATGCAGCATGATATTCAAATGGTAATCATCGATTACCTTCAGCTGATGACTGCCGGAACAAAAACTGGTAACCGTGAACAAGAAATCTCCACTATATCACGTTCAATTAAAGAAATAGCTAAAGAATTGAATGTTCCAATTATTGCTCTTTCACAGTTAAGTAGATCCGTTGAAACCCGAGGTGGAGATAAACGACCAATGCTTTCTGACCTTCGTGAATCTGGAGCAATTGAACAGGATGCCGATATGGTTTGTTTTATCTACAGACCAGAGTATTATGGTTTAATTGAGGATGAAAACGGAATGCCAACTGATGGTGTTGGCGAGGTTATTGTAGCTAAACACAGAAATGGTTCATTGGACAATGTTAGATTAAGGTTCGTAAAAGAGCTTACACGTTTCGAAAATCTAGATGCTTTTGACACCATGGATTACGGAAGTGGTTTTGCACCAAATAAAGACTTTGAAAATAGTAACGATACAATTACCTTAGGAAGTAAAATGAACGAAGATGATGACTTCCTAACAAATACAGAAGATGAAGTTCCTTTTTAAAATATTTCTTTTTCTTATTGTCTTAAATTCAGGACAGTCAAAAGCTGCATCCTTACTTATACCTATGGATGAAGCTCAAAAAAATCATTTAAAAGCTTACGGAATAGCCTATTGGGTATTGGAGAATGACGTAGTTATGGAATGGTTGCTAAACTATCGTGGAGGAAGTTTCTTAATACCCCATTCTAAATTAATTGAAGAGCAATGCATTATTAAAGGAGTTACATTCAGTGTGCTGCCAGATGCAAAAGTTAATCAGATTAAAAGCCATATTGCCAATCCCGAAGTAAATATGGAAGTTGTGCAACTAGAGACTGCTCCTAAAATTGCAGTATATACACCAAGCGGTAAACAACCTTGGGATGATGCTGTAACAATGGTATTGGTTTATGCTGATATTCCATACGATGAAGTTTATGACTCCGCCGTTGTTAACGGAACCCTTGCCGAATACGATTGGCTTCATCTTCATCATGAGGATTTCACAGGGCAATACGGTAAGTTCTATAAGAATTACCATAACCAGGCTTGGTACCAAAAGCAAGTACGTGACAATGAAGCCATGGCCGCGCAACTTGGATTTTCAAAAGTATCAGAGATGAAAGGGGCGGTTTCTTTGAATATTAGACAATTTGTTGCCGGTGGAGGATTTCTATTCACCATGTGTTCGGGAACAGATAGTTATGATATCGCACTTGCAGCTCAAGGGACCGACATTTGTGAACACATGTATGATCACGACCCTGCTGAACCCGACTTTCAGTCAAAAATAGACTACACACAAAGTCTTGCTTTCACTGATTTTACCATCGAGCCAGATCCTCTTGTTTATGAATACTCTGATATCGACGGAACACATTTACACAGAATTCCTGAAAATCAGGACAAGTTCTATTTATTTGAGTTTTCAGCGAAGTGGGATATTGTGCCAACAATGCTTTGCCAGAACCACACAATGGAAATTGATGGTTTTATGGGACAAACAACAGACTTCAAATTAGAACTCATTAAACCTAATGTATTGATCATGGGACAGAATAAAGCGCTAGGCACAGCTCGCTACATACATGGTGAGTTCGGTCAAGGAACGTGGACTTTTTATGGTGGTCATGATCCTGAAGATTATCGTCACTATGTAGGTGATCCACCAACTGACTTGGATTTGCATCCCAACTCTCCTGGTTATCGTCTCATTCTTAACAATATCCTTTTTCCCGCTGCAAAGAAAAAGAAACGTAAAACTTAATCTCACGTGAAGTAATTGCGAGAGCAGCTCTAATATGAAAAAGTTATTTTTCCTTCTTTCACTACTCATTCTGGCATATGCTCCTTCCTATGGACAGAAGAATAGTAACGTTATTAAAGGAAATAAAATGGCTAGTAAAGGGCTCTATCTCGAGGCGGCTGCTCAATATAAATCGGCTCTATTAAAAGATTCTACCAATTTCGTTGCTAATCTAGAATTAGGAAAACTATATCTCTATGATCTCGAAAGATTCGACAGTGCTTACTTTTTCCTAAAGCGTGCTGCTAACCATGAAAAAGCAGAACAAAATTTTTATCTCTTTTACGAATATGGAATTGCATTGCGATTAAATGGTTTCCAAACTAAGTCGATTGAAATGATTGATAAGTTTGATCAAATGTATCAAGATAAAATTGGAGAGCGCAATACTCATTTAGACTCGTTGATGAACATGCATAAAAGATTTGCAAACAATGACTTAATATTTTCTGCTGAAAAACATAAAGACACTACGGAATTACTTAACCTGGGTACGGCTATTAACACCTACTTCAGTGAATACACCTCGGTGTTTTTTGAAAACGATAGTGCTTTGATTTATAATGGTCGTTACAAAGACTCGGAGAATGAAAAAGCATTTATGGATGATCAATTTATGGAAAGTATGTACCTGTATAATCTTCCTTTTAAATCAACGGAGCTTTACGCTAAAGACGTAAACCACGACGCACATACTGCCATTGTTAGTGAGTATAATAATTCTAGCGAATTGGTGGTGTACTATCATAACACCCTTTGGAAGTCAGCTTCAGTTACCAATAAGAAACTGAACCTTGTTGAACTTCCACTTGATATTTATGATTTTCTAGTGGTACCTCATGGTGTTTTTTCTGCTGATCAAAAACTCTTTGTTTTCAGTGCAAAAAACAGTGTAAGCGAAGACCTAGATTTATATTATTGTTTGAATAATAGTGGGTCTTGGACGAAACCAAAGCCAGTTGAAGCAGCTAACTCAAATCTAAATGAAGATGCACCATTTATAGGCAGTAATAATGAGCTTTATTTTTCTTCCAAAGGACATGGCTCTTCGGGTGGATACGATATATTTAAATTAGAATGGGATGGTAAAGAATGGAAGAACATTGAACAGCTACCGCGCCCATTCAACTCTCCCGCCGATGACATATTCTTTATTTTAGGAGAAGATCAATCTTCTGGATTTCTATCCTCTAATAGAGTTGGTGGTTTTGGACAAATGGATATTTATTCTTTTGGTCCGAAAAAACAAGAAGATATAGATACAACCGATTTAATTGTTCAAGTTAATGAAAGTATTGACACAACGAGTAATATTAATAATACTAATCAGGACATCTCGCTAAACACCTTGGAAGATAAATTAGACACCGTAACTGATACAGAGGAAACAAATATTGGCGACGCCTCTTCAGATTCCGATGACCTAAATGAAAATTCTACTGATTTAGGAGCATCTGAGAATAACTCGGATGCTAGCATAAAGAACTTCGAACCAATTTTATTTAACACTGAAAGCTATACTCTTACTTCAGCGAGTAAGGATCAACTTGATAAGATTATTGAATACATGAAAAGTAATCCTGAACTATCAATATCAATATCAGGATATTCTGACAATTCAGGAGATAGCGAATACAATAAATGGCTTTCTCAAAAAAGGGCCGAAACTTCTCGCGATTATATCCTATCAAAAGGAATAGCTCAAAACAGAATTCTAAATACAACTGGTTATGGCGAAAAAAATCCTGCCAAACCTAACAAAAGTGATTCTGGTAAAGACCTTCCAGAAAACAGAAAGCTTAACCGTAGAGTTGAATTCACTTTTTCGAAACAATAGTTGATTTTTTTAGTAAAAGAGATATATTCTCAAACGAAAATATGCGGTTTATAGGTTAAAAACCCCTGACTTTCGTGAGAAAAATGTAATTTAGTTTATAATAAAACGTTAACGTGAAAGTTGTAGTTGTAGCATTCTTAACTTTTGCCAGTATTCTTTCTTTCGCTCAAGATAAAGCAGGAGCAGGTTTAAAGAAGGCCAAGAAAGCTTATGAGGCACTCAATTTCCCTGAAGCAATTAGATTGTATCAAGGGGTACTAAGAATAGACGAAAATAATTCTGAGGCATTAGATGCCATGGCTGATATTTACCTATTGAGATATCAGCTTTATGATTCAGCCCAAATTTATTTGGAGCGTAGAATTGGTGGATTTCTAGACGATACAAACTACGTGGTATATTACAAGTATGCCAACTGTCTGCGCTACCAAGAAAAGCCAGAAGACGCACTAAAATATTACAATCTTTTCCTCGACCATGGTTTCAAGAAGAAGGGAAAGGGAACAGAACTTGAAAAAGAAATTCAACAATCCATTTATTATTGCAACAATGCTTTGGCTTACGCACAAACTGAAGAACCGGAATATAGAGTGCAAAATATGGACTTCTTTGTTAATTCGGTAGATGCTGAATACACCCCAATTTTTATTGAGAAGGACAACCTATTGCTTTATAATGCAAGGTATCAAGATCATGCAAGAGAAATGACCTATGCCGATAACCAGTTTTTCGAAAACATCTACTATTACGATATTGAGGAGTCTGTTGCCTCGTCTTATGATGAAGGGCTAGATCAAGCAAATCACCATGCTGTTGTAAGTAGAGGATACAATAGTGATACAATTGTCATTTTCTACCAAAATAAGGTTTGGGTATCTAAATTAGAGGAAAATCGAATTGGGGAACTTCAGGCCTTACCTGAGCATCTTTCTTCAAATTATTTTCAGCCTCATGGGGTTTTCTCTACAGATCAAAAAACGTTCGTTTACAGTGCCCAACAGGAATATGATGGCAATCTTGATATTTACATTTCACGATACGAAAACGGAACCTGGTCGTTACCAGTATCAATTAGCCCAAAGATTAATACTCCAATGAATGAGGATAGCCCCTTCTTATCGAATGACGGAAAAACACTTTACTTCAGCTCTAAAGGTCATAATAGTTTAGGGGGGTACGATATTTTCAAATCTGAATTCGTAGATGGAGAATGGACAAAGCCCGTAAACCTTGGCAAACCAATTAATTCTGCAGGAGATGATATTTATTTACGTTGGAATGCAGATGAAAAAACGGGTTATTTCTCATCTAATCGAGATGGAGGATTTGGTTTGATGGACATCTACTATGTAGAATTAAACAAGAAAACTGTAGAAGGTAAAGCAAGAGATAAAGATGGTAACCTATTGGTAGGAGTTGAAGTGCAATTTAAAGACAAAGAAACTGGAGAAATAACTACAACCAAATCTAATGACGATGGAGAGTTTTACTTTTTAGCAGAACGCAATCGCGAGTATGAGCTATTAGGAACGCTTAAAGACTATTTTGATGGGACTAGCGAAGTTTCAACAGCAACAGAAGAAACATCTGTCTACACTGAACTTGAACTTGAAAAAGATCCTGGACTGTCGCTATACATGTTGATTCTTGACCATGCTTCTTCTGAACCTCTAGACAGCGTTAAAATTACACTTACAGATAATATGACGGGAATTTCAGAAGTAATTGCTACTGATGAAAATGGGGAATATCTTAAATCGCTTCCAGATAAGCACCTGAAAGACCGTGGCTCTTATAACCTTAAACTTGAGAAAGAAGGGTACTTGACCAAAACAGTTACATACAACTGTGCTTTCTATGAAGAGGGAAAATATGCCATTCATAAGGAAATGGACATCTCCCTCGATAAAGTTGAAGTGGGTAATGACTTATCAAAAATAATTGATATCAAACCAATTTATTTTGATCTAGGAAAGTCTACCATACGACCTGATGCTGCTCTTGAGTTAGATAAAATTGTGAAGATCATGAACGAAAATCCTAATATGGTCATAGAACTAGGATCTCATACTGACGCTCGAGGAAGTGCTTCTTCCAATGCAAAACTTTCTGATCGAAGAGCGAAAACAAGTGCTAAGTACATTAAGGAGCGAATCACAAACCCTGACAGAATATCTGGAAAAGGATATGGAGAAACAAAGCTCGTTAATGAATGTGCTGATGGAGTTTCATGCTCAGAAGAAGAACATCAGATGAACCGCAGAACAGAGTTCATAATTATCAAGATGTAAGCTTAGTACTTTAGCTTCCCGATAACCACTTAAAGATATCGTTCCCGTTGGCGAATAGCACGAGACCGAGTAACAAAATAATACCAACCATTTGAGCGTATTGCATTACTTTCTCATTTGGTTTTCTACCTGATACCATTTCGTAAAGAAGGAAAACAATATGACCTCCATCTAAAGCAGGAATAGGTAAGAAGTTCATAAAGGCTAAAATAATAGATATAAAGGCAGTATTCAACCAGAACGAATGCCAATCCCATTGAGCACTAAACATGCTGCCAAACGCACCAAAACCACCAATGCTGCTCGCTCCTTTTTTAGAGAATAAGAACTTCAATTGAGTAGCATAATCAGAAAGTGTTTGAACACCTGTGCCAATACCAGCACTAAATGCTTCCCCAAAACTGTAGTCCTTATGACTTTGCGTTAAAATAGTCAGCCTCTTTTTGGTATCAGTACCCACTCCGATTTTACCGCTTGTATCGGTATGTACGTGCATAGACTGAGCCACATTGTTTCTGTAGAAATCGATTTGAACTTTCTGGTCTTCCAAATCCTTCATTGCGTCAGAGAACTCACTCCAATAAGTAACATCATTCCCATTTACAGCGACTATAGAGTCTCCATTTTGAAAGCCTGCAGCCTCTGCGTTATTTCCGGCAATAACGGTATCCATTACCGCGAAAACTCTCGCCGTCATGAATGCTCCACCATCCGATTCAAAAAATTGCCATTCTGCATCTTCAGGTAAATTCAACACCTCTTCATTACCATCTTGATGTAGCACTTTTACCTCTCTGGCTCCACGCAACATTACTTCTCCTCTTAAATCCAGCTGAGAAAAAGGAACTTCACCTTCTATTTCTAAGATTTGATCTCCATCGCGAAAACCAAAGCTCTCTGCTTTTTCTGAAAACTCAAAACCATGAGGAACATCGCCTACTGCAACATAATCTTCTCCCCAAGAAAATAGAACAAGCCAATAAATAAGAATTCCTACTATCATATTCACGGTAATACCGCCAATCATTATAATTAAACGCTGCCAAGCTGGTTTGGTCCTGAATTCGTAATCTTTTGGTTCTTCCTTCATTTGTTCCGTATCCATTGACTCATCAATCATCCCAGATATCTTAACGTAACCACCTAAAGGAATCCACCCAATACCCCACTCAGTATCTTTAATTTTCTTCTTAAAGAGGGAAAATTTATAATCGAAGAATAAATAGAATTTCTCTACTCTGGTTTTAAACCAACGCGCAGGCAGGTAATGTCCGAACTCATGAAGAACAATTAAAATCGATAAACTCAATATCAACTGTCCCGCCTTTACTAAAAATTCCATTTGTATTCAATTAACAGGTGGCAAAGATAATGGTTCCTACTAAATATGAGGAGCCGAAGCTTTTATAGATTAACATACTTATTTTCAACGAAATAATTAAAAATCGCTTCTTTCATAAAGTTCTCTTGTTCCTTTACACTCAATGGCGGCATATTTTTTAGCTTCTTGAAATGTGGCCAACCGTCGTCGTCATTCTCCTGAAATTCGTAAATACCATAAGGCTCAAGAATGGTGCATATTGCAATATGCATGAGATTCATTTTTTCATCTTTAGAAAACTTTTTAGCCCCCTGCCCTAGCTCTTGCACTCCAATCATTATCAGAATACCTTCTAGTTCAATTCCATCACCATACTTCTCTCCTAGCACTTCAACTAGTTGATTAAATTTTATTTCTACATCATGATCCATATCCACATTCTAGTGTTCGCAATACTTACAGCGAAAATAATAATGTGCAAAATTCCGCATTATTTTTGAATTGGTGAACTTTATTGATATCATACTTATCATTCCTCTCATCTACGGCGCGTGGAGAGGTTTTAAAAAGGGACTCGTTATTGAGTTATTCACGCTACTTGCACTTTTGGTTGGTATTTATTGTGCTATTCATTTCAGTAATTATACAACGACTTGGCTCAAAGAAACATTCGATTGGAACGGAGAATATGTTCCAATTGCAGCTTTTACGTTCACGCTCTTAGTGGTTGGCGCTGGAGTATTTTTCGCAGGAAAACTTATTGAAAAGGCCATAAAAGTGATTGCCTTGGGAATGGTCAATAAAATCCTGGGAGCCGTTTTTAGTTTTACAAAAGTCCTTTTTATCATCAGTATTTTAATTGTTATTTTAGAGGGCTATGATAAAGACGAAAAGTTCGTCAATAATGAACTGAAGGAGTCTTCACTTTTATATGATCCAATTAAGCAAACTTCTCTAAAAACAATGCCGGCATTGCATCATAGTGATGATGTAATTAATATAATCCAAGAACATCCAGAAATACTATCAGAACGATAGCATTTTTTTAAACCAAATTCCTTCTCTATCCGTTTCTTTTGTTAGAGAACAAATATTCCTAAATTTGTACTATGCGTTGGCTGGGGTTATTTTTACTATTTCTACCGTTTTCAGGCACCTCTCAAGAGGCTGCTTCACAGGAGATAACTGCAGTAAACTATAAAGATTTTTCAGTTGGCCTCAACTTTAACACGAGTGGTTGGGGCGTAGCTTTTGATTTCGGAATTCAAAAAACTTACAAATACAAACAACTTTTTGGTTTTACGTTCACAAATATTCGTCACGAAAAAGAGTATAAAATTTACAGTGGTGGAAATGTAACCAGAGGGTATTATTTTGGAAAGTTAAATTCACTAGTTTCTTTTCGTCCAGTTTACGGAGGTAAGGCGCTTATTTTTAAGGCACAAAGAGAAAATGGAATTGAAATATCATTAAAATGGAGCATTGGTCCTAGCATTGGATTCCTCAAGCCAGTGTATTTAAGAATAGATAATTTAAGCTCAACAATTACTACCGACGAAAAATATGACCCTAGCATTCATAGTACAGCAAATATTACATCGAGATCTTCCTACTTTAAAGGATTTTTTGAAGGTCGCATTAAACCCGGAGCATTCGGTAAGATTGGATTTGATTTCAATTTTGCAGCGCTCAGAAAAGGCATAAGTGGAGGTGAAATTGGTATCATAACCGATTATTTTCCCCAAGACCTTATAATACTTCACGCAAATGAGGGAGTGAACCTATTTACCTCATTTTATTTACAATTTAATCTAGGTCAAAAGTTATATTAATAAATGGCTGAAATACAAGAAAAAGTAAGAATTCAAAAACCAAAATGGTTACGTGTTAAACTACCTACAGGTGAGAATTATAAAAAAGTAAGAGGGTTGGTTGAAAAACACCAACTGCACACAATATGTGAGAGCGGTAACTGTCCAAACATGGGTGAATGTTGGGGCGAAGGAACGGCTACATTTATGATTCTAGGGAATATCTGTACGCGCTCATGCGGTTTCTGTGCGGTGAACACAGGTAAACCTCTGGAAGTAGATATTTTTGAACCAGCAAAGGTGGCGCAATCAATAAAGCTTATGAACATCAAACACGCCGTTATTACTTCGGTGGATAGAGATGATTTAGAAGATGGAGGAGCAGATATTTGGGTAGCTACGGTGAAATCAATTCGAAGAAAATCACCGGGCACTACAATGGAGACGTTAATCCCCGATTTTGCTGGAAAATGGCAAAACCTGCAAAAGATTATAGATGTAGCGCCTGAAGTTGTCTCGCACAATTTAGAGACTGTAAGAAGGCTCACAAAACAAGTCCGAATCCAGGCAAAATACGATAGAAGTTTAGAAGCACTTTGGCGACTAAAAAAAGGAGGCATGAAAACCAAATCAGGTGTTATGCTAGGTCTTGGAGAAACCGAAGAAGAAATCTATGAAACGATAGATGACCTTGCAAGTGTAAAATGTGACATTATTACTTTAGGTCAATATTTACAACCTACACCAAAGCATCTTCCGATTGCTGAATTTATTACCCCTGAAAAATTTGATGAATATGGTAAATATGCAAAGAGTAAAGGGTTCCGCCACGTGGAATCTGGACCACTCGTACGCTCATCATATCATGCTGAAAAACATATAGTTTAGCGATAGATAGGTATAATTATGCCATTTTTCGTTAACAATTTGACTTAAATCTTGTTTTACTTTAATGAGATTAGTAGTATATTAGTACAATTATTTAACTGCGAAGAATTATTTGAACATGAAGAAGAAAGTTATTCTATTAGGTTCCGCTGCTGCCATCGCTTTAACAGTTGGAACAATGGTTTCAAGTCCAGAGGAAACCGGGAGCTATTCTCCTAGAACAGCTGTTGATCTAGAGTCTACTTTGAATTCCGGAGCAAACGGAATGTTAGAGTGGATGGATATGGCTAGAGCTGGATTCACAAACGAAGATTACAAAAGAGCATTAGAAGAGGCAAAAGCAATGCCTCAAAACAGAGCCTCATTAGGTTGGCGTGACCATGGTCCAGACAACGTTGGAGGTAGAACTAGAGCTATTTTAGTAGATAGAAGTGATATTAATCACATTTATGCAGGTTCTGTATCAGGTGGTTTATTCGAATCTACTAGCAGAGCAAACTTCTGGTCAAAAGTTGAATCATTCAATGATAATTTAGCAGTTTCTGGTATTTGTCAAATGGCTGATGGAACAATTTTCGTTTCTACAGGTCACAGACAAGAAACTTCAGGTGGATTTGAAGGATCAGGAGCGAATGGAGACGGAGTTTACAAACAAATGCCAGATGGCAACTGGGAACAAGTTTCTGGGACTACATCTTGGTCTTATGTAAACGAAGTTAGAGCAGATACAGTTAACAACTGGATTTGGATTGCAAGTAGCGGTGGACTTAAAAAGTATATTCCAGCAACCGATGATTTACAAGATTCACCAGATGGATTCCCTTCTGGAGGATGTACAGCACTTTCTGTATCTCCTGATGGAATGGTATTGATCGCTGCAGGAAATGGTACAAAAACATTCGTATCGGTTGATGCAGGTGTTACTTTTACAGAATATTCTGACGACGACAACACAGCAAATCCTATCCCTAACCCATCTGGAAGAGTTGAGTACGCAATGTCTCATGAAAAACAAGATGGAGCTTATGTATTGTATGCTTCTTTCTCTGATGGTGGTGGAAGATTAGAAGGTGTGTGGCGTTCGCCAGACAATGGTGTAAACTGGACAGAAATCGCACCGGCTAACGATGGTACACCTGGTTCTTTTGCTCCGTTCCAAACAGGTGGAGCTAACGGACAAGGACTTTACAATAATATTATTACTGTACAACCAGGCAACCCTGATAGAGTACTTCTAGGCGGAATTGATTGTTATGCATGGGCTACAGATGGTAACTGGGAACAAGTATCGCAGTGGTTCCTTTCGCCAACAAGTCCTATTTATGTGCACGCTGACAACCATGAGATGACATGGGATAGAACTGGTCGTCTATACATTGGTAATGACGGTGGTATTGCAGTTTCTGAAGATGGTGGTAATACGTTTTACCCAGCTAACAGAGGTTACAATGTAACGCAGTTTTATGACATTGGATTCTCAGCGAATGGTGATGTAAGTGGTGGTACACAAGATAACGGTAACCAAATCAACTATCACACGAATTCAACTTACCAAGAACATAAGCAATCAACTGGTGGTGATGGTTTCGCTTCTGATATATCTTTCATCAATAGAAACATAAGCTTCAGTTCTATTTATTATGCAGCAATCTTCCGTTCTTCGGATAGAGGAGGTTCAAGCTCAGACTTCTCTCCACCTCTATTTGACGCTTTCGGATGTACTCCTGGTGATGTAAGTGGTTCAGGATGTGGGTCATTCAACACAAGATTTACTATGTGGGAAGATCCGAACGATGAAGATTCTAAAGATACTATCTTATTTATTCCTTCTGAGTCTTATAATATTGGTGATGAAGTATTAGTTCCTTCAGCAACCACTGATGTAAACATTTCATTTACTTCACCTATTAATATTGTATTCGATGATACATTATTTTCATCACCTGGTTTAACTACTCAAGACACTATCATTACGACAAGTGCTCCTGTTATTAGCTTAAACTTAAACGAAATCACTTATGAAATCACTGTAGGTGGTCCTTCTATCTCAGTTGGAGATTCAGTAAGATATGACAACGAAGGTGTTTGGGATACTGTATACGTAGCATCTGTTGAGCTTCAGAATCACTATTATGGTACAAACCCTCTTAAGCCTGGTATTGAATATGACATGGGAGCTGATTCAATTAGGTTAGCGGTTTCATGGGACACGTTAAAAGTACAAGATCGTTTCCAGTCATGGATGGCACTTGGACTTGGTGGTGGCCAAGGCGTTTGGATGACAAGAAACGCATTAAGATTCTCATCTGTTGAAGACGGATGGATCATGGTTGCTGATGGAATTTCAACTGTGACGGCATTGCAATATTCAAAAGATGGGGAACACCTATTTATCGGATGTTCTGATGGTTCTGTTCATAGATTAAGTGGATTCGGTGATGTTTATTCACCAGTTAGAGGCGAGGACACTTTAATTGACTATACCACTGTTCACTCTGCAACTACATTTACGCAGATTCACTCTTCTGGGAAACCTGTATTAGGAATCGCAACAGGATCTGATCCAGACCATGTAGTAATTGCAACTGGTGGTGGTTCAGGAGATGTCAGAGAATCGTTTAATGCAACTGGAGGATCTCCTTCATTCACAACATTCACTGACCTTCCTTCTCAACCATTCTATGCATGTGTAATCGATAGAGACGATCCAAACATTCTCATGGCTGGTGGTGACGTAGGATTATTCTTGTCAACCAACGGTGGTAGCGACTGGGAATACTGTGGAGATGCTCCATTTGGAAATACTCCTGTATTCGATATGGGTCAGAACTACAGAACTTGGGATGAAGGATGTTACAGACCTGGAGAAATTTATGTTGGTACACACGGACGTGGTATTTGGAGTACAGATGAATACTTAAGCCTACCTGGAATGCAGGATAACTTGGCTACAGAGAAATTCATCTCGAATATTCAAGTTTACCCTAACCCTGTAGTTGATCAAGGTAATGTTGCATTTGAGCTTGAAAGCTATTCTGACGCAACTATCCAAATTTACAACTTAAACGGTCAGGTAGTATCAGAAATTACAAAAGGAGATTTAGCACCTGGGTCTAACTCAATTGCTTTTGAAACTTCAACTTTACCTCGCGGAACTTACATTGTAAGATTAGTTGCAGGTGAAATGATTGAAACAACAAAATTCATCAAGCAATAAAAACTTGAGAAATAAATCAAGAAGGGAGGTTAACGCCTCCCTTTTTTTACGCCTTAGATTTTATGATTGCTTGAACACAGCGTTTTCCATCAACAGCGGCCGAGACAATTCCCCCTGCATAGCCTGCTCCCTCTCCGCATGGATATAAATTTAGAATCTCCGGATGATTTAACATTTCATCATCTCTAGGAATCCGAATAGGCGAAGAGGTTCTAGACTCTGGCGCATGTAAAATGGCATCATTGGTTAAATATCCTTTCATTTTCTTTCCGAATGTCTTAAATGCCACTTTTAAATTTTCGCAAATAAACTTTGGAAGCACTTCATTCAAATTCACTGAAACTAGCCCGGGCTGATATGAGGATTCTGGTAAGTCAATCGATGTCCTATTTTCAATGAAATCTATCATTCTCTGGGCTGGAACTCGTTGTGTTTTGCCGGCAGCCTCCCAACAAGCTCTTTCAACCTTTTTTTGGAAATTCAATAACGCCATAGGTCCTTCTTCATCAACGTCATCCATGCCCACTTCTACTACAATTCCCGAGTTTGCGTAGGGGTTATTTCGTTTTGAAGGCGACCAACCATTCGTCACTACTTCCTCTTGTCCCGTAGCACAAGGAGCCACAATTCCTCCTGGACACATACAAAAAGAATACACACCACGATCTTTCGCTTGAGTAACTAGTGAATAAGCCGCAGGAGGTAGGTATTCATTATTGACCGACCCGTGATACTGAATTTTATCTATAATTTGTTGAGAATGCTCAATACGAACGCCCATCGCAAAGTTTTTCGCTTCAAGAAGTATTTCTTTTTCGTAGAGTAACTGAAAAATATCTCTTGCAGAATGACCGGTAGCTAATATAACTTCGCTAACCTCTTCTTTAACATTATCATTGAACACCAATGCTTTAATTCGATCATTTTCAATTATAAAATCTGTTACTTTAGAATCAAACCTAACTTCTCCTCCACATGCTATTATATACTCGCGAATAGAAGTAATAATTTTGGGTAATTTATTCGTTCCAATATGCGGATGAGCCTCAACTAAAATAATATCCGGTGCGCCAAATGCAACTAATTCTTCCAATACTTTAAGTGTATTACCTCTCTTTTTTGAACGTGTATATAGTTTACCATCAGAATAAGTACCTGCACCTCCTTCACCAAAGCAATAATTAGAGTTATCATCTACCACATGCTCTTGATGAATTTTTTTCAAATCTCTCCTTCGAGATCTAACGTCTTTACCTCGTTCTAATACTATTGGTCGTAAACCATTTTCAATTGCTTCTATGGCTGCAAAATATCCGGCAGGGCCTGCTCCAACGATGTGGATATTTGAGGCATCACTCACATCATTTTTTTTTATACTGTATTCTTTTTCAGAAAGTTTACCATTCAAAACATATTCCAGCCTAAGGTTATACCGTAAATTTTTGTTTCTAGCATCTAAGCTCTTTTTGAGAATGCGATAATCAAAAGTATTGAAGGTTGTTTTAATGCTTTTGGTAATCTCCTTCCCAATGTACTCCTCATCAAGAATTTTTGAAGCAGGTATAACGATATTTAAGTATTCACTCACACTACAAAATTACATTTTCATTTCAAAACCTTTATTAGTAGCACTTTAAAACATTTCTCGGATTGATGCGTTTTAAACGATTGAGAGACACAAACAATTGGGCAGTGTTTTATTATATTTTTAACAGTATTGTATGGTTTTTATTTGAATTCCGTCAAAACCGAAAAAAAACTTAAAAAACACATAATTTTAGGCAACCCTTCGACAAGGGATGTAGTCTAATAGATCAAATACTAAAAAATTAATTATGAAAATTTTGAAAAGAGCATTACTCGGAATCGCCCTTCTCGGACTTTCAACTACTGCTTCGGCGCAGATGGATTTTTCATCTATAGATGCTGGAACAGCAACATTGACTCCTGAGAAATGTATATCGATTGATGTATCTGAACCAGTGCAGGAGTTTTATGTATTCGATATTACTCCATTAGGATTTGCATCTGAAGCAGAAGCTGCTCAGTACTGCAACACTGATTTATCGAATTTATTAACTGTTTATTTAGATTACCCGAACACTCAGGTATATCTTCAATTACACACTGACCGTTTGACAGAAGCTAAGTCAATAGCTTGGTGGGGGAATTATATAAGCAAATATTGTTTCCATTAATAATAAAGCACTATAAAATCCAGAAAATGAAAAATCTAATATTAAAAACTGCATCCCTTTTAGCGCTTATGGTGAGTGGTTTGACAATGGCTCAAATTACTACTACAGCGGAGGGAACGTACTTAATCGGGGATTACATCCAGTTAGGTATTGATAAACACTGCCATGAGGGGACTCATGAGGAGCCTGGTGTTACTACTTATGCCCGTACTACTTATTGGGGAGCTGACGCGAAAATTGGTTTCGTAGCGATGCCAGAGGAAGATATTCCTTGGGGATCGGGAGGAATGGACTATGATGGTTGTTTCTTTACTCCAGGTTCTCCTGAAAATGGTTTCGGAATTACTTATGCTGGAGTTAACTATCACAACAACTGTACTTTTACTGGTGCAGCAACTGGTAGTATTACTTCTACCCTAGCAGGAACTGGAACTATCGATGATTGTATGAATGCTACTTACGATCTTGATGTAGGTGGTACTGGTATTACCATGGAGGTATCATATGACTTAAAGCAATCAGATCTTTATTATACAACTGAAGTAACTATTACAAATACTACTGCTGCTCCAATGTACGACATCTATTACGGTCGTAACGTGGATCCAGACAATAACGTATCTGCAATGGGAACATATACTACAACGAATACTGTAGTGGCGCAGCCGAGTGCGTCTTGTGACAAAGCAGTTGTAACAGCTGAGAGTAATATGCCAGCTTCTAACCCTTCTTTCATGGGATTCGGAGCAATCGGTCCTAACTTTAGAGTTGGACACGGTGGATTTAACAATGATAATGCTGAAGACATGTGGACAGGAACAATGACTACAGGTTGGGGTGCTTTTATGACGACAGAAGGTGATGTAAATACGGCAGATCAAGCTATATTTCTTTCTTATCGCGTGGATGAATTATTACCAGGTGCTTCTGAAACATTCAAATTCGTAGTAATTCTTGCTGAAACTCAATTAGAATCTGCTCTTGCTGATCTTTACACATTCGATTCACCGTCATTAATTACATCTGCTGGTGAATGTACTCCTGAAGAGGACACTGTCGAGACTTGTCCTAACGTTCCTGTTGAATTATCATTCGATGGTCCTACAGTAATTGATTACGATTGGACATGGTCACCGCCGACAGATCTTTCAACAACAACAGGACTAACCACGATGGCTTCTCCGTCTTCAACGACAACATATACCATAACCGGTGTTCCAGTCAACCCTTGTTATACAGAAAACATTGAAAGAACGATTGTTGTTGATATGTTGCCTGGTCCAATCATTGATATCACTAACCCAGGTCTGCAATGTGATGATTTCTTACTTTCTGATCTTGTAATCACAGATGTATCAGGACTAGGAGGAACAATAATTACTGAATTCTATATTGTAGAACCAGATAGTATTGATGATCCAGATGATTTATGGCCAACGGGAGTTATTGCCCCATACGAAGAACCAATTGTAATGATGGGTAACCTAGACAACGGATGTTTCGCTACTGATACAATTAAATTAGATTGGGGTGGCGTATCCAAAGCAGGTAGAGACTCTACTGAATCTTTATGTAATGTTGCTGGTACAATTATCGATATAAGCACTTATCGTTCACCAGATGCCGAATTAGGTGGTACTTGGGAAGAATTCTCAGGGATTGCTTCACCTCCGGGAGCATTTGATCCAGCTACAGGAGTATTCGACGTAAGTGGAATCCCTGCAGGATTATATGAATTCTACTACATTGCTGCTGGAACAGGTGTTTGTCCTGATGATACTGCTGTATTTGCAATTACGGTATCACAAGAAGTTATAGCTGGTGCAGACAATGCATCTACTCTATGTAATTCAGTTGGAAACACTGTAGACATTAATACACTACTTTCTGGCCATGACGCTGGAGGATTCTTCGAAGAAACTACCTTCTCAGGATCATTCACTCCTGCAACTGGAATCATTGATGTAAGTGGATTGGCTGGAGCTGATTATTCAATAGATTACATTGTATTAGGTGCAGCGCCATGTCCTAATGACACCGCAACATTTACTATAACTGTTAACGAAAACCCAGTGATTAGTGCTGGTATCGACCAAACACTTTGTGAAGAGGCTTCAGTAACATCTGTTGCAGGTGCCGGTGCCGGAGGCGGTGGTACTTACGTGTGGGATGGCGGTGTTACTGATGTAACTTCATTCACTCCACCTGTAGGTGTAACAGTTTACACAGTAGTTGGTACTGACGTAAATGGATGTTCAGGAACTGATAACATGACGATTACTGTGAATCCTACTCCTATTATTGATATCACTCCAGATACTACTATTGGATGTACTGATTTCAGAGTATTGTTCACAAGCTCTTCTACACCTGAGTCTTCTGACTGTGTTTGGACTTTCGGTGACGGAAACACTGCTGACGATTGCGGAACTGTAATGAATGTTTATGAATACTCTGGAGATTACACTGTAGGATTAAGTGTTACTTCAATCCATGGATGTGTTAACTCAATCTCTTACGCTGATATGATTCACGTAGAGACGCAGCCAATTGCAGCTTTCCAGTTTACTCCAAATAAAGTAATTGTTGGGGAAACAGGAGTTGAATTCACGAACAACTCTCTAGATGCAGACGCATACGAGTGGAACTTCGGTGATGGAAGTGGAACAACTTCTGAAGAGAACCCTTCTCACGAATTCCCTAATGACATAGGAGGAACTTCATACGATGTACAACTAGTAGCATCAAACTCTATCGGATGTGCGGATACAGTTACTCAGCAAATTATCGTTGAAGATGTAATTCTATTCTACATCCCTAACTCATTCACTCCAGATGGTGACGAGTTCAATGAAACATTTGCTCCTGTATTCACTGAAGGAATTGATGTTTACGATTTCCATATGGTAATCTACAACAGATGGGGTGAAATTATCTTCGAATCTTACAACCCTTCATTCCAATGGGATGGTACTTATGGGAACCAAGGTTTAGTTGAAGAAGGTGTTTACATTTGGCAGTTTGATTTCAAAGAAACAATGTCAGACAAGAGACACAAACACAACGGTCACGTAACCGTATTGAAATAAGATATTTTATTTCCTAAATACAAGAGGGAGGTTCGAAAGAGCCTCCCTTTTTTTGTTATGAGCCTGTTAATTAAAATTTTACTCTCAATACTTTTTCGTAATAATGGTATATAAAATTAAAGACATGAAAAAAGTATTATTAACGATAGCCCTTGCGGCATTTGTAGGAGGTTTATCTTTAAATGCAACGGCTCAAGATGGCAACAAAAAAGAAACCAAAACAACGAAGACTTGTGGTGGTAAAAAATGTTGTAAGAAAAATAGAACAAGTAAGAAAAAGACGAGTTCTACCACTACAACGAACAACACAACCACTACGAAGAAAAAACAATAATATTTTTCACTGAATATTGAAGCCCGAGTTCATAGCTCGGGCTTTTTTTGTTCTTTAACATTTTTTAAAACGGAAAACCGTAATCTTCATTCTTCAAAAGCGTTCTAATAATAAAGAGCATATGGAACGCATAAATATTCAAAAACACTTACTTACTGGACTCTTTGCTGCCTTAATTACAGTTGTAGTCCTCAGGTTCACAGAAAAAAACGATTCAATAGTTAATGAGTCTTCAATTATTTCTCTTAATGATGAATCGAGCGAATCAAACCTTCAAGAGAATAAGGTTGAGTGTAATAATATCGACTTAACAGAAGCATCAACCAAATCGGTAGAAGCTGTAGCTCACATTACAACCGAGTTCACAACTGAAGAAATAACTTACGACCCCATCCTACGCCTCTTTTATGGTGAAGATGCTTACAGAAAGCGAAAAAGGCATGGAATGTCATCTGGGTCAGGCGTAGTGATAGCGAGCAATGGTTACATTGTGACTAACAACCACGTAGTGCAAGATGCCCATACGATACATGTAAATATCGGAGATAAGAAATATAGCGCAGAACTTGTAGGCACAGATCCTTCCACGGATCTTGCTGTTATTAAGATAAACGATGGTGATTTACCATACTTAGAATTTGATAACTCGGATGATTTAAAACTTGGAGAATGGGTAATTGCAGTTGGTAATCCACTGAACCTACAAACGACTGTTACTGCAGGAATAGTGAGTGCGAAAAACAGAAACATTGATCTTTTAACCAATGACTTTGACCCTGAAAAAAATGTATTTCCCGTTGAATCTTTTATTCAAACCGATGCAGCAGTTAATTCGGGAAATAGCGGTGGGGCATTGGTCAATAGCTCGGGTAATTTAGTAGGAATTAATACTGCTATTGCTTCTGGGAATGGATATTATACCGGTTATTCTTTTGCTATCCCTTCCAACATCGTCAAAAAAGTGGCTTGGGACATAATTCAATATGGAAAAGTGAGACGGGTATTTTTAGGGATAACCATTCACAATAACAATTCTGAAGTATCAAGAGAACTAGGCTTTCAGACCAATAAAGGAGTTGTAGTAGCAGGAATATCGGAGAATGGAATAGCTGCAAAATCAACACTTAGAAAAAATGACTTAATCTTAGCGATCGGAGAAGATACAGTAAGCTCTGTTGCAGAATTTCAGGCAAAATTAATGATGTATCAACCTGGCGAAAAACTACAACTCGAGGTACTTAGAGGAGATAGAAAAGTGGATGTTGTAGTTGAATTATAAATAAAAAGGGGAGTTGACAACTCCCCTTTTTTAATCCAACAAATTAACTTATGAAGCAGAGAATCCTACTGCTACTGTTCCATTTGAAACTTCATCAACTATGATAAAATACCCATTCGCCTTATTTTGTTTATACGATTCTATAAATAATGGCGAAGCTGATCTCAAATCAACCTGGGCAATACTGTTAACATTAACCGCCAATTCTGATTCAGAAAAATCTAACGCCTCAATATCGAGCGTTGCTTTTACTTGAGAAAACTTAACGGCTGTTTGTCCTGTTCCATGTTTTAGCAAGTATCTTGTACTTGGATTTAATTCATCTTTACTCAACCAGCAGATAGTTGATGATATTGCTCTTTTACCTTCTATCAACTTATTTGTAAGCAAATCTCCTCGCGACACATCAATATCATCTTCCAGCTCCAAAACAACTGAATCTCCTTCTTTACAAGAATTCAATTCAGTTTTATACTTTCTTATCGACTTTATTCTACTCGTTAAACCTGATTGCGCTACTGAAATTTCATCCCCTACCTTTAGTGCGCCACTTTTCAGCTTTCCTGCATAACCTCTGAAATCATGAAACTCGTCAGAGTGTGGTCTGATAACATACTGCACATCGAACCTTACCTTTTCTTCATCTTGCTCAGTAATCTCAATACTTTCTAATTTATCAAGTAAAGATGGACCTTCATACCAAGGTGTATTCTGAGATACATTCAAAACATTGTCTCCAATTTTAGCTGAAACTGGGAAGAAGGACAATGATCTATCTGTCATCTCATACTTTTCTGTTAATTGCTTCAAATCGGCTACAATTGAATTGTATACCTCTTCACTGTAATCAACTAGGTCCATTTTATTTACAACAAAAAGTACTTCTTGAATTCCAATAAGGTTGGCAATAAATAGGTGACGTTTAGTTTGTTCAATTATTCCATTTCTAGCATCGATCAATATCACAAAAACATCAGAATTTGAAGCACCTGTGACCATGTTTCTGGTGTACTCTACATGGCCAGGACTATCGGCAATAATATATTTTCTCTTCGGTGTATTAAAGTAAATATGAGCCACATCAATAGTAATTCCCTGCTCTCTCTCAGCAGTGAGTCCGTCCGTTATCAAAGAAAGGTCAAGATCATCCAATCCCTTTTGCTCTGATAGTTTTTTAATGTTCTCTACTTTATCGCTAGGGAGTGATTTAGTATCGTACAATAATCTTCCTATCAAAGTACTTTTGCCATCATCAACACTTCCTGCAGTTGTTATTCTTAAAATTTTCATATTCCTGAATTAAAAATATCCTACTTCTTTTCTTTTTTCCATTGCGGCTTCAGAGCGCTTATCATCAATTCTAGCTCCTCGTTCTGATATTTCGGCCGCCTCAATTTCAGCGATAACTAAATCAAGCGTCGCTGCTTTTGAATCTACGGCAGCAGTACAAGTCATGTCTCCCACGGTTCTGAATCTTACTGTTTTTTCAAAAACTTCTTCGCCTTCTACTTTATTTATGAATGGAGAATCACTCCAGATTAAACCATCTCTTAAAAAGACATTTCTTTTATGCGCCATATAAATACTTGGAATCTCAATTTTCTCTCTTCTTATGTAATTCCAAACATCCAATTCTGTCCAGTTCGAAATTGGAAATGCACGCACATTCTCTCCTTGATTTATTCTTCCATTCAATAGATCAAACAATTCAGGTCGTTGACTTCTTGCATTCCATTGTCCAAAATCATCTCGAACAGAAAAGATTCTTTCCTTTGCTCGCGCTTTTTCTTCGTCTCTCCTCGCTCCACCAATACATGCATCAAACTTGTTTTCGGCTATAGCATCAAGCAGTGAAACTGTTTGAAGTGCATTTCTGCTTGCGTATTTACCCGTTTCTTCACGAACCTTCTTCGCATCGATTGCATCTTGAACGGAGGCCACAACTAATTTTAGATTTTCCTTTTCTACCAAGTTATCTCTGAACTCAATTGTTTCTGGAAAGTTATGTCCTGTATCAACATGCAATAGAGGGAAAGGCACTTTAGCCGGGTAAAATGCTTTAATAGCCAAATGGACCAATACGATTGAATCTTTTCCTCCTGAGAAAAGAATCACCGGATTCTCAAATTGAGCCGCAACCTCTCTAATTATGTAGATTGCTTCGTTCTCTAATTCATCTAAATATTCCATATCTATTTTATTGATGGATTCCACATTCTCTATTTTCCAACGCTTTGGTTGGGTCAAAATAACGATGCTCGTTAGGAAGATTATTTTCTTCTAAGTAAGCATCTAAATCGGTATCTGAGTAATAATAAAAAGGCGCTACTTTTAACACACCCTTACTGTCAATACTTAAAATATCAAGGTTATCTCTATGGACAGTTTGTCCTTGTCTCAAATTCGTAATCCAAACTTCTGGCTTATGTTCTTCAAGTGCACGACGGAAAGGCTCAAGTTTCACTTCTTCTGAAAACACATTGTGTTCTGGCGTATTGACTTCTGGTATTCCAAGAACTACATCCCTATGTGCTGCAGTTCTTTTAGGAACATATGTGAATAGGTTTAGATTTAAACTTTCAATTAGTTTCTCAGCAAATAAGTAAGTCTCCCTTGTATTATATCCGGAATCACACCAAACCACTTTAATATCGGATTTAGCTTTTTGACCAGCAAATAAAATAGCGCTTTCATAGGGTCTGAAATTTGTAGTCAAGACCGTAGACTTACCTAGACCCACTGCCCATTTGATAATATCAACCGGACTTTTGTCTTTCAAGCGTTCATTTAAGTATTCTAGCTCTTCTTGTTTCATATCTAAACATATTTATTCCATAATCTTTCATGGAGGTAATACAACAGCATTTTTGTAAACACTTCTACCGATCCAATAGAAAAAGCAACAGTAAACTCACCCGTTAAAAAGTAAGCGATTACCATAGTATCGATGGTACCAACAATCCTCCAGCTAATCGTTTTGATTAAGCTTTTTGCATTAGAGTCACCTCTTCTTACACCCCTTTTCAGTAAAAAACTATCGAACAGCAAAATAAAATTTTTGGCAAATATATATTAATTCTACCGATTTAGTAGATTAATAAAGAAAATTTTATTGGTCGGCACGGATCATCTCCTCTAAACTCTTGTTTTCTAGTATTTTAAGAGTTTCGTCTCTTACCTCGATCATCATCTTATTTAAGCCACAAGCCTTTTCATCAGAACATTCATCGCACGCTTCATAGTAATTTAAACTAACGCATGGGAGTAATGCAATTGGCCCATTAAACATTCGAATTATATCGGCCATCAGAATATCTTTTGGCTCCTTGTATAAGTAATATCCCCCACCTTTACCCATTTTACTTTTTAAAAAACCTGCTTTTCGCAATTGTAATAAAATACTTTCTAAGAACTTCTTGGGAACTCTTGTTTCATCAGCGATTTGAGAAATAATCACAGGCTTTTTATCTTCTTGCTTACCTAAGTAAGTCAATGCATGGAAAGCGTATTTGGTTTTTTTAGATAACATTAAGTTCTATCAAAGGTGCGTTAAATTGGAAACTAAATTAATATAAATATGGCGCTACACCCTGATGATATGGATAAAGTTTACACGCATTATTGAAATCTAATCGTGTTAATACTGATTTCCAAAACACATTCTTAACGCATGTATTCTAGTGTTTGGGCCTGTCGGAACGGTTTTTGCTAGTATTTCTTTAAGTAACGTTGAAGCCCAAAACACTTATTAAGTATAGTGGTATGAAAAAGAACCTATTCGAAAAATAAATTATTTTTCAGCCAACCACTTGCTTTTTAATAGCGTTTTTATTATAGCAAGCGTTATTTATTAATTAATTCCAGACACATGAGACAACTGAAAATCACCAAACAAATTACTAATCGCGAATCTGAGTCTTTAGATAAATACTTACAAGAGATTGGACAAGTAGACCTAATCACCGCTGAAGAAGAAGTGGAATTGGCCAGAAGTATTAAGGCCGGAGATGAGCGCGCATTAGAAAGGCTAACTAAAGCTAATTTACGTTTCGTGGTTTCTGTCTCCAAGCAATATCAGAATCAAGGATTATCATTACCCGATTTAATTAATGAAGGTAATTTAGGTCTTATCAAGGCCGCAAAAAGATTTGACGAGACAAGAGGTTTCAAATTTATCTCATATGCCGTTTGGTGGATTCGCCAATCAATCTTGCAAGCATTGGCCGAGAATGCCCGTATCGTGCGTATACCATTGAATAAAATTGGATTGATTAATAAAGTCAATAGAACATTCAGTTTATTGGAGCAAGAATTAGGAAGAACGCCGACTATAGATGAATTAGCGGACTCCTTAGAAGTTTCTCATAACGATATTAAAACGTCACTAGCAAACCTAGGGCGACATGTTTCAATGGATGCTCCTTTAAAAGAAGGAGATGAAGATTCATCAAGACTATACGATGTACTTCAAAATACAGAACAAAACAATCCAGAGAAGGAATTGATTGCGGAATCACTTCGTAATGAGATTGAACGGTCTTTAAGTACATTGCACTTAAGAGAAGCTGATGTTCTAAGACTATACTATGGTTTAGATAATAAACCGCCAATGACTCTCGCTGAAATTGGAGATCGTTTTGATCTTACTCGTGAAAGAGTACGTCAGATTAAAGAAAAGGCAATTCGTAAGCTAAAGAATACATCAAGAAGCAAAATGCTACGCGCCTACCTCGGTTAAGCGCTTTTCGTAAAGCTTTTTATACAATCCGTCTTTTTTATTCATTAAGTCCAAGTGAGTTCCTGACTCACTTACGGAGCCATGTTCCATAACAATGATTTGGTCACAGTCCTGTATTGTTGTTAAACGATGTGCTATTGTGATTACTGTTCGCTTTTTAAAGAAGTTACTTAAGGCTTCCTGAACTTGTGATTCAGTAGTGTTGTCAAGCGCACTTGTTGCCTCGTCGAATACAAGTATCTGTGGGTTTTTAAGTATTGCTCGAGCAATGGCTATTCGCTGACGCTGTCCGCCAGATAATTGAACACCTCTCTCACCCACTATAGTATTTAATCCGTCTTGGAATTCATCTGTAAACAACTTTACGCATGAAATTCTTGCCGCCTCCTCTATTTCTTTCTCCGTGGCCTTTACATTACCGTAGCCTATATTTTCACGTATAGTTCCGTTAAAGAGCTGGATATCTTGAGGTACATAGCCTATAATATCACGAAGTGACTTTAAATTGATTTCTCTAATAGATACGCCATCGATCTGTATATCTCCCTCAATTTCATCATATAACCCTAATAAAAGCGCAGCTATAGTAGATTTTCCTCCACCAGATTCTCCTACAATACCAATATGTTGGTTTTTCTTAAAGGTCAATGAGGCGCTATTAAGAACTGGGCTTTCCTTTCTTGTTGGATAGGCAAACGAAACATTTTTAAATACAATTTCATCCTTCAGCTCCATTTTATTTATTTCACTCTCCTCAATTTCATCATCGAGATCTATTATATCCATTACCTGTTCTGTGGCTCCTAAACTCTTCTGAATATTTGAATAGAGCTCTGGTAGAGATGCAAAGGAAGTGCCGAGCATAACTGTATAAAAAATGAAAGTTACGAACTGAGCGTTAGTAATAAATCCATCAGCTTCTAACATCTTCGCTTTCCATATCACGAAAGAAATACCACCAAAGAGGCAGAAAATTATAAATGAAACAAAGAGTCCGCGAATTAATCCGCTTTTTATGCTTATGGTTTTCACCTTGGTCATATTCTCAACATACTGCTCCTCCTCTACTTTCTCGTTATTAAAAGCCTTTACATTCACAATACCCGAAAGCGCCACTTGCATTAAAGTGTTTGACTTTGCATTAAAATCTTGAGCGCTTTTGGATAGCTTTCGAACAAATCGACCAAAAAATAATGCCACAATAGCAAGCACTGGAACCACACTCAGCATCCAAAAAGCTAGCTCATGCGAAAAGTAAAAAATAGCCACGATAGCAACCAGTACTGTCAAGATTTGACGGAAAAACTCAGCGATAGTCGTATTTAAAGTTGTTTGTATTAATTGAACGTCATTCGAAACTCGCGAAACCAGATCACCAGAGTCGTTTTTATCAAAATAAGCCTTAGGTAAGCTTATTAATTTTGAAAAAAGAGATGACTTTACAGAAAGTAGTGTGCGCTCTGTAACTATGTTAAAAATGAAAATTCTGAAAAAAGAGAAAAAAGCTTGAAACGCAAAAACGATGAAGAGACTTAAAAGTAATACACTTAAATCATTTAAATCAACTCCAGGAACATCAATAACTGGTGCTTGCCCCTCTTTTTGCCCTACAAGTTGCCCCATTAAAGTAGGAAATACAACTGCTGTAATACTTGATAGTACTAAAAACACCCACCCTAAAATAAACAAACCTCTACTTGGCTTAAAGAACTTATTAAATTTTCGAAGTTGCGCCCATGTATTAGATGTGAGCTTTACCTTATCTTTGTCCTTCTTTTTACGCTTTAGCATATTGCAAAATTAGCATCAAAACGCAAAGCAGAAAAAAAAGTTCAAATTATGTGTTGAAATATTTAATTTTTATATCTTTGCACTCCCGAATTAGTCGGGATATTACTTTTAGAAACAGAAAAAATGAAAAGAACATTTCAACCTTCGGTAAGAAAAAGAAGAAACAAACACGGTTTCAGAAGCAGAATGGCTACTAAAAATGGTCGTAGAGTGTTGAGCGCACGTAGAAAAAAAGGAAGAAAGAAATTATCTGTTTCGTCTGAGAGATTGGCTAAGCGCTAAGAATATTAGCATCTAAAATACTGGAACCTCTTGTCTATGGCAAGAGGTTTTTTCTTGCAATAATTTTCCGAATTATTACATTTAAACAAAAATGAACCTATGAACGACGGAGCAAAAAACCTCAACACATTCAAAATCCTCTTTATTATAAAAGGAGTATTGGCCATTCTATTCGTATTTCTTTTCCTTTTTTACGTAACGATGGGAAGAATAATGGGTGGAATTACAAGACAAGACCCTAACTTCGGTAGAGTGGGTATAGATCCTTCAGAGATTTTTGTAACAATTGGTGTGATAGGAATGATCTTTTTCGCAACAATGGCTATACTGGCTTTTATTGCTGCAAAAAAATTAAACGATCGTGAAGGGCATACTTTAATTATTGTGGCAGCGGTTGTGAATATATTCTCAGGCGTATTAGGATTAGTTCTTTGTATATTCACCATTATTGAATTAATGAAGCCAGAGGTGAAGGCCGTTTTTGATGGAACTGATACTTCAGTTAACAATTATAATGACGGTAGCAAACTAAATTATTCCTCGAGCACAGAGGAAATAATATAAACTCAAATATTTAGATCAAAAAAATCCCGACTCATTGAGCCGGGATTTTAATATTATAAAAGTTTCTATTATCTGTTCACTACAACAGAAACAGTTCCTCTTTCTCCATTTTCCATTTGAAGAGCAATAACATATGTACCAGCAGCGATGCTTGTAACATCTACTTCCAATAAGTTATTTTCAACTACTGAACTTTGAGTAGCAACAACTTTACCTGATAAATCAGTAATTGTCATATCTACATTTCCAGTTTGGTTTAATGGAATATTAATGAACGTTTGAGCAGGGTTAGGGTAAGCCTCTAAATCAACTAAAGGAAGCTCTACTAAACTTAACTCAGCAGCAGGAATCATGTGTGCGCTGATTGCCGGAACTACATCCTCACCAAAAGCTACCCAGTTCCAAGTACCATCAACTTGAAGAGGGAATAAAGGCTGTAAGTAATAATCAAGATTCGCCGTGTAATCTAAATCTGTATCAAACCCGATGAAAATATCTTCATCATAATTCGCTACACAGAAAAGGTAACGTACGTTATCCTCAAGCGCAATTGGAGTTTCGAATTCAACAAAAATGTTCTCATCTTGAAGATCTTCAGTATAAATATACTCACCATCGGCTACATCAGATACATCTAAGAAATCTGCTACTGCAGGCTCTGTTGCATCAACAAAAGCATCTTCCCACTTGTATGCGTAGATTTCAATTAGCTTTCCATCCAATGATGTAGGAGCTGGGTTTTGAGAAGATGAAGCAGAGAATGTTAATCCCGTTACACCCATTCTACTTGCATTTTCATCTCTGAACACAATACAATTTGTATTTTCAGCTGAACCAGTTGCTCTGAAAGAAGCAGTTCTTACTGGCTCTTCAGTTGTAGCGTCAAGGTGAGACATCGAGTATTTATTATCTGACATCATGAAGTCAGCATCTACAGTGTTATCTCCTTCGAACTCTTCAGTTTCTGTAGCAGCGGCTGTATAAACGATATCGTAATAACCGTTGGCGTAAGTTGCCTGAGAGAACGTTGGTAAAGTGATAAAAACACTATCACCAGGAGCCAAAGGAGCAGCCATTGGTGTAGAAGTTTCATTGTATAGCTCTGTTCCTCCTAAATTAACAGTAGCATTTAATGTTACAGCATTTTGAGCTAAAGCTCCTTGGTTATACACCCATGCACCTAATTCAACTTCGAATTCTGTATCATCAACAGATAATGCTTGGATATTACCGAAGTTTTGCGGACGGAATACATCCTTTGCAGTAATACTCAAATCGTTATCAAAATATTCTGCTTTGGAACCAATTAATGCAGTAGTTTCTTGTGCATCAATCTCATCTCTTAATAATGCTCCAGCATCTTGGCTAATCATAACAACTGGAATAGTAACATCTGGTCCATCAGTTCCTCCAGCCATTCCTACAGGCGCTCCAGGAACGTTATTAATGATAACAACAGCTACTGCACCAGCATCTTGAGCCATTTTTGCTTTAGTACCAAACTGACAATCACCACGGTATACCACCGCAATTTGATCTTCAATATCAGCTCCATTTACAAGAGCATTACAACCTAAACTATCGGCAGCAGTACCATCATCTACCAAAACCAACGTATCAATAACAAGGTTTGCAGGATCTGTTAAGTCAAGAACTCCCCAGTCGCCACCAGCAGGTGCGAACTCAACATCATAGTCTCCTTCATTAGGAGAAGGGGCTTCCACATAAAAAACAACTTGAGCTTGCATTGCGAAAGCGGCAAATGTCAAACCAAGCGTAAGTAAAAATTTCTTCATGATTGTTTATATTCGTTATACGTTACTAAAGTATTAATTTAACACGAAAAGTCCAATACAATGGTTGGGCAATCAAATTTATATTCAACATGTCTTAATCATTGATTATTAGTTGGGTCTAAACAAAAAAACCTGACTCTAAATGATAAAATGGCCCAAGAGGTTACGAAGAAATTAACACCTTCTCCAAGTTCTGATAAACTCTAAATAGATAATCTAAACATTCTTTAAACAAGTAAAATTGAAGTAAAAAGGATGCCTAAATAACTTAACTTAGTGATGTGAACGGCAGAACGAAGGGCATATTAAGAACAACCACAACGGGAAGGGTTTGGAACCTAATCCTTCTAAAAACTTCCTTTCGTTTATCCATACTCTTAAGGAAACCGATTCATTGGGGAAAGCCGCTAGCTGTGTCCATTGAACCTACTACGGCATGTAATCTTCGATGCCCACAGTGCCCAAGTGGATTACGTCAATTTTCGAGACCAACAGGAAATTTACGTTCAGAAAACAACCTAAAAATTCTCGATGGTATTGGAAACCAGCTTCAATATGTCAACTACTACTTTCAAGGAGAGCCCTTTATTCATCCTAATTTTTTAGATCTAGTTCGTCAGGCGGCAGATCGAAAAATTTATGTTGTTACCTCAACAAATGCACATTTCATCACTGAAAAAAACGCAAAGTACATTGTTCAGAGTGGTTTGGGCGAAGCCATAATCTCGATTGATGGAACAACGCAAGAAAGTTATGTGACATACAGAGTTGAAGGGAAGCTAAAGAAAGTACTTGAGGGTACACGTCACTTAACCAACGCAAAAAAATTAAATCAAAATAAGGGGCCACATATTGTATTTCAATTCTTGGTCACAAAGAAAAACGAGCATCAAATTGATGAATTGTATAAACTCGCGAAGGAATACAATGTTGACGAAGTAAGATTAAAGACCCTTCAGGTATATGACTTAACGGAAGAAGGAAAAGAGCTAATACCAGAAAACGAAAATTACTCACGCTATAAAAAAGATGACGAAGGAAACTTTTCACTTAAGAACAAGTTTAAAAATCAATGCTGGCGAATGTGGAGTTCATGCGTAATAACTTGGGATGGTAAAATTGTACCTTGCTGTTTTGACAAAGATGCAAGCTTGGAAATGGGAAATATTCTGGATACAGATTTCAAAAAGATATGGAAGTCTCAGGTATACAAAGGGTTTAGACAGGCAGTCCATAAAAACCGAGCTCAAATTGAGATTTGTAAAAATTGTAGCGAAGGGAGTAAAGTGTGGGCCTAGATGATTGTTAAAGATTCCTAAACAGACACTTATGTCTATCGCAAATATCTTATCTTACTTCCTAAAACTAATCCTATGCGTTTTCTATTCGGCCTTATTCTCGCGTTAATTGCCAACGCTCTTTCGGCTCAAGTTGTCCATGATATTAAAGTTAAAAGTGAAATTGATGACGTTACCGTTTTCATAACTGGAGGCGAAGTGCATCGAACGGCTAAAGTCAATGTGAAAGAAGGTAGGAACAAATTGGTTTTTACTGGAATTTCAACTGTAGCGGATAATAAAAGTGTCCAATTTACTTCAGATAAAGCCTTTAGTTTAGTTTCTGTTAGTTCTGAAATCGACTACCTAAGCATTGGGCAAAGTAATGAAAGGGTCACAGTATTAAGAGATTCATTAGAACTTTTGAAGGGTAAATTAAGTGATTATCAAAATGAAAAAGCTGCTTATTCGGATGAACAAGCTCTACTTCGCAAGAACAATGCAATTAAAGGAGAGCAAGACAACCTTTCGGTAGAAGAACTGCAAAGCATGGCCGAATATTACCGAATGCGAATGATGGAACTTTACAAGACCATTTCAGATTATGACAAGAAGATTCAGGAGGTAAATCAAAAGATTTATCGTTACCAAAACCAACTAACGGAGCTCAATTACAAGGAAACGATTAAGAGTAATCAAATTCACGTGATTATAGATAGTGACATTTCTACTTCTATGAATGTGGATTTAAAATATGTTGTTTCGAATTGTGGATGGCAAGCCAACTATGATCTTGTTGCTAAAAACGTTGATGAAAATATTACAATTAAATACAAAGCCAAAGTTTATAATAATACTGGTAACGACTGGAACAATGTAGGCTTAGTTCTTTCGACAGCTGATCCAAATATATCAGCATCTGCACCAAATTTAAAACCGTGGTACCTAAATCAATATTCATTACAAAATAGTGATGAGCTTAGCCAAACAAAAGGAACAGAAGGCTATGTTATTCCTCAAAATAGAGCCTACAAGAAATTCTACCAAAACGCTTCAACACCTCAAATGAATCAGAACTTAGATGGCTTTGTGACATTTGGAAATGATGCTGGTGGAGTTTTTAATAATGGAGCACCAAACCCTGGAAACACGGTAACCTTCACAACCATTCAAGTATCTCAATTAAGTACAGAATTCCAAATAGCTGATCCTTACACTATTCCTGCAGATTCAAAACCTTACTTAGTAGACATTACCGAGCATTCTTTGGAAGCAACATATACCTATAAAGCTGTTCCGAAACTCGACAAAGATGCATTCTTGTTGGCAAATATTGTGGGTTGGGAAAAACTAGAATTAATCCCTGGTCCTACGCAAGTTTATTTTGCTGATACATACGTGGGGCAATCCTACATTAATACGGCCAATGTTGGCGACACCCTTCGACTATCGTTTGGTAGAGACAAGAAAATTATTGTAGAACGCAAACTTCTAGAAGAATTCAGTGACAAGAAGGTCGTTGGAGGAAATAGAAAAGACCAGTATATGTATGAAATAAAATTGAAAAACAATCATACAATACCTGTAACAATAAACTTGCTAGATCAAATTCCAATTTCTCAGGATTCTGACATCTCTGTTTCTGTAGATGAGATTTCTGGGGCTCAAATGAAAGACGAAACTGGAATACTAAAATGGCTAATTCGATTGGAGCCGGGAGGCACTAGCAGTGTGCGCCTTGGGTTCACCATCAAATACGATAAAGAAAAGAAAATAAGAGTCAAGCAATACCGCTCTGTTGCTGCTCCAGCTTATCAATAAACATCGTCCTCTAATTCAACTTCAATTATCGCAAGATATCGAGATAAAATTACCAAATTTCATAGGCTATCAAACCAAAGAATTAATGGAAAAATATGAAGGAAAAACAGTACCGCACTATGTTTCAGAAATCACTGTAAATGCTAGTTCCTTTGAAAGTTCGGTAGATGGAACTGTCAAATCATTGACATATGTTATAAATACTTATTATCATATCTTTGATGTCTTATGGAAAATCTCAAATTAATTTTCACCGTAGCAAGCCTTTATTGTGTCTTCGGTTTAAGTCAGGATTGTGGTTATCAGAATACCCAGCCTGCGTATATGCTTTTATACCATAATGTTATTTTCGAAGGAACGATTAATTCGATAAAAAAAAATATAGTGAAAGTTGGAGTTCAAGAATCTTACAACAAAAATTGTAATGGAACTATTAGACTAAAAGTTCATAGCTCTGAATCTCAAAAGAGTTGCGATATAGACTATGAACTAAAAGAAGGTAATAGTTATATCTTCATTCCTTTTTATTGGAGTCCTTTCGTTAGAAAAATAAAAAAAGTTGAAGTTTTTCCAATTGTGAATGACAATGTGTTTATCAATAAATATTACTTCAGAAATATGGGATTTGATAGAGAAAATGACTGGTCAATTTCGACTATGAAGAAATGTAAAGAAGAAGGATTGTTCATGACCTTAAAAAACTTCAAGTCTTTTGTAAATAAAGTAATTAATTGTTTCGAAATTGTAGATAGGAAAAGGTTATTATTTCAAAAAACAGAACCGCTAACAAAACTTTCAAAGATTGAAAGTTTTTTGTTGTTTGATCTGAATAGACTAGTTGAAGTTCAAAATAGGTAAGCACTGGTAGGATAAGGACTTTCGGCTTTTAGAGATAGATAGACTAATATAAAG
>JAKVAQ010000033.1:0-47843 GCA_022447665.1 Crocinitomicaceae bacterium
GAGAAGGTCAGGAATGTTAACTGATTCTTTTAATTTAAAGTTGAATCGAACAGTATGCAAAAACTGACTCGGAGTCGTAATGTCTGATGAAGTTAGATTGCATTCAATGTCAAGTGTTTTGTATAAATCAATAACATCGATTGCATGATGTGTTCCTATATCAGGATCTAAATGACGAGCAATTACATTACCTGAAACAAGCCGTTGATGGTTAGAAATATCCTCAGATCGTCTTACTACGACCACATCAGCACTTTTAATATTACTTAAGTCTTTTCCTCCGAATAATTGGAGTAATGCAGCGGTACCATGCGTATTACACGAAACTACGTGCACCATTTTTTGATCTCTAATTAACTCATTATTCACTCCAGAAATAAAGGGAATCCCGAACCCTTTTTCTGATCCCTGTGCTGAGGCACCAATTAAGTTGGGTAGCGCCTCATAGTCTGGTTTATTGGAAAGTCCAATACCATTAGGAGTGGCTTCAAAAATATAATGAACCTTGGATTTTTCTGATTCAAATTGAGTAGTAGTTAAAACTTTAACTCCGAGGGATTCTATCGCTTCAATATCCGCTTTATTCCATGGGTTTTGGGTGCGCTTATGCACTAAGATCTCATCCAAACCGAACTCCAACTTATACCTTAATAGGAGCTGAATAATTGTACTGCCTATATTTCCTAATCCGTTAACTAATACCCTCATTTTCTTCCGTAAAAGCGTTTCTGAATCTTTGTCTTCCCCATAAACAATATTAGGGCGGAGGAGACTATAATCTTAATATCCAAACCAAATTTTGCCTGTTCAACATATCGCTTGTCTAAGAACCAGCTCACCTTTCTATCACATATTGGAGATAGTTGTGCCAGACCAACAATTCCTGGTCGTTTATTCCACCTCTTTGTATAGTACTCTGCTGTCCAGCCTAAACGTTCAACATCTGCAACCGTTAGGGGACGTGGCCCTACAAAGCTCATATCACCCTTCACTATATTCAAAATCTGCGGAAGTTCATCTATCCCAGTTTTTCGAAGTACAGCTCCAAGTTTTGTAATCTTATCTCTCTTCATGGTACGCAGCTTATAGATTCTGAACTGTCTCTTCATTAACCCCAAACGTTCTTGGATGAAAATCGGGTTTTGTTGATCAAAAACCAAAATCAAAATTGACACGAAGAAAAGAAAAGGAAATAGCACTACTAAAAGTATGAAACCCGCCGATATGTCAAAGAACAACTTCAAAAAACAATCCTATCAATTTCTTTTTTCTTAAAGCGCTTCTTCTGTGCTTGGAACTCTTTTTTAATGTCCTCACTGAATCCAAATCGTGCCGAAGGGAAAGTTTGCATTAAGTACTGCATTAAAGGCTGAATATCTTTCTTTTTAGGCACGACTCCCTCCATTTTTCCGTTGCTGAAATATATATGTAATGAGTGATTGGCTGTTGCACTCGATTTTACTATATGTTCGTAAACCCAAATCACCGATATATCATTCGGGTTATCCATGGCCCTTAAAAAAGGGTGTTGACGTGTAGCTATTGACTTATTTGATTTTACCGATAAGGCTATCATTAAAATCCCAGTAACGACAAAGAGTAAAGAGAACACCCAAACTAGGATAATTCCTGCTTCGTTCATGTCTCCATAAGCATCATCTGTTGCCACTCCTAAGCCAATCATAAAGAAGCCAAGGGCAGCAATAAAGACACCGACAATAATTTTTGTTCTATTTGATCTTCTAACTGATCCAAGTAAACCTTCTAAATTCATATTTGTGTTTTTCGCAAATTATTTGCGTGATTTCGAATTTCAATTTAATACACCTAAGCGTTTGCCGCAACTTTATAGTATAGAAAAACAGAAATTATGATTATGAATTTAATGGAAATAAGCAGACGTAAAGATCGTATAGCAGAAACAATTACATGGATTCTATTTTCTGTAGGCATAACCTACATATTCGCAACGATAATGATGGAAACGTATGGAATCTAGAACCAACCTATACTAATGCCGGCTGCAAACAACTGCAGCTGGCTACTGTTTGAATTAGAGAATAGAGGAACCAAATCAAAATGGCCAAAGAGCATAATATTATCTACACCCAATCTAAGTGTAGGGCCGAAATGTAATCGCTCTAAATCAGGAAAATTAAATTCTTTAAACTCTTGATTATCAATTCTCCATTTAATATAGTTCTCTACCATAAATCCTGCTTTAAAGCCAGGGTAAAATTTAAATTTTCCTCTTTCTCTTTTTGCACGAAACCTTAATTCGAAAGGAATTTCTACAAAATTGAATACCGTTCTATTAATCCATCGTTTCGGACCAACATATGTACTCAATAAAGTGTAATCTCCTCCTGGATCAGAGATAAATGAGAACTCTCCATTATTACGAACATTGAAATGAGAATAGCCCAATCCAATAGCCATACCTACAGGTGACTTTCCAAAAGGAATGTCCCACATAAGGTTAATGTTATGACCAATTGCGTAGAATTTTGTCTGTACATCATTGGTTTCTCCAATCCATGAATTCCAGAAAAAATCAGTATTAAATCTATCGAATTTAATTGGTGAATCCTCATCATACGGTCTAAAGCCAGAATAATGGCGCATAATACCGGGCCTACGCTTTTTGAACACTTCACCATACTTGTTTTCATTCTGAGAAAAAGAAAACCCAGAGAAAAAAAACAATACTATCGCTATGTATAAACTAGTCTTCATTATGAATACCATTAGACTCCCAATTCCAAGAATCTTTTAGTGCCGTATCAATATCCAATTCACTACTCCAATTTAAGGCTTTTTTAGCTTTATCTACCTCAGCATAAATAGCCACCACGTCTCCTGATCTTCTTGGACCTATTTTATAGTTCAATTTAAGATTGTTCACTTTCTCAAAAGCATGAACAATTTCTAAGACTGAAGAACCTTTCCCGGTTCCTATATTGAACGCTTCACAAGAATATTCGTTTTGATTATTGGCATAGTCTAGAGCAGCAACATGTGCCTTAGCTAGGTCAACTACATGAATATAGTCTCGTACATTGGTACCATCCACTGTATCATAATCATTTCCAAATACAGTTAGTTCTTCTCGAATTCCCTTCGCAGTCTGGGTTATGTACGGAACTAAATTGTTTGGAATTCCTTGAGGAAGCTCTCCGATTTTTCCTGAAGGATGCGCGCCAATAGGATTGAAGTAACGTAATAGAATAGCATTTAAACTTTTATTTGCATCAACTTCCGCCTTTATAATTCTCTCAGATATAATCTTTGTATCCCCATAAGGAGAAGTTGCCTCTTTTATTGGAGTACTTTCTGTTACTGGAATTTTTTCCGGCTCACCATAAACGGTACAGGACGAAGAAAAGACGAGTGTCTTAATATCATGATTGTCCATTGCCTTAAGTATAACAGTTAGCGAACTTAGATTATTAGAATAGTACTTTAGAGGATTCTGAACTGATTCTCCTACAGCCTTATCGGCAGCGAAATGAATGACCCCCGAAATATTAGGATATAAGTTGAAGACTTCCTCAACAGCCACTTCGTCACAACAATCCACTTCATGAACCTGAATTGAATTTCCCGTTAAGTCTTCTATTCGATCAATAATCCATTTCTGGCTATTTCTAAAATCGTCTAGAATTATGGGTGTATATCCAGCCTCAATAAGCTCAACAACGGTGTGCGAGCCGATATAGCCCGCACCTCCGGTGACTAATATTTCTTTTTTGGAAGACAAGGTTTTACTTGCAGTTTTTAACCAAGGTAGTTTTTACTGCAATATCAACGTCAGACCATAATTTGCTTTCCCCATCTTCACCTGTGTGTTTTTCAAGACAAACCACATTTAAAGAATCGATAGAGTGCTGTGCATCAAAGTCTGCCATATTAATAGTCAGCGTACTTGTAATTGTTTCACCATCTGTTTCAACACTAGCGTCGTAGTTTACAGATACCTCGTTCATTACTAATTCAATAGAAGCACCGTTCGCATCAATAGAATTAATAGTTCCAGTAATATTTTCAGTTGCTGACATTGTTCCAAAGAAGTTCTTTCTCAACTTAGGATCACGCGTTGGCTCTTGTGAATTAACTGATTCTACTGGAATAGTGAATGTTGCGCCTGCAAGAACATCATACATATTCTCAGAACCGTCATTACTTACTACGTTTATTTCATCGAACGTTCCGTTTACACCTACTTTTTCAGTCAATTTGAAACCTGTCCATGTTAAAATAGTAGCCTCCGGATCATACGTATATGTACATGTTTCAACTACTTCTTCTGTTTCGTTTCCTTCAGTTTCTTCTGTTGCTTCGCCTCCACATGAGATTAAATAAAGAGGCAGCACTGCAAAAATCATTTTTTTCATAGCTGATAATTTTGTTAAACAAAGCTACTGAAATCCTGAAAAAAACTGGTGATTAAAAGGTTTTTTGATAGCGATCTTCGATATCCTTAAGATTGTCAAGTCTTTTCTTTGCTAACGCACCGTGGATACTCGCATTTAATTCGAACCCCAAGAGCAGTGCTATTGATACAAGATAAATCCAAAGCATCAATATCATAAGCGTTCCTAATGATCCGTAGAGGTCATCATAAGTTGAGAAAAAACGAACATAAAGGGAGTATGCTTCTGAAATTAGCACAATAAGGACTGTTGCTAAAGTGGCGCCTGCGGAAAAGAACTTAAATTGTTTTCGTTTTGACGGTCCAAAGTAGTAAAGTACTGCAATACCTATATACAAAAACAAACCACAAGTAATAAAAGCAAAAATTCCAAAAATCCATCCACTATTATCGGCTACAAATGCATTGCTTTGAATCCACTTTACCATGGCCTTTCTCTCCAAAAGCATGGATACAAAGAGCAAAATAATTCCAGCCAAACTCACAAGCACAAACATAAAAGCGGTAAGCCTAATCGACCACCATTTGCGCTTTTCAAAATTTACCCGAGAACTATTAAAGGTTTTAATCATTACCCTAAAACCATTCGAAGTAAAGTATATGGCAACAAGAAATCCAAATGATACCAAGGAGGTTACGGATGAATTTTCAAACTCTTCCATATTGCCTAACAAACTATCAAAAACTCCTTCAGGAATAAAACTTCCTAAAATGGGTAGAATTTCATGTTTTAAATCGAAAAAGTGTAGTTGAGAACTAAGCACAACCAACAATAGGCCAAAAGGAATCATGGCCAAAAAAAAGTGAAATGCCAATGAGGATGCACGTGTAGTTATATAACCTCTACGAATTGACCAACCAAAGAAAAAGAGTATCTCCCAAAGCGATATTCCCTCAAAGCCAGGAAGTTTTAGCTTTCGAGTGACATGTATCAATTTGCGAATTAAGGTTACCCTTAGAATCCGCAGGAATCGTATGATGCCGTCTTTAATCCCTTTCACAACACAAATGTATGATTTGTATAGATTTAATTAAATCGTATCATCAGTTCATTTCATAACGTCCAACTTTTTCTGAACTTATTCCGTCCAAATAATACCCAAACATTCACACCTATGAAATTATTCTTCAGCATTCTACTTCTGTGTTTTTCAGCTATGAGCTTGGCACAAACGTATTGGACAGAGTCATATGGAAGTCCAACAAATGAAGAAGTTCTTGACGTTGTTCAAACCTCCGATGACCACAGTATCGTAGTTGGCTACTTTTCTGGTAGCTTAACACTAGGTGCCACTGACCTATTCTCTGAAGGGAATTCTGATATTCTGATTGCAAAACTGGATGCTACAGGAAATGTAATCTGGGCGAAAAGAGCAGGTGGTCTTGAGGCAGATCGCGCTTACGCCGTAGCAATAGACAACGCAGATAATATTTACGTTACAGGTTATTTCTTTGAATCAGCTGATTTTGATGGGATGCCCGCATCCGGTATAGATCGAACCGCCTTCATAACCAAAATGAATTCTGATGGTGATTTTCTTTGGGTGAATACCGCTGGTGGTGAATTTGGAGATACCGGTTATGGTGTTGATGTAGACGACTTTGGTAATGTATACTTTGGAGGACAGTTTAAAGGAGATGGGGTCTTTGGTTCAGATTTGATTTCCAGCACTTTTAATCCATACTCCGGTGAGCCGTCTCATGACTTATTCTTTTCGAAGCTAAGTGCGAGTTCTGGAAATTTTATTTGGACCAGAACGGGTGTTGCCACTAAAGATGATCGTCTTTTAGGCATTGATACGGATGAAGAAGGAAACATATATATAGTTGGTGAATTCTCAGACTCAATAACTTTTGATTTTACTTATAATAATACGGCAGAAAACATTGGTTTAATGACCAAGTTTGACCCTGCTGGAACACAGATTTGGTTCAATGCATTCAAAGCAACACAGTCTATTCTTTATGATGTTGAGTGGAAGGATGATAATTTATACGTAACCGGGGATTATAGAGGGAATTTATTTGTTGAACACAGCGGGGGAACAAGTTCTTTTGCGGGAGTAGGTGATTATTCCATTTTTGCTACACAATTGGATGAAAATGGTGGTTTAACTTGGTTATCTTCTAAATATTCTGAAAATGAAGTAACCAGTAAACAAATAGCAGTTGACAACGAGAACGACGTATTCATCACAGGTTTATTCAAGTGTAATTTTACTGAACTGAAAGAGGAATACGGAAACTCTTCTTTTATTTCAGCCGGATATCGCGATATATTTATCATTGAATTTAATGGAACAGGAGAGTATCAACTTGGAAGACAATATGGAAGTGAACGCGACGATTATTGTTCTGGCATCGTAATTAATGCGGCAAACCAAGTAGTGATCTCCGGAGCGCACGGTGGTAACTACAATACACCAGCAGGACCTTTATTTGTTGGCGATTTTGAAGAGATGAGCGGCATTCCGAGCATGAATTGTGGAGACCCTTATTACGGCCACTTTTCTCGTCATAATAGTCAAGGTGGAAAGGACATTTTTCTCTCTGCGCCATTCGACCCAACACGACTTCCTTATGACTTTTATGTGCAAAGCGGACCCTGCACTTCAGATACGACAAACCCATGCATAATGGATTGTTCAGATACTATAGCTATTTGTGAGCCAGATTCAATTTTAGTGCTTCCTCATCACACGATTTTTGGACCCGTTTATGATTATGAATGGAGCACAGGGAGCACAGAACGGTCAATTTTTGTTAATGCTACAGGTGATTTTTATGTGAACTATCACAGATCAGATGAATGTGAATTTTACACCGATACTGTGCACGTAATCTATGAACTACCAGAACCCCCTTTGATCTCAGATGCCTGGGGCTACAATGATTATAATTTATACACCAATATTATAGATACTTGTGATGCCGATACGATTTGTGTTTATGGACACCCTGGAGACACAACAACAGTGTATCTTGAATGGGATTTTCCTATGCTAGATGATTCCACTATTTGCGTCTCATCCACTAATCGCTATTTTCTGAGCGCCTACAATGAATACGGTTGCTACGCGACAAATTACATAGATATTGTCATGGATACTTTTGCATTACATGATACACTAGACCCTCATATCTTGTTCGCCGACCCAATGTTAGAAGCTACTGATACCATAGTTATGTGTGAGGATGAAATAATGAGTGTATTTCTAATCGACAGTAGTTTTCTTCATCCTTATGGGTTTATGCCTAATAAGTATGTTTTCTGGTATCTAGATGGAGTTTTAGAGGATTCGATACGTTATTTTCCTATGGAATTCGATGACCTTGAGCTAACAGATTTATCAGATGGCTGGCACGAAATAAATGCCATTTTATTCAACGAATGCGCCGATAGCGTTGAGTATCCTTTGAGTAGAATGTTCTATGTACAGAATGTTAATCCAGTAGTTAATTTAAGTGGACCTGATCCATATTTATGTCCAGGTGATACTATAACGATTGAAGCAGACCACTTCGGAACCGATATTCTATGGGATTACGGATGCCTAGATGATTTCTTGGATTCTGCTCATTACCTTGTTGGTCCAGACTCTATTTGGGTATATGCCCAAGTTGATACGATAGTAGGTGGAAAGACCTGTACCGGAAAAGGCGGATATAATATTAACCCGTACAAAATTCCAAATGTTTACATGGATCCTGAGGATGGAATTATTTGTCCTGGGGATAGTTTACTCTTAACTACTCCAGTTGGAATAGAATGGGAATGGATTGGTCCTTACGGTGATGTTCTGGGTACAGATAATACACAATATGTTAATCTTCCTGGCTTCTATCACTCAATTGTAACTGTAGAGCCGGGCTGTGTGCTCACCTCACACTTTGTAGAAGCAAAAGAGTATAGCTTACCTTCACTTATAATTGATGAACCTGTTTTGTGTGTTGACGGAATTGCCACAGTGGAAGTGATCGCACCGCCAATAGCTACAATTGAGTGGTTACCTCCTCTATCGGGCTCCGAATCAGTAATGCATATAGATTCAGCTGGAACTTACTATGTAGAAACTTCTTTTTGCGATTTTACTGTACTCGATAGTATAATTATTGAAGAAGGGGATGTTATTTCGGAGATATCGATTTTAGGCGATTCTATAATTTGTCCTGATGAGATAACGTTACTTTCAGGTAATCCAGGGATGGCTGAATACTCGTGGGCCCCTTCAGGGTATAGCGGTATGGAATTCACTACTTCTGACTCCGGTTGGTATGTATTAACAGTAACTGATATTTATGGCTGCTATGGAGTATCCGATACCGTTTGGATATCTCATTATCCAGCTCCCGATAAACCTGTAATTAATGATACGCTGCTCTGCTTAGGAGATGACGTAATGCTTGATGTTGTCTCCTCAGACAGCGCCTATTGGTATTCATTGGATGGAACACTATTGTCTGATCTTGACTATATAGAGTATTTCAATGTGATGGATGAGGAATTCGTTATCGTAAAATTAAAAGATTCCCTTTGTTTTAGTGAAGCTGATACCGTGTATATAGGAATTCACGAAAGTTCAGAAATACCAACTATTTATTCTGATTCACTGATTTGTGAAGGTGATTTGGCTTTATTCTCATCTGATACTAGCTCTGCTTTTACATATGTATGGATTCTTCCCGATGGCAGTACAATAGAAGCCCCAACCCATTCCATGATCTCACCTGATTCCACAGATTCTGGTATATACGGTTTGTATACTTACGATGTATTTTGTGTTTCAGACACGGTTTATTCAACCCTAGAAGTAATTCCATCCCCAACAGTTCATCTTTCCGCAACTGATACATTGATATGCCCTGGAGATGAAGTTTGGCTCATTTCCACTTCAACCGGCGATTCAATTGTGTGGAACGATTCTTCTACAAATGATTCTCTACTCATAGATACACCCGGAGAATTTAGCTATATGGCGAGCTCGGGCGAATGTTACAACAATTCTGATACAATCTTAATTGCCTTTAAACCTTTTATTGACCCCCTGGATGATATTGACAGCCTAATCTGTGAGGGAGAAGACATATTAATTGAAATTCCAAGTACAGATGATATAACATGGTTAAATCTATCCGATGATACAACTCATTTAGGGTTAAGTTGGTTAATAACCGATCTAGACACAAATTTTACAATGCTCTATTTTGCAAGTAATGACAGTATGTGTCCAAGCGTATCGGCGACAGCAAGCATAACCGTTATGTCTCCTGATGCTCCGGAAATACTATTTGAAGACTATCTCTGTGAAACAGACAGCGCAGAAATTTGCTCATATGTTGATCTAGGAACATACGACACGTATTATGAATGGTATCTTGCTGATACGCTTTTCGGCGAAGATGAATGCATTATCTTTTCTGGCGATGGGGGTGAGACAGTTGAAATTAAGCTCGTCGTTAAATCAGATTATTGTGAGACTGATACATCCTTCCATACTATAGAAATAATTGACAGTCCTTATTACTATTTGCCTGAAGATACTGTGATGTGTATAGGGGAAGAATTCATTTTCGATTGGCCACTAGACTGGGAAGTAGATTTTATTGATTCAAGCCTTACCGACACCGTGTATGTATATACCATCTATGATGAATATGGCTGCAGTGCCAGCGATACATTACTTATAAATTTTATTGCGTGCACCACATTTGAACCAAATGTATTTACGCCAGATGGAGATGGAATTAACGATTATTTGACCTTTGATGTCGATAAAGGCCAGTTAATTTCTCTCAAGATTATTAATCGATGGGGGAATGAGATTTATTCCGGACCATATATTGACTGGGATGGATATGATAGTGATCGAAATCCGTGCTCAGGAGGAACTTATTACTTCATACTTGGGTACGAAGACTTCGAATCAAATCCGGGAATTGTAGAAGGTGTATTTACCTTGATAAGATAAGTTAAGGAGCAAACGTTTTAGGTTTCCCATTTGGTCCTATTTCCACGCCTTCTTCGAATGTTTTTTCAGAAATAACCTTGCCTTTTTTGTTGTACACGAACATTTTCCCGTGTTTAAGACCGTCTTTGTAATCGATTTCCGTTGTAACACGGTGCGGGCGCCATTGGTACATAATCATTTTACCGTGCAGTTTCCCATCTTTATAATGGATAACACGATTAGCCTTGGCTCCTCCAGGAAAATAATAAATCCATTCCCCTTCTTCTTTTCCATTTTTATAGTCGCCTTCATGGGTAAGCTTGCCATCCTTGTCGGAAAACCACATCCAATGACCATGCATTACACTTTGTTTGGTCACTCTTTTACCAAAAGGACCGTATTTCACGCTCTTCTTGTAATTAACCACTTTCCAGCTTCCAATTTCCAACGGACGACCTTTTTCATTGTAGCGAATCCACTCACCTGTTTTTAGATCATCGTCATATTCTCCTTCTAACAGAGGTCTTCCATTTTTGTAAAACGACTTCCATTCTCCATGTAGTTTCCCTTCTGAAAAGTTGGCCTGATTCTTAATTTTACCATTATCATAAAACTGCTCCCAGTAACCATCTTCTTCTCCGTTAACAAAATTTCCTTTTTTAAGAAGCTTTCCATTTTCAAACCAGGTCATCCATTCCCCATCCTCAACATCATTCTTATAAGACCCCGATTTCCATTTTTGACCACCAGGATAGAAGAACTCCCAATCACCATGTCTCAAATCTTGCTTGAAATAACCCTTGCTCGATACTTTTGTCGTGTCCTTACTTGACCAATAAGTCCATAACCCGTCTTGTTTACCTTCAATAAAGCTACCTTCCATATCTTTATTGCCGAACTTTGTATACCAAACCCAGTCGCCACTTTTACGACCATCGGCAAACTGTCCTTTAACATTCACTTTACCATTATCATAGAATTTAATATAATCTCCTTCTAACCTATCATTAACGTATGTTACTTTACGGTCAACTCCCCCAAGATAATAGTAAAAAGTCCACTCGCCCACTTTTTTATCCTCTTCATATTTACCAATAACATAAGGTCGTCCACGCACAGTATATTCCTCAAAATCACCATGCTTTAATCCATCCTTGTAGGTAAAAAACTCTTGTAAATATCCCGTGCTTTCGTAATAGATGAACGTACGACCATTTCCTTCTTTTAGCGTCTGAGTACTGTCCAATTTCCAAAAACTCATAACGTAGTTGGTAGAGTCTACTATCTCCTCTTCCATTTTATGATATCCGTTGCGGTAGTAATGCGTCCATAAACCTATTGGTTGATCATCATTATATGTACCTTCAACCTTTAACTTACCATTGTCATACCACTCCATATAAAGGCTGTCCATTTTATCATGGTTAAAGAAACCCTTAACTTTTTTCCGTCCATTTTCATGATATAAGGTCACTGGCCCATGAAGTTCTCCTTTAATGTACATTCGTTCTTCTTCCAAAATTCCCGCACGACTGTAATATTTCCATTTACCATGTTTCATGGTTGTGACACCTTGGAAATCATCAACATAATAACCACCCTCACTTTGGATAACAGTGTTATTATAATCCCAAAAGTTGCGCACCATTTTTGGCCGTTTTACTTTTTGCGAAAATCCAGCAACAGAAATAAATATAAATAGTAAACAAAAGAGACGTTTCATTCTAAGAATGTGTAGTTTTCAATATAAGCCCTAAGCAAGCAAAAGTTACAGACTATCTTACCAACATTACAATTCCGTTAATCACAAACAGAATTCCGAAGAATGATAAAATAATTCCCAGCACCAAATTTACCACCTGCATCCAGGTAGGTGTAAGTATCTCTTGTAGTTTTTTTGCACCAAAAATTTTTAATACGTCTATTCCAAAGAAGGTCAGAAATACAAGAGAGAGGTGAATAAGAAGTGTTTGATTCGTAGTTAATCCAAGCGCTGGATTCGCAGCTGGAAGAACTGAAATAAGTGTTAACCAATAGAATAGGACACCAGGATTCAAAGCGTTAATGGCAAAACCTTTGACAAACATCATAATGTAGGTGCTCGCCGTTAATTCACCGGGTTTAATTTTTTGCCTAGGAGTAATTTTCTTTTTAGCCTTAAGAATATTGACTATCCCAAGAAAGATAAAAAAGCCACCGCCCGCAATTTTTAGTATGTGTTTGTTATCACTTTCAAGGAGATCATGAACTAAATTGGCGAAAAAGAAAGCCAATGTAACGTAAATAAGATCACAGATAAATACTCCTAAATCAAGGAATAAAGCAGATTTTACACCCTTCGTAATACTCGTTTCTATGAGCACGAAAAAGGCCGGACCTACCATTATACTAAGTAAAAGTCCGTATCCTATGCCGGTAAAAATTAACTCTATCACTACTTTATTCTACGTATTCTTAATTCTTTAGGTTCACGTCCAATTCAACTAAAATCGGACAATGATCTGAATGCACCGCTTCGCTCAAAATTACTGAACGTTCAAGTTTTGGCAATAAATCTTCCGTAATTAAACCATAATCCAATCGCCATCCTAAATTCTTTGCTCTTGAATTAAATCGATAACTCCACCAAGTATAGTTTCCTGGTTCTTTGTTTAGATGACGGAAAGAATCAATCATTCCAGTTTCCAAGAATTGTGAAAACCATTCTCTCTCTTCAGGCAAAAATCCACTTGAGTTTTTATTTGAAATGGGGTTGTGTATATCTATAGCTTCGTGACAAATATTTATGTCACCCATAACCATTAAGTTGGGTATTTCCTTTCTTAACTCTACGATGTAATCCGTAAAATCTTTGAGAAAATCCATTTTATAATTATGACGTTCTTCACCACTTCCCCCGTTAGGAAAGTAACAACTAAAAACAGAAATATCCTTGAAGTTAATGCGAAGAACTCTTCCTTCACTATCATATTTTTCGTTCTCCATTCCGAACGACATTGATTCTGGCTCTTCTTTTGAGAAAATAGCTACTCCACTATACCCCTTCTTTTGAGCCGAATGGAAATAATAATGATACCCCAGTGATTTCAGTTCTTCTGGATCTAATTGGTCTTCATTAGCTTTTGTTTCCTGAATACAAACAACGTCTGGATTCACCTTTTTCAACCATCCAAAAAGGTCTTTTTTTAAAGCTGCACGAATGCCATTAACGTTGTAGGATAAAAAACTTGCCATTTTTATTTTTTAAAGTTAATCATTCCTAAATTTGAGAATATGATAACTATCATGTTTTCCTAAACAAATTTCATGGCTAAAGTCAAAACAACTTTTTTTTGTCAAAATTGCGGAGCCCAATCCACAAAATGGGTAGGGAAATGTCCTTCTTGTGGCGAGTGGAACACCATGGTAGAAGAGGTGATTAGTAAAAGTAAATCGGACAAAGCTCCCTTTTCAAAAAACACCTCCAATAGAGTTTCCAAACCTCAACGAATTACAGATGTTGAGCAAAAGGAGCTTCAACGTATTTCACTCAAAGATCAAGAACTAAATCGTGTTTTTGGAGGAGGCCTAGTTCCTGGTTCAATTGTGCTTTTTGGCGGAGAGCCTGGAATTGGGAAATCGACGCTTGTTCTGCAAGTTGCACTTCAAGAACAAGACAAAACTGTACTTTACGTATCAGGAGAAGAAAGTGAAGAGCAAATTAGTATGCGCGCCGATCGCTTAGGACTAAAAAACGAGAACTGCTTTGTATTGACCGAAACCTCATTGACAAATATTTTTTCGCAGATCGAAGCAGTGCAGCCTAACTTTTTAGTTGTAGATAGTATACAAACCATGCACTCTGATTACCTGGAATCTTCACCAGGAAGCATTTCTCAAATAAAAGAATGTACAGCACAATTTCTGAAATTTGCAAAACAAACTGGCATCCCTGTTATTCTAATTGGACATATTACCAAAGAAGGTTCATTGGCTGGACCAAAAGTCCTTGAGCACATGGTAGATACTGTACTTCTTTTTGAAGGCGACCGAAACCACACTTACAGGTTAATTCGATCTATCAAAAATAGATTTGGTTCTACTAATGAACTTGGTATTTATGAGATGCAAGGAAAGGGTCTTAGAGAAATTGATAACCCAAGTGAAATTCTCATATCTGAAAATCAAGAAAATCTGAGTGGTATAGCCATAGGTGCTATGCTCGAAGGAATTCGCCCGTTATTGGTCGAAACGCAAGCTTTAGTGAGCACTGCAGCCTATGGAACCCCTCAAAGATCTGCCACTGGCTTTGATTTAAGAAGGCTAAATATGCTCTTAGCTGTACTTGAAAAAAGATGTGGCTTTAGATTAGGCGCCAAAGACGTGTTTATCAATATTGCTGGTGGTGTAAAAGTTTCAGACCCTGCAATAGATTTAGCACTTGTTACAGCAATCATGTCTTCAAATGCAAATATCCCTGTAACCGGTAAAATTGCATTTGCGGGAGAGTTGAGTTTATCTGGAGAAGTAAGACCTGTAAATAGAATTGATCAGCGAATATCAGAAGCTGAAAAATTAGGATTTAATAAAATACTCATATCCAAAGCCTGTAAAGAAATTAATCAAAGGGATTACCAAATTGAGGTAGTAAAAGTGGCCAAAATCGAAGACAGTATACGAGCTGTTTTTGGGTAGTTCATAAAATTAATTGTCCATTTAATAAGAGTTAACGTTAAAATCGAGAGAGATTTAGTAAATTCATTCTCTAATTTTATTTGAGAATGAGAAAAGTACTACTTGCTGCTGTATTTTTATTGAGTACAGTGTTTTCTTTTGCACAGGAATGGCGTGATGTTGGATCTTATGGACTTTTTCCATCTGCCGAAACTCCTGGAATCACCGTTACGGCTAATGGTAAAGTATATATTGCTTTTAAGGATATGTCGAGCGGGGTTGCCGCCTATGAATGGAACGGAGAAGAATGGATTGATATGGGATCTATTTTTCCTACAGTTGTAGAAGATGTTAGAATTACATCTGCAGATAATGAAGTTTACGTTGGACTGTACGATGTTGACGGAGGTGAATACAGGGTTTTTCATCGAGATGGAACAGGATGGACACAAATTGGTGACCTTACGCCGATGAATTACACTGCCGGCAAAATTGATCTTACAGCCGTAGATGGTGGATTACATAGTTTAAAAGTATTCTTCAGAGATGAAGTAACTGGAGATGCAATGATATGGGAGTTTTCTGGAAGTACTTGGACACCATATGGCGCGACAGATTTCCTTGCCTATTCTGCTCCGGCGGATCTAGGACAGATGTTAATCAACGATAATGAAGGAGATGTTTTTGTTTGTACATCAGAGGATGCAATGGGTTCGGCGCCATTAACATTTTATCACTTTAATGCTGGTTTTTGGACAAATTACACTTATGAAACAGCTCCGGAAATCGTATATTCTACTATTGCCTACAGTGTTGATTCTTACAATGGATTTAACCCCTATTTAGCTGTAGTTAGTCAAGATTATCCAGACTCTATTCAGTTGTTTCATCCTGTTTTAGGCACAGGTGATATCGTTAGATTTTCAAGTTTCTATAATGGAACAGAGATGGAACCAGGTAAACTTGGAATCAATGTGAACAAAGCTGATGAAGTAGTGGCAGTTTTTACTCAAATTGGCGGGGAAGGAAGAGCAGCTAAATACTCAGGAGGATCTTGGTCAGATCTAGGCGATCCATTTCCTGAAGGAGAGCTTGGAGAATATAAACTAGCGGACAACCCAAATAGTACTAAGACTTATGTGATTTATAGAGGTTCTTCTGGTGAAGTTGGTGTGAAGGCATATAATTACCAACCAAGTTTAGATGGCACTCCAACAACAAATGAATTATGCTTAGGAGCCGGAACCGGAACTATTATTCCTTTAATTTCTATTAACGATTCAGATAAGGATAGTGTATACCTTCGCTTTAAATCATCTGATGACGGTGTAATTCCAGACGCAAATGTTTTTAGCTCTCCTATTTCAGGATACGATTTCACCTCTGAAAATCAGACTTTCGGAATTACAGCAACTCCAATAGGGGCAGGATCAACTGATATAACTGTTATGGCGATTGATGGTCAAGATACACTGAGCTCAGTGTACACCATTACAGTTAATGCAACACCACTTTTTACGCCTACAGGCACCGACCCTTTTACGTGTTTAGGATCAGATGGTCAAATATTAGTTGACGATCTTGATGCATTGGTAGATTATTCCATTGATTATGATCTAGATGGTTCACCAGCAACCACATTGTCCATTACAACTGATGGCAGCGGCGATTATATAATTTCAAGTTTATCTGCAGGTAATTATGACAACTGGTCAATTACCAAAACATCTACCGGTTGTACTGGAACAAATCCGACAATGGTTACCTTGAGCGATCCTTCCTCACCTGCTTATTCTGTTTCCGGAACAGATCCAACAACATGTGCTGGAACCGATGGAGAAGTAAATATTACAGGGCTTTTGCCTTCTACTACCTATGATATTGATTATGATAAGGATGGCACACCGGTAACTACATTAACTGGATCAACAACCGATGCTTCTGGAGAATATACGATTACCGGACTTAATGCAGCTAATTATGATAACTGGTCAATAACTGAAACTGCTACAGCTTGTACTGGTTTTAACCCTACAAACGTTACGTTAACCGAACCTTCATCTCCTACACTTGGACACAGTACTGGATTAACATCAGACCCAACAACATGTGGTGGAACGGAAGGTCAAATTTGTTTAATTGGAATGTCTGTTTTCACGACATACGATGTGACTTTTGATAAAGATGGAATTGGAGATACTTTCTCAGGAACCACTGATGGAAATGGATTCTTATTTATGACTGGACTTAGTGCTGGAACTTATAATAACTTCGAAGTAACCCATACGATAACTTTGTGCAGTGATACTTACACGACGGATGTAGTTCTATCTGATCCTGCCAGCCCTACTTTCACAGGAGGCGGTAGCACTGATCCTTCTACTTGTGGACTTGCAGATGGAACAATTACAGTGACAGGACTCTCTGCTTTGTACACATACAGCGTATCTTATGATATAGCCGGTACTGGAACAGTATCGGCAGGCTCAATAGCTGCAGATGGAACCGGTAATTTGATTATAACTGGTCTTGGTGCTGGTACTTATGATTCTGTTGCTGTTACGGATCCTGCTACAACATGTGTTGGATATGAAGCGGCAGTTACAACCTTCACGTTAACAGATCCTTCTGCGCCAACTTTCGGTGTAACCGTTACTAGTCCAACCGTTTGCGGCGCTTCTGATGGTACTATCACTATTACAGGATTAACCCCAAGTACAACTTATACTTCTATTGCTTTTGATTTAGGTGGAATTCCATACTCCTTCACATCAGCAATGACGGATCCTGCTGGAGACTTTGATGCTGGAACTTTCCCGGCAGGAACTTTAACTGGAATAACTGTTGAGGATGCAGTCGGGTGTACAGGGACTGATGCAGGTCCTTACGATTTAATTGATCCTGCAGGTCCTAGTGTAAATGCTGGATTAGATATTACTATATGTGAAGATGTGCCTTTAGTTTTGACTGCAGATAACCCAGATGATGCTGTTATTTCTTGGGATAACGGAGTAGAAGATGGAGTAGAACTCATGCTTTCTACAGGAACATACATGATCACCGCAACTGCTACAACTGGGTACTGCTCTGTAACTGATACAATGACATTAACTGTTTTAGATAAACCAGATATTTCATTAGCAACAACCTTAACAACTTGTGGTGCCGATGATGGTGAAATTGATGCTACAATAACTGGTGGTCTTGCACCTTACGAAATATATTGGAGTAATGGTGAAACTACAGAGGATATTATAGACCTTGCACCCACAGCCTACTATATAAATGTTGTTGATGATAATGGCTGTTACTCGATGGCTGTAGCAGCAATTGAACTTATTAGTGTTACTTTAAGCGGAACTGAAACTCATGTTTCTTGTCCAGGTGGAGATGATGGGGAAATAGACTTATTTGCTGGAGGCGGTGGAACCTACTCATATTATTGGAGTAATGGAGAGAGAACACAAGATCTTACCGGATTAACCGCAGGTCAATACGAGGTATTTGTTGAAGACGATGCCGGGTGTTTATCTACAAGCTCATTCATTATAACAGAACCAGATCCCCTAAAATCAACTTTTGTTACCGTAGATGCTACATGTGCTACCGCGGATGGTTCTGCTACTGCAACCGTTATCGGTGGAACTTCTCCATATTCTTATGCTTGGGAGGATGTCGCTGGAACTCCCGTTGGTACCGACGATCCTACATTAAGCGGCATTGAAGCTGGAAGCTATTCTCTAACTGTTACTGATGCTAATCTATGTTCTGAGACCTTTTATGTTGGAATTTCTGATGATAACGGACCTGTTATAAATATTGAATCTATAACTCCAGCAACTTGTGCAGCTGACGGAGCAATAGATATTACAGCTATTCCAGAAGGTACTGCCTTAGTAGACAGTTACTCTTGGAAAAGTGGAGAAACAACAGAAGATATCGGAAGTAAAGCCGGTGGAGAATACAGCGTTGAAGTAATGGATGATGCAGGATGTCTTTCAGCAAAAAGTATTGTTATTCCTAATGTAAAACCGGATGTTCAAGAAATCTGTATTGTAACTGTTGATACCGCTACAAATACCAATAGAATTGTTTGGACAAAACCGGTAACTACAGAAATAGATCATTACGATATATATCGTGAGTCTTCTGTTGCCGATATGTTCCAACTCGTAAATTCCCAAGACTATGCCGAGGAATCTTTCTTTGTAGACTCAATTGCTTATCCCCAATTAAGATCTTGGCGCTACAAAATGGTAGCTGTCAACAATTGTGGAATTGAGTCAGACATGAGTATAGAACATAAAACAGTCCACATTGTATACGAAGAGACATCTCCAGGAAGTTTTACCCTAAATTGGGATGCCTATGAAGGCTTTGCTTATTCAGAATATAATATTTGGAGATACTTACCAGCTTCTGGTTGGACGTTTGTAGGTTCGCAATCTACTGCATTGCCACCAACATTCTTTGATACACCCCCATCAACTGCTGGGATAGATTATATCATTGAAGTAATTCCGCCTGCCACATGTACTTCTACGGAGGCTACTGATCATAACTCATCACGTTCAAACAAAACTTCTCACACACCAATTAATCCGGGTGACGGAGTTGGAACTGATGATTTATCAATTGACGAAGAATCATTAAATATTAATGTATATCCGAATCCAACAGATTCACAATTTAATATTGAGATTCAAGAAGGAACATTTGTACAGTCTGTTCGTGTAATGAACCTCTCGGGACAAACAGTTTATCAAACAACAGAGAACAACTCGTTGTATACAATTAATCTGAGTGATTTCGAATCGGGCATCTTTATTTTGGAGATTGTTACGGATAAAGGAACAAACATTCAGAAAATAGTTAAGGGCTAAAATCGAATTAGAGACAATAAAAGCGGTAGTTCAAAGTTATTTCTAAGTAATTTTGAACTACCATGTTTAGAAGCGCTGGTCTAATAATTCTACTTCTCATCTCTTTTACAAGTCATGCACAAATTGGCATGCAACAGTGGCGCATTCACTTTTCTAGTTTCAACACCATAGGTATCGCACAAACTGATGAAGGTGTTTTCATGGCTGCAAAAAACGGAATCGTAGAATACAATAAGTCAGATAACTCCATCAGTACAATGACGGTGATCAACGGAATGAGTGACCTGGGCGCATCCGTAATAAGAGGAAATGCTGGAACACTTGTAATCGGCTATGAAAATGGAAATCTAGACATTTTAGAAGATGGTATTGTCACCAATATTCCATTTATTAAAACTGCCGAAATTGCGGGTTCTAAAAGAATCAAAAATGTATCCTTTTACAATGACTTGATTTTCGTTTCAACAGAAATAGGTTTAGTCGTGGTAAATAACACTAGAAAAGAAATCAAAGACACCTACTATCCTTACGAAAATCCTGTTGTAAATGACGCCGTTGTGAGTAACGATACACTTTATGTGGCTACCGAACAAGGACTATATAAAGCACAAGTAGATGCTCCGTTCCTAAATAATAAAGACAATTGGACCAAACATACTAATCTTCCCTCTGGAATCGTGGATGGGCCTTTTTCAGATGTACGCGATTTTAATGGCACCCTGGTCCTAGCATACTCCGTAAATTCATTTGACTCAGATTCAATCTATTTTTTAAATGGTGGCACCATTACTCCTTACGAACATAATCCTGTAGAACTTATAGGTCTTTCTATTGAAGACAATATGTATATCTCTAGATTAAGTTCAATAGATATTGTTGCGCCAGATTTCACCCGATCCGACATTATTTACCAGTATCCTATGGGTATTCCTCAACCAAGGGATGCCGTTTTTTACAATGGTGAGTATTGGATTGCAGACAAAAATTTTGGAATGGTTAAAGCCATAAATTCATTTGCCGCTGAATCTGTTTTCACGAACTCTCCCTTTGCCGACGGAAGTTATAGAATGGACATTCAATTCGGAAAATTAGTTGTTGCAGGTGGGGGCTTAACAAGTAATCTAGTTAATACTTTTTCTAATTCTGGAATTTACATTTTCGAAGAAGAAGAATGGACAAGTATGAATGGTATAACCCATCCGGACAACATAGTATTTACGCAAGATTTTGATTTTGTGTCTGCCGCTGTAAACCCCAATAACACGAATGAATTTGCCTTTGCAAGTAATTCAAAAGGAGGTATAAAGTGGGTTAAGGAAGGAACAACTATTGCAGAAGAACTAACGCCACTGAACTCAATTTTAGAATATACTGGAACAGACAATATTATTGTTCCAGACATGAAATTTGACAGAAATGGAAACTTATGGGTTGTGAACCAAGGTTTAGACCCACTTAAAGTATTTTGTCCAGATGGTTCTTCATATGCATACTCTCTCGGATCAAGTGCTAAAAACAGATACCCTTATCGTTTAACGATTGACTCTCAGGGAAGAAAATGGGTTTCAATTATTGGTGTTGGGTTAGCAGTATTTGATGATGCTGGTACTCTTGACGATACTTCTGATGATCAACTTCAAATGATGACCACAGCCACTGGATCTGGAGATTTACCGTCAACATTTATTAAGGCTGTTGCTCAAGATATAGACGGGGAAATTTGGATTGGCACAGAAGAAGGACTTGTAGTGCTTTACAATACGTCCCAAATTTTTGATGGAGGATTTGGCGATTATGATGCCAACTCCATCTTGTTAGATGTTAACGGAACGGTAGAAGCCTTGTTTGGAACAACACATATAACAGCAATCGCAGTTGATGGTGGAAATAGAAAGTGGATTGGTACATCAGCTTCCGGTGTTATTTGCGTCTCTGAAGACGGTTTAGAAGAGATCTATCGTTTTACAGCGGAGAACTCACCACTTATTTCTAACAATATTCTCGACATTAAAATAGATCACGCTTCCGGTGAAATCTACTTTGCAACTGAACAAGGGCTTGTTTCTTTTAGAGCTGACGGTACCATTGGAGATGAAGAATTTGAATCTGTTGATGTATTTCCAAATCCAGTTCGACCAGAATATACTGGTCCAATAACCATACAAGGTATCGGCTTTGAATCTGATGTGAGAATAACAGATGTATCTGGAAACCTTGTTTTTAAAACCATGTCTAACGGTGGAACTGTAATTTGGGATGGTAAAACACTTGAAGGGGAACGGGTTCAAAGCGGGGTTTATCTCGTTTGGGCAACAAGTACCGGTGGTAAAGGGAAAAAAGTAGCCAAAATCTTATTCATTAACTAGTGAGCAAACAAGTTTGTCAAGGACTCGTTCTACGCAAAATTGATTATTCGGATACTTCCCTAATCGTTAAACTACTAACGAAAGATCATGGTGTAAGGAGCTTCTTATTTCAAGGAGGAAAGCGCAAAAATAAACAAGGTAATATTCTTCAACCTCTGGGAATAGTTGATGTTGAATTTTATCAAAGGAGTGATAGCGATCTATCAAAAATTTCAAGCGTATCAGCCGCTAAGGTGTATCGGAACATCCCCTACGACCCTTTGAAATCAAGTATTCTATTTTTCCTTGCTGAGCTAATCCAAAAAACGGTACATGAAAATGAAACTGAAAATGAACTATATGAGTTTGTTGAAAGTAGCTTACTGATATTAGATGAAACCGAGCATTTCTCCAATTTTGTACTTAAATTTTTGCTCCAATATCCGCAATATTTAGGGTTTAGTTTTTACCGGGAAAATGAACCTCAATATTTTGATTATCAAGAAGCTGGTTTTGTAAAACACGAGCCAAATCATCCGTACTACCTAAACAAAGAGAAATCATCATTACTTTTGCACCTTTCAGGCATGAAATTTGATGGAATTAATGACCCTAAAATTGATTTGAATACACGAAGAGAATTGATTCATGATTTACTCAAAGTCTATAAAGTCTTTTTCGATAACTTCAAGGATATCCAGAGTCTCTCTGTCCTGGAAGTTGCGTTGCATTAGCATCCTTATTCTACTTATTTCATCCGCATCATTTGGGCAAACAATTACTATTATCGATAGTACCGATAGTAGACCAATAGAAGGTGTTTTTATCAGCTCAAAATCTAATCCTACTGGAATCTTGACCAATGAGAAAGGTCAAGCCTCTTTAGCGAGTTTTCAAGCTGGAGAGTACCTTAAAATAATGCATTCCGGTTTTAATACTGTTCATATACTTAAGGAAAATGCGGTTAACAAAGGGACATTGCTCATCGCTGAAAAAGCTTACAACTTAAATCCCGTTTATATTGATCATCCTTTGCGTTATTTTTTGGTGGAAGAAGACGAGGCAGGACAAATTCAAACAATACCTAGTGAAATCGCACTCTTAGAAAATCCAGGAACAACAGCAGACCTGCTTCAAAACTCTGGTAATGTGCTGGTTCAGAAGTCACAAAGAGGTGGTGGAAGTCCAATTATTAGAGGATTTGAAGCCAATAAACTTCTTTTGGTTATTGATGGTGTAAGAATGAACAATGCCATTTACCGAAGTGGACATTTACAAAACTCTATTACTATTGATAATGCTGTGCTCGATCATACCGAAATAATCTTTGGGCCGAGTTCTTCTCTTTACGGGAGTGACGCCCTAGGTGGAGTAATGCATTTCCATACTAAAAATCCTGAATTAAGTAAAACAGATACCATGTTGTTTAGCGGATCTAGTTTTGTTCGTTATAATTCAAATGATAGCAGAAGTGCGAATTTCAATTTCTCGATGAGTAAAAATAATTGGGGACTCCTGTCCTCTTTCACTGCGAGCCAGTTCAATGATACTAGAATAGGGACTAATCGCACTCATGGCTATTCTGATTGGGGACTTCATCCAGAATATGCTGGATTAACCTCTAACGGATTAGATACTGTTTTGGCAAACTCAGACCCTCGATTGCAAAAATTCTCGGGCTATACACAATTCGATTTCTTGGAAAAGTTCGTCTACGAACCATCCGACAAAATGAGATTGACACTTAACTTTCAATATTCCACTTCTACCAATGTATACCGGTATGATAAATTAACCGAGTATAGAAATGGTACATTACGATGGGCAGAATGGTATTATGGGCCTCAAAATCGCCTGTTTTCCATGGCAAAACTGGATATTAAACCTGAAAAATCTTGGGCTAATTCTGGTACAATTGCTTTTTCTTATCAAAGAATTGACGAGGATAGAATCAGCAGAAGATTTGGATCTGATTTTAGAGAGCATCAAGAAGAAGATGTTCATGTACTTGGCCTAAACCTTGACTTTAATAAACTTTTCTCTCGTTCACGTATGCTATTCTATGGACTCGAAGTACAACACAATATTGTGAACTCAACCGCCTACGAGCAAAACATTTTTAGCACAGAAAGAAATAATGCACAAACTCGTTATCCGGATTTCAGCAATTACTTAACAAGTGGAGCCTACATTGAGTACAAACAAAAATTCTCTAATCGCGCGGTTTTCTCGGCTGGTTTCCGGTATAGCTTTATCATGGCAAATTCAGAATTCCGTGATACTTCATTCATCAACCTCCCTTTTAATGAGGTAAATTTCATGACTAGTGCTCCTTCAGGTCACGTAGGAATCGTATTAAAACCCGATACGAATACACTAATTAAACCTTTGATCACAACAGGTTTTAGAGCGCCTAATGTGGATGATTATGGAAAAGTATTCGAAAATAGTGGTTTCACTGTGGTGCCGAATGACAACATAAAACCTGCTTTTGCTATAGGTTCAGAGCTTACCCTAGAACGAAACTTCTTTGACAACTTTCTTAAACTATCCTCTACAGTATACAGCACATATTTATTCAATGCCATTGTGAGGAGAGACTTTCAGTTAAATGGTCAAGACTCCATCTCTTACAACGGTCAAAACACAAAAATTCAGGCCAATGTGAATACGGCCAGAGCGCTAGTTTACGGGGTTAGTGCAACGATGCAATTTAACTTTACTAAGAACTTCAACTTCTTATACACCTATAACTTCACCAAAGGTACAGATTTAAGCAGTAACTCTCCAATGAGTCATATTCCTCCACAGTTTGGTAAAATTGCTTTTACCTACGCTGATAAAGCGTTTAACGGTAGCCTTTATACTTATTATAATTTCAGAAAGAATCTTTGCGATTACGGCGGTGGTCCGGATAATCTGGACCTAACACCAAACGAAGAGGGAACGCCTCCTTGGTGGACGCTAAACATTAGAATAGGGTATCATTTCTTAGAGCACTTTACCCTGCAGTTTGCGGTGGAGAATATCCTTGATGTTCATTATCGCCAATTTGCTTCAGGGATTTCAGCACCGGGAAGGAACTTTATTGGTGCAATTCGCTTTAATTTTTAAGAATCTCCGTTTAATACTGATGTTATTCTTTTGTTTTATCTATTTCTTTGTTTAAGAATCGATCACCTATGAAAATTATTACCCTCTTATTATTCTCTGTTTTAATCATATCGTGCAAAAAAGAAACTTGTACAGATGGAATACTCAACCAAGATGAAGTTCAAATTGATTGCGGTGGTCTTTGCGAAGCTTGTCCAATCGAATATCCTGAAACGGGAGCATATGGGAATAATGTTTTGTTTGGTTCAGACTCTGTTATTGTAACTACTGAAAATTCTTCAATGCGAGCAATTGTGCCGGAAGGAAGTAGTTTGAAAATTGTTCTGCGTTCTTCAAGTGGTGAGATGTGGTTTTATGGTGATCAAAACAATTGGACAAATTCGGATGTTGACGGCGCTGAACAGAGTTTCACCGTACTTAACGCCGGAATAGCAGACCTCGAATTACACAATGCGAATACTACAAATACTGATGTAATTATTGTCAAGTTTTTTGAAAATAGCGACGCACAGACCAAACAATTAATTCTCATAAGGGAGTAATCTCAATTAGATCCGCTTATTTTTTTTGAAAATCAACTCACGTATTCTCTAAAACGTTCGTTTATACTTATGCCCATGACGCCATGACGAATGAAAAAAGACATATTACTGGATTATAGCCTTTTATTAGGCCTACTTTTCCTTCTGGTTTTTCTTAAACTAGGTTCTCATCATTTACATTGGTGGGATGAATCAATTTTTGCTGTGAATTCCATTGAAATGATGGAATCTAAATCTTGGTGGGCACCACTTTTTAATGGTGATTTTGATCCATTCAACACAAAACCTCCGCTGGTTAACTGGTTCCAAATCTTAAGTATGAAAAGTTTTGGAATCTCTGAGTTTTCTATTCGTTTTCCTTCTGCCATAGCTGCTGCTCTTACAGTATTAGTTGTATTTCGATTCTTAAAGAGAAACTTCAACGCATTGCTAGCATGGAGCACAGCACTTTTCTTAATTACTTCCCAAGGATTTATTGGTTATCATGCCGCTAGGACCGGCGATTCGGATAGTATGCTGACACTTTTTTTATGTCTATCATTCCTTTCGTTTTTAACTTACCTTCTAGAAAATAAAAAGAGAAGCATCATTTTCTTTTTTGTTTTTATGGGACTTGCTTTCTCCACAAAACTCTTTGCAGCACTACTCTTTTTACCAGGAATTTTAGGTGTTCTCATTTGGAAAAAGAACTTAAAGCGTTTTATTGGAAACCAATATTTTCTGCTGGGCTTAGGCTTTTGTATGTTGATAGTCGCTTTAATTCTTGGCCCTAGGCTCTTTATGGATGCAAACTATTTAGCCAGCATACTAACTTATGATGCTGGAAGAATATTCATTAATTATGACTCCAGTGGACTTTCTTACTCCTATTATATTGACCATCTTTTTTCTTTTAGATTCAATTTTGGTGCATTTTTTACCTTTTTAGGAATGGGGATGTTTCTTTTTAAGACTGAATTAAGCTACCGCTTGAAAACCATGCTTGGCGCCTCAGTAATCCTGAGTACAGCCTATCTAATTATCATAACGTTGGCCCCAACTAAACATATATGGTATGATGTTCCAGTTTTACCTATCTTCTCCATAATTGCTGGTATTTGTCTGTACACGTCTATAGCAAAATTTAAACTCGTGAAAGTTCAATGGCTACCATTGTTCTTGTTTATTTATCCGCTTTATTTTGGTTTTAGGTGCGCACAATCAAACGAAATTTCGCAAGAACAGAAGAAACTGGAAGCCAATGAAATGTATCTTTTCGATGCCTACAAAAAATCTCGAAATATTGATGGTCTGAAAGTTCTGTATAGCGGATGGGAACGAGGACTTCTCTTCTACCAGAAAAAATTTGAACTCACCCGAAATCAAAATATTGAACTACTTAAAAGTTTAGAAAATGTCAAAGCTGGAGACAAATTGTTAGTCTCGGACGATGCGCTAAACACCAAAGTGAATACAGATTTTCAGACAGAATTAGTCGAAGAAAATGATAATTCTAGGGTTTATTTAATTCTTGCTAGTACAAGAAATTATGATACGGATATCGGACTTGAAAAATTGCCTTAATCTCTTGGTAGAGCTTCTCTTTTAACTCTTCTATATTCTCCTTTTTTTGAGCAGAAATAAACACACAATGCTTATCGCCCAACTTCGCCATCCACGATCTCTTTAATTCCTCAAGGGCAAACGTTCTCCCTTCAGGATGAAATCCTACATCTTCTGGCTTGGGATCGTAAGCATCAATTTTATTAAAAACAACAATGGTCGGTTTCTCTTCTCCTTTAGAAGTTATATGTCCATTAATATCAGAAATAGTTTCCAAAACGACATTGTAATGCTCCTCAAAATTCGGATGTGAAATATCCAAAACATGAATCAATACGTCTGCTTCGCGCACTTCATCAAGGGTAGATTTGAACGATTCAATTAATTGAGTAGGTAGTTTTCGAATAAATCCAACCGTATCGGAAAGTAAAAACGGGAGGTTCTCGATGACTACCTTTCTAACAGTGGTATCTAGGGTTGCGAAGAGTTTGTTCTCAGCAAAAACCTCTGATTTACTGAGCATATTCATCATGGTAGATTTACCAACGTTAGTGTACCCTATTAATGCAGCTCTCACCAATTGACCCCTATTCCCTCGCTGCACGGCCATCTGTTTGTCAATCTTCTTTAACTTTTCCTTTAAGAGCGCAATCTTTTGCTGAATGATTCGACGGTCAGTTTCAATCTGTGTTTCACCGGGACCTCTCATTCCAATACCTCCTTTTACCCTATCAAGGTGAGTCCACATTCGTGTTAATCGGGGTAATAAATATTGATACTGCGCCAATTCTACTTGAGTCTTTGCATGAGATGTTCTTGCCCTACTTGCAAAAATGTCAAGGATTAAATTATTTCGGTCAAGGATCTTAATATTCAGTTCTCGCTCAATATTCCTTAATTGAGAAGGGCTTAATTCATCATCGAAAATGGCAACATCTATTTCATTTTCTTCAATGTACTCTTTTACCTCAGCCATTTTTCCCGAACCAATGTAGGTTTTAGGATTTGGACGATCTATGCGTTGTAGGAACTTTCGCTTAGTTTCAGCGCCAGAAGTTAAGGCTAGAAAAGCCAACTCTTCTATATATTCATTCGCCATAACCTCCGTTTGATCAGCGGTAATTACCCCAATCAAAACGGCCGTCTCAGCCTTACTTCCACTCTCTAATAACTCTTTCTCCATCTAAACTATTAGAACCAACCTGCTCCTAAATTACGGAACGGCCATGGAATGCTTACCAGTACTATGATGAAAGCGATGGTATAGAAAACCGCAATCTTTTTATACTTCGCTGCTCCTTCAGCTTTCTTAGATTTTGAATGCCCAATGGTGATAAGAACGAATGCAATTGTCATGGCAACAATATGTTCAACAGCATAAAAACGATAGTAGGTATCTCCCATTATAAACTGAATTTTTCCAACAGCAACATTATTGAAATAAAGCACCAATCCTATCAAGTATTGAACATGGAATGAAATCATTGCAAATAAGAAGATCTTTCTATCTCCTTCTACAAAATCTGTTTTCTTTCTACCCGCAAATGCCTTCGCAATCGCTGTTAACATAAGAATTAAAACCACCCATCTTAATCCGGAGTGTGCATGTACCAACATGTTCATATAATGCGTATTTTTACGCCAAATTTACTGTTTTTAATGCGTCTCCTCACCATTATCGGATTAATTCTGATGAGCTCTTTTGGGTTTTCTCAAAACATAGCTCCCGAAAATGACACGCATGATCCAGATAACACCATTTATGCACTCACCAATGCAAAGGTTTATATTTCAGCTGATGAAGTTGTTGAATGGGGTACTCTAATCATTCAAAATGGACGGGTTCAATCAGTCGGTCTAGCGGTTGTTCCTCCAAGAAATGCTGTTAAAATAGATATGAAGGGATATTCTATTTATCCTTCATTCATAGAAATTTATTCGGGTGATGGCGTGCCTGTTAAGGGGTCTACACATAAAGGATATTCACCTCAGCTAAATACATTAAAGGAAGGACCCTATTATTGGAACGAATCTGTGCATCCTGAGGTAGATGCTTTTGAGCACTTTAGGGCAGAAGAATTTAAATCTAAAAAGGAATTTAGAAGTCAAGGATTTGGAATGATTTCAACGCACTACGCAGACGGTATTGTGCGAGGAACATCGGTTCTTATGGCGATTATGGATGGTACAACTGGAGATGCTGTTTTAAAAGCAAGGGCCGCTAGTCATTTTACTTTATCTAAAGGTAGATCGAGACAAACCTATCCTTCTTCTCAAATGGGTGCTATTGCCTTAGTTCGTCAGTTTTATTATGATGCTATTTGGTACAACAATGTTACCAATGCAGATAAAGACAATGTTTCTCTTGTTCGTGGTTTGGAGAACCTAGACTTACCTCAAATTTTCAAGGCGAGGGACAAACTTGAAATACTTCGAATAGTAAAAATTGCTAAAGAGTTTGAATTCCCAGTCATTGTAAAAGGTGCTGGTGATGAGTATAAAAGAATACAGAATATTAAGGAAAGTGGTGCAAAGCTTATTCTCCCTGTAAACTTTCCAGAGCCATACAATGTTACGGATCCTTACCTTTCAAGATTTGTAAATCTCTCTTCGCTTAAAGATTGGGAACTTAGACCTTACAACCCTTATATCGCTTATAAAAACGGAATTCCATTCTGTCTCACTACTTCTGGACTTAAAAAGAAATCTGACTTCTTAAAGAACGTGCGCAAGGCTGTTAAACACGGCCTTCCAAAAAATGAAACCTTAAGAAGTTTGACACAAAATCCTGCAGAATTTTTAGAAGTCTCGCATGACATTGGAGACCTGAAAGAAGGAAAACTCGCCAATTTCATAGTGGTTAAAGGAGACCTTTTTGAAGATGGCGTTATCTATGAAAACTGGACCAAGGGTAAACGAAAAGTATTCAAGGAAATACATAAACCAGACCTTTCAGGGGATTATAATTTAAATGTAGGAAAGGAAGCCATTAATCTCGTAATTGGTGGAACAACATCAGCTCCAACAGCCAAAGTAAGAGTGTTTAACTCAACAACAGATACAATATCTGGTTTACCTCAAGCAGATACAGTTGAGACTAAAGCGAACATTAGCATTAGCGATTTACAAGTAAGTATTTCGTTCGTATTGGAAGATAAAGGCTTATACCAATTGAACGGTGTTTACAATGAGAAATTTGGGATTTTAGATGGCTCTGGAACCACGCCTAATGGAGACTGGGTGAACTGGAGTGGAATAGGAAGCGGTAAAAAGAAATCTACCAAGGATAAAAAATCATTCGATGTAGATACTTTGGCCGTAAATAATATCTACTACCCCAATATGGCTTACGGATTTGACTCCTTACCAGAAGCTCAATCTATATTTATCAAGAACGCCACTATATGGACGAATGAAGAGCAAGGGATTTTAAAAGATGCAAATCTTCTTATTCAAGATGGAAAAATTAAATCGGTAAATAGTTCGCTACTTCAAATTCCAAATAATGCCGTTGTGATTGACGCAGATGGAAAACATGTTACTTGTGGAATCATTGATGAACATTCGCACATTGCTATTTCTAGAGGGGTTAATGAAGGAGGTCAAAATAACTCGGCAGAGGTCTCTATTGGTGATGTCGTTCGCTCGGATGATATCAATATTTACCGTCAATTATCGGGTGGAGTTACCGCAGCGCAATTATTACATGGCTCGGCAAACCCAATTGGTGGTCAATCAGCTTTAGTGAAATTAAAATGGGGCTTTACTCCAGAAGAAATGCTAATTGAGAATGCACCGAAATTCATAAAATTTGCGTTAGGCGAAAATGTAAAACAATCCAATTGGGGCAGTTTTGCAACAATTCGTTACCCTCAGACCAGAATGGGTGTAGAACAGGTCTTCTATTCCTCATTTATTCAAGCCAAAGAATATCAGAAAACATGGGCAGAATATAATGCGCTTTCATCTAAAGAAAAAGAAGCTACTTGCGCTCCAAGAAGAGATTTAGAACTTGAAGCAGTTGCCGAGATCCTCAGAAAGGAACGTTTTATTACTTGTCACTCTTACGTTCAGAGTGAAATTAACATGCTCATGCACGTTGCCGACTCAATGGGCTTTACAGTAAACACCTTTACACATATACTTGAAGGATACAAAGTGGCTGATAAAATGCTAGAGCACGGGGCTGGTGGCTCTACTTTCGCTGATTGGTGGGCCTATAAATTTGAAGTAAATGATGCTATTCCTTACAATGCGGCCATCCTTCATCAAATGGGGATTGTAACCGCTATAAACTCTGATGATGCTGAAATGGGAAGACGATTAAATCATGAGGCGGCGAAGGCTGTTAAGTATGGTGGTGTCTCAGAGGAAGATGCATGGAAAATGGTAACATTGAATCCAGCTATCTTACTTCATCTGGATGACAGAATGGGAAGTATTAAAGAAGGAAAGGATGCCGATATTGTGATATGGACAGACAATCCGCTTTCTGTTCAAGCCAAGGTTGATAAAACCATAATCGACGGAATTATTTTATATGATTTTAATAGAAGTTTAAGACTTCATAGAAGAGATATGATTGAACGCAAACGTATTATGCAGCTAATGCTAGAAGAAGGTAAAAAGGATGGAAATACGCGTAAACCTTCTCCTAAAGAACATCACTTATACCATTGCGATTCTATTGACGAACACGACAACCACTAATGAGATATTTGTTGACATACCTCTTAATTTTTGCTTCGATACTCTCGTTCGGACAAGGGTTTTCGCCTATTCTTAAGCAGTATGATTCTTATGTGCTGGTAAAAGGTTTTTGTCATACAGGAACTGGTGAAGTAATCCCATCATCTGTAATTGGTGTAAGAGAAGGAAAGATTGCTTTGATTAAAAATGCCCTGACCTATGAGGTTGTCGAAGCAGAATGGGATACCATAATTGATATTTCTGGAAAGCATATTTATCCTGGATTTATAGCGCCAAACTTAACGGTAGGTTTAACTGAAATTGATGCCGTAAGAGCAACAAATGATTTTAGAGAAGTTGGTTTATTCAATCCAAATGTTCGTGCATTAATTGCTTTTAATGTTGAATCCAAAATCATTGGAACGCTTCGAACAAATGGGGTTCTTGTAACACAAGCTACCCCGCGAGGTGGATTTATCTCCGGAACATCATCAATCATGGCCTTAGAAGGTTGGAACTGGGAAGACGCCGTCTACAAGCAAGATGATGGAATTCATTTAAACTGGCCAAGAAAGTATAACTCGAGCGGTTGGTGGGCAGAACCGGGGCCAAGTACAAAGAGCAAAACCTATGATGATCACAAAACACAAATCTACAATTTCTTCAAAAGAGCTGAAGCATATGCGAAAGAAAAGAATCCGGATAAAAGTGATTTAAAAATGGAAGCCATGCGTGGCGTTTTTAGCGATGATAAACGTGTTTATTTCCATGCTGATTTTGCGCCTGAGTTAAACGATATCATAGATTTTGCTAGAGAATTTAAAATTAAATACCCAGTGATCGTAGGTGGTTACGATGCTGCAATGTTAGCGGATAGAATTAAAGAAAATGGATTTAGTGTAATGATTGGACGCCCTCATTCCTTGCCAAAATTTGAAGACGATATCACCTTTGCACCATACGAGTTGGCCTATAAACTTCAAGACAAGGGAATCCTGTTTTGTATTGAGTCTTCTGGGGAAATGGAAGCGATGAATACTAGAAATTTACCATTCCTCGCAGGAACCTGTTGGGGGTACGGTTTAAGTGAAGAAGCGGCCGTTGCTGCTATAACGCTGAGCCCTGCGAGGATCATGGGTATTGACGATCGTTTAGGTTCTATAGAAATCGGTAAAGATGCCACCTTATTCGTATCGGAAGGGAATGCACTTGATATGCGCACTAATCGAGCATACCTGGCTACGGTGAAAGGCAATTTTATTGCTTTAACGAGCACTCAAATTGAGTTGTATAAGCGCTATGCAGCAAAGTTTGGCTTGAATGCTAAGCCATAAGTTCTTTTGAAATTTTTTGCGCTACCGAATCTGGCTTAGAAGCTGGACCGAATCTTATTACTTTCTTACGGTCAGCACTCACAAAAAACTTGGTGAAATTCCACTTAATCTTTTTTCCGAACAAGCTCCAAGAATTCTTTTTTAGCCATTCATAAACCTCGTGTTCATCAGATCCATTTACGTCAACTTTTTCCGTCAATTGAAATGTCACCCCATGGTTAATTTCACATACATTTTCCATCTCATTATTGCTTAACGGCTCTTGTCCGCCAAACTGGTTGCATGGAAAACCTAAAACCACCAAACCTTTTTCCTTAAAATCCTGATGAATCTTTTCTATTCCCTTGAATTGAGGGGTTAATCCACATTGCGTGGCTGTATTTATAATGAGCATTGGTTTCCCTTCAAAAGAATCGAAATCAATTACTTCACCATTTGGCTTTTTCGCCTTTAAATCGTTGAATTTCACACTTCAAATTTAATATTACTTAACTACACAACCTTCAATCACGAAGCAAATTGTCAACAATTTTTCCGTTCAGGTTGCATTTTACTAAACACCCTTCTCTACCAATTGTTTAAATTTACCCTATGCGAAATTTCATTCTGATAGTTTTCTTTATAAGTGCATGTTCCCTTGCACAGGAGAACAATTTCAACACGAAAGGAGACCTTGAATTTGGTCTTAGAACTTCATCGAGTTTATTTGGAAGAGACGGTATAGCCGGCCTCGGAACTGGTGGACAGTTTAGAGTTCAAATTCTAGATAAAATAAATACCGAATGGTTTGCCGATTACATAAGCTTAGACTTAAACGGTGCGGGCGTACGAAATAATGCGCACATCGGATGGTCAGTCTTATTTTATCCGAAAAAGTTTGGTTCCTTAATTCCTTATGTAGCGGCTGGTCATTGTTTTGATTATGCTAAGGTAATTCCGAACAGTACTTCTTTTGTTGACCGTTCAGATGATATTATAACACGCTGGAGCTCTGCAGTTCAAGCAGGAATAGGATCACATTATTACTTTACACCACGTTTTAATCTTTCTTTTTCTGCTCAATATATGATGCATTTAGGTCAACATTTAGATTACGATTTAGATGAGTTAAGTCAAGGATATTATTTGGAAACGCATGACCATTCTGGTTCTGGCGAAGCCGCTCTAGAAGGACATTTGCTTTTGACATTTAGCTTAAACTATAAACTTGCAGACCTATGGTAAGAATATTCACAGCTTTATTTATAGTTCTTTCGATTAATTCTTTGGCTCAAGATGAACGTGGGAAAATTACCTCAGCTTTGTCTTTTGCACCCGGATTTTTAACGGATAAGACATATACAATTCAGGTTCAAGGGTATGTAGGTTATTTAAAAAATAGAATAGAAGTGAGGGCTGATGGCTTTTACTTTTTAGGTTCTTATGGCGATCGACCGCGTTTTTCAATGAACCATCAACTCTTTGCTGGGGCTAATTATCATTTTACTGAAACCGCTTTTCAACCTTATGTTGGTTTTCAACCGGGGATCGCATTTTCGCAGTCCTCAGAATACGGAACCTTAAATGATACTACTGGCGAAACTGAATTCGTTCCATCGGTCAATCCAATAGGAAGCGCCGTTGCTGGATTTTCATATTATGGCGAAAAACTCTTTTTTGTATTTGTAGAAGGAAGATATATTTTCGGAAAACATAAATCCAATACTTATCCTACGTTCTTAGATGAAGCCCGTTTGTCGTTCGGGTTAGGGTTCTTTTTCTAATGCAGAAAATACCAACACATGATTTTGATCCTGAATTCTCGAAAAAAACGAGGGTTGTAAAACTAGGTGCGAAAACCAATTATAATTTTGGCGTACCCCACCGTCATAATTACTTAGAGTTGTTCTTTTTTCAAAATGGCTCTGGAGATCATGAAATTGACTTTGTAAATTTTCCTATCGAGCCGTGTTCTATTCATTTGGTTGGGGCAGATCGAGTGCATCAGGTTCGAAGAGGGATTGATTCAACTGGTTTTGTAGTTCTATTTAGTCCAGAGATCTTCGATTCTAATTCAGTGGTTGGAAATTTTCTTTTTAATCAGTCATTGTTGGATGTCTCCGAGCATAACCCCTGTTTCGCTTTTAATGACAAGCAAGAACTACTAATACAAGGAATTGTAGAACGAATTTGGGACGATTACAACTCTGATCATCCCTTAAAATTTGAGCTTGTTTCAACCAATCTCAATATGCTCCTTTTAGAGTGCATGCGCCATTCCGATTACAGTCTACAATCGGTTCAAGGGCAACAGCCGTATGTTGAATTTAGAAAATTGCTTAAATCTAATTTTAAGGAAATGAAAAAGGTGAAGGACTATGCAAATGCATTAAATCTAACTGAAAAAAAACTGAACGAAATCGTTTCAGAAAAAACAGGTAAATCAACATCTGCCTTAATCTATCGTCAACTAATTCTTGAGGCAAAACGTCTTTTAAATACTGGAATTTCCTCTAAGGAAACTGCTTACGAACTCAATTTTGATGATCCGGCACATTTCAGTAAATTCTTTAAAGCACAAACGGGACAAAGCCCTAGTGAATTTACCAAAACAAGTTAATAGCTATTATTCTCGCGGTAGGACAAAAATTTATACGTGCCATTCATTTCAATTACACTACCTGCTACCGCAATAATTTCTGGCCCATTTACCGTTTCTACATGAATTAATGTTCGGTTATAAAAATTGTATGTTTCAAAGTCCTCTTCCTGCTCCGAATTCGTAAACTCATATCCTTTATAGACATACTGATAATTATTCATGTCTTGCAACATGATATTTAAACCTTCATTGGATTTATTCTGAAGACTATTATAAATCATAGACCACGAAATATTACAATTAGGATTTGCTAAGTTATACTCGGGAAACACCCAGTTCTTGAATTCAAATTCGCTTACTAGGAGATTCTCAAGACCGATGCGATCACCATTATTAATGAACTTAATAAAGTCTTTCATTAATGCTTCTTTTGAATTATACGCAGGATATAATTTCCGATTTTTAACTTCGCTCGGAATGTCCTCTTTGAACTTTGTATATTCACAACCGCATTCTACTTCTCCCTGAACAGCTTGTCTCGCAACAATTATCTCATCTTTTTGACATGAATAAATAAATAGGGTTAGCGTTAACAACAAAATATATTTCCTTCTCCTCATACCTAATGTTAACTAAATGTTAAAGCTTTTATCTCAGAATGTCAAGCCGCATAAAGCAAATTCTCTGCGAAAGTCCCAAATGACAATGTATTTCAGGAAATGTACAAGGATTTGGAGTAAATATACATTTCATTTAAAACGGAACCTCCATAATTTTGAAATATGAAAAAGACAATAACAATATTCGCAGTATTCTTCACTCCTTTGCTTAATGCACAAACTTGGTACGAGGTTTCCGTACCCACAGAAAAAGACTTAGTAAGTATTGATTTTCCAACGAACCTCGTAGGTTATATAGGTGGAGAGGACAGTTTATTTATGAAAACTACAGACGGCGGAGTAACTTGGACCGCCATAGAGTTAACTGGTGTTACAATGTTTGGAGGAGGAACAACCGTGCAACATATACAGTTCTTTAATGAAAATTTGGGTTATATATCTACAGGGCCTTATGGTAAGGTATACAAGACCGAAGATGGAGGAACGAGTTGGAATGTGGTTGAAGTTTCTCCAGATTTATGTTTCAGCTCTGGTATGTATTTCTTTGAAGAAGATTCGGCCATCATTGGAGGAGCAGGTTGCTTTTCTCCGGAAAGAATGGATTCATACGGACCGTCAGGCTATAATGAATCTGCAATTCCTTTTACTGATGATTGGTATGGATTGATTATAGATATAGATTTTGAGGGAGACCTGGGAATTGCCGTGAGTAACTCCAACGGAATATTTAGAACTACCGACCATGGAGTAACGTGGGATACAGTTCATGTTGGAGTTGCTCCTGGAGTGCCACTAACTTCAGTTGAAATAATTGATGAAAATGACATTTATATCGGTTATTCTAGTCTTGGTGAAGGATCTGGAATTCTCAAAAGTAGCGATGGTGGACTGACCTGGGGAGAAGAAGGAGCATCAGCAACGTTCGCTTATCCAGCATACTTAGATGTTCATGAAACTTCAGATGGAACTATTTATACCGGAGGTCAACCAATTGGAGGCGGTGGTATGATTTTAAGATTTGACGGAACATCTTGGAATTATTCTGGTGTAGATGAAATTATTAACGGTTTATCATCTTACGATGACAATACTACATGGGGCGTTGGTGAAAATGGGTATGTGATTGTGAACAAAGATCCAGAAACATTGTCTTCAAGCACTTATTCTTTCGACCTAGAATTTGAAGTTTTTCCAAATCCTAGTTCCGAATATATCTCTATTAATTTTGATAGTAATGTTACAGACCTGGTTATCTTAATTCATGATATGACCGGTAAAACAGTACTTGAAACTACCGAAAAAGACCTTATAGATGTGTCTAATTTAAATGCTGGTTATTACTTAGTTACCATGAATAATGGAACTTACTCCAACTCAAAACAACTATTTATAACTAAGTAATTAGTTAAAAGGCGGCCAGCTCTGGTATCGTAGTTTTCTCTGTAGGGAAATAGTGGTCTTTGAATACTACCTCGTCGCCTTTTTTTATTTCTAAGTAATATTTGTACTTCTTCTTGCTAAAGCATCTCTTTTGTAGCTTTTTGGGAATTTTTATCATGAACTCCGTAGGCGACAAAAACTCCAGTTCTAATCCATTTTCTTCTACAAGTAGAAATTCTTCACTTTCGTTAATACCTACTACTTTAAGGTCAACTTGCTGCTTCTTTGGATTATCCGAAACAAGCGTTAATTGCAATTCATTACCTATTTCTTCCAGCACTCCAATAATTGGTTGATAATACTTTCTCACGACCTCGGCCGCTTCTTTAAATTCACCAGAATAATTTCGGATACTCCAGGAAGGGCCAGGCCAACAATCATTCAATTGCCAAAATAATGTACCCATGCAATGAGGTGTTTGAATTCGATGTTGAGAAATAGCTATTTGATAAGCATGCGCCTGCACATATTGGCTATAATCAATCCAAAATAAAAATGATAAATCTTTCTTAATAAAGGCCTTAACATTTTCATCAATTAATCCATTACCTACATAACTTTTTTGTCTGTTCTTAATGGTTTCAGAATCAAAATTCATTTCCTCTTCTGGAATGTAGTTAAGAAGGTATTCGTATTTAGGAAAAGACTGGAAACCATATTCTGCCATAAACCTTCCCACATTAGTTTTATACCCTTCAAATGGATCTCCTCCATGCCATACCCCCCAATAATGCATAGATGAATGATTAAAGTTTTCAGCTTTGCCCCAATTACTCAGAGGAGAAGTAGAAACGTAAGGCACAGTATTGTCCGTGTATTCCAATAATTCGGGTATAAACTCTTGAAATAAAAACTGATAATGAGCCTCTATTTCTGTTTGATCAAGTTCTGACCAATTGTAGGTTTTTTCCCAACCCCAGTTCTTTAATGCTACATCAATTTCATTATTACCACAATACATAATTACGGATGGATGTTTTGACAGTCGCTTTACGTTATCAATAATTTCATAGGCCATATTAGCTATAAAAACAGTGTCATTGGGGTACATAGAATTAGCAAACATGAAATCTTGCCAGACCATGATGCCTTTTTCATCACATAATTCATAGAACTTTTCACGCTCATAAATTCCACCTCCCCATACACGCAACATGTTCATGTTTAAATCTACCGCATCTTGAATTAAACTATCGTAATCAGAATCTTCAACTTCATTTAAGAACAAACTTTGAGGTATGTAATTGGCTCCCTTGGCAAATACCGGTTGGTCATTAATTTTGAAATAAAATGAAGTGCCTTTATCGTCTTTTTCTTGAATTAACTCTACTCCTCGCACCGCAAATACTACTTCTTCTCTTGCTACTTCTTCACCCTTCCTATTTTTAACCAGTAAAGTCTCCCTATATAAATGAGGATTTCCATAACCAATTGGATACCATAATTCTGGCTTATTAATACTAAAGTTGATTTGACAATTATTTACTCCTTTTATATGGTCATGATGATTATAATTCTCTCCCATAAATTCGATCTGGTACAATTCAAATGGATTACAATTGAGCTGATATTCTAGAACCATTTCAGCGGAATCTGAATATAAATTTTTGGTAAAGACAATAGGCTTCATCAAATTTACATTATCCCACGCATTCAATTCTATCGGTCTCCAAGCGGAAAAGGTCACAATTCGAGGACCCCAATCCCAACCAAATTGATAGGCGGCTTTGCGTGTATAAGGCGAAACTTTTATTGGAATATCTTCCCCCTCATTGGCAGCGGGCAATTTGTAAGGCGCATTCAAAACCTTTTCCTTATTGAATTCAATCGGTGATAAAAAAACAAGTCTTAATTCATTTTCCCCCTTTTCTAAAAACTCCTTTATATCCACCCTCCATTCACGGAACATGTTTTCTGCAAACAGTATTAATGAATCGTTCATATAGATTTCACAATAGGTGTCAAGACCTAAAAACGCAAGCTCAACATGCTTGTGATTCAAAAGTGAATCGTTGGTCATCAAAATAGTTCGGTATTCCCAACTTTCATTCTCTACCCATTGTACTTTTTGCTCATTATTCGCATAATACGGATGCTCAATTACTCCATTCTCGATAAGGTCTAAATGAACATCTAAATACTTAGCTGGTAGCCATTTTTCGTCTTTTGTATTCTTAAACTCCCATGTATTGCCGCGTAGATCATCATTTTCAAATCCAAAAGAATTCGAGGTGATTATAAATGAAAATATGAAGAATAATATTCTCATTAATGCTTTTCCAGAATGGCTACGATGTCATCAATCTTTTTGGTGTCCGTGATAGTTCTGTGCCCCATGAATATTTTGTGATCTGGTGACTTGAGTTCCGTCCTCGCTTGGAAATGAACCGCATCTATTCCTGAATTTAAATACTCCTGAACATTAGTTTCATCAATACCACACCCGGCCATTATTTCAATTCTCCCGTTAGCTACTTTTACCATTTCTTTAATGGTTTCAATTCCCTCACCAACAGTAGGTTCTGCACCAGAAGTAAGAATTCGATCAAAGCCCAACTCTATTAATTTCTTCACCTGCTCAACAGGTTGATTGCTAAGATCAATTGCTCTATGGTAGGTCACACCAAGTCCTAACGATTTTGCCTTATCGAGAAGACGTTTATTCAAAATCATATCTACCTCTCCATTCGCGTCTAAAATCCCAAAAACAACTCCATTTCCACCAGCATGAGCAACGGCTTCAATATCACTTTCCATTGATTGAATTTCATTTTCTGAATACTCAAATCCTCCAGCAACAGGACGAATCATAACATAGACTTCGGCTGAGCACTTATCTACACATGCTTTAATCATTCCGTAACTAGGAGTGAGACCTTCGTCCGACAAAGCGCCACATAATTCAACTCTTTTAGCACCTTTACTTCCTGCATATATCGCAGTATCCACATGATCTAGACAAACTTCAAAATCCATTACCTTACAATAATCTCATCAATAAATATCCACGCTGGTGAACCCGCAGCTTCGTGCCCATTTGGTACCTTACCAATATTTTCGGCAGTAACTCGAATATATCTCGCTTGAACACCTAATTTTCTATCTGAAGAAAGAGAAACCTCTTTGATCGATTTTACATTAGAGAGATCGGGCTCCTCATTTTCTATTTCTCCTAAAACAGTCCAGCTTAAGCTATCTACAGAGTATTCTACACGTACTTTTTCTGGAAGAAAAATCCATGAATTAGCGTATTGATAGAAATTCATTTGGACTGTAATAATATACTCGGGTTGTCCTAAGTCGATGGTTGAAATCATATCTGTCCCCCAGTATCCATGCCAGGTTCCATCTCGAAAATCCAATGACCCAACGCGTCCATCAACTAAGTTATTAGTTTCATATCCAGCATACCAATCACTCCATTTGTATTTATAATCAAATCCTGCATTTAATGCTTTGTGTTTTACAAAACTTTGCGTAATTGGTTCTCCATATAATTCTTCATTCTTATATGCCTGAACCATTAACTTGCCATCATTAATTGAGAATGGCTCTTGGTAGTCTTTCCAATCAGACTCATTTCCCCATTTATACTTTAAGGAAAGATTATCAAGATTTGACTCTAAAAGAATGCTTACTTCGTGGTCAAATTCGAGGTTAATATTGGCCCCAATTGTTTCCAATCCATAATTAATTCCCCAAAACTTAAGCACGGGATAATGCGTTTGAAGTCGATTATAAAAAACATCAAACTCCCTACTCTTATCGTATGTCCATAATACTTCAGCTAAACCGATCATTCTCGGAAAAACTTTCGAGTCTAAATTTTCTTTGTCAGGAACATGTTCTGTCCACATATTACATTCTCCTCCGATAATATATTGATGATAAACCTCATCAAGCTCTTCCGGGATCGGATCAAAAGAGTAGATTTTTTCCAAGTCTATTGACTTTAAGGAATAATCTAAATAACAGTGACTGGTAGGAGACATGATTACGCGATGTTCGGCTTCAGCAGCTTCAATTCCACCCTCAAATCCCCGCCAAGATTGTACAGTTGCATTCGGTGAAAGGCCGCCTTCTAAAATTTCATCCCATCCAATTAATTCGCGTCCATTTTCATTTAAGAATTTCTCTATTCGTTCTATGAAATAACTCTGTAATTCATGCTCATCCTTCAATCCTTCTTCTTTCATTCTCTGTTGTGATTTTGGACAATTCTCCCAACGATACTTCGGTGCTTCATCCCCTCCAATGTGGATATATTTAGAAGGGAATATCTCCATAACTTCGGTTAAAACATCTTCTAAAAATATGAAGGTACTATCATTACCTGCACAATAGATTTCCTTAAATACTCCCCAATCATTGGCCACCTCAATTGGTCCGCCAGTGCATGATAAGTGAGGATAAGCTGCTAAAGCCGCTTGAGAATGTCCAGGCAATTCAATCTCAGGAATTACGGTAATTTTTCGCTCCTCTGCATACGCTACAATTTCTTTCAAATCTTCCTTTGTATAAAATCCGCCGTACATTTCTCCCGTACTGTCTTCTCGCCAAGAAGAAACTTCATTTAGCAAAGGATATTTATCGATAGGCATGCGCCAACCTTGATCTTCCGTCAAGTGAAAATGAAGCGTATTCATTTTATAAAAGGCCAAAAGATCGATATATTCCTTAACTATCTCTTTATCAAAGAAGTGACGGCAAACGTCTAGTAACATTCCTCTATGCTCAAATGCTGGAGCATCCTTAATTGATAAAACCGGCATTTTCCATTTGTTTCTTTTCTCACCTTCATGAAAGGCTACCGGTAAAAGCTGGCGTATTGTTTGAAAGGCACGAGCCAAACCTTTATCCGTTTTACCTATTATTTCTAATGAATGAACCGTTGCATTGATTTCATAGGCCTCTTCACTTTCAGAAGTGTTTAGAAAATCCGTTTCTCCTACCTTAATATTTACTTCCGATACATTTGAATTAGAAGCGATGTCCAGTTGATAATTGATTAAATCTTCTAGATAAGTATTTTCCTCTGTACCTTGGGAATAAGTGTATGTGGTATTTGAATAGAACCAAAAGTATTCGTCCTCTGATTGAGTCATTTCAAGAGGAGCAGGAATTAGTTCGAGATAAGAATCTTCTATGATTTCAGTCACTACTTCTTTCTCCGAGGAAGAACAACCTAAGAGTAATAATGCAGTCAATGGAATCCAGAGTTTTACCATTCTTTCTCGTATTCAGCGTCTACCATTTCGTCCATCTCATCAGTTTTTACAGCAATGTTAAATCCAGCATAAACTGAATGACAACCGAAATTTCCGTTCTTGTCCAGTGCTATAAACCCTACTTGAAGATTATCCAGATTATCATGTTTAGCGATAATTCTAGCAACAGCCTCTTCACAAGCTTCTTGCGGAGTTTTTCCGTGTCGCATAAGTTCTACGACTACGGCGCTGCCAGCAGTTCTTATAACTGCCTCTCCAACACCTGTTGCACAAGCGGCACCAATCTCGTTATCTACAAATAGTCCTGCTCCTATTATTGGTGAATCACCAACGCGTCCGTGAAGCTTATATGCCATGCCGCTTGTAGTACAAGCTCCAGATAGGTTTCCTTCTCCATCAATAGCCAACATCCCAATTGTATCGTGATTTTCAGAATTAATTACGGGCTGGTATTCTGATTCTTCCAACCATTTTTCCCAAGCTTCTTTTGCCTTTGGCGTTAATAAATCGGTTTTTTCAAATCCATTTTCGAGTGCAAATTGCAAGGCTCCTTCACCAGCAAGCATTACATGTGGAGTTTCATCCATTACTTTACGTGCAACGGAAATCGGATTTTCAATATGTTTTAAGAAAGCGACTGCACCACAGTTTGAGTTCTCGTCCATGATGCAGGCATCAAGCGTTACATTTCCTTCTCTATCAGGCAATCCGCCTAAGCCAACGCTCATATTTTCTGGGTCTGATTCTGTTACCCGCACACCTGCTTCTACTGCATCTATTGCCTTACCTCCATTCTCTAATATCTTCCAAGCGGCAGCATTTGCTTCTAACCCATGATTCCAAGTAGAAACGACAACAGGTTTTGTTATTATAACATCTTCTTTTTTATCTGGAGTAGATTCAATTTCCTGATTCCCCTCCTCAGAAGCGCAGGCGATTGGTACAACAACGGCAGCACTTCCAATAGCGGAAATTTTAATAAAGTCTCTTCTTGATTTCATGAGCGGGTTTTTTAGTCGCTCATAAATTTAGGGAATTTCTATTTGGTATAGTAATCGAGTATACGCCTATTGCGAAATGATCTCAATATCAAAGATTAACGTAGCTTTCGGAGGGATTTTACCTCTACCTGCTTCACCGTAAGCCAACCAGTAAGGTATGATTAATTTGATCTTTCCTCCTATTTGACCTAGAAGTACTCCTTCCTCCCATCCCATAATTACTCTTCTTTGACCAGGAACAAATTCAAAAGGTTTTCCGCGGTCTACAGAAGAATCAAATTTTGACCCATCTGTAAAATAACCTGTATAATGAACGGTCACTTTCTTCCCTTCCACAGGATTTTCACCATCTCCTTCTTCAGTAATCTGATACATTAAGCCAGATTCTGTTTGCTCAGCGTCTGGATAACTAGGCTCCATTTCTGACTTAAAGGCTAAGTTTCTAATAAGCACGCGTTCCGCCTCTTCTTTCTTGCGTTGATTCAACATTTTAGGGAATATTTTATGCGCCTTGAATTTCTTTGCAGCCTTTCCATTTCGAATGATTGTAATACTTTCTATAATATCACCCGTTCTAATGTTATCTACAACATCTTGGCCTTTAACTACATGCCCGAATACCGCATGTTTTCCATCCAGCCAAGGCGTTTCTTTGTGTGTTATAAAGAATTGCGAACCATTTGTGTTTGGTCCAGCATTCGCCATTGATAGAATCCCTGGTCCAGTATGCTTTAATGAAGTGTCGATTTCATCTGGAAAGAAATACCCTGGATTTCCAGAACCCGTACCTGTAGGGTCTCCGCCTTGAATCATAAAGTTTTGGATAACTCTGTGGAAAGTAACACCATTGTAAAAAGGCTCTGAAATTCTTACCGTATCATATTTGAGTTTTCCTTCTGCCAAAGCAACAAAACTTGCAACTGTCATCGGAACTTTTTCAAATTCTAACTGAAGTATAATGTGTCCTTTTGCTGTTGAAATGTCAGCGAATAATCCATCACCTAAATCTTCATTTTGTGCCCACAAATTCTGTGTAAATGCAATTGCCAGAATTAACCCAAATAACTTTTTCATTCTTTCAAATTTTAAACAAAGATAATCAATTTGTGTGCCGTGCCTAATTTGTCGTTATTCCTGAACAATAATGAACGAAAATCCGACCTCGAGTGTTAAATTCGTACAATGATTTTTGTTACTGGAGGAACTGGTTTGCTAGGAGCGCACATCTTGGTGGAGCTAAGCCGAAAAGGTGAAGCTATACGTGCATTAAAGCGCAGCTCTAGTGACACGGCACTTGTTCACTCTATATTTGAACATTACTTTGGTAAAGAGGCAGAGGAGAAATTCAATAAAATTCAATGGGTTGACGGAGATATCACTGACATTGTCTCTCTGGAAGAAGCAGCCGAAGGCTGTAATGTTTATTATCATTCCGCTGCTATCGTTTCCTTTGAAAAAAAAGACTTCAAAGAAATGATGAAAGTAAATAAAGGAGGAACGGCGAATGTGGTGAATTTAGCGGTAGATAAGAATATAGATCACTTAGTATATGTTAGCTCTGTAGCTGCCCTTGGTAGGGATGGCAGAAATGATGTATATACGGAAAATAACAAATGGAAAACGACTCCTGAAAATTCTGGCTATGCTGTTTCAAAAAACTCAGCAGAAATGGAGGTTTGGAGAGGTGTAGAAGAAGGAATACCTGCGGTAATTGTGAATCCCACAATCATTTTGGGACCGGGAAATTGGAATGAAAGTTCAGTAACTTTCTTTAAAACCATGAGCCAAGGTATGAGTTGGTACCCGCCAGGGAAAAATGGTTTTGTTGATGCTAGAGACGTAGCTAAAGCCGCTACACAGCTTTCGGAAAAGCGTATGTTCAATGAACGTTATATTACTGTTGGTGAAAACGCGTCTTTTAAAACACTATTCACAAAAATCGCTGAATCTTTTGGAAAAAAAGGGCCGCACAAAAAAGTGAAAAAATGGATGCTTGCCTTGGCATGGAGAATTGACGGGTTCTTGTCGTTCTTTGGCAAAGAAAGAAAAGTGACCAAGGAGAATTCTAGAAGTGCAATGAGCACGAGTATTTATGCGAACGAAAAAATCAAACATGCCATTGGGTTTGAATTTCATTCGCTCGATGAAACCATTGAAAATGCGAGTAGCTTTTTCAAAAAACACCACCAACTAAATTAAGCGCTAAACCGTTTTAATTCTTTCAGTAAAAATATTCTTAAATCGGATAGGGTTATCGGTGCACTTAATCGTCTGAATATTAGGCAAGGTTTTTGCTTTAAATCTTTAAGGATTATTGGAGACTTAGACCTGTAAACTACACAACTATTCTCTCTGGAAATCGTTATAATTTTTGGTGCGAATTGTTAACTTTACGCTTAACATGTTGAAAACTACATTTTTACTAGTATTTATGGCGCTTTTGAGCCCTTTGTACGCGTCCCATATTGTGGGTGGTGAAATGTTTTATGACTGTTTAGGTGGAAATCAGTACCGAATTACAGTTAAGCTTTATCGCGATTGTTTCTCGGATGGAGCTGAATTTGACGATAATTTACCCATTACTGTTTTCAACGCGAGTAATGTTCAAATCGATAACTTTTACATCCCTTTTCCGGGTAAAACTCTTTTGGACGTAACCTTCGATAATCCTTGTGTTACCATTCCGCCTGATATTTGTGTGGAAGAAGCAATTTATCAGCAAGTTGTGACATTGCCAGACTCTCCTGGAGGTTACACATTAGCTTACCAGCGATGCTGTAGAGGTCCAGAAGTACTTAACCTAGATGATCCGGCTAATCAAGGTTTAACATTAACAGTTGATATACCTCCTGCTGCCGATGCAGTTTGCAACAATTCGGCAAGGTTTAAAAACTATCCACCGCTGCTGCTTTGCACGAATTATGAATTAGAATTCGATCATTCAGCAATAGATCCGGATGGTGATGAGTTGGTATATGAATTATGTACCCCATTCCAAGGTGGAACGAGCACTGCCCCTGCACCTGACCCAGCTTCTCCACCACCATATGATTTTGTGAATTGGGCGGGAGGAATTACTTTCGATGATCCATTTGGTGCTGGATATTTATCTATTGATCCAGTTACTGGTTTACTCACCGGTAATCCTGAAATGGCGGGATTATATGCCGTAGGTGTATGTGTTAAGGAATATCGCGCAGGAGTTTTGATTAGTACTACAAGACGTGACTTCCTCTTCAAAGTATTCAATTGTGAAATCACTATGGAATCAATTGTAACTCCGCAACTAGAGCTATCCACATTTGAAACTGTTTGTGGAGGGTTAACCGTTGAATTCGAGAATGAAAGCTACGGGGGTACAAACTATCTTTGGGATTTTGGTGATGGTGTTGGAACCTCAACAGAATTTGCCCCAACTTATACCTACCCTGGTGAAGGAACATATGACGTAATGCTCGTAGTGAATCCTGGCTGGCCTTGTACGGACACTT
>JAKVAQ010000033.1:47853-63995 GCA_022447665.1 Crocinitomicaceae bacterium
AATAATGCAATTTCAGCAACATTTGATCCTCCGGCACCACAATGTATCGTTGGAAATAGTTTTGATTTCTTTGGTGATGGTGAATTTCCAACAGATGGAACAACTTCCTATTTGTGGAACTTTGGTCCTGATGCCACCCCTTCAACTTCTACTGACTTAAATCCTACCGGAATTGTTTTTGGAGATTCCGGACCACAAAATGTAACCTTCTCTATTTCCTATGATGTTTGTAATGAAGAACATACCGAAGAAGTTTTTGTATACATGGAGCCTACAATAGGTTTCTCCGTACCCGATGAATTAAAATGTGCTCCGTATAAAGCTGTGTTCACTAATTATTCAGAAGCACATACACCAATGTATTATTTATGGGATTTTGGTGATGGCATCGGAACTTCATCTGAAGAGAATCCGCACTATTGGTACAATGATGTTGGTGTCTATGATGTTACACTCACTGTTTGGACGACCGAAGGCTGTATAGACACCTTGACTTTGCTTCGACCAAATCTCATTGAGACCTTTCCGAGCCCTACATCTACATTTACTGTTACTCCAGATGTGCAAGATGAATTTAATGCCGACTTCTATTTTGAGGATTTCTCAGAAGGAGGAGTTTCATCATCCTTCCATTTTGCTGATGGAGATTGGTCTCCACTAAATCCTGTATGGCATAATTACAAAGAACCTGGGGTATATTACCCATGGCAAATTGTTACGAACGAATATGGTTGTCAAGACAGATCGTACGAACAAGTGACTGTTGTACCTGTGATACCAGTATTAGTTCCAAATGCATTCTCACCAGACGGAAACAGTATTAACCCTGTATTTAAGCCAGTTTGGTATTCTCCAATTCCATTTGAAATGTGGATTTATAATAGGTGGGGAGAATTGGTTTATTTCTCAGATGAAGTGGAAGGTTCGTGGGATGGCTATGACCTGCTCGGTAATTTGGTTCAAGATGGAACCTACGTTTGGAAAATAAAATACTTATCGTTCAAGGACGGCAAAACACCAATTGAGATCCAAGGACATGTAACCGTTCTTAAGTAATGAAATGGCTGCAATCCATAGCCGTTTTTTACCTAGCACTTTTATCCCATAATGCTCAGGCCTCCCATGTTGTAGGGGGTGAGATTTATTATGATCATTTAGGAGGAACCACATACGATGTTACAGTAAAAATCTATAGAGATTGTGAATCCTCATCGGGTTTTGATGATGAACTCCCATTAACACTTTACAATCCTTCTGGTATTGAACTGGCTCAGTATTACATTGACTTTCCGGGATTCACTACTTTACCTGTTGAATTTTCCAATCCATGTGTTACAGTGCCAACAGACATTTGTGTGGAGGAAGCAGTTTACAATCAAACCTTTACTTTCCCTGCTTCGCCTTCAGGCTATGTACTTTCATATCAAAAATGTTGTAGAACTGAAGCAACGATAAACTTAAATGATCCCGGAAGTACAGGCTTTACTTTAACGTGTGAAATACCTGCAACTTCCACTGCAGCAACAAATAGTAGTTCTAGGTATAATAATTTACCGCCTTTAATGCTCTGTACCAACGATGAGCTAGAATATGATTTTTCAGTTACCGATCCAGATGGTGATGATATTACGTACTCACTTTGCGACCCAATTGTTGGTGGAGGAACGACCTTATTACCTCCTGGCTGTCCAACTTGTCCTAGTCCGGTACCGGCCATGCCACCGCCTTATGCTAGTGTAGATTGGCTTGCTGGTTTATCTGCTACTGATCCCTTTGGAGGAGGGGGAATTTCAATTGACCCTGTTACAGGGGTATTTACAGCTCAACCTGACTTTCCCGGTTATTACGCTTATGCCGTTTGTGCCACAGAAAGTCGCGGAGGAACAGTATTGAATGTAAACAGAAGAGATTTTATAGTTAGGGCTGTTAACTGTGATGTAACATTAGCAGCAACCATTACACCACAGCCTTCTATGTCTACTTTCGAATCTTATTGTGACGGACTCACAATTGATTTTGAAAACACGAGTTATGGTGGCGATGTTTATTCATGGGATTTTGGTGTGCCTGGAATAAGTAGTGATGTAAGCGATGAATTCACGCCTACCTACACATTTCCTAGCCCTGGTATATACGAAGTAATGCTGGTGGTGAATCCTGGTTGGCCTTGCACAGATACAAGCATCCAAACCTTTAATGTAAATAACGATATTAATGCAGATTTCCTTACACCTGAACCACAATGCATCATTGATAATTCTTTCGATTTTGAAGGCGAAGGAATCTATCCAACAACTGATATGACCTTTGGATGGAACTTCGGAGCTGCAGCAACACCTTCTACAGCAGCAACTGAAGATGTTTCAGGAATTGTTTACAGTAGTGGTGGATATCATACCGTAACTTATAGTATAAATTACAATGATATTTGTTTTGAAGACCACGTTGATTCAGTTTTTGTATTTGGTGAGCCTGAGATTGACTTCTATTTGGATGAAGGACTAAAGTGTGCGCCTTATTTGGCTCAGTTTATTAATGAATCATCTGCCGATTCACCTATGAATTTTTTATGGAACTTTGGTGATGGATCTCCAGAAAGTACAGACACAAACCCAGAACATTTATACAATGAAGTTGGTACGTACGACATTACGTTTACTATCTGGACCACCTCGGGATGTATTGATACATTAACCGTTTTTTATGAAGATCTAATCGTAGTACATCCAAGTCCAACAGCAGGATTTAATGTTTCTCCCGACGAGGCTTCCGTGTTCGATCCCTACTTCTATTTTGAAGATGAATCCTCGGAAGCTATTGGGGTGACATATATATTCACAGACGGTTACACTTCAACAGAACCAAATGTTTGGCATCCTTATGTTGAATCTGGTTATCATTATCCGTATCAGGTAGCAATAAATGAATTTGGATGTACTGATACAGCGTATGGGCAAGCTTATGTGACCCCATTAACAACGATCTTTGTTCCTAATGCTTTCTCACCGAATGGCGATGGAATTAATGATGTATGGCAACCGAACGTTTTCGATACCTATAATTATGAAATATGGGTGTTTGACCGATGGGGACAACACGTAATGAATAGTACAGATGAGACTGCAGGCTGGGATGGAAGGACTCCTTCAGGTGCAGAGGCACCAGCAGGAGTTTACACTTATCGCATTAAATATATGGATGGCCAAACAGAGCTACAAGGGGAATACATAGGTCATTTTACACTGCTTCGTTAAGGAGTTTATTCTTACGAATTTCTTGGTATTCTTTTCTTTCTATCTTACTCTTTATCCAAGAATAAAAGTCGAAATATTCGAAAGCCGTACTCTCTAATTTATCTTCCAGTAAAGGTTCCATTTGCGCTAAGTACTTCTGCAGCTTATCCTCTAAATCAAATCTATTCTGAACCTTAATCATCTCGTTAATTACCTTTAAGAATAAAGACTCAAACTTTGTGTTCGAATTATACTTCTTGAAAAAGCGCTTAGCACTCGAATATGCATACGGTAAAAAACGATTATTTTCCAATTCTACATGTACAATTAAATTCAACATTTGGGAGAATGCATAGATCTCCTGCTTTGGAGAAACGTCTGCATTGTTCAAAATCAAATTAAGTCTTCCTAATGCATCGTTATAATTTCCTGTAGAAAGGAATAAAATGGCAATTTGATAATCTAAATACGCTTTTCTAAGGCTTGGAATTTTATCGTCATACAAACGATAACCTTCCTCAATAATCGGAATCAATTCTAGTCCTTTATTATAATCTCCTTTTTCAGAATAAAGTGATAATTCTAAACTGTAAATTGTAGAGAAATACTTGATTTCCAAATTATTGGTTTTACCATTTTTGCCTCCTGCCATTGCTTTTAAGCGTGACAAATAGTCCTGTGCTTTCTCAAAATCCTTTAAGCGTGTTGCAACATAAACTATGTTCGAAAGTAAAGAATAAAGCAAATTAGGTTGATCAGAAACTATAAACTTAGTTGAATCTACAAGTTCAATATTTGCTTGAAGGTGTTCGTAGCATTTTTCAAGATCATTTTGAGCAAAATAATAAGCGCTCTTAGTATGATGAAATAGATGCTTGTTTTTGGCTGAACCATTTTCCAAATCCAAATCTTGAATTCCCGAAAGTATGACGTTCAGTTTTTCAATTTCATCTGAACTTCGAAGTTTACCTTTTAGGTTGATCTCCTGAAATAATAAACTTTTGGTTTTCCAAAGACGTGCATTTACGTCTATATCCTTTATAAGCTGTCTTTCATCAGCGTATAATTCCTCAATCTTTTTTGGTGTTGAATTCGCATAAAGTTTGGACTCAATTAAGAGCTTTTGCTTTTGTTTTATCTCCAATAGCAAATTAAGACACTCATGTTTTTGTGCTTGTTTCTCGGCCGATCTTAAAATCTTCTCGCATTGGCTGTACAAACCCTTATTAAATAGTATTTCGGCATTATGAATTGAACGATAAATCTGCGCATCGGGCGATGAAGCCGCATGAAAAGCATCTAAACTTCTAAGAATATTATCGTACAAACGAGACTTCGTAATCGAGAATTTATTCAAGAAAGCCTGTCCTCTAAAATGCATGAACACCAAGTCTTCTTGGTAATCATCCATTCGGTCTATAAAGTCAAACAAACGGATATAGCCGTTCTCTTCTCCTATAGTATGCCTCCCAGCAAAGAGTTTAAAATAACGTTTTTCTGATTTAGAAAGACTCTTAATAAGGTCGAAAAGATGGGAACTTGCTTTGTTAGACATATAGCTTTTAGGTTGTGGTGTCAAAATCAATTTACAGTATAAATCTCAATATTTCAGTGATTAAGACTTTAAAGGGTGGTTTCATTGATTTAATAGAGTTGTTTATTTATTGGGGTGTAATTATGAAAATAGACTCGAGAAATGTTCAATAGAATCAAGTGATTTTACTCAATCATGACACTTCTATGACAAAAGAAGAAAGTTCTATAGCGAATTTTGTAGCCGCGATGGACAGAATCCAAGTTATAGGCTTTAATCACAACACTATTGACCTCGATGCAATAGGAAGTATGCACATTTCGCCTGATCATATTTATGATCAGCTTTCCCGTGTAAAAGAAGTGATGAATTTCTCGGAGCTTGTTTATCTATCAACGTGTAACCGTGTTGAGTTTTATTTGGCTTCCGATCACGAAATTTCTAAACATCATTTAGCGGAGTTTTTCACTACACTTTATGAAGGTAAAGATGTAGACTTTGAGCCTTTGTCTGAGTCTGCAAAAATTTGGACTGGCATTAATGCTGTAAATCATATTATTGAGGTAGCATCTTCTATCGACTCAATGGTGATTGGTGAACGTGAAATCATCACCCAAATAAAATCAGCGTTCGACTTTTCACAGAAGAGTGGTCTTTCAGGAGATTTAATGCGTTTAGTAGAAAAGCAGACGATTCAAACGGCCAAGAAGGTTTATAATTCAACTTTTATTGCCAATAAATCGGTATCGGTTGTAGGTCTTGCCTTTAAAGAGTTAATGGAAATTGGCGTTAACGGAAACTCTAACATCCTAGTTGTTGGTGCTGGAGCTACAAATAAAACTATGTGCAAACTTCTTTGTGAAAATGGAGTTAAAAATTTTACCATTTTCAATCGTTCAGTAGAAAGAGGAGAAGCACTGGCCAAAGCTACTAACGGAAAATATTTTCCTCTAAGTGAACTAAAGAATTATACTGAGCCTTGGGATATTTTGGTAACCTGTACCGCTTCCGAAAGCGCAATTATAACTGATGAGATTTATTCTGTGATCAATCCGAACGATCGCAAGAAAGTGATCGTTGATATGGCCATTCCAAACGATGTTGATCCGGTTGTTATAGAGAAAAATGACATTGATTACATTTCTATTCAACATCTTAAAGAGATATCGAGCAATAACTTGAATGAGCGTAAAAAGGAGCTCCTGAAAGTGCGTCAGATTATATACGAAGGAGTTGAATCTTTTAAAGATCTTTTTGAACGAAGAGAGATAGAGCGTAAGCTTCATTTTATACCAAAGCAATTAAAGAGTATTCGCGAACGTGCGACACAAGAGATTTTTTCAAAAGACCTTGAAAGTTTAGATGATAGATCGAAGGAAGTATTGGATAAGGTGCTGAACTACATGGAGAAAAAATATGTGGGAGTGCCTATGAAAATGGCCAAAGAATTATTGACTGACAAGGAAAAGAAAAAATGAAAATAAGAATTGGATCTAGAGGTAGTGACTTGGCCTTATGGCAAGCAAATTTTGTGAAAGATCAACTAGAAAAACTAGGGCACGAAGTAGAAATCCAAGTCATCAAAACCAAAGGTGATAAAATCCAAAATTTAAGTTTCGATAAAATTGAAGGAAAGGGATTTTTTACGAAAGAAATTGAAGAGGCCTTACTTTCAAAGGATGTTGATTTAGCCATCCATTCACATAAAGACTTAGAAACTACTCCTCCAGAAGGGCTCGTTATTGGTGCTGTTTCTTATAGGGAAGATCCAACAGATTTAATGCTGATTAGAAAAGAGAGTTACGATGCTTCCAAACCTCTTGGGGTTAAAGATGGTGGTATTGTCGGAACTTCTTCAGCACGACGCCAAAGCCTCGTTCGTAACTTACGTCCAGACGTTGAATTAAATGATTTGCGAGGAAATGTACCTACCCGAATAAATAAATTAAGGGATGGGAATTATGATGCCATTATTCTTGCTTCTGCTGGGATTAAACGATTGGAATTAGATACTTCGGATTTAGAGACCATTGTACTAAATGAAGATGAATTTGTTCCTGCTCCCGCACAGGGCGTTTTAGCTCTTCAAATTCGTGAAGGAGATGAAGAGATTGCGACTGTTATGCAAGAGCTACATCACCCAAATGTTCAAGAAGAGATTCATATTGAACGTGAAATCTTAAGAAGATTAGAAGGAGGGTGTCAATTACCACTTGGCGCTCATTGCAAAAAAGAGAATGAAAGCTTTAATCTCTTTTTGAGTATTGCCGCTGATAAATCTTCTACGGCCAAAATCAAAGAGTTCAACGGATCAAAAAGCGAAGCACTAATTGAAGAAGCCCTTGCCTATATAGCCACTATTTAATGAAGGTTTTAATTACACGATTATTGGGAGAGGATTCCCTTCTTCAAAAATGGTGTAATGATCATAATATCACGCTTGTTGAATCACCATTTATTTCAACCGAATCTGTCCAGACAAAGGACCTTCCATCTACTGATTGGATTTTTTTCACTTCCCCTAAAGGAGCTAAGCATTATTTAGATCAGCATTCCATCGATGGCAGAAAAATTGGTGTAATTGGAGAAGGTACCACAAGAGCTTTATCGAAATACAATCTTACACCTGACTTCGCAGGCAATTCTACGAATACTGAAAACGTTGGTGAAGCTTTCAAAGAATTAATAAAAGATCAAACTGTTCTCTTTCCTATTGGCAATAAATCCTTAAAAAGGATTCAAGGCAAACTTGATCCTAGGCAAATTAAAGAAGTTCTTATTTATACTACAATATCGTTGAATAAGGCGATACCAGAAGATGTAGATATCATTATTTGTTCAAGTCCATCTAATGGCGAAGGGTTAAAGAAATCCGGCTTGGCTAAATCATTGCCATTGATTGCTTTCGGAAAATCTACGGCAGCGTATTTAAAGAAAGAATTAAATCAAAATAAAGTAGTGACCTTAACGGCCTTTAACGAAGAAGCTATTGTTCAAGCGCTGGAGACTCTGCAATAGGATTTCCTTCTTCAGTAGGAGCTTTGCTCGGTACCTCACCATCTTGCCCTTCATCATCTTTACTGTGCTTTTTAAAGAAGTAACGGTAGCGCACCAAAATCCAAATTACACCCGTTGAAATTGCAAAGTCAGCAACATTCCAAATAGCACCAAAAATTTCATTTCCAGCATAACCTTCAGGCATCCAACTAGGCCACTTTACCGTAAACTGGAACATATCTACTACACTCGCTAATAAGAATCCTTGAGGGCGTGTAACAGGCATTCCATTTTCTCCAATCAGAAAACCACCTGCTCCGTCTTCTACCCAGTTCCAACGATTATGAATATCCAGTTCGAAGATATAATCATAAAGCATGGAGTCTATTAAATTACCTGCAGCACCCGCGAGCACTAAGCTGATGGCAATTATGAAGCCCATGGGCATTTTACCTTCTTTAATAATCTTGCGAAGATATATGGTAATGGCTGTGATGGCCACTAACCTGAAAATACTCAAAGCGAGCTTGGCCCACATACCATCTCCGAAGGTGGTACCGAAAGCCATTCCGGGATTTTCTACGTAATACAATTGTATGAACCCATCTACAATAGCCTGGGTTTCTCCTGGTTCAAAAGAAGTTTTGATCCAGATTTTAACGAATTGATCAAGGAATAAAACTCCAAAAACAATTAATGCAGCTTTTTTTGCCAAGGATTAATCTTGCATTTTTTTCGCCTCAATACTTAAGGTAGCATGAGGAACCAATCTTAATCTGTCTTTGTTGATTAGTTTTCCAGTTACTCTACAAATTCCGTAAGTCTTATTCTCGATACGACGTAAAGCATTCTGTAAATTCTTGATGAATTTTTCTTGTCTAGCGGCTAATTGTGCCATTTCTTCACGAGACATTGTTTCAGATCCGTCCTCCATCATATTAAATGAACGACCAGTATCGTTTGTTCCGTGATCATCACTATGGTCTAATTGACCTCTTAATAATTCAAAGTCTTGCTTCGCCTCTTTCAACTTCGCGTCAATTATATCTTTAAATTCTTTTAACTCTTTGTCCGAAAATCTAACTAATTCTGCCATATTTCTTCCTCTTTATAACCACCTAGAAAGATGGTTTTCAATTCTCACAAATATAATTTTTTTACGCTAGGATTTTACATCCGTTCAAAATAAATATTTACCTTTTAAAAAATTGTAAATTTGTGCTTCAATTATAGTATAAAATGAGCGAAAAGTCTATCATAGAAGCACTTCAATGGCGATATGCTACGAAAAAGTTCGACCCGAGTAAAAAGTTAAATGAAAATCAAGTTTCAGATTTAATCGAAGCAGTAAGATTATCGGCTACTTCTTATGGTCTTCAAGCAATTAAAACTGTGCTCGTAAACGATGCTAAAAAAAGGGAAGAATTGGTGGCATGTTCTTTTAACCAACAGCAAATAAAAGATGCCTCACATTTACTAGTACTTTGTCGTGAGAAGGAATTAAAGCTTGAGCATGTTCAGGGCTATATGAATGATATTTCTGAAACCAGAGGGGTAGCACTTGAGAGTTTAGAAGGATTCCAAAACATGATTGTAAACTCTATACTTACTAAAGATGTTGAAGATCAGGAAGAATGGATGGATAAGCAAGTATATATTGCTTTAGGTCAGTTGCTTACGACTTGTGCGGCAATGGAAATTGATTCTTGCCCTATGGAAGGATTTTTACCAAAAGAATACGATAGAGTTTTAGGTTTAAGTGAGCTAAATCTTAAAGCTGTTTTGGTTGTTCCAGTGGGTTATCGAGTAGCGGATGATGCGTATGCCAAGAACAAAAAAGTACGTCGTTCACGCGAGAAGTTTGTGGTTGAGATTTAATTACTTCGTCAACCAGTAAGTAGGGTTGACATTGCTGATTTGTCCGTCACTGGTGACTTTTCGGATTTCAAAGTGTACTTCAGAGTTTCCATTTGAATTTACGAGTAAAGCGCCAATTTCTTGCTTTAATTTTACCTCATCTCCTTGTTGCACATAGGTTTCTGATAGATTTGAATAAATTGTTCTATAATCTCCGTGCGCAACAATCACGGCTTTTCCTGCTCCAGGAATAATGATAACACTTGTAACAGTACCTGCAAAAACGGCTCTCACCGTCGAGCCTTTTACCGTAGTAATATCTACACCGTTATTGTAGGTGAATACATTCGTATGAATTGGATGAGGCTGTTTACCAAATCCTTTTGTAATCTCCCCTGAAGTTACTGGCCAAGGTAGTTTTCCTTTATTTAACTCAAAGTTTGAAGTGTTCAGGGCAACTTCCTTGGTTTCCTTTAAAGAAGGAGGACTCGCATTGCTTTTCTTTTGAGACGCTAAAATCTCCGCTTTAATTGCTGCATTAATGGCATTCTTTATTTCCTGCGACTTCTTTTTCTGAGCGGCTAATTCATCTTGTAACTGTTTCTCTTTCCCCTCTAATGAGATAATAGTGAGCTTCTGATTTTCGCGATCTTGTACATACTTACGTTGTTCTTTTTGCTTATCGGTCATTAAGCCTTCTTTCTCCGCTTTTAAGGCTAAGAGTTCATCTTTCTGTAAGTTGAGTTTGGCAATGTTAGCTTGGATTTTACGGATTTGATTAGCGCGATATTCGGTTAATTGATCTAAGTACTCCATACGCTTGTTGGCTTGGTTAAATGACTCAGATGATATAATGTATATTAAAGAAGCTTGTGTATTACGCATTTTATATTGCTGGCGAAGCATTTCACGATACTGCTCTTTTTGTGCTTCAATTTGAAGTGCTAATAGCGCCACTTCTTCCTCTAAATCTTCTATTTGGCGTAGAATATCTCCTAATTGATTATCAAGGTTATCGAGTAGCTTTCTTCGATAATCAATTTTTAAGTCTATAAGTCCAATGGTATTGGCTAGATTTTCCTTATCAGATGAAGTACTTTCCAGAAGTGTTTGCGTAAGATTAATCTTCTTATTAAGCTCGTTTTGCTCCTTTTTTAGGCGTTCGCTCTCCTTCATTTGGCCGAAACCAGAAAAGGAAATACATCCCAAAAGCAATATGATAAATCTACTCTTCATCAGGTGTACACTCCACGTAAGAATCTGGAATGTTGATTTTAATTTTCTTCGGCTCGTTTAACTTAATTGGACTATAGTTTAATTCTATAACGCTTGAATCACGAGGGGTAACAATCTTGATATCGGTGTTTTCTGGAAAATCATAATCAAACCCATCGTAGTACTTACGTTCTTTATAATCAATTGTAATCTGAACCGTATCAGCCGGTACATTTACCCACACCTTTTTTAAGGTAAAATCATTTGGATGGATGTAATACTGAATGACAATATCATCCGCCGTTGCTTTATCGGGATCATCTTGAAAGGTTTTGATTTCTCTCTTTTTATGGCTTGATAGAATGTAGAATTGATCATCTTGGATTTGCTTGTATTTAATCGCTGGATCAATCCCAAGTGGTTCTCCTAAAATCAAACTTTGAAAGAAATTATAATCGATTTCGGTTCCGAAAATACCTGTTAAATAGCTCAGGCTTTCTGCTCTATAACACTTCTTTGTTTTATCGGTAAACTTCGCCGAATCCTGATCAACTAAATAGGTTGCTCCTACAAATCCTGCATATGTAACAGTCCCAGAAAATGCTGAATCTACACGCATTTTTACTGAAGCTTTAAAGGAAACATTTTGGCTTGTGCCTTCGATATCCACGCCAACCTTTGTATAGAAAAAGTCAAAAGGTTTTTTCTGTAGTTTGAATAGAGAATCTGTTAAATCCTTATCCGACATTTTTTTAATCTTGCCTAAATCGTTCTCATGCTGCCTGTTTCCGCAAGCCTGCAATAAAGGAACAAGGCAACCAACTGCCACCGCTATTTTTAAAATTCTACTCGGCATAATACTTTTTGTCCTCAATCTTTCTTTTTAATACTGGACTATAATTCCCTTGCTTTCGTGATTCCTTCCAAATGTCGTTTGCATCTCTTTCTTTTCCAGTAAGAAATAATGCATCGCCATAATGCTCTAAAATAACTGCAGGATAATTCTTATTCACGAGAGCCGCTTCAAATTTAATAAGCGCTTCCTCGTACTTTTCTTGATCAAAATAAATGGTTCCGTAGGCATCCAGAATATTAGGATTGTTTGGAAACTCACTTAAGGCTTTATCTAAAACACTATAGGCTGCAGAATGTTGGTTTTGTGCAACCAAGGCATTGGCTTCTTCAATATAAGGCCACGCTGAAGTGGGATCAGTTTTCTTCGCCTTATTGTAATATTCTATTGCCTTGGTAAACTCTCCTTTTTCCTTGAGAATCATACCCATAACAACCTCAAATTCTGCCGTTAACTCTTTGTTTTTAACCACTAAATCGCGCCCAAGAAATACATACTCCTGCGCCTTTTCCAAATTCCCATTTTCAATTTCAGCATACCCCTTCATAAGATAAAAGAAGGGTTGTGAAGGGAAATAATCAATCGCGTTTTCAGCTGTTTGGGCACATTCTTCAAATTGCCAAGAATCAAACTCTAACATCACTAAACTTTGCCAGTTTTCGTAATGGTCTGGACTCGCATCTACAACTTTCTTTAAAACAACTGCTGCCTTTTCAGCATTCCCTGTCTCCAAGTAATACTCTGATTCTAAAGCCAGAATTTCAGGATTGGTTTCATCTGTACTATCAATCGTTGTATACAATCCATCAAGTCCGTTTTGCAAAACTTCTGCATTCGGATTTCCTGGTAAGAATGCGAACTGCATTAATTTTCTTAAGAATTGGTAACGATTCTCCTCAGGAACATCTCCGGCAATGAAGGCAGAATCCAGGTCGTTAAAGGCTTGATCAAAATTCTCATCGCGTAAATGTACATCTGCCGAAACAATAAATGGGATTCCACTTGTAGGTTTCATAGCTGCCATAGCAGGAACAAGATCCATGGCCTTATCTCCTTGCTTTGTACTTAAATAATAATCCGCAACAGCATAGTAATAATCAATATTGGTAGGATTATCATCCAAAAGCTTCTGAAGCTCTGCTTCTCCTTTTTCTGGCTCACCAATCTCAATATAAAGGTCGCGTTTGGTTAAGGCAAATTGCGGTGACTGACCCAATTCTACTTCCAGCTCGTCAATCATTTCGATAGAGCGTTTATAATTTCTACTCTTTATCAAGGCATCGGTAAAGGTAAATTTCACCTTCACGTTTTTTTCCTCTTCAATTACCTTCTCAAAAAACTCAACTGACTTCGTATACTCACCACGATTGTAATAGAGTTGTGCCACACGTTTGACGTAAAAAGGATTCTCTGGCCACAGATTATAAGCCGCTTCGGCATGTTCAAATGCCTTGTCATTTTCACCAAAACCTTCATAAATATCAGACAAGGCTGCATGACAAGCATGTGAGGTCGGATCCATGATTAAACATTCCTCAAAAAGAACAGCTGCTGTATCGTAGCGCCCAATCATTTTAAGCGTCAACGCATCATGAAAAGTGTTCCGAAAAGGGGTGTTTAGTCTTGATTCTTTTGCGCTAACAGTATCTTTCCCGCCTTTACATGCCGTAAAAACTAGACCAAATAAAACTGCTATGTAAAAGAACTTTTTCAAGGGTTACTCTATTGTGGTATAATCTCCAATACTAATTACCTTACCATGACTAAGTATCTTGGCGTGGTTACCAATCATTGAATCTTGCAATACTGAATTATTGATTACAGCATTGTTCTGAACAATTGAATTGGTAATTACCGAATCCGTTACCATTGTTCCAGCACCCAATGAAACATGAGGGCCAACAATTGAATTTTTCAATCGAACATTTTTTCCAATATAGCACGGCGGAATAATCACGGCATTGTCCAGTGAAACATCATCCGAAACAATATCCTGATCTTTATCAAATTCAAGTACACGTTGATTGGTATGTACGGTTACATTCTTGTTTCCACAATCTAACCATTCCGAAACTTTGCCTGTTTTAAAACGCGTTCCTTTTTTTGTTAAGTTCTTTAATGCATCTGGTAATTGATATTCACCAGATTTGATAATTCCGTTATCTACTAAATATTGAAGTTCTCCTTTCAGCGCACCACCATCTTTAAAGAAGTAAATTCCAATCATGGCCAAGTCGCTCACAAATTCTTGAGGCTTCTCCACAAAATCAGTAATCACTCCATCATCATCTAATTTCACAACACCAAAAGCCGAAGGATCTTCAATTTGCTTCACCCACATAATGCCATCAGCATCCGTATCTAAAGTAAAATCTGCTCTGAACAAAGTATCGGCAAAAGCCACGACCACTGGACCTTCTAAACATTCTGCTGCACACAACACAGCATGAGCCGTTCCTAAAGCTTTATCCTGGTAAAAAATCTTTCCCTTGGCACCAAGCTTTTCCGCCACGCGAATCAATTCCTCTTCTACTTCTTTTCCAAAATCACCAATTACAAAAGCGATTTCATCAATTTTTTCAGGACTCGTTTTCGCGATGTCCTCTACCAAACGGTGAACAATTGGCTTGCCACCCACTGGCACTAATGGTTTAGGTACGGTTAACGTATGAGGTCTTAGGCGAGATCCTCGCCCTGCCATAGGTACAATAATTTTCATAGGTAAGGTTAATTTATTTTACTCCTGTACTACCAAATCCTCCTGCTCCCCGTTGAGTTTCTGATAGTTCTATTACTTCATTAAATTCTGCTTGTTCGCATTTAGCAATGACTAACTGCGCAATTCTTTCTCCATCCTCTACTACAAAATCCTCGTTAGAAAGGTTCACTAAAATCACGCCAAGTTCCCCTCTATAATCAGCATCAATAGTACCTGGTGAGTTCAAAACTGTAATTCCCTTTTTGTACGCTAAACCTGAACGCGGTCTTACTTGCCCTTCATATCCTCTAGGAATTGCCATAAACAGTCCTGTTTTGACAAGGGCACGCTCCAAAGGTTTAAGTGTAATAGATTCGTCTATGTTCGCTCTTAAATCAACGCCAGCGGAATCTGGTGTTTCGTATTTTGGAAGTTGATGTTTTGACTTATTTATTATCTCTATTTTCATAGTTCAAAATGCCAGTTTTAACAGGCCTTCAAAGGTAATAACTTTTAGCGCTTTCTTAAATTTTGAAATGGTCTTTCCATGAACAGCACAATGCTAATAAATAGAAGGACTAAAATGTTGTGGAATAGGAAGGTAATCCAAAAACTATCAAAGGTTAATCCGTAGCCAATTAACCAAAGAAAGAATGCTGAAATGGTGTACAATCCAATCTTTCGCATGTTGTACTTAATGGGGTAAATCTTCTTCCCAAAATAATAGGACATCACCATCATTGAAAAGTAGCAAACAAAGGTAGTCCAAGCGGCACCAGCATATCCCAACCAAGGAATTAAAACTAAGTTAAGTCCAATAGTAATGGCAGCACCAGCAATGGCGATATATGCCCCATAAATAGTTTTATCGGCCAACTTATACCAAATAGATTGATTGTAATAAATACCCAGACACACGTTCGCCATGAGTAAAAGGGGCACTACGGTTAGTCCTTCATGGAAAGCTTCATTCGGAATAAACCACTTAAAAATATCGAGATTAAGTGAAATCACTAAGAACATTAATGAGACCACAATCACAAAGTAGGTCATGACTTTAGAATAGACTTTGTCTTTATCTTGATTTTTTTCTTGTTCAAAGAAGAAAGGTTCTGCTGCAAACCTAAATGCCTGAATAAATAGCGTAATAAGTACTGAAAGTTTATAATTGGCAGAATAAATCCCTACCTGCGATTGGGCAAATTCTAGTTCCGTTTCAGATCCTCCACCCATCATCAATCGCTTGATTAAAATACGGTCTAAAGTTTCATTAATAATTCCGGCAAAACCGGCAATGGCCAGAGGTAAAGCAAACAAGAACATGGCTTTTGACATGGCTTTATCCCATACAAAACGATATAACCTTACCTCTTTAAAAAGAATTAACGGTTTAATAATGGAAGCTGCTAAGTTGGCCAAGAACACAAAGCCAATACCCATAGAAAGGTCTGGTTGAGCCGCATCGTAAAATCCAAGAATGAGCACAAGGTTTAGCAAGATATTAACTGCGATAGATGCTAATTGTACTATGGCAAATTTTTTGGCTTTGTTTTGAAAACGAAGTTTAGCTAAGAATAGAGATGAAACAGCATCGACGGCTAGGATTGCCCCAAACCACGTCACGAATTTCTGCATTTCTGGGTAGCCCATCCATGAAGCAATATTGCCGGAGAATACAAGGACTGTTATAAAGAATATTCCACTTAAAAGAATAACGAATGATGCTGCCTGATTGAAGACTTTTTCTTTGTCTTC
>JAKVAQ010000034.1 GCA_022447665.1 Crocinitomicaceae bacterium
GAACACCGTTAACCCATTCCCCTTTTTCCTTTAATTTTCCTGTTAAAGGGAAATAGTACTCCCAAGTGCCATGTTGTTTACCATTATCAAAGCTTCCTTTCTTTTCTAGCTTACCTAGTTCTGTGTAGTACTTCCATTCTCCATGTCGCTCGGTATTTACACGTTGCCCCTGATTTTTGATTTGTCCATTAGGATGATATTTTGTCCAAAGTCCTTGATGAGCGCCATTTTTCCAATCGCCTTCTTCTTCTAAATTTCCATCCTCATCATAATATTTCCAGTGGCCTTCTTGTTTGTCATTAGTCCACATTCCTTTTTGTTCAAGTGTCCCATCCTCATAATAATATTCCCAAATACCATGTTGAAGTCCCATAGCATAATGTCCTTTTTCATCAATTACACCATTTCGATGATAGTAGATAAATTCACCGTTTTCTTCACCTCCTGTGTAATTTCCTTGGTATTCGATTTGACCATTTTCATAGTATTTGGTTCGAATACCTTCTCTTTTCCCAAGAATATAATTGGATTCTTTTTCTACTTGTCCGTGCTTGTAGTAGTTTTTGGCAACTCCATCAAGGTTTCCGTCTTTATAAGTTCCTTCAAAGTAAAGAGAGCCGTTATCGTAATAAGATACCCAAAAGCCTTCTTCTTTTCCGTATAAATACTCACCTGTTTCTTTGATTTGTCCATTTCTATGCCACTCGGTCCAAGTTCCTGTTTTAGCACCGTTAACATATTTACCTTCATACTTTAACTCTCCGTTAGGATGATACGCACGCCATTTTCCATGACGATTATTGTTCTTCATTTTTCCTTGCTCAAACAGTGCGCCATTTTCATGGTAAGACTTGTATTTCTGAGCGTTTGCAGAAAAGGTTAGTAGAAGAAATGAAAGAAATGCTATACGGATCATATGTCTTATTTTGCAGGTAATATTTTTCCAGCTACTTCACCAAAACCAACGCGAACTCCATCTTTCTCGCAATGTCCACGCATAATAACGGTATCATTGTCTTGGATGAATTTACGTTCGGAACCATCTTTCATTTTCAAAGGTTTTGTACCCTTCCATGATAGTTCTAGCATAGAACCGTATGAGTCTTCGGTAAGTCCAGAAATCGTTCCAGAAGCCATCATGTCACCACATTTTATGTTACATCCATTTACTGAATGATGTGCTAACTGTTGGTTCATATTCCAGTACATATGCTTGTAGTTTGAATTACAAATTACGTTGTCCTCGCCTGTTTCCGTTTCAATTGAAACTTCGAGCTTAATATCAATATGTTTATTTCCCTTATACTCTAGGTAAGATTGAATCTTAGGTTCTTGAACTGGACCAGGTATTCTAAATTGCTCTAAGGCATCAAGCGTTACTATCCACGGGGAAACTGTAGAAGCAAAGTTTTTTGCCAAGAATGGTCCTAATGGAACGTATTCCCATTTCTGAATATCTCTTGCCGACCAGTCATTGAAAAGACACATTCCGAAAATATAATCATCCGCTTCATCTGTAGAAATCGAATCTCCAAGTGGTTTTCCTTCAAAAGTTACAAAGGCCATTTCCAACTCAAAATCTAATAGTTTACATGGTCCCCAAACTGGAGGCTCGTCTTCATTTGGCTTTTGCTGACCTTTTGGTCTGTGAATAGGTGTGCCACTAACTACAATAGAAGAGGCTCTGCCGTGATATCCCACCGGAATATGGAGCCAATTTGGTAATAAGGCATTGTCCGGATCTCTGAACATGGTGCCAACATTTGTTGCATGTTCACGACTAGAGTAGAAATCTGTGTAGTCACCAACTTGAACGGGTAGTAGCATTTCTGCAGAAGATTGAGAAACTATGACGTTAGACACATGATCTGCATTACCTTGGAGCTCGTTGTTAGAAGCATCAAGTAACTCACCTACACGTAATCTTAAAGCGCGCGTACCTTGTTTTCCATGCGCCATTACTTTATTTAGAAATTCATATTCTAAGTCTTCGCCAGTAAATGATAAGGAAGAAAGATAACCAAGATCAAAAAGCGCTTTTAGGTCTACAATATCATTGCCAATAGCGATTCCTACTCGTGGCTTATTACCATTGGCTTTGAAAATACCAAAAGGAAGATTTTGAATACTGAAATCAGAATTAACAGGAACGTTAATCCAAGATGTCGCTGAATTTGAAATGGTCATAATGTTTAATATCGTTAATTTGCATCAAATTTAATAAGTAAACTGTAAGTTTGGAAGAGAAAAGGAAAATACGATTGGGTTGGGCTGGGTTTGCTTTTATTGTCTTCCATTTCGGGGTGATATTTCTTTACGCGATGCCGGACCAATGGAAAAATGAGACGGTAGAAGAAGTAACTGGCTCATATGTGAATCCGATTTTTTACCAAAAGTGGAATCTTTTTGCTCCCTGTCCGTTGATTGACGGTAGTTTGAGTATTAACTTTAAGTTTGAATCTGGAGAAGAAACAGGTTGGATTAATCCAGGAATGGAGATCCTAAAGACTCACCGTTGGCTACGTTTTACACATCACGGGAAAATCGTTCTTGGAGAGGCTAATTTAATTTACTTTTTATACCGAGATCTTTATTATGAGGGACATTTGGATAGCGGTGAAGATGTTTCATTCGAAAAATTCCCTAGTTACTCTGATGGATATAGAAAGCTTAAAACCTATTCCTTGGGTTATGGTGAATACTTATTCGATGAAGAGGTAATATCTTGTGATACTAGGGTTCGTTTCACGAATGTGAAGAATGGAAATTCTGTAAATGTTGAATTTGTAAATATTGAGCAATGGAAGCATTAAAGAGAATCCCTGCATATTTTACACGTGATTTTCAAGATTGGGAAACGTTCGAATTATTTAAGAACACGCTTTATGTGTTTCTTTTCGTAAATACACTGATTTTAATGCCTATAGCCACCGAGATGTACGATTTTCATGGAATGGCGGATTTCAGACCCTGGAATCTAGAAATTCCTTGGTACAAACAATTCTCTTTCGCTATTACGAATATTTTGAGTCATCCAGCTACGAATACACGTCCTTGGATTATTTGGTTCTTTATTGGCGGTCAACTCTTGTTTTTAGCGCTAGGTTTTTTCAATAGAATACCAAGAATTTCAGCAGTGATGATTTACTTTTTTACGGCAAATTTATTTCTCAAAGGTTCAATGATGCTTACTGGAGGAGAGGTATTGATTTACATTCTTCTCGTTTATATGGCCTTTATACAGTTTACTTCGCGCAAACTTAAAGAAGGCGGAGCAGAACTAAGCTTTTCACCAATTCAAAATCTATTAAATAATACTTTCTTTCTTGCCTGTAAAATACAAGTATGTTACCTTTATTTTTTTTCCACTGTATATAAGTTATATGATGAGCACTGGATTGGGGGAGATGCCTTAATGTACGTTTCCAGAATTGAGCATTACCAGAATGCTCCATTTGCTTTTGTGTTTTCCGATAATCCAACGGTAGCTATGATTGCCACTTATTTCGCTCTTGCTTATCAACTTTGTTTTCCAGTCCTGGTTTGGACGAATAAACTAAAAACACCTCTTTTAATTGTGGGCGTTATATTCCATCTAGGAATTGCTTTCGGAATGGGGATTTTTGGATTTGGAATAATTATGTGTCTGACTTATCTAATGTTCTTAAATAAATCACATACACTTTGGATTCGAAAAAAATTGAGAATGCCTCCGGTTAAATCGAGTAGCGTTTAACCTTGATCAATTCCATGTCAAAAATGAGCAAAGAATACGGCTCAATAGGTCCAGAACCTTCTTCGCCGTAAGCTAGGTGATAAGGTATAAAGATTCTCCATTGATCGCCTTCTTTCATCATTAGGAGGGCTTCTTGCCATCCTTGAATAACTTCAATAGGAGTTAGTTGGGCGGGTACTTGTGATGGAATAGTTGATTCGAAAACTCGACCATCTAAAAACCTCCCGGTGTAATGGATTACGCAAGTGTCTGTTAATCTTGGAGTAACTCCGTTTCCACTCCCCATAACTTTATATTGAAGGCCAGATTCAGTCACAGCAACCGAATCATCACGCGCATTGTTTTCAAGAAACGCTTGACCTTGTTCTAAGTTTATTTCTGAATAATAATTTTTTATTTCACTTCTTGCCTCGGTTGGCGCTACAACAGGTGTTGTACCCTCCATACCATGCTCAATACCTAGTACTAAAAAGTCAACGTATACAATTTGATCAATTCCTCGTCCCACAAGTCCATCAACCACATATTGTCCTTCGGTTAATCCGACGCAATAACTTGCATCCTCAACTGAAACTTCATCTGTATTCACTTCTCCACCTGGAAGAACAAATATTTCCAAAGTTGGTTCCACATTTTGTACTGGAATTCTCAAATCTCCATCCGTTAGGTAATCGATAAGTCCATTTTGGATTTCACTTAAGTAGAACTTGCCTTCGTTTTGTTTGGCACCGTAAATTTGTGCTGCTCCCAATCCGTGGTCGAGTCCTATGCAATAAGAGATCTTCTCATCAAAGTCCTTGAATTGAATTAAAGGTACTTCATGTTCAACTTCATTGGTTGGTTTATTGTCTTCCCCGCAAGAGAAAAACAATAAACCAACGCTAAATAATATGATAAGTTTTTTTATCAAGCTATGTCAATTAATTCTACTTCAAAAATCAACGCCATATAAGGTTTGATAGGCCCATTTGGTTGTGGGTTTGTACCGTAGGCCAGCTCTTGAGGAATGTAAAATTTGAATTTAGATCCCTTTGACATAAGCTGTAATCCTTCGGTCCACCCTTTAATAACTTGATTTAACCCAAAAGTTGCAGGTTGGTTTCTTTGATAACTAGAATCGAAGATTGAACCGTTTAACAAAGTTCCTTTATAATGCACAGTAACCTGAGACGTTGCTGTTGGTGTCTCGCCTATTGTCTTCTCTATAACTTCATATTGAAGACCTGACTCGGTCACCTTTACTTCATCTCTTTTTGCATTTTCAGCCAAGAAGTTTTCACCTTCTTCTTTGAATACTTTATAGGCTTGTTCAGATATTTCTTGAATATATTTTTGGATTAACATTCCTGCATTTTCTTGATCAAGGCGCGGAGTTTCTCCATTGAAAACTGCTTTTAATCCAGCAGCAAATTCATCTACATTTATTTTATCTAAGTTCTGTTGAGCTAGGTTTCCAGCTACGTTCATGCCTAGCGCATAGCTGGCATCTTTTACAAAGTTATCGTCCATTTAAAAAATTTGGACAAAGTTACGATTAAAAAGAAATAGGGGAGAGCTATTCCTATTTTTGTTCAAGAACGAAGAACGCTGTTCTTCTGTTTCTTTGATGGTATTCTTTCTGAAGCTCTTTGTCATCCAGAGAGTATATATACTCGGGAGTTAATGCAACAATATTACCAGATGTATCTGGTACTTCGGCTGGCATGTTTTCCCCATATCCTTTTGCAACAAGGCGATCCATAGGTATACCATTTTCTATCAAATAGTCTACAACAGATTGTGCACGTTCCTGTGATAAACGCTCATTGTATTCAGCGCTACCTCTTTCATCTGTATGAGAACGAATCTCAATTTTTAAGTTATTATTAAGTTCCAGGAAATCGAGAAGTTTATTCAGGATAACTATTGATTCAGGTCTTAAAGTCGCTTTATCAAAGTCGTATTCAATTCCTTCAATGGTAATTTCCCCTTCAGGTATTTGCTCTAAGTAAAAGTCTTGGCGATATGATCTTGATTCAGTTTCTCCTTGCGTAAATACAATGGCTTTATCTGCAAAGTAATCGATCATACTAGCGCGCATAAATAACTGAAGGTTAGGGATTAGATCATGTTCGTAGTAACCGTTTTCATCTGCAGTTATCTCAAAGTGCTCCCATTGATAACTCACGTCCTTAAACGCTACCGTCGCTCCCGGAATAACCTCATTTGTAGCAAGGTCATAAACATAACCGCTGATTTTGAACTCAAGCTCAGGTTGCACTACATCATATATTTTATAGCAATGAGAGCATAAACTATAGAGTGAATCACATTCTGAACAATCGCTTCTGTTTGAAGTTAAGAATCCATACCTTAAGTTATCGTCAATTACATAGTAACTATCGTCGTGGGTTGAGTTAATAGGTTCTCCCATGTTCTCTGGCTTCCTGAAAGAACTTACATCCTTATCGTAAGTACTTTTAAAAATATCTAAACCTCCTATAGATTCATGTCCGTCTGAGCTAAAGAAGAGCGTATTTGATACTTCATGGTAGAAGGGTGTTTTTTCATCGAACTCCGAGTTTACTGGTTTTCCGAGATTGATCGCGTCTCCCATTGGGTTTCCGAACTCATCTAGCTCAATTTTATAAATATCTAAACCGCCGTAACCACCAGGCCTATCACTAGAAAAATACATCCATTTATTATCCGAAGTAATGAACGGATTGATACTTTGATAACCTGGCAGGTTTACCGCTGAGTCAAGTTGAAATGATTCAAAGAATTTCATTGAAATCATTCTTGCTAGGTAAATGTGTTTCTCTTTTCTATCTACATCACTCCAGCGTGTGTAGTATATAATGTTTCCATCATTGAAAGCTCCAGAAGCTTCATGCCTAGCTGAGTTTAATGGTCGGCCAAAATTCTTAGCAGACATCCAATTTCCTTCTTCATCTTTCTCTGTCCAATATAAATCGCTCAAATATCTTGAATCTTGTTCAAGTGGATCAAGTACAATTCCACCGGCTCTTGCACTAGTGAATATTAACTTATCTGGTCCACCCCAAAACATGGGTGCATAAGAAGAGGTCCCTTTATTAAAGATTATTGTGTCTGAAAGTTTTACCTCAATATCTTCGTCAGACTCTTCCAAATTCTTTGCGAAAACACATCCAGACATATCTTGGAAAGCTCTTTCAAGCGCATTATCAGTAGTTCCATCCAGTGTCATGAAATGCTCGAAAGTAGCCAGAGCAGAATCGTATTTACCCATGTACATTAAGGTATTCCCGTAATAATAATAGTCATCGGGATATTCGCCTGCTTCAGCCGATTCCTTGAAATATTGTGCTGCCTTGGTATAGTCATGGCTGTATCTGTAGCACATAGCTATTTGGTGCCTAACATAACCTCCAATAGAAACATTCTTAGTGGTATCAACAGCACTAGAATCATTCTTGAACTTTTGATTAGACATGTCTACCTCATATGGAAGAACTCGCGTACTCAAACCAAGTGTATCATCCAATACCATGTGATAAAGTCTCAAGGCCGAGGCAAAATTTTGCTTTTCGTAATAATTATCGGCTTGATAGATCCAAATCTTTTTAGATTGAGCAAACGAATTGTTTATACCCAAGAAAAGTAACGAGAAAAGAAGTACTCCAGAAATTCCTTTAATCATAATCGTGGGCAAATTTTAACAGTTTGCGAATCTTTCTTTCTATGCATATAGGTAAAGGATAGTTCAAATCCTCCTCTTCCTGTGGATGCTGGTGCCAATGATGAAAAATTGATGTCATAGGCGATCTTAGCGATGTAATTATCTTTTCTAGCTCCAACCGAGAAAATGAAGGCGTCCATATTTCGATACGTCAGCCCTCCAAGTAAAAAGAATTCGGCTTTTTTCATGAATAATCCGACATCACCAGCAATTGTTAATTCCGAAAAATTCTCTTGACGCATGTAAAGTACTTTAGGAATAACGTAGAATGTTTCAAGAATATTAATCCTCGTACCTGTATGAACATAAAGTCTAAATGGCAGGTCGTTATCCGCTCCAAAAAACGATTCTTGAGGTTGGATTATGTTGAATCCTGAAACACCAAAGAAAGGATTTAAGAATGATTGCTGTTTTGAATAGTAATATAAAGCTCCGAAATTTAATTCGGGTACAATAAAGGACTGTCCACCAAAGCCTTCACCATTGTCTAAACTATTGTCAAAAGTTCCTCCACCAGCTGTTGTATACTGATTGTTGAAGGTGTGTAGCTGATATTCTACCGATTTTTGTGAAAGTCCAGCTTGCAGTCCTAGAGATAGATTATGATTCTTTGCTTGGTCAAAAGCCACGGTGTATCCTACAGACCCCACTGCTTGTAGTACGTTATAGTTTCCAATTCCTGCCCTATAATTCACAATTTGACCACCAAATCCCCATTTTCCATAGGGCATATCAAAGCTAATTAAGCCTGTATTGTAAGGTTTAAAATTCACTGCATTCCATTGTGTTCTGAAATGTCCGTGTACACGCCAATCACCATCAACCACTCCTGTTAGAGCCGGGTTCAGGTAAATAGGAGCAGCATCATACATGGACAAGTGAAAGTCCTGTGCTTTTGCCGTTCCCAATAACAAGAACGAAATTGCCGCTAAGTATATTTTTAAGTTCTTCATTATCTAATTAATGTAACATCTCCTTCTTTCACAACTACTCTGTCGCCGGCTAGCGATACTGTGAATGTCCAGGTATAAACTCCTATTGGAGATTCTTCACCGTTAAAAGTTCCATCCCAGCCTATCGATTGATCATTCGAAGTAAAGATTAATTGTCCCCAGTTATTATAAACTTGGAAATCTACTGCTTCAAATGGTCCTCCTCTAATAAGGAATACGTCATTTTCGCCATCATTGTTCGGAGTAAATGCTGTAGGTACTACAGGTAATAATACAACCTCGATTGGTTTTGTAACGCTTGCTATACAGCCAGCAGTATCAGTTACTTCTAAGGAAATATCGTATAATCCTCCTACTGCGTATTGATGTATTTCATTTTGAGCGTTTCCACCACTGCCATCGCCAAAATCCCAAAGCCAATCGATGAAAGGTCCTCCCGTTGATAGATCTGTAAAGAACACGTCCTCTAAAGCAAGTGCAGGACTTGGATTTACCGCAAAATCAGCTGTTGGTCCAGTTAACACTTCTACATCAACAGTTATAGATGCTGTACATCCTGAATCAGAGGTTACTGTTAACAACACTGGATAAGTTCCAGGTGTCTCAAATGTAAAGCCAGGGTTTTGATTTGTACTTGACCCTTCTCCTGAATTGAAATCCCAAGCATAATCTACTATTTCACCTGAAGAAATGAAAGAAGTGCTTGAGAACTGAACTTCTACTCCCTGACAAGCATAATCGTGACTAATTGCAGGAACAGGATTAGGGTTAACCCAAATCGTATATCCAGTAGTATCAAAACAACCTAATGAATTCTGAACTACTAATTCCGTATAATAGCTACCAGAACCAGGGAAAGGTTTAATAGGATCATTTGCAATCGACGTTGTACCGTCGCCAAAATCGTATTGCCAACTAACTATTGTTCCTGACGGTGTTGTTGATTCGTCTGTAAAGAATATATTCTCACCTACGCATGCAGTGGTGAAAGTAAAGTCTGCCTCAGGCGGATCTAGGTAAGTAACTGTAATGGTGTCTTGATCCGCTACGCATCCAAAATCAGCGTCACTCGTTAGGAATAATTCAACGAATCCGTTTGATATATCCAGTGCTGAAGGAATATAGAATGTATTTAATAGAGCAGGGCTCGGAGTGAAAGTTCCAGTTCCTGTTGACCCCCATGTTCCTCCGGAAGCAGATCCACCAATTAATCCATTCAAAGGAATAGGTTCGTTAACGCAGAATGCTTGGTCTAAGCCTGCAAAAGCGGTAGGCGGAGCGATAAAGGTAAGCTCTAATGAGTCTTGCTCAACTGGACATAATCCTCCATTTGCTTCTAAATAAATCCACAATGTACCACCAATAGTATCCGCTGGATCTAAATTATATACTGTAGGGATGGCCATATCGTCATCAATTGTTCCGAAGCCATCGACACTCCATTCAGTAGAATAACCTGGTGTTACAAACCCGTCTAAATCAATCGTTGTGGCATTAGCGCAGACGGAATCTTCAGTGGTAATTATGATTTGAGGTCGATCAAGTATTGTAAGTGTTAAACTGTCAGACACAGCCAAACAACCACCATTCAATGTTGAAGTTAAAACTAAGGTTACACTTCCTGCTGTGGTATCAGCCGCAGAGATCAAATAATGGTTTATGATATCAGTTTCGGAAGGAGAGAATACTCCAGAACCTGAGGTTGTCCATATACCCGTTGATGAAGCTCCAGTAACAGTTCCTGCATCTAATTCAACTGAATCTTGACTAGCACATGTTACGATATCCGGACCAGCATTAACAACTGGAGGCTCAGTAAAGTAGATTACTAATGAGTCACGGTCATCCGGACAAGAAAATAAACTTCCGGTTGATTCAATATAAATGATGATACTGTCCTCGCCTAAATCTGCAGGAGATGGTGTATAAGTAGTGTTAAGGTCAGAAATATCGCCAAAAGCTCCTCCTGTACCTCCAGACCATTCTGAACCAACGGCAAAAGTTAGGGTTCCGTCCAACGGAATTTCAGGAACATTGTTTATACAAAACACTTGATCGATTCCCGCGTCTACAACAGGGGATTCAATGAATGTTACCCTCATTGTGTCGTATTCTGGCAAACAGTTTCCTGTTGATTCTAGGGCAAAGATTAACTCTCCTGATGCAATATCTGATGGGCTTGGATCATATGTGTTAATTAGGTTAGTTGTTGGACTTCCGAACGTTCCTGTTCCCGATACCACACTCCATACCCCAGTGGTTGTTCCGCCACTAATTTGACCATTAAGGTTAATAGTTACATCTCCCGAACAAATGGTGGTGTCCTCTCCTGCATCAATATTTACTTTCCTAACGAATGAAGACATATAGTGATATAAACATCCACCAGTAGGCGATCCATTGAAGACTCCCATCGAGAAAAACTCTGAAGCATTTTCTAATAAATAGGCAGATCCTGGTACTATCTCTCCTGTCGTAAATTGAATTTGTGCTCCCATCCATGAGCCTCCTGTTCCTGGCACAGGAGCAAATGATCCTGGCAATATTGGAGGTGCACCAATTCCTGTTAAAGTAAAGTCGCCTTCTGAGCCCGCCGGACAAAGTAGATTTAAGAAAAAGGCATCATCATTATTTCGTGAGAATGAAACTTGATCGGATCCAGCACAGTTACTTGGAGGAATTATAGCTAAACCTAACTCACAACCATATCCTGACATATGGACTACATAAACTGGTTTATCAGCTATAACTGAAGTAAGAGGTTGATCTATCGAATACTGATATGTGTCTCCTTGGTTAATTAATGCTGTGGTTGCTACACCGTCATCCATTGTTAAAGAGGTGAAGTTTTCAGTAGCAACGATAAATACAGATTCATTCGAACCAGCATTTAAGTCTCCCTCGTTAATATTATATTCATTTCCAATAACGTCTGTTGGTACAATTTGATCACCCATTAAATCAAAACAGCCTCCACCTCCAGAAGGGTTAACAGAGTCATCGTTAATTGTAACCGCTACTGGTTTATCAGCCACGATAATAGATCCACTCAGTGTTTCTCCCGGATCACTGGTTGAAAGTGTCGTGTTTTCACAGGTATAAACGTTTCCTGCAAGAGGTAAAAACACCGAATAAGTTACGTCGGCTGGATGACCACCAACGACATCTGCTTTCGGTTTGATGTAAATAGTAGTATTGTCTTCAGTTGCAACAATAGAAAAGTACTGCTTAGGTTGAGTAACAATACCGTCACCGTTTCGATCTACTCCTAACGCTCGATTATCCCATAAAGTCTGAAATGGAACTACAAATTCTAGCCCCATACCATTTTGCCCTTTTAACGAATAAGTTTCAGGGTTATTTGCGTTACCAGGAGATATATTAACCGTATCAGAAATGAAATCATAAACTACGGTAATCAATTCGTCAGAGGAGATTTTCATTCCTGAATTCAATACAACATCGGCCGGAGCACTTTCTAAATCAAGTACTTTATGTGTCATTGATTGGCTATAAAGTGAATTGGCAGCTACGTTTATTGTTGTGTCGTATCCAGCAGTCGGTAATTCGACTCTTACGGCAGCAGGAGCACCAAATGTTGATATTCGCAACGCCATTTGCACATTTCCATCATGATCTGGAGTGACCCAAGGAGGGGCAAACCAGAATGTCGTGTCAATTTGAGCCGTTGCTTTTTGCGTATGACTCAAACTAGCAAAACCGACAACCAGTATTAAGTATTTTATCCACTTCATTTCAAATAGTTTTGAAGAGTATTAATTCTTTTTCTTTTTCCCGCTGTTATCATCGAAGATGCTGTTGTTAAGGTCCTCATCTTCCTCATCAAGCGTTGGTTTGTTATTCGTAGTAATAAATGAAAGCATTAATTCATGCGATCCAAAGTTGTAGTTGTTTATTCCGCCCAATGAGTAGTCGTAAGCGTAACCAATCGTAAGTCTATTCCAAAGTTTAATACCTAGAGAAATTCCAGGGGCATCTTGAGTTCTGTAGGTTAAACCAACCCAGTATTTATCCTGGAAGGTACCTTTAACCATTATACTGGCTTGAGGAACAGCAGGTTTTACGTACTGTAACAGGAGGGTAGGCGAGATCACGTATTTCTTTTTCTTATTAATGAAATTATATCCTCCAATCATTGTAAAGTGACGCGACAATCCTTCATTAAAACCAGTAAATTTAATTGCATCGCTTAGGAGATTTCGCATAGACATTGATACGAAGAACTTATCAGAATAAACATGGAATCCGGTATTGATATCGAAAGCATTAGTTGCCAAAATATTCCCTGTTAGAATCTCGTCTCCTGCATCTGCCAATTGAGCATCATAGAGCTTAATATTATGTTGAAAGAATCCTGGTTTTACACCAATTCCAATTCTTATAGAGTCAGTAATATTCAAATGGTATGCATAATTTAAGTAGAAACTAGTGTTCTGCATTAATCCTGAACGATCACTCAATATTGAAGCTCCATACCCATGTTTCATTTCGTTGGCATAAGAACCAAAATAATTCGCGTGAAGGGTCGTAGGGGAGCCATCAAATCCTGTCCATTGATTTCTATAACCGAGATTGGCATAGTGAACGTTTTTACTTCCAGCAAGTGCAGGGTTGTAGTAGAATTCGTTCATTAAATAATTAGTGAACAAATATTGTTGCTGTCCAAAAACCTTTGGTGCAATAAAACAAATGGCTATGATGATTAATACTTTCTTCATTAGTTATCGTTTGTTATTAGCACCAAGATGGTTCCTTTATAAACCTCTTCGTCTGAAATTTTAATAATATAGAAATAGGTTCCTTCTGGAACTAGCTCTCCGTTTATCGTCCCATCCCACGGGTCAGCATATCCAATTGATTCGAATACTGTTTGTCCCCATCTATTCATCACAATAACTTCCGCATTTGGATTGGTGAATTCAATGAACTCTAATTTCCAAACATCGTTTTTACCATCGCCATTTGGTGAAATAGCATTTGGAATCAAATCATTTATTTCGTTTGTTACTGTGTTAATTGTAATAATTGCAGTAGCGCTGTCTTCACAACCTAAAGTACCTGTTACGTATTGAGTAACCACATATGTGCCATTTTCAAAGTATACGGTAGTAGGATCTTGGTCGGTAGAAGTTTCACCATTGTCAAAGTCCCAATCCCAAGCAACAGCATAATTCGATGTGTCAATAAATTCGAATACAGCCCCGGTATTTAATCCGTTCGGTGCATTATAAAAGAAGCCCGCTTCCGGTTTTGGAGGAACGTTTACAATTTTTATCGTAGTATCTGTACAACCGAATTCTGTTCTAACAATTTGAGTGATAACAAAATCACCAAAACCAATAAAGTTCTGTGATGGGTTTTGAGTAGCTTGAGATCCTTGTCCACCAAAATCATAGAACCAATAATCAATTACTTCGCTTGGTGTGCTTGAGTTATCAGTAAAACTAATGATTACGAGATCATCTTCACATGTTGCATTCCAATTAAAATCAGCTGTTGGCAATTCATGCACTACTACTGATTGTACCAAAGTATCAGAGCACCCTGCGTCGCTTTCTACGATTAGTTCAACATCGTAAGTGCCCCAATCGCTGTAGAAGTGTATAGGGTTCTGATCTGTACTGGTTACCCCATCATCAAAATCCCAGTCCCACGAAACAATTGAACCAAATCCATTTAATGAGAAGTCAGTGAAAATGGTTGTGTCTCCTAAGCAAACTTCTTCGAAGTTATAATTCGCAAATGGCGGTGCAATGAAGTTTATTTTAACGATGTCACTTTCAGCCGCACAAGAGCCATTCATCGTAGAGGTTAATGTCAGTGTAACTGTCCCTGCAGAAACTTCGGCGGCTGTAGGTTCATAAGATGCGTTTAAATCCTCATCGTCTGGTGTAAATGTGCCTGCTCCACCAGACCATTGCCCAGTTGAAGTAGGTCCGGATACTAATCCTGCTAAATCTATTTGAGGATCATTAAAACAGGTCAATATATCGGCTCCAGCATCTACATCAGGCCCAGGTGTGAATGTTACAACTATACTGTCTTTTACAGCGTTACAAGTTCCGTTTGCTGTACTGGTTAGGTAAATAGTAATTGAGCCTCCAGAAATATCAAGCGGTGAAGGTGTGTAATCACAATCCAGGGATAGGTTATCTGGACTAAAGGATCCATTCCCTGAAGTTGTCCATTTTCCTGAAGTTGAACCTCCAAAAACAGTTCCTGATAAAGAAAAATCCGCATTATTTTCACAAACACTTAATGTTGGAGGTCCAGCATCAACAACCGGTTGAGGGGTTATTGTTATCTCCATAGTATCTTTTGTAGCGTTACATAATGGAGCACCGGTTGAGGTTAATATTAACTGTACGGTTCCAGCTACTGTATCTGCTGGTGAAGGCACATAGGTAGCGTCTAAAGCAAACTCATCAGGTAAGAAAGTACCAGAACCCAATGTTTCCCATTCTCCTGTAGATGAACCTCCAATTACCGAACCGTCTAATACCACATCGGCGTTATTTGCACAAACAGTTTGGTCAGCACCAGCATTCACAATAGGAGCAGGATTTACTGTGAGAATTATAGTGTCTTTTTGAACTGGACATGGTCCAGTAGAGGTAAGTATTAATTCAATTGGAGAAATAATGGTGTCGAGGTCGGAAGGGTTGTAAACATTAATTAAAGTCGTTGAACTTGATGAAAACGTTCCAAATCCTGTTCCATCCCATTCACCAGTGACAGAACCACCACCAATAACACCTGTAACTGGGAAGGGTACATTTGCACATACTGTTGCGGTAGCAGGTCCAGCATCAATAAAAGGGTAAGAAATCATTTCGCTCAAATAAGCTAGAGACGTTCCGTTTCCGCTTTGGCCATGCAATACGCCTAATCCAAAAATATCTCCCGAGTTCGTTATTTCATTATAAGATCCAACAGGGATATCAGTAGTATTAAAGAATTTTTGAGCCACAACAAACTCTCCAGAAGTACCAGGTACTACAGAGAAATCTCCAGACGTTAATAAGGTTGATGATCCATTAATTTCGAATAATCCCTCGAATCCTGCTCTCGTATATACTATTAATCCTAATGAGTCGGTTGACGATCTTGAAAAAGCTTGCTCGTATTTTCCAGCGCAAAAAAGACCTGGAACTTGAGCCCCAGCAAGGTTACAGCCATTTCCAGAGGTGTGCCATACGTAAATAGGTTTATTACTTGTTATATAGTTTATGTCATCAGTTATTGGCACTTCAAAAGTTTCGCTCCAATTAATCAAAGTAGAAGTGGTCGTTGAATTTTCTACAGTAATACTGGTAGAATTTTCTGTAGCCAAGATATATACACGTTCATTTGAAGCAGTACCTCTATGTATTATATAATCTTGTCCTAGAACATCTGTAGGAGTAATTTGATCCCCCATTGTAGATGTACATCCTGAATTTGATAATGCACCGCAGAAAGTGGTTACAGCAATTGGCTTATCAGATGAAACGATTGACGCATCCAGGGTAGTAGAGCCAGTTAGATCAATATCTCTTGCACTATAAGTTTCTCCCTCCATTAATACTACACTATAGGTCGATCCAACAGTATGACCTACGATGTCTGTGCGCGGTGTAATTAAAACTGTGGTGTTATCTTCCGTCGCAACAATTTCTATAGAGTTAAATGTGCCCGGTGTAGTCGAGGCATTGTTCCAAAAGTCCTGAAAGGGCGTGTAGAAATTTGTTCCTAGTGCTTTTGTTCCTTTAAGTGAGAATATTTCTTTATTCCCAGTCGCACCAAGTTCATAATAAGCGGTAATATTCTCAGTAGCTGTAATTCTTAAGCCTGTATTCGAGACTACATCGGCAGCAGGGCTTTCAATAGAAGCGATGAATGGGGTTAAATCAACAGTGGTTTCATCGTTTGCTGCTAAGCTCACAACAATTGGAGTGAAGGCTCCGTCGGCAGGCTTATCTATAGTTACATCTGACGCTAATCCATAAGTCAAAAGAGTAATCGAGATTGGTGAATCCCCCTCTGAAGAAGAAATTTCAGGTGCGGCGAACCAAAATTCTGTATCCTGTTGTGCATGTGTCCCAAGTCCTCCCAGAAGAAGAAATAATGAAGACAATAAGAAGCGAGACACATTTAGTTGGAGTAAATGTTTAATCATAGTAATGGTTAACCTGTTTCATAGCTCATACAAATCTACCAATTCTCTCAGAATGGCGTCAATTTGAAGCATTTATTATCAAACTTGCTTACTCTAATTAGACGAAAAAAATCCAAAAAGGTTGGATTTCTAGATCCTATTTTTGCTCAAGAACGAAGAACGCAGTACGTCTGTTTCTTTGGTGAAATTCGTCCTGTAGATCCTCGTCTTCTAGAGAATAGATGTATTCTGGTGTAAGTGTTACCATGTTTCCATCCTTGTCTGGAACTTCTGCAGGCTTTGTTTCACCATAACCTTTTGGTACCAAGCGGTCTCTAGAAATTCCATTGTCTACCAAGTAGTCAACGACAGATTTTGCCCGTCTGTCTGAGAGATCTAAGTTGTAATCATCGTTACCTCGTTCATCTGTATGTGATCGAATTTCGATTACCAGGTTAGAGTTTAATTCTAGGAATTCAATTAGGTTATCCAAGATGTCTTTAGATATAGGTCGAAGTGTGGCTCTATCAAAGTCGTATTCAATACCTTCAATTGTGATCTCTCCTTTTGGTATCTTCTCTAAATAAAAGTCTTGTTGAAAGTCTTTCGATTCAGTTTCTCCTTGGGTGTATACAAGAGCCTTGTCGGCAAAATAATCGGTCGCAGAAGCCTTCATGAATAACTGTAGGTTCGGAATAAGTTCGTGTTCGTAGTATCCATTTTCATCTGCTATAATCTCAAAATGTTCCCATTTATAGCTTACGTCTTTAAAATCGACAGTAGCTCCAGGGATGATTTCATTAGTAGCGATATCATATACGTAACCAGAGATTTTGAATTTCATCTCAGGTTTAGTAATCTTGTATACTTTATTACAGTGAACGCTCAAGTTATAGATAGAATCACAGCTAGTGCAAACTGATCTATTTGAAGTAACAAACCCATTTTGCAAGTCTTCATCAATAACGAAATAACTATCGTCTCTGCTAGAATTGATTGGAGCGCCTACATTGTTACTTTGACTAAACCACTCAATTTCTTCATCCCACTTTGAGTAAAAAATGTCTAAACCTCCAAAACCAATGTGACCCTCTGAAGCGAAATACAAAGTTTGAGTAGTTTCGTGATAAAAAGGAGAGATTTCGTTTTGAGGTGTGTTTATTTTATTCCCAAGATTCACAGCATCAGATGTTTCACCATTAGGCCCTAATTCAACACGCCAAATATCCATTCCTCCTTCACCTCCAGGTCTGTTCGAAGAGAAATATAAAAACTTCCCGTCGTTCGAAATATATGGGTTCATAGATCTAAATCCATCCATATTCACATTATGGTCAAGCGGAAACGGTTTTAACCATTGATTATTGAATTTGCGGCTCGCATATACCTGAGTATTCGCCCTATTATTGGGGTCCATTTTGGTAAAGAAGAGACTATTTCCATCAGCCGAGACTACAGCACTTCCTTCATGATAATCTGCCGCATTTATTTCAAAGGGAAACTTTTCAGGTTTTTGGTAAGAACCATCTTCGTTAACTTTGACCATGTATATGTCTAGCATATAATAGTCCATAGGTTTAGGCTCTTCAGTGTTCGTAGAATCTATTTCAGATCCTCGCGCACTAGAAAATAGTAGATAATCATCAGACATAAATTGAACTCCAAAACTTGATGAACCAATATTAAATGAAGAGTCCATTAATTCGTATGTGATGTTATTCTTCGTGTTGTTGGGGTTCATTGCGAATTGACAACTAGCAATTTTGGAAGTTGCCATTTTGTGGAATTTGTTTTCATTGTCTCCAAGTTCGTTTTGAAATTGCTCAAATTGTACCTGAGCTTCTTCAAACTTTTCATTAAACATTAAAGCTGTTCCATAGAAATAACGAGCGTAAGGATACTCTTCTTTGGGGTAGTCAAGAGCTTTTGCGTACCATTTTTCCGCGTTCTTGTAGTCATCAGCAAGACGATAAGCGTCGGCGAGTTTATGAATAAGGACTACCTCATCATTATTTGGGTTTTTTGGTGGAACAAGAGCTCCAGATTCATCTTTTTCTGGCTCTTCGTAATTTGTTGTTATTTCGTAAGGGTAATATAATCCATCGGCTCCCTCTTTTATCCTGTATAGAATGTAAGAGTAGTAGTGAACAGCATTGGTATACTGCCCATTAGACATGGCAGCATCTCCCATTTTCATCAGTTCTTTATTGGTTTGTCCCCATGCTCCAGAAAAACAAACCAGTGCTAGTATGAGTAGAGTTTTTCTTATCATAATTTTGGACAAGTAGGTACAGGGTTAGGATTTGGTTTGTTCATGATGTATGTCAAAGAGAATTCAGAAGCTCCTCGACCATTGGTAACATTGGTTAATGAAGAAGTATTAACATCATAGCTTATTCTTCCAATAAAGTTTCCATACTTAGCTCCAAACTCAANTATTGCGGCATCTTTATTTCGGTAGGTTAATCCACTTAATAAAAAGATGTCGTAAGATTTCAAATAAAACTGCGCAGCAACCGCATATGTTAATTCTTGTGCTTGCTTCTGAAATTGATAGAATATTTTTGGGGTTAGAGAGATTTGATTTGTCAAAACAACTCTTGATCCAAGAATGGCTTCATATCGATGTGGAAGTTTATTTGTTTCTCCAANAAAAGATTCTGTTGGGTTGTTTAGGTGAAACATTGTTACTCCACCAAAGGGATTAAACATACTGGATGGCTTCCCATAATAATACATGAAACCTAAGTTGACATCCAAATTATAGATGGCGTTGTTTGCAAATGATTCACCTGTACTTAATGCTGTGTTAAATTCTCCGCCGTTGGTTTTTACATACTGGTTGGCAAAAGTTAGACTTGAAGCATTAATTGATTTTTGAAATCCTCCAGCTGCCAATCCTACCGAGATAACGCTGAACTTCTTCTCACCAAAGTTAAACTTATACGATACGGAAGGCATAATACTGAGAACATTGAAACCACCAGTACCTGCTCTGAAGTTGGCGATTTGACCTCCCCATCCCCATTTACCTTTGTTTGCATCGAAAGCGATTAAACCTGTAGTGAAGGGTTTGGTTGCTACGGCCAACCATTGGTTTCGGTAGTGTCCATGAATTCGGTAATCTCCTTTAAAAACCCCTGTCATTCCAGGATTCACATTTAAAGAAGCAGCATCATATTGTGATAAGTGAAAATCTTGTCCAAAAGAGACCGTACTCATTAACAAGATACTCGCTAAGCCAAATAACTTTCTCATTTTCTATCTAATTAATGATACATCTCCAGACAATACATGTTCTTGTCCGTCATAAGTAATTACTGTCGCAACATATACATATACACCGATAGGTTGATCCTGTCCTTTGTGTGTTCCGTCCCAACCCAAGGCATCGGGATCCGTAGTGTTGTAAACTATTTCTCCCCAGTTATTATAAACTTTAAAATCGATCTCTTCATAATTTCCTCCTAAGATCATAAGGAAATCATTTTCTCCATCACCATTCGGAGAGAATGCAGAAGGAACCAAAGGTCCATGATAAATTGGTACAATGACATTCGCGGTATCTACACAACCGGCTTCGTCAGTAACGATAAGAAGAACGTCATATTCTCCTTCAAAGTCGTATTGGTGAACCGCATTCTGAGTGTTGGCAGAATCACCGTCAGCAAAAAGCCATAGCCATGTACTTAAAGGGGATCCATCCGGTACACTTTGATCAGTAAAGTTTAAATCGACAAAAAGATTAGCGCTTGGTGGATCAACAATGAACGCAGCGTCAGGTCCAGGCAAAATATTAACGACTACAACTGTATCATTGGTACAACCTTTATCAGATGTTAAAGTTAATGTAATGCTGTAGTCTCCACTTCCCGAGAATTGGTGGACTGGGTTCGCGCTTGTATCGACTCCGGTTCCATCTCCGAAGTTCCATTCCCATGAAACAATGTCAGCATTACCTACCGAAGAAGAGTCTATAAAATAAGTGCCTCCATCTACACAAGGTTCTGGAATAACGAATTCGGGAGCAGGAAGAAAGAAGGTTTCTACGTTTTGCGTCAATGTATCAGCACAACCATTAGTTGCAAACACGACTAATTGAACTGGGTAAATACCAGGGGTTGTAAAAGTATGTGTAGGATCTGTATCTGTAGAGGTGATTCCAGGTTCAAAAGTCCACTCATAACTCGTGACAGGAGAGTCACTCGATGAATTATTCGTGAAAACAGAAGGGATTCCAAAACAGTTTTCTGTAAACTCAAAGTCAGGTGTAGGAGAAGGAATGATAGTTACTAACAGTGTGTCATACATAGCTGGACAACCACCATTATTAGCAGACTCAAAACCAATAGTAACAGAGCCAATGATGTTATCAGCATTACTTGGCGTATAAGTAGTTAATGATGTTGAATCAGGATCAAAAGAACCTGTGCCCGATGTTAGCCAATTACCTGCTCCCGTTGAGGACTGTGCATCTAAAACTAGTGGAAAACCAGTACATATGATGGTGTCATTCATTGGGACCATCGTTGGCGGTTCATTAATTGAAATGGTTAAAGTGTCACTATCATCTGGACAACCAGAGAAATTATAAGTATCAACATATAAAGTAATGCTTCCTGCAGCAATGTCTCCAGGTCCAAAATTATAGGTGGCATCAAGTACGCCGTCATCATCAAATGATCCGTCTCCAAAGGTATTCCAAGTTACATTTGTACTGAATAATACCGTGGCGTCAATAACAACGTAGGTAGAGTCCTCACAGACATCTATATTTCCTCCGGCATCAATTTCAGGATTGTCTAAATAAAGGATGTTCAGTGTGTCGGTTACCGCTTCACAGTTTCCATTTCCCGTTGAGGTAAGGACTAAGAAAGTTGATCCAGCTGTAAGTTCAACTAATGAAGGAAAGTAAGTAGCATTAAGATCTGTTACAGAAGGCACGAAAACCCCTCCGTTACCAGACCATTCTCCACCACCTGCCGCAGTAATTAAACCTGAAAGTTCAAGGGAAGGTGATGCCAGGCAAACCGCAGTGTCTAGTCCCGCATCAACAACTGGGGCTGTTTGAACGTGGATGTCATATTCTACAGTGTCCGTGCACCCAATATCAGATGTGATTACGAGTTGAACAGGGATATCTCCACTTGAAGTTGAGAACGTATGTGTAGGATTTGGAAATCCAGACAGTGTCCCATCGCTAAAGTCCCACTCCCAGTTAATTATAGTAGTACCAGCTAGTGCTGAAGATGCATCAAAAAAGTCAGTAGCTTCATTTGAACAAACTGTATCGGTGTAAACGTAATCAGCAATTAGTTCAGAAATTGTAAATGTTTCAGAGGTGAAAGTTTCACATGAAGTTCCTTTCTGTGCAACAAGATCTACTGTAAAAGTTCCATACCCAGGGAAGGTAAATGTAGGTTCAAAAGCTATACTAGTATCTGCAGCAACACCAGTTCCAAAATTCCACCAGAATCCGTCTGCATCAGTATCACTCAAGTTTTGGAATGTGATTGTTAATCCGGAGCAATTGTCTATCGGACCTATATCCGGAGTAGGAGGGTCTTTGATATGTAAATTCTTGGTTATGGTATCCGAACATCCTAAGTCACTTCCAACAATTAGCTCAACTACATAATCACCTGAAGTTGTATAGCCATGGGAAGGGTCTTCATCGGTAGAAGAAGATCCATCGCCAAAATCCCATTGCCAGCTGTTGATGGTACCACCTACATTGGTTGACATGTCATTGAAATCTATTAAGACATTTGTACATGTAGTATCAACATCGTCAAAATCAGCGACAACGTTCGAGACCATTAATGCAAAAGTCGCTGTATCTGCACAAGCCGTGCCTTTCTGAGCTACCAGCGTAACTGTGTAGGAACCATAACTTGTGTAAGTAAAAGATGGGTTCGTTGCTAAACTAGTATCAGCCGGATCACCAGTTCCAAAATTCCACCAGAATCCAGAAGCTTCGGGATCAGAGTTATTAATGAAGTCGACATCCAAAGAATTACAAACCACGACTGAAGTAATCCCAGCTGCTGGAGGAATCTCAACGTGTAAAGGAACTTCTAAAGTATCAATGCAACCTACGTCTGTGCCAACAATTAGTTCTACATCATAGTCACCTCCTGAGGTGTACGCATGCGTTGGATCCTGATCAGTAGAGGTTGAACCGTCACCGAAATCCCATTCCCAAGAATCAACGACACCATTAATTTCAGCTATTGAAAGATCGAAGAAGTTTCCTAGTTCATTTAAACATAATGTATCGGGTCCTGACCAATCAGCAGTTAAATCTGAGAGAGTAAGTTCATATGTAGTTGTGTCAGCACAGTTTGTGCCTTTTTGAGCGATGAGAGTAACTGTGTACGTTGCTGGTCCTAGAGGATAAGTAAAGCTCGGTTCTGCGAGTATGCTGGTGTCAGCAGGGATTCCAGTCCCAAAATCCCACCAAAAACCAGTGGCTCCAGCTCCAGAGTTATTTACGAAGCCCACAGTAGAACCTGCACACCCATCTAATTCTCCTATTAAAGCATCTTGTGGTGGTGGACAAACAAGAACATTAAACTGGAAGTCTCGCACAATTTCACCGATCTTATCTCCGTCTCTATATTCTTCAATCATAACACCTACAACATGCTGACCTATTTGCTCTGGTATTCCAGAAATAAAACCTGTATTAGGATCAATAGATATAGGTGTGCCCGAAGTAGGAGGTGCAGGATTCAAAGGGTTAGTCGCTGAATACGAAGGGTCAGCATATGTTACATTTACAAAGGTTATATTGTCTGGTGGTAAACCTGCAAAAGTAGGTTCATATATTGCATAATCTGGATGCCAATCAGGTCTTCCATCGTATGGCTGATAAAAGGAATAGACGAGTGAATCTCCATCAATATCTGTAGCACTGAAATCGGTAGCAAGATCTTGCCCCAGACAAACAAATACAGGAGGGAAGTTCGAGAAAACCGGACTTGAATTTGTTAGGTAAAGCCCATTATCAGGAACATAAGCATAGAAAGCCTCTCCTGTAGTTAACGGACTTGTAAGGTTAATGATTTCGTCGTTTCTCGCCCATGTTGTATGATATAAATGGTATCCACCAGGGTTTGGCGGTAGACTAACAACTTCAGAATAAATGGCCTCTTCAAGACATAGGCCTGGATCAAAAGCGCAAGTGTCAATAGGTGGGTCAAGAGTGTCTCTATCCTGAATTACAAGATCAAAAAAGTCGATCCCTAAGGTGGCACCGTCGAGTACATCTGTACCATCGCCATTTTTGGCATAAATTCTTACAGTACCTGGGAAATCCACACTTGTAGGGTCACAATCACGGTAAAGCTTCATAGTAAGCCTATATGATGCACCTCCTAAATGTTCGTAAAGAATCTCACCACCTACAATATGTGTAGCCATTGATTCGGTAAGAACAAACAAAAACAAAAGAGTAAAGAGTAGTCGTTTCTTCATTAGTGTTTTTTCTACAGCCTTAATCGAGCGAAAGTACTAAAAAATATTTAACTAGAAAAAATAGTTTTATCTACCCAAAAAAAGGTTTGGTCGAAGTAAAAAAATATTTCGTCGTCTTTTTTGCGTGAAAACCAGTTGTGGCCTGAGTTTTCAGAACTAGCTGATTCTAAGGGTAGTGAAATCTTTTGATTCTGGCACTTTTTTATTTTATATTAGCAGATTGAAATGATATGAACGACATGAAGCAGATTCTACTTGTTTTACTTATCGCATTTACTGTTACTCCTACAATTGCTCAGATTAATATTCAATGGGAGACAAGATTCAATGGAACTGGTTCCAATACCGATCGTCCGGTGGATATGGAATTAGACCCTGCCACAGGCGAGACTTTTGTTACAGGAACTTCTTTTTCGGCAGTTAATGGTTTTGATATTTACACTGTAAAGTACGATGCCGATGGAGTTGAGATTTGGAGTCAAACTTACGGTGGTGCTGGAGTAGATGAGGTTCATGCAATGGTTATGGATAGTAACGGCGATATAATTATCACAGGTGCACGCTATGTTTCTGGTTCTGATTGGGATATTGTCACAATTAAGTATGACGGTGATGATGGAACGGTCCTTTGGACACAGTTATTTGGAGGTTCAACTTTATATGACTACGGTCGTGATGTTACTGTGGATGGTTCAGATAACGTTATTGTTACGGGTTCATATAGTTTTTCAGCTTCAAATAAAGACTATATCGTTATCAAATACAATTCGTCAGGGACTTACCAGTGGGATTACACAGCGGGAACTGGACTTGCCGATGGAGGAGAGAAAGTTCTAGCTGATGCTGCTGGAAATATATACATGGGTGGGTTTTCAGAAGTAATAGGAGAAGGAAGTAATTTCATGATTAGACGTTTTGCTCCAACTGGCGGTGCTCCCACGGCAGGAGGTGCATTCGATAGCGGTTCTAACGGGGATGACGCGGTTAATGATATGATATTTGATGGTTCTGGCAATGTAATTTTAGTAGGCGAGGGTTATCAAGGAGCTGGAACGAAAAGAGACATTTGCGTAATGAAATTTACAAGTGCATGCGCGTTTTTGTGGCAGCAGACTTATGCGGGTGATGGTGATGGAACTGATATTCTGAATGCTGTAGAGGTAGATTTAACCACAGATGATATATATGTAACGGGTAGAAGTAACTCCGATGCTACTAGTGATGATTATTATACAATGAAGTTTAATTCTGCGGGTGTGGAAGAATGGGCTCATAGATATACTTCTGACGGGTTGAATTATGATGAAGGCGTTGATATTCAATTGGTCGCAGGGAACCTTTACGTTACGGGTTATAGTTATGAGACTTCTTCGAATAATGATTACACTACAATTAGATACGATAAGGATCTTGGAACTGTGGCTTGGAAAACAAGATTTGATGGTCCTTCGGGTCTAAGCGATCAGGCTGTTAAAATGCAGGTAGATCCTACAGAAAATATTTTTGTTACTGGAGCTTCTCACGGCGGACTTGCAACTAAGCAGGATTTTAGCACGATTAAATATTGTCAGCTTACAACACTTGCGAATCCAGACACATCTATATGTCTTGGTCAAAGTGTCGATTTGACAGCTACAGGTGGCACAAATATTACCTGGGCCGTTTTGAGTGGTGACCTTGGAAGTTTATCATGCACAATCTGTGGAACAGTTACAGTTAACCCTGCTTCAACAAGTGTTTATACAGTTAGTAGTGAGTCCCTTTCAGGATGTATAGATTACGACACGGTTACCGTTACTGTAAACCCAATTCCATCACCAATTATCTATAACGATACTCCTTTAGAGTTTTGTACCGGTGATTCTGTAATTCTCTATACAGATACTTACGATTCTTATCTATGGAGTACGACTGATACGGATAGTTTTACGGTTGCCTTTACTACAGGTACTTATACTTTAGATATCATTGATGATAATGGATGTGAAAATTCAACCGACGTAGATGTTACTTCTTACGCATTGCCTCCAGTCTCCGCTGGTTCTGATGCTGATATTTGTCCTGAGACGACATTTTCTCTGGATGCAACGGGAGCTGTAGACTATCTTTGGTCTCCGGATCCATCGTTGAGTAGTTTAATTATTTCAAATCCGGACGCCACTCCAACAGGAGCTTTAACAACCTACACTGTGACTGGTACGGATATAAATGGTTGTGAAAATACGGACGAAATAACAATAACCTGGTATACCCTAGATCTTGTGGATGCGGGTCCAAATGGTACTGTTTGTTTAGGAGAGCCTTACTCCATTGATGCTTCAGGAGTGAGTTCTTATATCTGGGATGCTGATCCAACATTATCAAGTACGACTCTACCGAATCCTGATGCAACACCAACAACTTTAACGAAGTATTTTGTTACAGGTATTGATGATAATGGCTGTGAGTCAAGAGATTCAGTAATTGTTTCAACGATTTCTTTGCCGACTATAGATGCGGGTGAAGATTCAACAATTTGTGATGGTGAAAGTTTGGTTTTATTAGTTACTGGAGGTCTTCCAGCATTATATGTATGGAATACTGACCCATCTTTATCGTCAACAACAGTAGCAAATCCAACCGCCAACCCTAACGCAGACACTGAGTATATAGTAGAAGGTACTGATATAAACGGGTGCTCTAATACAGATACGGTTTGGGTGTTTATTAATCCTCTTCCTTTGGTAGATGCTGGTTCAGATGATTCTTTCTGTGTTGGAGATTCTATTCAATTGAACGCAACCGGTGCCGTTGATTACACTTGGAATCCTCATCCATCCCTTTCTAGTCTTTCTATCGCTAATCCATGGGCAAAGCCTTCAGCGTTTACAACTTACTTGGTCACGGGTACTGACGCTTTTGGTTGTTCAAATACGGATCTTGTTTCAATTGATATAGATGCACTGCCTATCGTTGATGCTGGTCCGGATGTTGAGCTTTGCTTAGGAGATACAGTTCAATTAAACGCTTCGGGAGGTCTAATTTATGTTTGGAATATTGACCCATCTTTGTCAGACTATATTATTCCAGACCCACTTGCTTATCCGACTTCAGATATTACTTACACCGTTACCGCAACAGATGGAAATGATTGTTCTAATTCGGACGATGTTTCGGTTACAATTTTGCCATTACCGGCACCTCCTGTTTTAACCTTGTCGCCGCCTTTAATAGTTTCAAGTTATACCTTAACAGGTACGCATAAATGGTTTGTTGATGATGCGGAGCTTTCTGGCGAGACGGATTATTTCCTTAATTATATTACGGTGGGAATTAATGGTGCATATCACGCTGAGTATACAGATGATAATGGCTGTAGCGTTCTTTCTGATACGGTTTTCAATCAAATAATCATTTTTGACATAGGTATTGATGAGCAATCGCCAGCTTTTGGTGTTAATGTATATCCTAACCCAACTAATCAGAACGTAATGATTGATGTTGAAGGTGGAGCTGATTTTATTCAAATCTTAGATGTGAATGGCGCTGTTGTGTTCAACGCTCATAGCACTGAGGACGGTCCTATGGCTCTTGATCTAGAGGAACTGGGTGTTTCAGATGGTGTTTATTTGATTCAAGTGATAAAGTCCGATCAAATTGTTACAAAGAAGTTAATCAAACAATAGATTAGGCGCTCCATTCTCTTGAGCGTATCGTATTGTTAAAGTGAACTAGCTTCTACTAATTCTAGCTTTAAGTAGAACTTTATGGTTCTCTTTTTTCAATTTTCTTTCATAGGAGCTATTGGAAATAGCTACTGATTAGAGGGATCTGGGGGATTCTAAATTCAAATATTAAAAAAACATTAAAAATTATGCATGCATAATAAATATTTGTATATTTGACTTAGAAACTCATATGTATTCCTAATATAATGAATAAAGAACAGCTTTTCGAATTTCACATTAGAAACAACTGGTTTAAGATTTCAAGATATTACAATCAGATTGCTGCGAAGTACGATATGTCTTTTTCATGGGGGTTCATTATGCTGAATATTGAAAAAGAAGGAACACCAAGCACTTCTTTAGGGCCTAAAATGGGCATGGAGCCAACAAGTCTTTCAAGGACATTAAAGAATATGGAAGATAAAGGCTACATCGAAAGACGAATGGATCCTGATGATAAAAGAAAATCTATTGTTTTTCTGACAGATGAGGGAGTCGAGTTGAGGAAAAAGGCTAGGGATGTAGTAATTGAATTTAATCAAAAGCTTTATTCAGCGTTGCCCAAAACTAAGGTTGATGCGTTTTTTGATATCATGCAAAGAATAGATGTTCAGCTGGATAAGTTTCTAGAAGAAAAGAATAACGAATTATAAGAATTAGTTCAAATGAATAGAAAGATTAAAAAAGTAGCAGTATTAGGTTCTGGAATTATGGGCTCAGGTATTGCTTGTCATTTAGCCAACATTGGTTGTGAGGTTTTACTTTTAGATATGGTTCCTCGAGAGCTTACAGAAAAAGAACAAGCCAAAGGACTTAGTTTAGAAGATAAAGTAGTTAGAAATAGATTGGTAAACGATTTCTTAAAAGCTTCTTTAAAATCTAAACCTTCACCGATTTACAAAAAAGAATTTGCTTCTCGAATCACCACTGGAAACTTCGACGATAACATGAAGGATATTGCATCGTGTGACTGGGTGATTGAGGTGGTCGTTGAACGCTTAGATATTAAGAAGATTATTTTTGATCAGGTAGATAAGTATAGAAAGCCCGGAACTTTAGTTTCATCGAATACTTCAGGTATTCCAATTCATATGATGCTTGAGGGGAGATCTGAAGATTTTCAGAAGCACTTCTGTGGAACTCACTTTTTTAATCCGCCGAGATACTTGAGACTATTAGAGATTATACCTACACCTAAGACTGATCCTTCAGTTACCGATTTCTTTATGGAATACGGAGCAAGATTTTTAGGAAAAAAAACAGTTCTGTGTAAGGATACTCCGGCATTTATTGCGAACAGAGTAGGTGTGTACTCAATAATGTCCCTTTTCCATGCGGTAGAAGAGTTAGGGTTGACTGTAGAAGAAGTTGATAAACTTACAGGACCTGTATTAGGTAGACCAAAATCAGCTACGTTCAGAACGTGCGATGTTGTGGGGCTGGATACATTGGTACATGTTGCCAATGGACTAACCGAGAATTGTCCGGATGACGAGGAGAGAGATTTATTCAAACTACCGAGCTATGTAGCGAAAATGGTTGAGAATAATTGGTTAGGTTCAAAAACCAAACAAGGATTTTACAAGAAAGTAGTAAATGACGGTAAAAAAGAGATTTTAACGCTTGATTTAAAAACGCTCGAATACCGATCTAAACAAAAAGCTAATTTCCCGGTATTAGCAGCAACAAAGGCTGTAGATGATTTATCGGAAAGAACAAAAATGCTTTTCTATGCGAAGGATAAAGCGGGTGAGTTCTTCAGAAAAGTTTTTTCGGGATTGTTCTCTTATGTATCGCACAGAGTTCCTGAAATATCAGATGAAATATATAAAGTTGATGATGCTCTAAAAGCAGGGTTTGGATGGGAGTTAGGACCGTTCGAAACTTGGGATGTAGTGGGCTTGGAAAAAGCCATTGCTATCATGAAAGAGCATGGAAAAGAGCCAGCAGCTTGGATTCAGGATATGGTTTCTAAAGGACATACATCTTTCTATAAACTTGAGTATGGTTTAAAAAAGTATTACGATCAAGTTTCTGGTGAATACAAAGTTATTCCAGGAACTGAGGAACTATTGTTCTTAGATAACTTAAGAGATTCTAAGACGGTTTGGAGTAATTCTGATTGTCACTTGATTGACTTAGGTGATGGAATATTGAACCTAGAGTTCCATACGAAAATGAATACCATTGGCGGTGGAGTCTTAGCTGGAATTCAAAAAGGAATCTCGCTTGCTGAAAATGAATACAAAGGTCTTGTTATTTCCAATACAGGACAAAATTTCTCCGCTGGTGCCAACGTAGGATTGATCTTTATGATGGCGGTGGAACAAGAGTACGACGAACTAAACTTTGCAATTAAGCAGTTCCAAGACACCATGATGCGTATTCGTTATTCATCATGTCCAGTTATCGTGGCGCCGCATAATATGGCCCTTGGAGGAGGGTGTGAAATGTCAATGCATGCTGACAAGGTAATTGCGCACGCAGAGCTTTACATGGGTCTCGTTGAGTTTGGAGTTGGTTTGATCCCTGGAGGTGGGGGAACCAAAGAATTTGCGAAGCGGCTATCGGATGGCTTAAAAGATGGAGATGTTAGAATTAATCGTTTCAGAGATTCTTTCTTAACCATTGGTCAAGCACAAGTTTCAACTTCGGCTTACGAGGCATTTGATTTGGGTTATTTAAGACCTGGAATTGATGAAGTTGTGGTTGATAGAGATTATCAATTAACAAGAGCTAAAGAAGCATGTCTCTCATTATACAACGCAGGTTATACACAACCGCCTAAGCCAAAAGATATTACTGTTCTCGGTAATGAGGCTTTAGGTATTGTATATGTTGGCGCAGACTCAATGGAACATGGTAAGTACATCTCTGAGCATGATGCGTACATCTCAGAAAAATTAGGATTTGTTCTTGCGGGTGGAGATCTATCGGAACCGACGCAAGTGGACGAGCAATTCCTACTTGATTTAGAAAGAAAAGCTTTCTTGGATCTCTGCACAAAGAAAAAGACCCTCGAAAGAATTCAAAGTATTGTTACAAAAGGGAAGATATTGAGAAATTAAGAATTAAGATGAAAGATTCAAGAAACTAGACAGATGCATAACTTTAAAGAACTGAACATATGGAAAAAGTCCAAAGATTTATCGAAAGATATATTTCAGATGACCTCAAATTTCCCATCTGAGCATAAGTTTGGATTGAGCAGTCAATTAAACAGATGTGCAGTGTCAGTGCCTTCCAATATTGCAGAAAGATCAAGTCGAGATTCTCAAAAGGATTTTGCTAGGTTTCTTCAAATTTCGCTGGGTTCTGCCTTTGAATTAGAAACTCAATTGATAATTGCCGGCGAAATTGAATTAATTAATTCCAAAGAATTAGAAAATTTATTAGAAAGAACGACAGAGATCCAACGGATGATTCATGGATTTAAGTCTAAATTATAATACTTGATTCTTGAGAAATGGCTCTTGAATCTAAAACTTTAACTAAAATGAAAACAGCCTATATAGTAAAAGCATATAGAACAGCAGTCGGAAAGGCGAAGAAGGGTGGATTTAGATTTGCCCGTCCTGATGATCTTGCTGCAGATGTTATAAAGAAAATTATGAGCGAGGTTCCAAACTTGGAGCCGGGACAAATAGATGATGTTATTGTTGGTAATGCAATGCCAGAGGCAGAGCAGGGACTTAACGTTGGACGTTTTATCTCGTTAATGGGATTAGATACAAATAAGGTTCCAGGAATGACCGTGAATCGTTACTGCTCTTCAGGAATTGAAACAATGGCATTGGCAAAAGCTAAAATAGAAGCTGGCCTTGCAGATGTTGTAATTGCTGGAGGTACAGAATCTATGTCAGCTATTGCCATGGGAGGTTGGAGAGTTGTTCCAAACGCAAAAGTCTCTAAAGAACATGCTGATTGGTACTGGGGTATGGGGAATACCGCTGAAGCAGTTGCTGAGAAGTACGGGGTATCTCGTGAAGACCAAGATGAGTTTGCATATAATTCTCATATGAAGGCTTTAGCAGCACAGGCTGAAGGAAGATTCAAAGATGATATTGTTCCTATTGAAATGTCTGAAGTTTATGTGGATGCTAACGGTAAAAGAGCGGAGAAGAAGTATGTTGTAGATGCTGATGAAGGACCAAGAAAAGGTACGACTGTAGAGGCGCTTTCAAATTTGAAGCCAGTATTCATGAATGGCGGAACCGTTACTGCCGGTAACGCTTCTCAAATGTCAGATGGTGCCGCTTTCTGCTTGATGATGTCAGAAGAGATGGTGAAGAAATTAAATCTTGAGCCTATTGCTAGACTAATTTCATATAAAGTGGTTGGTGTAGAACCAAGAATTATGGGAATTGGCCCCGTAGATGCTATTCCAGGCGCTATTGAAATGGCCGGTTTAAAGTTAAACGACATTAACTTATTTGAATTGAATGAAGCCTTTGCTTCACAATCATTGGCGGTAATTCGAGAAGCCGGACTTAATCCAGATATCGTTAACGTAAATGGTGGAGCAATTTCGTTAGGTCACCCATTAGGATGCACAGGAGCTAAACTTTCTGTTCAAATAATTAATGAATTGAAAAGAAGAAACCAAAAATACGGAGTGGTAACCATGTGTGTTGGTACAGGACAAGGAGCTGCAGGAGTATTAGAGATATTGTAAATGAGTGAATTGATTGAAATAAAACAACTCGAAACGGATGCGATTAAAGGTCTTCGTTATGAAGTACTTTGGCCGCATAAGAATTCAGTTGAAGAATGTACAATTGACCCCGATAATGAAAATTCTACATTTCACATTGGAGCTACGATCGAAGAAGAGGTAGTGGGTACGAGTACATTGATTGTTGATATCAATCCAAAGTTTGAGGAGCAAAATCAATATAGGCTAAGAGCCATGGCAACCTCTCCTAAAATAAGAGGGACTAGAACTGGAGTAGCCATTGTGAATCGAGCGATTGATGAATTAAGAAAAAGAGACGTGAAGTTATTATGGTGTGATGCACGATTAATAGCAACGGGTTTCTACGAAAAATTAGGATTTAAAGTTAAAGGAGATGTTTATGAAGTGCCGAATATAGGTCCTCATAAACTTATGTATAAAGAGTTATAATTGGAAAAAATGGAAGAAAGAAAAGCAATTAAAGGTGGCGAGTTTTTAATTCGTGAGTCATTCGCCTCAGAAATTTACACGCCAGAAGATTACAATGAAGAGCAGAGCATGATTGCTAGAACGTGTTTGGATTTTATTCGACAAGAAGTGGAACCACACCTTGATAGAATTGATTCGATGGAAGAAGGATTAATGGAGTCTCTTCTAGTAAAAGCCGGAGAATTAGGAATGTTGAGCATGTCTATCCCAGCTGAATTGGGAGGAATGGGAGTAGACTTTCCAACTTCTATGTTGGCGACAGAATATACAGGTAGAGGACACTCGTTCTCTGTAGCGTATGGCGCCCATACCGGTATAGGTACACTTCCAATTTTATATTACGGAACTGAAGAACAAAAGCAAAAATACATTCCTAAACTTGGAACAGGTGAATGGAAAGCAGCTTATTGTTTAACTGAGCCTAGCTCAGGTTCTGATGCGAATTCAGGAAAAACAAAAGCTGTACTTAGCGATGATGGTAAAACATATACTATTAATGGTCAAAAGATGTGGATCACGAACGGCGGTTTCGCTGATGTGTTTACAGTATTTGCTAAAATCGGTGACGACGAGAAATTAACAGGATTCATTGTTGACGCGGATACTGAAGGAATTTCCTTAAACCCAGAAGAAAAGAAGATGGGGATTAAAGGTTCATCAACGCGTCAGGTTTTCTTCAATAACGTAGTTATTCCTGCTGAGAATTTATTAGGCGAAAGAGAAGGTGGATTTAAGATTGCGTTGAACATTCTGAATATAGGTCGTATTAAGCTAGCGGCTGGTGTTTTAGGAGGTTCTAAAGAGGTAATCAATCATTCTGTTAAATATGCAAATGAGCGTGAGCAGTTTGGAAGACCAATTTCTAAATACGGTGCGATTCGTCATAAAATGGCGGAGCAAGTAATTAGAACATTTGCGCTAGAGGCAGCTACCTATAGATGTGCATTTGACATTGATAATGCGATTAAAGCATTGGTTGATGACGGAATGGACAAGCAAGCTGCAACACTTAAAGGAATCGAGGAATTCGCTGCTGAGTGTGCGATGTTAAAAGTAATAGGTTCTGAGGTGTTGGATTATTGCGTTGATGAGGGAGTTCAAATTCATGGTGGAATGGGATTCTCGGCAGAAAGTCAAGTTGAGAGAGCTTATCGTGATGCTCGTATTAACAGAATATTTGAAGGAACAAATGAAATCAACCGAATGTTGACGGTAGATATGATTTTGAAAAAAGCAATGAAAGGGGAGCTTGATTTAATGGGTCCTGCTATGGCTGTAGCTGGAGAGTTAATGAGCATTCCTGATTTCGAGGATCCATCAGATGAGTTATTTGCGGAAGAGAAGAAGGTAATTGCGAACTTCAAAAAAGCATTATTAATGGTAGCTGGAACGGCTGCACAGAAATTAATGATGGAGCTTGCTAAGCAGCAAGAAATCTTAATGAACGTGGCTGACATTTGTAATGAGATCTATGTTGCTGAATCTTTACTATTGAGAGTAGAGAAAATGGTAGATAAGAAAGGTGAAGAAGCAGCTGGAGTTTACATCGCTATTGCAAAGACTTATTTATTTGACGCTGCGGATAAAATCTCGAAAAGTGGTAAAGACGCGTTAATGGCGTTCGTAACGGATGATGAGTTAAGAATGATGTTAATGGGATTACGTCGATTTACTAAAGTTCAGCCGTTTAATACAAAAGACGCAAGACAAATGATTGCGCAGCAGTTAATTGAGAAAAATGAATACTGCTTCTCAGATGCTGTAAATCAGTTCTAGATATATTTTTAAGTGGAGTAAAAAAGCGTAGGAGACTTCTTCTGCGCTTTTTTCATTTATAAATGATAAAGCTTAAAGGAATAAGATACTCCTTTAGGTGTTGTGAGTAATTTCCGCTCACCATTTAATTGCTCCGTCAATAACTCTATCAATTCACTACCAAATCCTTTCTTAAGATTGTCTTGGATTCCAATTCCATCGTCTGTATAGGAAAGTTCAAATTCTTTGGTGTTTTTGTTTTTGAAATGAATCTTAATCTTGCCTTCAATGCTGTTGTTATATCCGTGTTTCAATGAGTTGCTCACCAATTCGTTAATGATTAACCCTACAGGTACAATGGTCTTTAAGTTCAATCCCTTGAGTTCAGAATCTACTTTGTAGTCAATTCTCAGGTCTTGTCCATAAATTCTGTTCAATTCAGTGCAGAGATCTAGCGTATAACCTTCAATTTTAATCTGCGCTATATCATCTTGTTGATAAAGCTTTTCATGAATTAATGCCATTGACATAATCCGATTGATGGCTTCCTCAAAATAGCGTTCAACGTGCGGTTCATTCTTTTCGCTAACTTGGAGACGAAGTAGACTTACAATTATCTGAAGATTGTTTTTGACTCTATGATGAACTTCTTTAAGTAGAGTGATATTTTCATTGTTCTTTTCTTCAATCAATGTATTCTTCTCTGAAAGTTCGGCATTCACTTCTCTAACATTTGTAAGCGCAATTTCTTGGAATCGAATGAATTCATAAAGTATTGTAGAGATGATAATGACGGCCAGTAAAATCTCGGCATAAGCGCCTACTTGTTCTTCAAAAGTAAAAGGTTGCAGCACTTCAATATGGGTATTCAAAGAGAAGAATACGAAAAGTCCCATGCCAATTCCGTTTAATGATAAAACAAAAAGTCCAAATCTTTTACCATAGCCAATAAAGCCTATGAATGAACACAATATCATCCATAAAAAGTCTACATAGTGTGGCGTGGTAAGTGAAAAATGACAGGCTAGATTTGCTAAAATTGAGCCGCTTAAAGCATAAAATATAAATACAAAGCGGTGTTTTTGAACTGTGTATAGATAGACTAAAACGGTTGCCGATATTATAAACGCAATAAAATAAGCTATCCAAGCAAAGAAATCTGAATTCCAAAAAGCTATTGTAAGAGCTCCAAATACCGCGGCAAAAAGCATGGATAGCCTCTTAACCATGCGTAGTTTCGCAAATTCAATAATTGAACTCTCGTACTCTGAAGAGAAAAACTTTAACATTATTCCTCACTATAAGGGAACCTCAAATGTTTCACAGAAGTACCATTATTCTTAATTTCCTCTAAAGATTTAATCCCAATTTCAATATGATCTTGCACATAAGTTCTTGAAACGGCGGCATCACTTATACTCGTTTTAATTCCTTCAGCAATCATTGGTTGATCAGAAACTAAAAGCAGTGCCCCAGTTGGTATTTTATTGGCAAATCCTGTAACGAAGAGCGTTGCAGTTTCCATGTCAATAGCCATAGCGCGAGTTTTTCTTAAGTAGTCTTTAAAGGTCTCGTCATGTTCCCAAACTCTTCTATTTGTTGTGTACACTGTACCGGTCCAATAATCACGCTGAAATTCTCTAATTGAGGTAGACACTGCTCTTTGTAAAGTAAAGGCAGGTAAAGCAGGAATTTCAGGAGGAAAATAATCGTTAGAAGTACCTTCTCCTCTAATGGCTGCAATTGGTAAGATTAAATCTCCAATGGCTGTTTTCTTTTTTAAACCACCACATTTTCCCAAAAACAAGCAAGCCTTGGGGTTTACCGCACTTAAAAGGTCCATTATAGTAGCAGCATTTGCGCTTCCCATAGTGAAATTGATAAAGGTAATTCTGTTGTGCGTTGCATTCGGCATGGCCTTATCAGTGCCTTGAATTTTAGCTCCTGTAAGTTCACAGAACTTCTCTAAGTAGCTATTAAAGTTTGTAAGAAGAATGTATTCACCAAACTCCTCTAAAGGTGTTCCGGTATAGCGGGTTAGCCAATCTTTTACGATATCTGATTTTGAGACCATGTAATCAATAGAATTTAGTCTAAACTAATCATTTAAAAACGAAACATAAAAGAATCTATGCTTAATTCTTTTTCCAATAATAAGGCGTAAGAAGCAGCGCCACTGTAAAGAGTTCTAAACGACCGAATAGCATTAAAAAGGAGAGTACCCATTTACCAGGGCTTGCTATTTCAGCAAAACTTCCTGAAGGTCCAACATCACTTAGTCCAGGTCCAACATTACCTAAACATGTGGCAACAGAAGAAAGAGCAACTTCAAATGAAGAACCAAATGCAGTGAGGAGAATAGAACCAACCGTGAATATGAGTAAGTAGAGAAAAATAAATGCGAGTAAGTTGTATATAATCGTGTTTGAAACCGGTTGTTTATTCAGGTAAACAGGCAAAACGGCCCTTGGGTGGAGACGTTTCTTGAATTCCAAAAATCCATTTTTCATTAAAATAACGATCCTGACAATTTTGATTCCTCCTGAAGTTGAGCCAGCACTTGCACCTGAAAAAAGAAGAAGAAAGAACGCTAAAGTGGCTAAAGATCCCCACATGGTATAATCTTCAGTGGCATAACCGGTGGTAGTAATCATACTTACTACTTGAAAAAGCGTTTGCCTAAATGACTCATAAAGACCTTGTCCTGTCTCTGTCCATACGATTGGAGTAATTATTGCTACCAATCCAATTACGGCAATAACATACCATTTAAACTCGTCGTTTTTCCAGAATTTTTCGAACTTACCTTTGAAACCAAAATAGAGTAGGGTAAAGTTGGTTCCAGCCAAGAACATGAATATAACAATTACGTATTCTATCCATTGATTGTCAAAAGCTCCCACACTGGCCTGTTTGGTTGAAAATCCTCCAGTCGAATTTGTTGTTAATGAATGGTTAATCGCGTCAAAGAAATTCATTCCAAGACACATTAGTATAATCATTTCACTTAAGGTTAATAGAAGATAAATCCCCCATAAACGCAATGCTGTTTCTTTGATGCGCGGATGAATTTTATCTTTCGTAGGGCCGGGAGCCTCCGCTACAAATAGCTCCATTCCGCCAATGCCCAGTAACGGAAGTACTGCAATTGTTAATACAATAATACCCATGCCACCAATCCATTGCGTCATGCTTCGCCAAAAGAGAAGACCATGAGGTAATGATTCTATATCCGTTAAAATAGTGGCTCCAGTAGTCGATAATCCAGACATTGTCTCGAAGAAGGAATCGGTAACTGTTGTAATATAGTCGCTAAAAAGGTAAGGCATCATTCCAAATACTGCCATGGATAACCAGCCAACGGTTACAATAAAGTATCCATCCCTTTTCTTGATTTCCGCATCTTTACTTCCTTTAGAGAAGAACTTCATAAGTCCCCCAATTGTCAGGGTAACAGAACTAGAAATAATAAAAGGAATTAAATCATCCTCTCCGTAATATGCAGCAAAACCAATCGAAGGAAGCATTAAAATCCCCATTATAAGGATAAGGCTGCCGATAACATTCAGCGAAACACTAGCTTTGATGAGAGGTTTCTTCATTTATAGGAATACTTTTTCCACTGATTGTATACATTCATTTAAGCTGAATACAACCACTTTATCGCCTGCTAAAATCTGAAAATCCCCAAAAGGTATATATCCTTCATGACCTCTAACCACACCTGCAACAGTACAACCACTAGGGATTTTAGAATTCGCAATGGTGTTTTTAGTGATCTGTGAGCCAGGTTTAACCGTAAATTCAATGATCTCTGCATCCACTCCGTGAAGCGCAGCTACAGCATCAACATGTCCTTTTCGAACGAACTTGAATATGTTTCCCGCAGCAATGATTTTTTTATTGATCAGTGCGTCAATGCCTATTCGTTGAGAAAGATGGATGTAATCAATGTTTTCAACACGAGCAATCGTCTTTTTAACGTTATGGTTTTTCGCTACTAACGATGAAATGATATTGGATTCTGAATCACCAGTAACCGCAATAAACGCGTCCATATCCGCCAAACCTTCTTCTTCAAGTGCATTAACATCTCTACCGTCTGCGTTTAGAACAAGTGTATTTTTAAGTTTACCAGCGATTTCTTCGCAAAGTACTCTGTTTCGCTCTACCAAGGTTACGTTGTATTCATCCTGCAGCTTTTCTGCTACGAGTATTCCAATACTTGACCCACCAAGGATCATTACGTTCTCTATGTTAAATGTTTTTTGTCCGCTTAACTCAGTAATAACCGGTAAGGAAGCTTCGTCTGATATGAAGTAAACCGTATCTCCTTCATGAATAATCGTATCGGCTTTGATGATACTGGTCTCATGATTTCTGCTCAGCGCTATAGGTCTAAACTGCAGGTCAGGGTTCAAATGAGCACTTTCTTTTACCGTTTTATTAATAATAGGGGAGTCGTGCGTAGTGACAATGCCTACAACGCGCAATTTTCCCGATTCAAACTCACATTCATCAGTAAAAAGCGAATGCTCCACTAATAGCTTAATTTCGTTTGCCGCGAGTTCCATAGGAGAGATAATTTCATCTATTCCCATTCCTTGAAAGAGTTTCGCCTCATTTTCATGTGTGAATTCAGGAGAATTAATTCGTGCAATAACTCTTTTCGCCCCAAACTTTTTTCCAAGGACTCCAATAAGAAGATTTGTTTCTTCAGAGGAGGTAACCGCAATTAAGAGTTCACATGATTCGACTTGTGCTTCTTGTAGAACAGAAGGTAACTTGGCGTCGCCGTAAATTGCATAAATATCCAATTGAGACTGAACGTAGTTCAGACGTTCTTGGTTCTCGTCAATAACATAGATGTCTTGCGATTCGCTCGCTAGCATCTTAGCCAAATGGTATCCGACAGCTCCCGCTCCGGTAATTATAATTTTCATTCAAGTAGAAACTTATTGCAAATATAAGAAGGAAGGCGCTTATTTTAATCTAAAACGCCTAAACTATCGAGCTCATTTTTAGTCAGCGAAGGCGGGAAAAAACCTTGTTCAAGCTTGTAAATTACAAAAGACGCTGTGGTCTGGGCCTTCATATCACTAGAGAACCCCTTTTTACCGGGAATTGCAGGTATGTTTGTTTGTCTTATAAATGTGCTTGAATCATCTAAAATCAGATATCCCCAGGAATCATCTTCATTTTGAAAAGTTGAATAAGTATACTGACCATTGTAGTCGTGTTCAATGGGAGAAGAAATATCAATAAATTCTGTTGAGTCAAATTCTTTTTCTACCACATTTGTCTCAATACTAGAAGAATCAGATGAAGTTTCTGTGGATTCATTTTCTTTCCTTGCTCCACACCCAGCAAGGATTATTGAACTAACTATTGCTGTAAAAGCAAATCTTGTAGACTTCTTTCTCATTTCCATTTTGAATTTCAACAAAATAATAACCAGGACTTAGATTTCTGAAGTCAAGTCTGGCTCCATTACCAACATAAGCGTCCATAACTACAGGTATATTTCGTCCATTTACATCAAATACGTTTACAAATTCAGGATTGTTCTCTGGAAGATCAATGACTAGATAATCTGTTGTTGGGTTGGGATAAGGTGCAAAGAGTTCTGTATTGTAAGCATCGCTTGAAAGAACGTAGCTATACTCATAGAAGTCATCATAATATTGCCCATTGTATCCACCTCCTACGAATATTCGATTGTCCACTACAAATGCAATAGATTGTGATCGTCCAGCACCCTCAAAATCTGTCTTTTGTGCCCATACATCACCAAAATAATTGTACTCCCAAACATCATCTTTGTATTCGAAGGCGTTGTCTTCACCAAGTGCTATGTAAGCATTAGGAAATACTCCAAATCCTACCGCGCCATGCCGAGGGGTGCCAGGAAAATCAGCTTTTTGCGTCCAGGAATCAGCAATTGGATCATATTCCCAGAAATCAACCAAGTATCCTGTGCTACCAACTCCAGTTCCTACATAACCTTTTCCTCCCATTCGGTAGCCAACTGCATCTCTCCGTTTTTCACCACCAAAGTCGCTTAACTGCGTCCAAGTATTGAGGTAAGGTTCATATTTCCAAAAATCATGTCTTAATCCAAATTGATCTATACCTGTTCCAACAAAAATTGTAGAATCAATTGAGAAACCGATTGCTTCTCTTCTTGCTGTTCCTGAGAAATCAGCCATTTGCGACCATGACTCAGTCTCTGGGTCGTATTGCCAAAAATCTTTAAAGAATTCTACAGAACCACCTCCAAGTCCAACATATGCTTTTCCATTTGCAGACATCGCGACTCCAGAAGCCCTGCCCAATCCCATTCCAGCATCACCACCAATTTTTTCTTCATTATCCCAATCGTCCTGCTCTAAATCGTAGGAGTACATGGTTCTTTTGAATTCAAAGAAATCGGCTCCCCCAACAACATAACCTTCTCCATTCAATTCAAAAGCCATCATTGCAGTTCTCGGTGGACCATTGATAGAATCTCTGTAAATCCAGTAATCTTGGGCATGGGAAACGCCTGAAATTAGAACCAAAAAGAGCATCAAATTTTTCATTCGAACATAAGGGTTTTGGTTACGGTCACTTCCTGTTCAGGGTTTGATAGAATCAAGGTATAATAGCCTGAAGCCATATTATTTCTCTCTAAGGTCATTGTTTCGCTATCAATAATACCGTTCCAAATTAATTGTCCGCCGGCATTATAGAATGAGAATTGACCATTTACTAGTAATGGATCAGCCTCAACAGCAAAGGTCTCCTTTATTGGGTTAGGGTACACCCTTGAGTGGATAAATTTATTTTCATTAGTACTTACAACGCCTGGAACATAAGCATAGAATGACTTTTTCTTGCCAGTATTTCCTTTTCCAATGCCGGCATAAGCTGTGTCTCCAATTGCAAATGCTACTGCTCCTTTTCTTCCTGCAGTTGGGAACGGTGCTTTAATGTTCCACGAGTCTGTGAATGGATTATACTCCCAAAGCTCATTTTTGAATCCTCCATCAGTACCAAAAACTACAAAACCTCTTTGACCTAGTGTGAAGGTGCTCGCAGCTCCTCTTTCCGAACCTGGGAGGTCTGCTTTTGAGCTCCAGACAAAAGTAGTTGGATCGTACTCCCACCAATCTCTTCTGAAAATATCATAATCAACTCCCATTCCTACGTAAGCTTTTCCTTCAACTACAAAACTTGAAAGTTGGTATCTAACGCTACCAGGAAATGAAGTTCTTGCAGTCCATGTATCGAGATCAGGATCATATTCCCATAGATCAAATACATAATTGCTTGGCCCTATTTTACCGGCACAGATAAATCCTTTATCGTCAATTGCAAAACCTGTTGCATGATATACACCGAATCCGCCACCACCAGGGTAGTCAGCCTTTTGTGTCCAGGAGTTTAAGTCTGGATTATATTCCCAGAAATCATCTAAAATGGTACCTAATGAGGCAACATCATTATCTACACCAGTTCCAATATAACCTTTATCTTCAATAGCAAAACCAACGGCATTTCTTCGTACAGAAGCTGGCATATCAGACATTTGTGACCAAGAATTTGTTGAGGGATCAAAACGCCATAAATCTGCGTGAACTACCTCTGCAGTATCTGTTCCTGTTCCAACATAACCATAATCTCCAATAGAAAATGAAACAGCTCTTTCTCTCTTTAATGCGCCAAAATCAGCGCGTTTCTCCCAAGTATTGTCTTGACCAAAACTGCTGAAGAGTAGAATAAAACTAAAAAAGGTTAGTAGGTATTTCATTATTGGAAAATTATCTTTCCTTTTTCTAGGATACGGTTGTTTAATGAAATATGATACACATAAAGTCCGCTGCCTGAAGCGGGTCTATTAATTTGCTCGATGTTTGATTGTATTTTTTTATCGGAAATCAAAGCTCCAGCTATGTTATATACTTGAATTCTTAGATTCTCTATATCTACATTTTCAGTGATTGATTCAACGACGATATTCGTATGTTCAATTGCGGGATTTGGGTAGAAATTAACATCTAAATAATCTCGTGTTGCATTGTTGAGTGATAAAGTTTGGTCGAATACCCAAAGGTCTCGGAAGTTAATTCCATTCGTTCCAACTCCACAATAGGCATGATCCTTAATCACAAAGGACACAAGGTATCTACACGCTGTTCCGCCAAAGTCTTCTATTTGAATCCAGGTATCCGATGCTGGCTCATATTCCCAGAAATCACCATAATTTGTTCCACTTGAATAGTTGTCTCCTGTTCCAATATAACCTTTACCCCTTACTGAAAAACCACAACCCTCTTGACGTGGAATAGTTCCTACATTTGCTCTTGGAATCCAGGTGTCGGTTGCTGGGATATAAGCGTAAAAGTCAGTGGTTCCGCCCCATACGTTGCCCGTACCAACGTATCCTGTGTCTCCGATTGCAAAAGCACAAGCTGAATTCCGCTCTGCTTCTGGGAAATCTGCTTTTGCTGTCCATGAGTCCGTGCTACGATCGTAGGCATAAAATTCGTTTGACCCTGTAGAGTAAACCTGTCCCGTGCCCACATAACCAATATTGTCTATTACGAATGATATAGCGCCACGCCTTACCTGACCAGGAAAGTCTGCTTTTGCAGTCCAAGTATTCGCAATCGGATCAAATTCCCAGAGGTCACGCTCATAGGCGCTGAATTCGTTTCTTCCTGTTCCAACGTAGGCTTTTGAGCCGATTTTAAAACTGATTGTATGGTATCGCAGACCTCCACCAAAATCTGCCTTTTGGCACCATGAGTTAGAGGCAGGATCGTATTCCCAAAAATCAGAATATAGGATGTTTCCAAGGGGTCCCGAGTTTATGTGTCCTAGACTAACATAACCCTTGTTTCCAATGGCGAAAGACGCACATCTGTGTCGCGCTGTGCCCCCGAAATTAGCTTTTTGTGTCCAAGCACTGGGTTGCGCTAATAGGGTTGTAGGGAGAAACAGAAAAAGCAGGCTTAACAATTTCATAACATGAAATTTACATAGAAAAATCAGTATATGAAATTGATGGATTGTTTTACTGTACCGTTCCAAATGTTCAAAAGCCATTAAATTTGGGGGATTCTTAGTATCTTTGTATTCTATTTTTTGTTGATAAAATCAGTTTCATGAGTGTAAGAGAGTTAGCCCCAAAAGTTGTTTGGAATCATTTTGAAGATTTAAATGCTGTTCCTAGACCTTCTAAAAAAGAAGAACGAATCAGACAATTTATGATTGATTTTGGAAAGCGCCTTAATCTAGAAGTATTGGAAGATGCTATCGGTAATGTAATTATCAAAAAACCAGCATCTCCAGGAATGGAGGATAGAGAAACGGTAATACTCCAGAGCCATATTGATATGGTACATCAGAAGAATTTAGATACCGTTTTTGATTTTGACAAAGAAGGCATCAGGTCGTTTGTTGATGGAGAGTGGGTAAAAGCTGATGGTACTACTTTAGGCGCCGATAACGGTATGGGAGTAGCGGCTTCAATGGCTGTTCTAAGCTCATCTGATATTACTCACCCAGCTGTAGAAGCGCTGTTTACGATTGATGAGGAAACAGGAATGACGGGAGCGAAGGAATTAGACGGCTCATTACTTTCAGGAAAGATTCTTTTAAACTTGGACACTGAAGATGATGACGAATTTTCAATTGGATGTGCGGGTGGAATAGATACGAATACAGCTTATAAGTATGAAACGGAATTAGTTGGATCAGGAAAAGAAGGTGTAAGAATAAAAATAAGAGGATTAAAGGGTGGGCACTCAGGAATGGACATTATTCTAGGAAGAGGTAATGCTAATCTACTATTGAATAGACTTGTATTTGAAATCAATGATTCAATAGATGCGAGATATGTACAATTTAACGGGGGAGGCTTAAGAAATGCAATTCCTCGTGAGAGTGAATGTACTCTTAGTATTGATAAATCCGAGTGGGGAACTTTCGAGAATTTATATTCATCTTTATCAGAAGAGTTAATGAATGAATATAAAAACACGGAACCTGACTTTTCGATTACAATGGAAAAGGTTGATTTAGGTGAAGTTTCTCTGAGCAAGGAGGAGCATGATAAAATTTCTAGAACGATTTATACCGTGCCTAATGGGGTATGGAGGATGTCTGAGAATATTGAAGGATTGGTGGAGACCTCTTCATCATTAGCAAGTGTTTCTATTGAAAACGGAATATTTCAGTCCAAATCATTGCAGCGTTCAATGGGTGAGCGCGGAAAAAGAGATATAGCTGCTGCAGTAAGAGCTACCTTTGAACTATTAGGTGCCGAAGTGGAGCAAAGCGGTGATTACCCTGGTTGGGAACCAAATCCTAACTCAAAGATCTTGAGTGTGTTGGAAAATAAATACGAAGAGCTATTCAATGAAAAACCGCACGTAGCCGCATGCCATGCAGGTCTAGAGTGTGGAATTTTAGGTAAGCATTTACCAGGTTGTGATATGATTTCTTTTGGGCCTACAATCCGAAACCCTCATTCTCCGGATGAAAAGGTAAATATTGCTTCGGTAAATAAGTTTTGGAACTTCTTAACCGCAGTACTTGAAGATACTCCTTCTAAGAATTAATCTGCTTTCGCAAAGTTCGTGCTATAAGTAATACCACTTTTGGTTGTTGCCTTAAAGAAGTAATAACCATTATCTAGATTAGATACATCAATGCTTTCGCCAATATTCAGCGTGGCTTGCGTTTGAACTATTGTACCGTTCACCGAATATATTTCAATGTTTTCTAATACTTCATCGGATTTTATGAAAATTTGATCAGCTGTAGGGTTTGGGAAAAGTTCAATGCCTAAATGATAGTCAATGTCTGTTCCTAAACTTGAAGGTGAAGGATGTGTAAATTGATTAAAGAAATGCCAAGATATCACATAACCACTTGTATCGTTTACGCCAGGTATTAAGAAGATATGACCTGCATCAGTCATTTTCCATAATTCAAAGTGCGTTGTCGCTTCATATTCAATTTTTTCGATCGTTACACCATCTGCAGCATTGTCTGGGATATTTGTGATTGTAGAGTCGCCAGTAAAGCCATGGCTTACCTTCAGTGTTTCAATTGTTTTAGGAATAAGACTCAAGGTAGGTAAGGCAGCACCGTCGTAAGGGACTACATCGTCAGCAGTTCCATGAATATGCATTGTAGGCACAGGGTAAAGAGGTGCAAAGTCATCGGCGTCAGCATCACTCATGGTTCCGATGTGACATGCTACAGCAGCAATTCTATCCGATAAATAGTTACAAGCGTGGTAGGTCATGATAGATCCCATAGAAATTCCCATCATGTAAACTCTATCTAAATTAACCGAGTAGTGTGCATTGATACTATCCAATAAACTTGAAATGAATAGAATATCATTTGCTGAAGAACCAGCTGCAGTGCCATTATTCCAAGCATTTTGACCGAATAGATTTGGTAATCCTTGTAAATAAAGAGGGATAAATCTAGCCGTATCGGCGATAGCGTTCATCTCACCTCCAGTAGTCATGCCTGCTGCTGTTCCGCCAAGCCCATGAAGAATAAATACCACCGGCAAATCTTCCGCACTTGGATCAAATCCTGTTGGTAAATATTGAAGATAGGTTCTTTCTACTCCATCAATATCTATTTCTTCTGTGGTGAGTTGAGCTAAACTTGAAAAGGAGAATGAAATTAAAATAAGGGTAATCGCTAATTCTTTCATAAAAGTTAAGGTACTATATTTTTTCAAATCTAGAACCATCCATAGAAATAGAAATTTTGCCTTCGTCTTCAATAATGCGCAGGATATCAATTAATTCTGAAGTATTGTAAACTGATAATTCATGTGCAAGTTGCGCAATTTCTGTTATTGAATTTGAAGTTATTTTAGTCCAAACAAGCTCTTTGCTCAAAGGTGATTTATTCTTACGTAGACAATTAGAACAGTTCCCGCAATCGTTCGATTGAAATCCGAAGTACTTGAGCACTTCCTTTTGTATACAAGACTTTGTTTCCAGCAATTGTATCAAGTTGTTGAGTTGATTTTCTTTTACCTCTTTTCGTTTACTGTAAGCATCGGACGAGATTCGTAAATTATTTTGAGCAATTATCTCGGAAGTAAAAATGATTTCAGGACTCTGGCTTGATGGGAGGTAATCTATGAGATCTAAGTCTTTCAGGTGTTGCAAGGTGTCTTTAACTTGAGCTAACGATATTCCAGTTTTTTCAGCGATCTTTCGTTCATCAATAGAGACATATTTGTCAAAAATACCAACTGAAGTTCGAAGAATAAAATTAATAAGTTGATCCGACACTTTGCGCCGTACTTGCTCAGAGTAAATTGCTTCTTTTGAGGCTTTGATAAACATGCTAGAGCTTCTTATTCCAGCTTCTGTAAGGTAAATTAGTCCATTATTTTCAAGAATCTTTAAAGCCGAAAAACTTTCAAATAAATCAAACCGGTATTTTCTAGAGAACTCGGCCAAATCAAAGGGGTATCGCTCGTCTAGCCCTGACCCTGTTGCCAATTGAAAATGGCTGGCTAAAGCGACATAAACTTGCTTAATAAATTTTAAATCAGGGAAGGATTTTTGATGTCTCGTTTGTATGTTTTCTAAGTCCTTATCTGAAAACAGTAAATGGGCTTCTGCTTTTTCATTGTCTCTCCCTGCTCTTCCTGCCTCTTGGAAATAACTTTCTATGTTTTGAGGAGGTTCTATATGAATTACAAATCGCACATCACCCTTATCTATGCCCATCCCAAAAGCATTGGTGGCCACCATTATTTTGTTATCGCCATTTGTCCATGCATTTTGCCTCTTTTTTCGCTCCACATTTCCCAGACCACCATGATAAAATGTTGCACTGAACCCGTTCGTGTATAAATAGTCGTATGTCTCTTTTACGGCTTTTCTACTTGAGGCATAAATGATTCCTGATTGATTTTTAAATCTGTTCAAAATATTGTCAAGATCGTTCTGTTTACCTAGAGTTTTATGAATGTGATATGAAAGGTTTGGTCGTTCAAAGGAGGACTCAAATAACTTTACATTCTTTAGGTTCAAGTGTTTTTCAATATCCTTGGTGACTTCACGCGTTGCTGTTGCAGTCAAAGCAATCATAGGTGTGTTAGGAAGCTCTTCTCTGAGGCGATGTATCTTTTGATAGGCAGGTCTAAAATCATGTCCCCATTCAGAGATACAGTGTGCCTCATCAATAGCGATCATGGAAACATTCATCTTTTTTAGTCTTTCCTTAAAGATTCTTGTTTCCAGTCGTTCTGGTGCTATATATAAGAACTTGTAATTTCCATAACAAGCATTGTCTAAGGCTATATCGATTTGATGCTTAGTCATGGTAGAATTTACCATGAGCGCACGAATGTTTCTTTTGGATAACTGATGAATTTGATCCTCCATTAAAGCAATCAATGGACTGATGACAATACAGATTCCTTCACGCATCAATCCTGGAACTTGGTAACAAATGGATTTTCCTCCGCCAGTAGGTAAAAGAGCAATTACATCTTCGTTACTCTCTATCGCAGAAATAATAGCTTCTTGTCCTTTTCTAAATGAAGGATACCCCCAGTATTTTCCTAGTATTTCTAACGCGTTTTTCACCTTAAATCGTGTTCAAATGTAAACATTTAATAACGGTAATTTTTCTTTTTTTTAAGTGCGTTTTCCTCTTGTAAAAGCCCTTTTAAATGCTTATCTTCGTGCACCGAAAATTTCATACGATGTCAACAAATACAGTTAATATTTCCATTCAAAAAGTCGCTAAATCAAGAATCACAGATGTAGACTTTGAGAACCTACCATTTGGAAAAGAGTTTTCGGATCATATGGTGGAAATTGACTACGCAGATGGCCAGTGGGGGGAACCTACAATTGTTCCTTTTGCTAATTTATCTATTCATCCTGCAACATCTGCGCTTCATTATGGACAAGCTATTTTTGAAGGGCTTAAAGCGCAAAAAGCTGCAAATGGAGATGTGTTGGTGTTTAGACCAGATATGAATGCAAAACGTTTCGCTGAATCTGCAAAACGTATGTGTATGGCTTCTGTTCCTGAAGATATGTTCTTAGCGTCCCTAGAGGCTTTACTTAAATTAGACCGTGATTGGGTACCGACAAAAGAAGGACAGTCACTCTACATTCGTCCATTCATGATTGCAACTGACGAATATGTTGGAATTCGACCATCAGAAAATTATAAATTCATCATTTTAACTTGTCCTGTCGGAGCATACTACTCTGAGCCAGTGAAAGTAAAAATTGAAACCGAATACACTAGAGCCGCAGCTGGTGGTGTTGGTAGAGCAAAAGCAGCTGGAAATTATGCTGCCTCTCTGTACCCGGCAAAATTGGGAGCTGAACAAGGCTACCGTCAATTAGTATGGACAGATGCTAAAACACATAAGTACATAGAAGAGGCAGGAACCATGAATATCGTATTCGTTATTGGTGATACTATTATTACCCCTTCGGAGGAAAATGATACCATTCTTAAAGGGATTACCAAGCGTTCTGTGTTAGAGGTAGCGCAAGACTGGGGGTATAAAATTGAAGAGAGAGATGTTACGGTAGAGGAAGTAATGAATGCAATAAAAGACGGGACTTTGAAGGATGCATTTGGTGCGGGTACTGCTGCAACTATTGCTCCAATTTCTTCTGTAGGCTTTGAAGGTGTTGATTATGACCTTCCAGCTGTTGAGTCTAGAGAGTTCTCTAACAAAGTAAAGGACTATCTAACGAAATACAAAGCTGGTGAAGTAGAGGATAAGTTTGGTTGGTTAATGCGCGTATAGTTTGAGTTTATTTGGCTTAGTCGGCAAATCACTTTCGCATTCTTTTTCACGCGATTATTTTTCTAAGAAATTTGATCATCTAGGTATTTTACATGCCTATGAGAATTTTGAATTTCCTTCTATTGAGGGTGTTCTTTCACTGAAATCCAAAGTAGAGCTTAAAGGTTTCAATGTCACAATTCCATATAAAACAGCGATTATACCTTATTTGGATGAACTTAGTGAAGAAGCAGTAGCTATTGGTGCCGTAAATACTGTGAAAATTGAAGGCGAGAATTGGATAGGACATAATACAGATGCTTTTGGGTTTAAGCAAATGATAGCGCCATTTCTTAAAGGGCATCAGCATAAAGCGCTAATTATTGGGACAGGTGGAGCGTCCAAAGCAGTCGCTTATGTGCTAGAGGGGATTGGCTTAGAAGTAAATTACCTCTCTAGAGATCCAAAAGAAAGAAATCATTTTCCTTATGAAGATGTCAATACGAATATGATTGACTTCCATAAAGTTATTGTAAACTGCACTCCCCTGGGTACTTTTCCAAATATAGAGGATAGGCCTTCAATTACTTATGATGCATTTACACCAGATCACCTGGCAATCGACTTAATTTACAATCCTGCGGAAACAAAATTTTTATCTTTGGCCAAAGCTCAAGGAGCTAAAACACTTAATGGACTTACAATGCTTGAACAACAAGCAGAAAAAAGTTGGGAAATATGGAATCAGTAAAATCGTTATTCTGCCTAATTCTTCTAGGTGCAACTCTTACGCTTAGCTCATGCAGCGATAGACGCACAAATTTCACCACCTTAAATGAAGATGGTGATATTGTAGTTTCAGACGCTAGCCTTGCTATCCTTGAAGGTTTAATGGAAGATTATATTGAATGCAAGGAGAATGAAACAGAAGAGCGCGAATGTAACCACTTTACGGCAGAAGCTATCTGTAGATTTTATGAGGTCGATGATTTTGAACAAGATGGAGAATATGTTTCCTATAGAGAGATAAAGGATATTGTAACATTGAATGGTGGAACTTGGGAGCCAATTGGACTAGCTGATAGTCAAGAAAACTTAGATGCTGCTCAAAATACAGCCAATAACGGTACTGCAACAATAGCCTTTGATCCAACTAAAACAAATCATGTTGCTATTATTCTTCCAGGCTCTACTCAAAAGTCCTCTTCGTGGGATTTGGACGTGCCCAATTCAGCAAGTTTCTTTGTTCACAAAGCCGATGGATATGTAAACAAGGCACTTTCTTATTCGTTTAGATCATCTGAAGGCATCATCCTTTACAACAAAAAATAATGAATCCCTTACTGGTTATTTTAGGTCCCACCGCATCAGGTAAAACTAATTTAGCCTGTCAAGTTGCACTTAAATATAGTGGAGAAATTATTTCTGCCGATTCGCGTCAGGTGTATCGCAGGATGGATATCGGAACAGGAAAGGATATCGAAGAATACACGACAGAAGGGATAAAAATCCCGTATCATTTAATTGATATTGTTGAGCCTGGCACAAAGTACCATATAGGTCAATTTCAACTTGATTTTATCGAGGCCTATCATCATATCCGACAAAAACAGCATCTTCCTATCCTTTGCGGAGGCAGTGGCCTGTATTTAGAAACTGCTATTGAAGGTCAATCTTTCTTAGGAATTAAAAAGAATAAAGCCCTAAGAGATGAACTAGAAAAGTTAAACGATAAAGAGCTTCTTAAGGAAGTTAAAAAAGTTGATGCCGATATCTTGGATATGCTCACAGTCCAAACAAGGGATCGAAAAATAAGAGCAATTGAAATTCAAGAATACCTTCGGCAACATCCAGATCATAATCCAGCAAAGGTTCCGCAAATGGATGTATGCATAATTGGAGTGGATATTGAACGAGAGGCCCGTCGAAATAAAATCACGACTAGACTGAGAAAGCGATTAAAAGAAGGAATGGTAGAAGAGGTTGAAAACCTTTTGAATGAGGGCCTTTCTCATGAGGTTATGGAGTATTATGGTTTAGAATACAAATGGATTTCTCTGTACCTGCAAGGAGAAGTGGATTACACGCAAATGTTTGAGAAATTAGAAATCGCCATTCATCAATTCGCGAAGCGCCAAATGACTTGGTTCCGGGGCATGGAACGAAAAGGAAACTCCATTCATTGGTTAGATTATTCTCAGCCTATGGAAGAGAAAATAAATTTCGTTCAAGAAAAAATGAGGTCTATCTTGAATTTCAACCACTCATAAATCAATCTTCCGAATCAATCTTGTTCCCAATGTTTTGGCAGAATTATTGGTATCTTCGTTCAAAACGAATTCTTAATGAAAGTATTAAACAGCATCTTAACCTTAGCTTTTCTAGTTAGCGGTTTTACCCTTGCTCAAAAGGAATTAACAAACGAATTAATTTGGTATAGTGGAGAGTTTTCTTCAGATTATGTTTACTCCGTTTCATCCATGAACGATGGAGAGCATTTTACCCAAGTAGAGGACAATAAAATCGTTAAGTATAGCTACAAGAATTTTGATGAGCCTGTTGGAGATATTCTGAATGGAAAAGATTATGACCTAAATATTTCGAGTTATTCTTTTAATGCTGATGAAACGAAGGTACTGGTAGAAACTGATGTAAAGAGTATATACCGATACAGTTATACTGCGGAGTATTATATCGTTGATTTAAAGGCTAATAAATCTACCAAACTTTACGATAAGGCTCCGCAGATGCTAGCTGATTTTTCTCCTGATGGTTCTAAAGTAGCTTTTATCAGCGAAAACAATCTTTATTACAAGGATCTCACTAGTGAGGCCATCACTCAAATAACCGACGATGGGGAAGTTAATAAAATCATTAACGGAACCACTGATTGGGTTTATGAAGAAGAATTCGGTATAACAAAAGGTTTCTATTGGTCCCCAGAAGGCACAAAGATTGCTTATATGAGATTCGATGAATCTGAAGTAAAGGAATTTGTGATGGACTATTATTACGGTGGTACTTACCCCGAGAAGTACAAATTTAAATATCCTAAGGCCGGAGAGGATAACTCTAAGCTTTCGTTGAACATCTACAGTCTACAATCGCAAAAGACTATTGTTGTTGACAGAGGACCATTTGAGTACGTTCCTCGAATGAAATGGACGAATGATGATAACACCTTAGTTTATTTAGCGCTTAATAGACATCAGAATAATCTAACTTACGCGAGTGTAACAGTCGATGGTGAAAATCAAACAGGTGCGATAATGTACCAGGACAGATCTGATACATATGTGGATGTAGACGATAATTTAATTTTCTTAAAAGATGGAAATACCTTTATAAAGACATCAGAAAAAGATGGTTATAATCACATTTACGCCATTGCTTTTGACGGCGCAGAAACTCAAATAACTAAGGGTGATTGGGATGTTGTTGAGCTTTTAGGGATTGATGAGAAAAAGGATATCATCTATTACATTTCTGCGGAAGAAGGAGCAATGTATAAAACCTTATATTCTATAAAGAAAGATGGTTCTGGGAAGAAAAAGCTATCTGAGCGTTTGGGAAGTAATTCTGTTTCATTTTCTAAAGGAATGAAGTACTACATGAATTTCTATTCCAATGCCAATGAACCATATGAGATTTCTGTTCATCAGGCCAGTGGAAAGAAAATTAGCACATTGGTGGATAATGCAGCGTTGAAAAAGGTACTTGAGGGGTATAATCTTTCCAAAAAAGAGTTCATAACAATAAAAGGGGCGGAATACGATCTGAACGCATTTATAATTAAGCCGCCAAACTTTGACGAAAGCAAGAAATATCCCGTTTACTTCAATATTTACAATGGACCAGGTCATAATACTGTAACGGATAGTTGGGGAGGTTCCAATCATTTGTATCACCAACTCTTGGCTCAAAAAGGATACATCGTTATATCTGTAGATACGAGAGGAACAATGTATAGAGGAGCGAAATTTAAAAAATCAACCTATTTACAATTAGGGAAATTGGAAACGGAAGATATGATCGCTGTTGCAAAAGAAGTGCAGGCATGGCCATATGTTGATCCGGAGCGAATTGGTGTAATGGGATGGAGTTATGGAGGTTATATGTCAAGCTTATGCATGACGAAAGGGGCTGATGTATTTAGCATGGGGATTGCAGTAGCGCCTGTGACGAACTGGCGTTGGTACGATAATATATATACCGAACGCTTTATGAGAACACCTGCAGAAAATGCTGCTGGTTACGATGATAACTCACCAATTAATCATGTCAAAAAAATGAAAGGTAAATACATGATCATTCATGGTACTGGTGATGATAATGTACATGCGCAGCATGCCTACGAAATGACTTCTGAGCTGGTAAAAGAGAACAAAGAATTTGACATGTACATGTATACGAATAAGAATCATGGAATATATGGAGGAAAAACACGTTTACATTTATTCAATATCATGTTAAACTATACGTTAGAAAATCTCTAATTATGAAAAAATTCTTTCTTATTTCTGCTTTAGTTATTAGTTCAGGATTATGGGCTGGAACAGCGCTTTCTTTTGGCTTAGGTTTGAGCTCGGTTAGTGCTGAAGAGAGCATAACATGGTATGATTTTGAAACGGCAATAGACTTAAATAAAAAAGAAAAGAAACCGATATTCATAGACATTTATACCTCTTGGTGTGGCTGGTGTAAAAAAATGGACGCGGGTACCTTTCAAGATCCCGACGTGATTAAGTTCATGAATAAGAATTTTTTAGCTGTGAAGTTGGACGCTGAACAAAAAGAAGCCATTGTATTCAAAGAGAAATTGTACGAGTATCAGAGTTATGGAAGAAGCAGTTATAATGAACTTGCCGTGCAGTTGTTAGATTCTAAAATGAGTTTTCCTTCGTTTGTAGTATTGAATCAAAAGTCGGTGAAAATTGGCCAAATCGTGGGCTATCAAGCTCCAGGCGTACTTATCTCGCAGCTAGAGAAGTATGTAGGAAAGTAAGATTTCTAATTAATTCCTTTTGTTTATATTCATAACTCTATTTTAACCGGTTATGAAAGTCTCAGTTCGTGAAAAGTTGCGCTATAAATTCGAGCGTTACATGAGCAAAGGTGGTTCATCCATTTTTGTTAGTTTATTCATTGTATTTGTTATTCTATTCATTGTAATCGTTGGTATTCGATTGCTGATCTTGGAATTTGCGGATCCTGGAATAGATCCAGATTATACTGGAACTGGCGATGATATCTGGAGGACATGGCTACAGATGACCGATCCTGGTAATATGAACCAAGACAATAAATTAAGTGTATGGGTCAAAATATCCACGGTTATTGCAGGTTTAGTTGGGGTGATTATACTATCGATGCTAATTGCATTTATTACCACTACGCTTGAGCAACTCTTGTATAGATTTAGAAAGGGTAGAGGTAAGGTGATTGAAGAGGACCACACACTAATATTGGGCTGGAATGAACGCGTTATTGATATTATTCGAGAGCTTATTATTGCCAATGAGAGTGAGAAATATGCAAGTGTTGTCATTTTGTCCAATGAGGAAAAGGAGTTGATGGATGACATGATTGCGAAGCGATTGCCAGACACACAATCAACCCGAATAATTACAACGAGCGGCGATTATGCCAATTTAAATGAACTAAGGCGTGTAAATATTCTAGACGCACGCTCAGTGGTACTATTAGCGGGATGTTCAGAGAGTGCAAGCTTTGACGATAAGCTAGATTCAGATATTCAATCCATTAAAGCGATAATGGCCATTATCGCTTGCCAAGAAGGTAAAAATGTACTGCCCATCATCGCAGAGATTTTTAATGAAGAGAAAAGAGAGCTCGTTAGTTTCTTCAACGATGAGAATATTATTGCCTTAGATAGTTGGGATATAATGGGTAAACTTTTAGTTCAAACATCACTTACCAGTGGGTTAGAAATGGTTTACAACGAAATTCTATCCTTTGATGGCTGTGAGATTTATTTTCATGGTGATAATTGGAATGGTGCTACGTTTGGTGAGTTGTCCTTTAGGTTTAAAGATGGAATTCCGCTTGGAATCTACACGAGCGAGAGTAAATTGGAATTGAGACCAGACCAAGATTATGTGCTTAAAGAAGACGATGAAATAATAATTTTAGCAGAAGATGATTCAACAATAAACTTCGAGTCAAGTGCAATTATGCAAGCCGCTGAAATTCCCCTTGTGAACAATAAGCTTGAACAGGAAAAAAAGTCTGTATTGATCTTAGGCTGGCATAATGTAGCGGAGATTTTTATCGGAGAAGCTTCAGACTACCTCAAAGAGGGATCTAAGTTCGATATCCTTTATCGGGAGCCCGATGAGCATTTATTGGAAAGAGTAGAGGCCTTAAAAAAGGAGTATCCAGATTTTGAAATCACATTGCATACAAAGACGGCCATGCATCGCGAATCACTCGAGGAGATGAAGCCTTTTGAATATGATAACGTGATCATACTTTCGCAAGATAATAACGAGCAACGCGCGGATAAGGTGGATTCGGACACCTTGATTATTTTGCTTCTGCTTCGGAAGATTAAAGGAGATAGAGATATCGATACTCAAATTATTACTCAGGTATTGAATTCTGAAAACCAAAACATTATCACCCAAACGGATGTCGATGATTTCATTATAAGTAATAAGTTAATTACCATGATTCTTGCGCAGTTGAGTGAAGAGCCAAGAATAAAAGCATTATACGATGATTTATTCTCCGAAGATGGAAGTGAGATTTATGTGAAGCCTGCAAACCTCTACACAGATAAGTTTCCGCAAAAAGTTCGTTTCGGTGATTTAATGTCGCTAGCAACCAAACGCGAAGAAATTTGTTTAGGAGTAAGAAAAGGAGATATGAGCAATGATCATGACGCCAATTTCGGTGTTAGATTAAATCTTCCAAAAGATGAGGTGGTTACTATTAATGAAAATGACTTCCTTGTAGTGCTTTCAGAGGACGAACTTTAGGGAAAGATTTAAGGGCAAAAAAATCCCCTTAAAAATCTAGGATAATCGTGTAATTTGAGTTAAATTGTGCGGGTTATTCATCAAAAAACGAATTTAAATTATTACACAAGCATTATGAGCGAAGTAGCGAAAATCGAGTATAACGGTCAAGTATACGAGCTTCCAGTGGTTACAGGAAGTGAAAATGAAAAAGGAATTGATATTGCAAAATTACGTGGATCATCTGGAGGTTTAATTACTCTAGACCGTGGTTTTAAGAACACAGGTTCTTGTGAAAGTGCAATTACTTTCTTGAACGGAGAAGAAGGAATTCTTCGCTACAGAGGTTATTCGATCGAGGAGTTAGCTGATAAAGCTGATTTCTTAGAAGTTGCTTACTTGCTTATTTTTGGAGAACTTCCTACGCAGGAGCAGCTTTCAAAATTTGATGCTGATATTAAGGCTGAGGCGCATGTTGATGAAGATGTTAAGAGAATCCTCGATGGTTTTCCGAAGTCTGCGCACCCGATGGGAGTGCTTTCGGCATTAACAAGTGCACTTATTGCATTTAACCCTAGTTCTGTAAACGCTAACTCTGAGGAGGAGATGTACCAAGCAATCGTTAAGATCATGGCTAAGTTCCCTGTTCTTACTGCATGGGCACACAGGAAAAGAATGGGACTTCCATTAGACTATGGCGATGATAACTTAGGCTACGTTCAGAACTTCTTAAAAATGATGTTCAAAAAGCCGAATGCTGAATACCAAGAGAACAAGATCATTACTAACGCTATTGATAAATTATTAATTCTTCACGCAGACCACGAGCAAAACTGTTCTACATCCACTGTGAGAATTGTAGGTTCATCACATGCAGGTTTGTTCGCTTCACTTTCAGCAGGAATTTCTGCTTTATGGGGTCCACTTCATGGTGGTGCTAACCAAGCGGTAATTGAAATGCTTGAAGCAATCAAAGCTGATGGTGGAGACACTAAGAAATACATGGGTAAAGCAAAAGATAAAGAAGACCCTTTCCGTTTAATGGGATTCGGACACCGTGTATACAAAAACTTTGACCCTCGTGCCAAGATTATTAAAGTTGCAGCTGATGAGGTGTTAGGTGATTTAGGAGTTGAAGATCCAGTATTAGGTATTGCTAAAGGTTTAGAGCAAGAAGCATTATCAGATGCATACTTCGTAGATCGTAAATTATACCCTAACGTTGATTTCTACTCTGGAATTATTTATAGAGCATTAGGTATTCCAACTGAAATGTTTACACCAATGTTTGCTTTAGGTAGGCTGCCAGGTTGGATTGCACAATGGAGAGAAATGAGATTAAAAGGCGAGCCAATTGGACGTCCAAGACAAATCTATACTGGTGCTAACGCTAGAGATTTTAAAGATATAGCTAACCGTTAATTGATCAAATTAAACGTTAAAACCCAGACCAAACGGTCTGGGTTTTTTATTTCTACTCATTTTAAATATCATCGAAGGATGTGGTATCTAAAATACCATCATCGGATTTCGAATTTTCTGCCTTTTTCTCCCAAGATTTTTTGAGTCCCGCATACAATCCCCAAACACCAAGTAGTGCAAAAGGAATACAAATGATAACGAATACAAGGTCATTCATGGAATAAAGCCATTCAGGACGAAACATTGCAATTAAAATTGCTCCCAAGAAGCTCACCAAAGTAAGTATTGCATATGTCGAAACAACACCTAAAACACCGAAACCCCATTTGTTTCTTCCGTGTTTATCTGCCAATTCATAGAATTTCCTTCCTATGAAAATTACCAAAAGAATTTCTAACATAACTATCTGTGTTGATCAACTAATATGGTGTTTTCATCCGCCTCTGTAGCGAAATTCATTCCTTCAGCTTTTAGCGATTTCTGAATTTCACGTACATCGTTGAATTTCTCTAAATTTTGTGCTTGTTGGTCCCATCCAGGATTGAAGGTGAGCACGTTATTCGGGAACATTCCCTGAAATATACCAATAACGGTTTCTCCATTTCTTAAAATAAGCCAATTTTGTTCTAAGTTACCCCCAGCTTCTGTAAAGCCAAGTTTTTCATAAAATGCCTTCGATGCATAAATGTCCTTCACGCTCAGACTAACTGAAAATGATCCAAGTTTCATAGGTTTTGTTTATAGTTTTATCCCAATTATACAAACGTCATCTACCTGTTCAAGCTCTCCTTTCCATTCAATGAATTTTTCATGAAGAATAGATTTCTGTTCTCGCATTGGTAGGTGATGATTATCGTATATGATTTGTTTTAAAGGTTTTACTTTGAATTTTTTACCCCTAGGACCGCCAAATTGATCTTGATAGCCATCAGTAAGGGTATAAATGCAATCTCCCGGAACTAATGGTACGACACCTCCCAAAAATGGCGTTTGATCATTTTCGTGTTTCCCCACAGGCATTTTTTCTGGTTTAATTTCTATTAATTCTGCTTCACCAGTTTCTACTGCACTGCGCATAATCCAAATAGGGTTATTCGCGGCAACGTAATGCATTTTAGTGTGGTAGTCAGGGTTAATCGCAATTAAACTAGCATCCATTCCATCTTTTCCTCCTTCTTCGCTACCATCATTTTTTAATCGATGAATAATACTTTTCCGCGCCTCATTAAAAATATCATTCGGCACTGTTGCTCCTGCTTTTACGGCTCTCTCTATGGCAGTACAGTTTACTATACTCATAATGGAACCAGGTACACCGTGACCGGTGCTGTCTGCATTCAATATTCCAATATCTCCATTCGGGAGTTGATCAGCCCAATAAAAGTCCCCACTTACTACATCTTTGGGCTGAAATAGTACAAAGTAATCATTTAGTAAAGCATCTAATTTCTCGTCCGAAGGCAAAAAACTATGTTGAATTCTTTCGGCATAATTAATACTATCGGTAATCTCTTTATGAGCTTCCTCAATAATTCCTTTTTGTTTTCTAATCTCAGCATTCTTAAGTTTAAAGATTTCCTTTTGTTGGTTAGAGAATAAGCCTGACTGAAATTCTTCATATTGCTTAAAGCATTTATAGGCTTCTTCCCAGTTCCCCTTTGACTCATGAATTGTTGAGAGTAATTGATATACTTCTTTAGATTTAGCTTTGGCTTCAAATTCCTTCGTTGTTTCTAAAGCTTCGTACAAATGTTTTAAAGCTTCCTCTAGGTTGTTAAGCGCTCTATGAGATTTACCAATTAATATTTGTGAGGAAGAGGCAGCATCCCGTAATCCACTATCAATTCGAATGTCATAACTCTCTTGAGCATATTCAATTGCCTTTTTGAAGTTCTCCTTCTCAATTTCAAGAAGAGCCAAGTCGTATAAAACCCTTGCATTTTGAGAATTCCCCTCGGCAATATACTTTGCTTCTAAAAAGTATTCCTCAGCCGCATGAAGTTCATTTTTTGTTAAATGCAAATTCCCAAGGCTACTTAGCAATCTAAATTTGTTTTCCTTTTCAACGATTACATTTAATCCTTCTCTAAGACATTCTGCTGCTTGTTCGAGTTCATTTATCTGCATATAGACCTCGCTCAAATTGTAGTAGCAGAAAACCAAAAATCGAGATAAGTCGCCATGTGCATTAAAAATACTTTTCGCAATTAGTTGGTGATAAATACACTTATCCAATTCTCCTATACTCCTATAGGTTCCTCCTAATAAAACCTGAAGTGTGCCGGTAATATTTCTAGATTTCCATTGAAAATTAGGAGGTAAAACCTCTTCGAATTTTGCAATGGCTTTGGCTCCATCTGAAATGAAGTAATAGTAAACGGCATCCATCATGGCTATGCATGGTTCACCATATTCCGGGTCTATCTTTTCAAATGCATTTCGAATAACATCTCGTTCAGCTTGGATTTTATTCAAATCACCAATGGAGGTAAGTTGAAGATAATAGATGGCCAATTCTTCGTACCGTTCATTATCTTCGATAAGCCGGTCAATTACGATATCAAGTTCTTTCACTTCCATTACTCCTCTTAACCATCAAGATAAACAAAATTCAGAAAGGTTAAACGCGTATACCGATAATGCAGACGTCATCAACTTGTTTCTAAATACGAAATTCAGTATTTCATTACCCTAGTTTCTTTATGCGTCTCTATAATTTGTTGTGCTTCTTCAATTGTTGGAGCATCACTCGACTCGTAAAAAAGGAGCTGAATTTCGTTAGCCATATCTTCACTTTTACCAAGCGCAATTTTATGTATTCCATTTTGCGAAAAACGCTTCATACTTTCAACATCTTTCCAAAGGGTTAATACTAGAAATGTGCCTGTTTTGCCACCAGAAAGTTGAACAGATATATTTCCTTCGTATTGTCGAGCTTCCGCCTCAATTTGTTTGGATATTTTCAAAAACGAAAATAAATTCCCACGCTCTGATATTTTAAACTGACCTATGGAGACTATCATTCTGACTTCATTTACGTTGTTGACTTTTCCAGTAAATATAAAACTCTACAATTAAAAGATTCACTAACCATCCGGCCCAGGCTACAATTTTATAGGTGTCCATTGGAGGTAATTCCCATACGCTCACGATAATCCATTTAAAAAGGCGAAGACTTATAGCTGAGAGTGTTAAAGCATAGCTCCTGAGTATAAAATTTTCATGGGAGATCCAAGATTTTTTCAAAGCGCTTTTAAAAGCAATCCAGGTAAACACAAACCATAAAATAGATTGAAGTATGAATGAGGTTTTGGTGAAACCATCTCCATTTGCATAAAATGCCATGATTAGTCCAGAAGGTGCTGAAATGAAAAGGATCAAGAAAATATAGGCTTTACCAATATTTCTGTGAAGCAACTTAAACTTATTTCTTAACCAAAGAGAAAATTGCGGTATACCAAGGATCAAAACTAATATGCTGGTATAAACGTGAGCGAAAAATGCTATTTGATAATGGAGTTTGTTTACGAGTTCATCCTTCAGCACTAAGAAAGAAACCTCAAAGTTTAAGGGTATATACTGTAAAGTAATTAGTGCCATTAAATAGGTGAAAAAGGCTAAACCTAAGTAGTAGCATAGCTTACAAGCAATACGCAAATACTGCAACATACTTAGCCTCGGCCGAATGAATCGTAATATTCAGCGGCGTTTTTTTCGTATTTAAGGAGAAGAACAATATTCTTTAACTCAATATCAGTAAAGTCATTTCTAATATCAGTGTAAACAGGAATGTACCAATCTTGCGCATCAAAGAAAACTCGTAAAAATCTATTCTTAAATGAGTAACCATGACGTGCATAAATAGCGTTTCGAATAATCGTTAGGTCGCCTTTTTTCATGTTTTCAACTTCAGACTTTTCCAAAAGTCTTGCTGAGCCATTAACCTCGTAAATAAGGTGAGTAGAGGTTGCGTACTCAGTTGTAATCCATTCTTCAAACTCTCCTTCTTCATATTCAAAGGTTTCTGTAGATTCAATTGTATTTGACCAATCCACGTATGTTTTGGCATACTCTAAATCTTGATCAGGATTATATTTATAGTGTTTCTTTTCAAGCTCGTACTTACGATATTTAATATCAATGTCTTTATAGGCTTCCCAGGTTCCTCTTAGACTCCCATTAAGTGTAGCAATCGTAAACTCAAATTCCCCGTCATAATAATCGTCTCCAGGTTCTGCAACCTTAAAGTCAAAAATTCCTTTTTCTACCTCCACTACAGTTCCTTCAAACGGACGATCATTACCGGCTACAATTGACCTACCAATTACTTTTTCGCCTTCTATAGATTCAATGGATATGTTTATTTTATTTTCTCTTTCCCAATAAAATACGTCGCCAGCATAGATGTTTTTATCATAGGAATCGCCCATTTTTTCGTCATCTTTTCTAAAATATCCCACCCAAAATCCAATTAATGGGTTATCACTTTCGATAGACTCCATGGCATTTGGAATACCAGGATTTTCATCTTTCAAAGATTGGACTGCTGCGTTTAGGGTAGTGTCTACTTCAACTTCCGTTCCTTCTTCAACAATAACTTCAGCATACTCATTCTTGATCGCATTTTCGCAGGCGAAGAATAGAGGAATAATAAAAAGGGTAAATACAAATCGCTTCATAAAGCGAATTTATAGGAATTGTTTTTAAATAGTATTAATTCAGACCAATACTTTATTGTTTGCAGTGAAACCTTAACTATTTGCTAAAGCAGGGTAAAACTATTTTCTGCCATAAAAAATATCGTTTGGAGCTCTTGTTGCTCAAAGCGTTTCTTGCTTGCTGAAAAGGTAATTTCATAATAATTACCATTGTATTCGAATAAATACATTCGCCATACCAGTCGTTCACCAACGGATTTAATTTTTGCCGTTCCTTTAATTTCAATTGCTTTTACTCCTTTGAAATAAACGATCTTCTCTTCGGTGATTTCTTCTTTAATAAATTCAGGTCTGTCGTACAGGTGCTTTCTGTACGATAAGCTCATCGCTTCCATATCGCCGTTGAATTCTGACTTGGAAACGCTTACGTCAATAACATCAGCCAAGGCCATCTTTCCCTTTGTATCGCGACCATCAGCTACGGTGAATATAGAATTCCCTGTTTTACCCGCTTCAATCCAATTACTGGGGTATTCAATACTAAATCCAAACTCCTCCGAAACAAATTCACGTTGAGCGAATAGGGCAGTACTGAAGAATATAAATACGACCATTAAAACGTTACTCATAACTTAAATTTATTGAATTTAGGAGAATTAAAAAAGTTTTATTTTGGCGAGAATTAATGCTAAATTGCCTTCTTCTTAATTATCCGTATGAAAATAATAGTGCTCTGTAGTTTGATGTTGACCGGGTTAGGGGTTCAGGCTCAAACTAAATTGGTGAAAATTCTTGGTCAAGATTTGGTTCAAATGAAACCAGAAACAAGCTATGCTTGGAGACCTGAAGGTGACGTGATATTTCATGAATCGAATACGTTGAAGGGAGATACAACAGGAGCGAGTAACAATAGAGAGTTCCTCTTATTTCGAGATCAACTATCCAAGGATAAAGGGGAGCTCTTCAAGTTTTTTAGAACGGATTACGTGAGCAATGCTGAATATGATGAATTCTATGA
>JAKVAQ010000035.1:0-38110 GCA_022447665.1 Crocinitomicaceae bacterium
TTTGTGATTTTCCAATAATCTTCTCCCAGCCAATATTAAAGTCAAGATCAGTCTTTAGAATTACTCCATCTTTCATTCCAGCCCCGAAACTTTCTGTACCTCCTACAAAAACTAATGAGTCTCCATCTAAATAAACGCCTTTAAAGAAATCATCTTCAGCTCCTCCCCAAGTCTTTGTCCAAAGCGTATCTCCTAAGCTATCGGTTCTAACAATGTAAGCATCCAAATTTCCTGAACCATAACTGTATGTTTCACCAACAATTACAAATCCGCTATCTGGTAATTGAACTAAACTGTATGCTCTGTCCCAATCGGAACCTCCATAGGTCTTTTCCCAACGCGGTGAACCATCAATATTGGTTCTCACTAAATAGAAGTCAAATCCTCCTTCGCCAAAACTATTTGTATATCCTGCTAAAGCGAATGATGAGTCGTTTGCTAAGATTACTTTCTCTCCCCATTCAGAACCTAATCCACCGTAGCTATGCGACCATTTGAAGTTTCCTAATGAATCAACTTTTAATAAAAAGGCATCTGCAGTTCCTGTGCTGAAACTACTCGAGCTTCCTGTGGCGATATAACCTGTATCCAAGGTTTGCTTAATATCTCTCCCGTAATCATAGCCAGAGTTACCATATGTTTTAAGAAAGTGAATGTTCTGACCATAAACGCCAAGCCCAAATCCAATGCTAAATAATATCAATATTCTCTTCATACCTATAGTTTAAAGCGTGCGCTAATGTTTAAACTTCTACCCATCCCAATATTCTTAACGGTCATTCCAAGGAAATTGTGAGTACCTAGCGACAGACTCATTTTATCCTTAATCCAATAATTTGCCCGCATTCCAAATTGTAATCCTCCAAAACCGCCGTATGAAAGTCTCATACTTCCTGAGAAGTTAGGCGTTGGTTGATAATATGCCCCTGCAAATAAATACGGGAAATAGTCCGCGGTTAAAATTGCTTTAAAACCAAAAATAGCTTGTAGTTTGTTTGGTGAACCTCTGTCGGCCAACTTTTGAACAACGATTTCAACGGGTAGTGGATCACTTACTCTACCGATTTCCTCTCTATAGTTTACCGTATCTGCAATACTGAAGTCTTCAAAATTGTATTCGTTGTTTATCAATTGGTTAAACTCAAAACCAGTGTATGAAAGCGAATCTTCCACTTCATAAGATCGGGTGTTTCTGTTCCAGAAAATCATCCCAAGATTATTGATTTTCAGATTTACGATCTGTCGCACACCTTGCTTTGAGTAGAACAAAAAATTAAGGTTCATGTCAATGGCAAATCCACTTCCTAAAAAAGCAGCATACGGGAAGAAGCGATCGGTGAGAAACCCAACCCCAGAGACATCTAAGTTCACGGAATCACCGGCTGCCGTTGTTGTCATTGAACTAGGACCAAGACGCGCGTTCATTCCTTTTGAACCAGCTACATAACCAATGGTAACGTTAGACATTGTCTTCTTATCAAAGAAACCGACGCTCATCTTTTGATAATGCTGGTACTGTAGATGAGCCAAAGTCAGCTCTTTCGTTTGTCCGGTGTAATTGGCATTTCCATACATTCCGTATTCAAAGATTCCGGTAGGGATATTGGCTGATAAAAAATGATTATCGCTAAAACGAAGCATCATTCCGTATTTTTCTCTTCCCATAGGAGCTATCGAGGGAACGTAATTCGTTATGGACTGTTCAGCTTCTCCACCAGCAGCGTTATAATTTCCAAATCTTCCGTAGGTCCTGTCTTTGATTTCAGGAGTGATTTCCCCTCCAAACAAAAACTTGTCCATAAAGTCATTAGACATTCGATTACTCGTGTAATAATTGAAAGACTGAATCTCTAGAATGTTGTCCTCGTTTATAGTATCCTCAAATACATACATAAACTCCTGACCAAAAACGGCGTTTCCTCCTGTGAATAGTCCAATTGCTAAAAATAATCTTCCTAATCTCATAATGCGAAGTTGATGTTAAGATTAGAGTTTATGTTAAAGTCGAAGAATGCATCTTCAGTAATTTTAATATTATCTCCAGAAGGAGTGGAGAACTGCACATAGAGTATAAGATTGGCACCATTTTCTAGGGCTTCAATCGTTTCCAAATCAAGGTTAAACTCGATTAAACCAGTCATAGGGGTTGTTGCATAGGTGATAGCATCGTAGGTACCTGAGTTCAATATGTCGTCTGAAGTGATTTCTCCGATTTTATTTCCTTCAGCATCAATAATATCTAAATATGCCCATGCTGTTAAAGGAAAACCATTGGTATAACTCATGCGTATAACTCCGTCTGTAGGTGTGACAGAAGTACTTGCGGTATAATCTATCGCTAATGTATCGGCTATGGTGATGGCATTTGCCCCAAAGCTCAAAGGAAATTCTCCATCTATAAATAGGTCAAAGGTAGAACCAGGAAAAAATTCATCGTGTCCTCCTGATGTATTACCGAATGGATTAATCTTCAACTCATACCCCAATACAATTGAATCGGAGAGGTTTTCTAAGAAAGCCAATAAGTTGGAATTGGAGTTGTTGATTTCAAAAGGGTAGAAGGTAGGTGTGAAATCATAGTATCCACCGCTGGCCGGATTAATGTTTACGGATTGATTTAAAAGTGGGAATGTCATATCAACAGCACTACCTGTTTTTGTGTTGATTCCAGTAACTTTAGTAATCTTCGCTTGAGCAATAAGATTGAATCCATTTCGAATAGACATGTTCAAGTCGATCGAATCTAGTTCAATTGATCCCGATAAGATCTTATTCATAAAAGGGAGTTTAATGCCCGTTGTATCTGTAAACGTGTATGACCCAAAATATCCTCTTGCATAGCTTGGTACAAGATCTTTAAATGATATCTCGTAAATCACGCTATCCCCACTTGTTATTGTGTAAGAGTCAACGGTTTCATTTGATCCCATGGTGAGTGCTGCCTCAATGGTATTGATTTTATTCCCATCTGATCCAGTAAGATTCATTAAGTGAGCAGAGAGATCTAATTGATCAGTAATGGTGGCAGGAATTTCCGTTGAACCCGCTTCAAGATTATAGCTTCTTGTTAAAGGAATGCCTAAATATGTTAATCCCGTAAAAGAGAAGTCTACAGTTGATTTTCCTTCCCAAGGAGAAGTAATATTTACATCAGCTAAACCAGATTGAATCAGCACTTCTTTTAATTCAATTTGCCCTAAATCATATTCTTGATCGTAATTATCGCCAAAAGAAAATCCTGGATTTACAGTTAATGAAGGAACTCCAATGGCTGATTTAGCGATGATTGTTGTGTCGGGTAAATCAATTAAAGTATCGACTGAAAAGGAATATACAGGTTCGTTAATCACGAATGATAAGTATCCATCTCCATTTGTTTCTTGGTAAGAAGTATCGATTAAGTCATCGAGGGTAAGGGTGCCATGAACCAAGGGAGCAGTCCAGCTTGTACCCCAAGTAGTCTTTTCCTTTTTACAAGAAAAAAAGACAAATAGTATCGCAACGAGTGCCAGTAATTTCGGCATTTCTAAGTGTTTTGGAAAATAACGAAGTTACGGATAAAATCGTTGGTAGCTACTGTCTTGGAATTAGAAGGAGTTTACTCCACCCAAAGTGTATCTGAATAAATACTTGCTCCTCCAAAAATACCAAGACCGTTTTCTACATTAGAATATACTCTTACCGGTTCAGCAAAAGGATTCCCTTGCGTTTCAACGTATTTATTGTAGGAGATTTTGTATTGATATAAATCATAACTCAAGCTACGAATTGTGATAGCATGACAAATGAGTTCCTCATCACTTTCCATATAAATATCACGCTCTCCTGTAAATGTGAAATTTTGACCGTTAAAAGTTTTGTCGCTAAAAAAGAATTCAAGGTCATAAGTTTTACCATCGACATCTTCAAATCCATTGTCTACATAAGTCTCATTTGTAGAATAATAAGCATCTTCATAATACACGGTATCAAAGGTTTCAAAATCAAAATAGGCGTAATAAGATACACAAGTGACACTGTAATAATTATCTTCTCCTGCAGGGTCATTTACGTTAATGCTGAATTCGAGATTACCTTGACTATTCATTAAGGTGTCTATACTTATTGGAACAATAGGTTGTGGCGCTGTAGACTGGGCAGAGATGGAAACATAACCAGATTTTTCGGCCCTTAATTCATAGGTAACACCTATTGCAGGCATGGTAGAAGCCAGGTAATAATTCCCTTCTGTTGTTTCGGTTAATGTAGCAACTAAAGAACCGTCTCCAAGATGCAGAGTAACATTTGCCCCGGTTATAATTGGGTGAATTGTATTTTGATCAATGATAGATTTACTGCGTTGAAGATTCACCCACAGGGTATCATTTGCCTCAAAAATTGAGTTAAAGACCAACTTAGGGTCTGACTGTTCCGCATTCAACGGAATTTCTTTTTCACATGAAATGAAGAAACTAGCTAATATAGTAAGTGAGAATATCTTTTTCATGTCTTAAAATTTAAAGCTGTAAGAAACTGAAGGTAGAATAGGGAACAGGCTAATTTGTTTTAGCACTGGTTCATTCCCACCTTTTAATAAACCGTATTCTAAATAGAAAGGATTTTGTCGGTTGTAAGTATTGTAAACACCAAAGCTCCAAGTAGCAGTTCCCCATTTTTTCTCTTTATGGAGGTTTGCTCCAATATCAAGTCTATGATAAGATGGCATTCTATAATTGTTTCGTGATTCAATGTGTTGAATAGTGGCTGAACCAAAACCGCCATCCTGAATAGCTCCGTACTCTTGGAATGCAAGTGTAACAGCGTTTCCAGTTCCGTAAACCCATACTACACCAAAGTCCCATTTATCACTCAGTTTATGCGTAACCACAACACTGATATCATGTCTTCTATCATATCTGTAAGGAAAAATTTCACCTTGGTTCAGGTTTTCAAATTGTCTATTTGTCCATCCTAGGGTATATCCAATCCATCCTGTAGTTTTGCCTGTTCTTTTTTCCAATAAAACCTCTAAACCATAACTCCATCCGCGGCCAGTTTCTACAAGGCTTTCCCAATTTCCAGTATTTGAGAAAAAGCTAGCACCCTCTTTATACTCAATAAGGTTCCTCATATCTTTATAATATGCTTCTGTTGAAACATAGTAACCGTTGTTTAAATCTCTGGAATACCCCAATGCAACTTGATGAGCAAATTGTGGAGCAATACTATCAGTTGCCGGAACCCAGAGATCTGTTGGTAAGCCAATGCTTGTATTGGTCAATAGATGAAGGAATTGTGCTGTTCTTGCATATGAAGCTTTAAGCGAAGATTTCTCATCTAGCTTATAATTGATAGAAGCCCTTGGCTGTAACGCTCCATAGTATTTATCTCTTACGACGAAGTTTGAAAAGTGAACTCCAGCATTCATCATAAATCGTTTGCCTATAATGAAGTCATCTTGCACGTAGCCGAAAAATTCATGTGCGAAAGTCTTATCAGAGCCATAGGTCAAGTTAGTATTCCCCCCTGTTGGATCATTCACTTGTATTTGATTGACGCCAGGTGTAAAGGTGTGATAGGTGTTGCCTACCCCAAATTGAATTTTATGTTTTGGGTTAGGGTAGTAGTAGAAACTTATGTTTCCTCCCCAATCTAAAATACCAGAATCATAATCAAAAGAAAAATCTTCTGCGGTATTACTTGGGTCTGATGCGAGATAATCTCTTCCAGAAAATCCAGTATTGAATTTGTATTCAGAAAAATTGACGGTGGTATTGGCAAATAGTTTTGGAGAGAATTTATGGTTCCATCTTAAGGCCATAATCTTATTACCCCATTTCATGCCCCCAGTTGACTCATCCACTCTACCTTCTCCCGTTGAAAAATCATTGTATTCGTATCTATTGTTTATGTAAAACTTATCGTTACCGAGGTAAGCTGAAAAATAGAGTCTATCCTTTGAGCTAAAAATATGATTCACTTTGGCATTAACGTCATAAAAGAAATAACCTCCTGTTACTTCATCTCCTTCGGCATTTTTGTTGGCTAGGTTTATAAATGGTTTTGCTAGGAGGTCAATATATGTCCTTCTTGCTGAAATCATAAAAGAAGTTTTGTCCTTTATAATTGGCCCATTCAGCATTAATTTAGAAGAGATAATTCCTACAGATCCTTCACCATGAATTTGTTTCATATCCCCTTCATTCATATGAATATCAATTACGGAAGATATTCTTCCGCCATATTCTGCGGGGAAACCACCTTTAACTAACTTAACAGAATTGATGGCGTCGGCATTAAACACAGAAAAGAAACCGAAGAGATGGTTGGCATTATAAATTGGTACTCCGTCGAGTAGGATTAAATTTTGATCAGGTCCGCCACCTCGAACGTACAAGCCACTCGAGCCTTCGCTTCCAGATTGAATGCCAGGAAGCAATTGAGCTGTTTTGATAATATCTCGCTCGCCAAGGAGTACTGGTAAGGTTTTTACTTTATCCATGGAGAGCTCAATGGTTCCCATTTCTGTTGTTTCGTGTTCTTGTTTTTGACCAACGACAGTAACGACATCTAAAGTTCCTTTGGGTTTAAACTGAATATCCAGTTCAATGTCTTGATCAAGGGTAATCAGTTTTTTTTCTGGTTCTTTTCCTACAAAGCTGAAGATTACTTCGTATTCGCCATTCTCTAGCGTGAGACTGTAAAATCCGAACGTATTCGCAATTACTCCTAGGCCAAGTTCTGGAACATAAACTTTTGCTCCAATCATGGCTTCACCTGTTTCGGCATCTTTTAAATATCCACTTATCGTGCTCTTTTCTTGCGCTATTAAATAGCCCGAGCAAAATAAGAGAGTTAATAGGAAGTGTCGCATTCAATATGTTTTGAGTTAAGTCGAATCAAAATTAGGTTCCCCTATGCAAATAACCGCTAATTTTTAAAAATATTATGATACAAAAAAACCCAGACCAAAAGGCCTGGGTCTCTTCAATTATATTCTTACTAATTACTTAGTAACTTGAAATTTAATGTTCTCAATTTTATCGTTTAAAGTAACCTGAGCAATGTATTGTCCAGCTTCTAATTCAGTAGCATCAAAGTTAACGTTGTTAGTTCCAGTAACTGAAGAAGTAGTAGTTGTTAAAACAGTTTGACCAACCATGTTTAAGATGTTGATTGATACTGTTCCAGCAGTTTCAGCTGAATAGGAAATTGCAAATGTGTTCACAGCAGGGTTAGGGAATACAGATAAAGCCGATAAAGCTTCTTCTTCCTCAACTGAAGCAAAAGAACATGCCATAGGTGAAGGAGAGAATCCCGAAGGGAATACTGCTTCAAGATTAGCCACAGTTGAAATTGGCCAAATATCGTTAGCAATTACTTTGTTATCAGGCCCAATTAATACGTAAGTAGGGTAAGCACTTACACCGAAATCAGTGTCCACAGCTGCACAACCACCTTCGTTACTCACTGCAGGAGCATGGTTGGTTGAACCACCATGAGTAGATTTAAAAGCGTCTACTTCTGCATTATTATCTGTACCATTGTTAATTGCTAAGCAATAAACGTCACCTGTATTGCATCCGTACTTGTCGTAGAATTCATTGAAAACTGGAGAAGTAGAAATACAAGGAGGACACGTGTCAAAAAAGAAATCCAAGAAAACGTACTTGCCAGAAGCCGTTATCGTATAAAGATTGTGTGAGTTACCTTTTGTATCAGTAACTGTAAAGTCGTTTACTGTTGCTCCAACAGCATAAGTAGACTGAGCCATAGCAAGCGGTGCACAAGCAATAGCTAAAAGTGTAAAGAATTTTTTCATAAACATGGTTTTTTGTTTTGTTTTTATCAAATATCAGCAATAAGATACTTAATAAAAAATAATAATGGCGCTTAAAATAGGAAACCCAAATAAAAAAGGCCGCTGTTCAGGCGGCCTTTAAGTATTATATTTATTAGAGTTCTAGTAGTAAATAAGTCTTCTAACCTTGGCAATATACTTCGCTAAACGAATAACTTGCTTCGTATATCCATACTCGTTATCGTACCAAGTATAAAGTACTACACTTTTTCCATCAGGTGATACTAAAGTAGCAGGAGCATCGTAAACCGAACAACAAACATTTCCAATAATGTCATTAGATACTAACTCTTCATCCATTGAGTACCAAATCTGATTTACTAAAGCACCTTTTAAAGCTGCTTCTTTAATCGTTGCGTTTACCTCTTCAACCGAAGTCTCTTTATTTAGAGTAAGGTTCATTATAGCAAGTGAACCATTAGGAGTTGGTACACGAACAGCGTTTGCGGTAAGTTTATTTGATAACGAAGGGATTACTTTGGTTACTGCCTTACCAGCACCTGTAGAAGTAATTACCATGTTAATTGCTGCTGAACGACCGCGACGTGCTTTCTTGTGCATGTTGTCCAATAGGTTCTGGTCATTCGTATAGGCATGTACTGTTTCAATATGTCCTTTTTCAACACCGAAATTATCTTCAATAACTTTTAATATTGGTGAAATAGCATTTGTGGTACAAGAAGCTGCCGAGAAGATTTTCTCGTTTTCAAGATCTAATTCTCCATGGTTAATACCGTAAACTATATTTGGAATACCTCCGCCTGGCGCAGTTAAAAGAACCTTTTCGGCTCCTTTACTTGAAAGGTGACGTGATAAAGCTTCTTTATCCTTGAAAATACCTGTATTATCAATAATCAAAGCATTGTTGATTCCGTAAGCGGTGTAATCAATATCTTCTGGATTACTTGCTTCAATCATTTTAATAATCTGACCATTAACGATCAAGTTCTTTCCTTCAAGGTCAACATCAACAGTTCCTTTGAACTCGTCATGCACAGAGTCATTTCTTAATAAAGCAGCTCTTTTGATTAATTGTTCATCAGAAGTATTTCTAGTAACAATTGCTCTAATTCTCAATTGTTGTCCTTTACCTGCTTGTTTGATTAATTCTCTAGCAGCTAAACGTCCAATACGTCCGAAACCGTAAAGTACAACATCTCTTGGCTCAAGTGCGAAGTCTTTATTTTCAATTAATGAACCAAGCTTATTTTTAAGGTAATCTGAAGTAGAAGCGAAGTTATCTTTTTCTGAAATCCACTCGTAAGCTAATTTTCCTATGTCAATTTTTGCGGGTGGAATGTCAAGGTTATAAAGCTCTTCTGCCAAAGCAGAGGTAGTAGAGATGAAAATTTCTTTCCCCACAGTTTTCTTAGCATAGTCATGTAAGTTAATCACTTCCGAAGCAGTAATGTCGACTAAGTGATTTCTAAACAATACAAGCTCAATACCTTTGTTGTAAAGTAAATTCCCTACAAAGTTGGCAAGCTTAACTGCTGCTCTTTCTTTGTCAAGATAGCTTTTTAACTCTTTTTCGTATCCTAGTACAGATTCCATTCAATTTAATTTTGAGGGCCCCGGAATGCAAGGGGCTATTTTTTGTGCAAATGTAAGGCCTTAATCGTTTTTGAGGAAAAAAAAGGCCCAAAAAATGGGCAGTAGATTTCAACAGGTTTTAAACTTTAGGGCAAAAAAAATCCCGACGCTGAGGTCGGGATTTAATTCTTAGCCTAAGTAGGCTTTCAGTAGTTTGTTTCGTGAAGTGTGTCTTAATCTTCGAATTGCTTTTTCTTTGATTTGACGAACACGCTCACGTGTTAAGTTGAATTTCGCTCCGATTTCCTCAAGGGTTAAACCGTGATTCATTCCGATTCCGAAAAACAATCTAATGATTTCACGCTCTTTATCTGTTAACGTTGATAGTGAACGTTCAATTTCTCTTTGCAGTGACTCTGCCATAAGCAATCTATCTGCTTTTGGAGAATCTCCATTTGCCATAACATCCATTAATGTACCTCCGTCTTCCGAAGAAGAAAGTGGCGCATCCATAGATACGTGACGCCCTGCAACTTTTAAACTTTCTTTAATTTTCTCTTCTGGAACTTCAAGTACTTCTGCCAGTTCTTCTGCTGAAGGTGGACGTTCGTACTCTTGTTCTAATCTAGAGAATGCTTTATTAATTTTGTTCAAAGAACCTACTTGGTTCAATGGTAAACGAACAATACGTGCTTGTTCTGCAAGTGCCTGTAGAATCGACTGGCGAATCCACCACACCGCGTATGAGATGAATTTGAAACCACGTGTCTCATCAAACTTTTGTGCTGCTTTAATAAGACCCAAATTTCCTTCATTGATCAAATCAGGTAATGTTAACCCCTGATTTTGATACTGCTTAGCAACCGATACAACGAAACGAAGGTTAGCTTTTGTTAGTTTTTCAAGGGCAATTTGATCTCCTTGCTTGATTCTTTTAGCTAACTCAACCTCTTGCTCGGCAGTAATCAGTTCTTCTTTACCAATATCCTGTAAATACTTATCTAATGATTGTGATTCACGGTTGGTTATGGATTTGGTAATTTTTAACTGCCTCATGCTTTGGTTTCCTTTAAATTATTACGTTAAACAATTGAATTGCCAAATTTACGTCAATAAGTGCCTCTTGTCAAGTCTATTTCGCAATTCTTTATCAAAAAATGGTAAATGTTATTTACTGTTGAATACAACTGAAGTTTCAATTTTGTTCAATTATTTTGCCGTATCCATATTATAAACGTTTTAAGCCTAGATAATTACACAATTAAGCTGTTAAATCGTGTTAAATTAATAAGATAGGGAGGGAGAAATTAAATTTAAGATTCCAATAAGAAAGTTGAAAATTTATTCTTTTCCCGCCAAATAATTCTCTAAATAAGCGAAACGAAGCATAAGATTTCCTTCTAAATCAGTCTGAGATCCACGAGCTATAATTCCAGTTTCATCATTTCCGAACAAACTTGGCATAACCTTCTCCGTTAAAACGGATCCAAAATGGTCTGAAGCATCTTTCGGTAACTCACATGGAAGGTTATCAACTGCCATTACAGCTATATTGTCTGAACTCATAAAATCACCTTCTGCTTCCGAGCTTGGATTGTATCCGTATATTGGATCGGCAATGGTTGAAGGACGAATAGTACAAGCTACAGGTCCATCTATATCGCAAGAAATATCCGCAACGACACTTAGTTTAAGGTCGTTTCTTTTTAAATCCTCGCGCGTAAATATAAAAGGTGCTTTTGCTCCCCAGTAATGGCAGGCAATATACATATCGGCAATTCCCAAGAAACGTGGGAATGTAGATTTATGATTTGATCCATCTTTATAAAAGGCATCTTTATCAAATGGAGCTCCGTCTTCACGAGCTGTATATTCTTCAGCTTCCATTTGCGTGAATACAGCTTCATCGAAAGTATCATTTTCAAAGCTTGCCGTATCTACTTCGCGGATACCGATGGCATCAATAATTTCTTTGGCTCCTCTACCTACACGCCCAAAACCAGTAGCGATGATTTTAGTATTTGCCGGTAGTTTAACTTTTTTCAATTCTTCTTTAAGTTCCGCGTAGTCTTCACAATCGTGCGCAGGTTTAAGCGTATATAAATTATGCTTTACACCGTAGGTTAAGAAACCATTGTAACACCCAACAATTCCGGCATACCTTCCAAAACCAATGATACGAGTACCTTCTTCGTTTACCAATACTTCGTAATCAATTAATTGAATTTTTTTATCAATGATTGCTTGAAGAAGCTTTCTGTTATACGGTTGCTTTTTAAAGGTATGCGAAAAGAAGAAATATTTTTTGTTCGGGATTAAATCCTCAATATTTACCTCTTTAACCCCCATCATTACATCACAATCAGTAATGTCTTCTACAACATCTAAACCGTGCGCCTTGTACTCTTCATCCTTATATGCTCTTATTGTACTGGTTTGCACCTTTACCTGAACATTAGGAAATTTTTCTTGAAGCGCAGCCGCTTGCTTCGGAGTAAAAGGAACTCTTTTGTCTGGCGGAACTTTTCCTTCTCTAATGATAGCAAGTTTAGTCATTGGGCATCTAAATTTTAAGTGTACAAAACTATATAAAATATGGTCGTATAAATACTTAGGTCATTACAATTTTGAAAACTTAAAATAATTGTTAAAAACATTGACGCTGCAAGGCTTTAGCTGTATCTTTGTAGAACGTTCTTTGGGGCCGACTTGGATTTGACTGCAATAGCAGTAGATGTACAAGCATGTCGAGCAATGCATTTATTCTCGTTAAAAATTAATGTATTCAAGAATAATTGACAACAATAATTCTTACGCGTTAGCTGCGTAATTCGGACTCAGTCTAATTACCTTAATTCCACCCGAAGTAAAGTAAGGGGAACTAACTGCCTACTGAAACCTTAACCAATGGTTTCGGATTTTAGGTATCATGAATTGGTTTAGTACTGGTAGGGTTGTGATACTAGTGCGAATCTAATCGCAACTTAAGCCATAAGTAGGGTGTTTGTGCTCAGTTTATGGTCTAACAAATAATCACAAAATAAACATGTAGAAACTACATAGACTCGTTGTTAGGACGAGGGTTCGATCCCCTCCGGTTCCACCTTCGCTCTCCGTAGCTTTAGCGCAGGAGAGCTTCGCTACTAAATTTAAATTAGGTGCGAAATAGATAATGATAACTCGAGCTTCGGTGGACGCGGTCCACTGAGGCTTTTTTATTTTAAATTCGTCCTATGTGGTATGTTTATTTACTCAAGTGTTCGGATGGAACCATTTATACTGGATGTACACAAGACATTGAAAAAAGATTGACCCGACATGGTAGAGGTGAAGTTGTTTATACTGCTAGTCGTTTACCTGTTGATTTAATTGGTTACACAGCCTTATCAGATAAGTTTAAAGCATATGAGTATGAAAAGTATTTGAAATCAGGCTCTGGAATTGCATTTCGAAATAAGCGTCTAATCTGATTTAATAAATTTGTTTCAACAATGTTTCAATTGAATTATGAATGTTTCAACAAATATTTTTCTTGTACTCTTGATTTTTTTGGTTACAAAGTCTTTGGACAAATCGATCCGAAGATTCAAGGTCTGTGGACAAATGTTTCTGAACAAGGAATTACCAGTGATGGTGAAATTGATGATCTAGATCCTCTTGATGAAAGTGAAATATACATTACCTCGGATAGTATGCACTCTGTACAATATCCTTGTGGTCAAGTTGGTTGGAGCTCAAGTATAATAACTCGAAATGATAGCATTATCGAATTATATACAACGGAGTCAGGAAATATCAGAGAATTCTTTCTATACGTATATGAGGTTACTGAGAATGAACTCAAACTCACTTATGAAGAAGATGGGGTCACTCATGCATATGTATTTAAGTCCATGAGTTTTGATCATACGGTTTTACAAAAAATTCTTGATGAAGAAGTTAGTGCCTCGTGTATTTCAAAACAATGGACTTATTCGACTAGAGTTAATTCTTTCAAAAAATGTTCTGGTGAGAATTACGAAGTACTGGATACAATTGACCTGACTATTAGTGAAAACTTTGAGATATTCTCAAATTATCTCACTTACACATTCGAAGGCAAGGATTACAAGTTTGAGGTAACTGCTTTCTCCCAAGGTAAATCGAATTACTGGTTGTCCTTAAAACCACTTGATTCCTGTAAAATTGGTCTTTTAGTTTATAAATCTAATGTGTAATTAAATGAATAAGTTCTCATTCTTCATATCGCTCGGTTTGTCTTCTGTCTTGTTGATTTGTCATGAAGAAACTGCTTTAAAGGAAGAGGACAAAAAAGATATGGAGCTGACTAATTCTGATATTGAAGGTTTTTGCAGAATGATCCTCTCTGAACGAATACACTATTTCATATTCGTTCCGTTCACAATATTTTGTCAGCGCTTCGTATTGCGCATCCAAACTATATCCCTTTGCTTGTTCATCAGAGCTTACTCTACACATTATTGCTACCTTCTTCATACGTTTTGATTTTTGTTTTTCATAGCATTACAGACAACACTGTTGGGTTATTTTTTACAACTTGTTTTAGAATAGACAGATTGATTTTGGCTAAATCGGTTAGAAAATTTCTAACACTTTCAATTTGCTTATCTGTCCACTTTTTTCCTGTCTCTCCTAATAATTCTCTACACTTTTTAATACTCAACATTTAATTTTGATACTGCACAAGTGGTTTCAGTTTTTCTGATAACAACTTGTTTTCCTTCTCTATTTGCGCCAGTTATTCTGGCCACATGCCTTAAATTAAATGATGATTCTTCACACACACACACACACACACACACACACACACACACACGCATGAATCATTATTTATGCTTTGTCGTCCTTTTAATGTTGACAATTTTACCATTTACGGTTTTGTAGGAGATTTCCTGATAACCTCCTCGTTGGATCAAATCTACCAAACGCCCTTTGGCTTCTTTGATATCCATTTTTTCTTCCGTCTCAATTAAATTGACTTCTCCATCAACAAATTTTACGGTTAATGAATTGATACCACCCTCACCTATCAAATCAATGATTTTGGTTTCTTCCTCTGTCAAATCTAATCCACACTCATTCAGATTAAACTTATACAAATCTTCCCGCCCCATAAACTCCGATACAATATGATTAATCGGAATACAGATATAAGGCTGACTCATTAATAGAGAAGAAGATAAAAGGTCTTGCATGGGACTTTCGTCAAAGACCATGCAATCTCCCTTCTTAGTTACAGCCAAATGCACATTACTTTGCGAAAGGATTATTGAAAACAGCAAAACTGATAATGTCGTATTACTCAAATAAACTGTTTTTCTTCCCTGCTTAACGGCAGCAATTAAATTATCTGGTGTTTGAAAGGTTTCTTTAATTCCTTCAATGAACTCATTCCAGAAAACATCCTCTGTTTCCTCACGCTCAAACAGAGAAGTGTAATGCTCCATTAAATCCATTTCAGACAATAGAAATTTCTTCAACTTTAAAATAGATGGGACCGGTAAGCCAAACTCACGTAGTTCTTTTACCAATCTCAACCAGACATATTCAACGCCGTTGTACTTTCTACGGTATTTACTCTTTCGCTCTCTCAAGTAAATACCAGCATTTGACCAATCAAACGCAATTTTGGAAGACAGTCCAATATCGGATAGCTGAAAATTCTCTTCAAACATGACCTCCGTCACCTGTCTGACATTTTCCAAATATTCCTTGAATTCTGCTTCCATAAAATTACAATTCGCCTATTTATATAACGTAAAAGTAATGTAATAATTACATCACTGTTCAAATCCTGTATTGAAGTGCGTCTAGTCTTATTTTAAGTATGCACTTCCTTTATTTTCTGGATTTATATAAATTACCTTACTATATGGTAACACAAATTGATGTCAAAATAATAAACTCAGACATATTGGCTGAATTAGCATAGTTTATTGATTTTCAAGATTAATGATTTACTGACATGTCAGTACGTGTCAATTGTTACTGTCTGACTTTTTACGCAACCGTTTAATTTGATTCAAAGCGTTTAAGGTATTATTTGACGTCCTTTGATCAAAACAAACATAACCGTATTCACATTGGTTGTTTTTTGAATACTTATAAAGCGTTGTCATTATTCCTTTCATTCGATCTAATTGCTTTTTCAATTTCGAATCAACAGGAGCATTTAGCTTTAAGGATTGAATCATTTTCTTCATGAATATTATGATGGAATAATGAATCGACATTCCTTTACACATAGATTCGGTTTGTCTGATGCAAGTATTGAACATTCGATTAATGAGTTTAACGTTATGTGTTCCGTTCAATCCTTCCATAGCATAGATAGACTGCTTTAATTTAACTTTTTGTCGATTCCTCAGGGCTTGTTGCTTACAGGCATTAGAACAATATTGCTTTGATTTGTTCTTGTAGGTAAAAGGCTCTTTACAAATAGTACACGTTTTCTCTCTCATCATATCCTTTATTCAATCAACACCATTTATAGCTTAATTATTGTTTTTTGGTAACGTTACTCAAATTCAGGTTGTTGTTACTGTTTGTTACTGAAAAATTGATCGAACCATGTTTTATTCGGTTAAAAGTATAATTTATGTTATTCAATGTTGCCGAACGTTACGTTTTGTTATGGGAAATTACGATTCGTTACCGAAAAAGAAATGTCAAACTGCCGAAATCCCAGTAAAATCAATATGCTCCCATATGTTTTACACATACTCCCGAATACTTTTGTATGACTATTTTTTTTATTCAAAAACGGTTTTTTAAGCCTTTTTAGACAAAATTCCCTTTTCCAAATCAATCCACTTTCCCTTATTGGTTCGTAATGATCCGTGCTTAACCGTTCTTAACTGGGATGGTTTTTCAGAATTTTTCTCTAATATCATAATGATCGTAGAAATCTGCCACAAATAATCTCAACCCCACTGAAAACCCATACTTACTCCATACTTCACACATGCTCAATACATATTTCAGCCATACTTCGTGCATAATTTATACATGAAACATAATAATTGAGTTCAACAAAAAAAATAATTTTAGCCACATTCTCATTCTATCATCTGAGAAAGCCCTTTATACTCACTTTCAAGTTCGGTATGTTTTAAAAGGTATTGTATCCAGTAAATGGAATAATTTACTCCGTTGTCCATATTGCCAGCATGCTCCTGACGATCAGTTAAAGCTTCAATAGCTTCATAAAGGCTTGTTCTTATTAGCTTTAGATGATTATAATCTGTTACAGGGATATCGATAAGAAAGCCACCATCTTTGTGTAGATTCTTTTTTAATGTGTCACAATAAATCGCTTTAAACCTTAAATTCTTTTTCAGATATAATACGTGTAATTAGCCAAGTTTTTACAGACTTAGATGACTTACATACATGTATGTTCACGCAGTTTCCATTGAGGTGACACCATATTCGTCTCAAAGCGTCTTTGCAATTGCACTATGTCATTTGCTTGAAGTGAATGACTAAATTAATCGAATTTACTGTATACTCAAAGAAAGAATACAAAAAAGTACCGAACACAGAGACTTAAGCCTAGGTTATACATTGAAAAAAAGTATTTTTATTCTTGAAAAATGATAACTTTCGCGTGTTCCAGGTTTATGATAGACCTAACCCAAATATTAAAGTACCTTCCTTCTGAAAGAATATCAGATTTAGAGTACATTGGGCAAACAATTTTAGATACTGAACGTGCGCAAATTATTTTACTTTTGGAAGTTATGCCCGTGGCGATTATAAATTAAAGCGAGGTGCAGTACAAGGAAAGAAAAGTGATCTTGGTATTTTGATTGTTACAGAGGATAGCGCAAGTAAACGTAAACTTGTCGGTTAACTTCGGAATGCTTTTACAGATTCGGAAATTGTTGTACAAACATTAGTTGTCGCAATCAATACTGTTAATCAGGCATTGGAATAAAATCAATATTTCTATTCGGATATCAAGAAGGAAGGTATTGTGTTATATAATTCAGATCGTTTTGACTTTGCTTCTTTTAATGATTTCTCTCGAACCCGCAGAAGAGAGATTGCTGAAGCCGATTTTGAAAAATGGTATGGTGATGCAAAAAAAGCAATTAAAGGATTTAATTTTTACATATCAGAAAAAGACCTTGTTTGGGCCTCATTTATGCTTCAACAATCAGTAGAAATGTGTTACACTGCTATTGAAATGGTTTTTAGTCATTATAACATGCATGAGCATAATTTATTAGCGTTACGTGATAGGAATGTAAAATATCATGTTCGTTTAAAGGGTATTTTTCATTATGATGATGAAGAAAAGAGGAAGTTGTTTGATCTGCTGAACTATGCTTATATCGGTGGTCGTTACAAAAATGAGAAAGAGTTTCCTGTAGATATTGATAAAATTGAATTTTGGAAGCAGGAGACAGAAATGTTTTTGAAATTAACGGAGGAGATTTGTTTGGAGAGGATTGAGGGGTTTCGGGGGATGGAGAAAAGTAAATTCTAGAGTAGATTTCTTTCTTCGTTTAAGTGGTTTTCCAATTTCCACCCAAGAATTTGTATTTTCGGCAAAAAATAAGCTATGAGACCAATAATGCTTGTTGGTACTGGTTCTGACGTTGGGAAAAGTTGGATTGTTGCAGGTATCTGTAGATGGATGAAAAGAAAGGGATACCAACCTGCACCATTCAAAGCGCAAAACATGTCATTGAACAGTTATGCAACACCAGAAGGATACGAAATCGGGCGTGCGCAAGCAGTACAAGCAGAAGCATGTGAAATTCCGTGCTCTACAGATATGAACCCTGTACTCCTAAAACCATCTTCTGAAAATCGATCTCAAATTGTATTGAATGGAAAACCAATAGGAGACCAAACTGCGAGAGACTATTTTTTAGGAAACAATAAGCAAAACTTGTTTGAAGAAGCTAAGCTTGCTTTTAATCGGTTGTCCGTTCAATATGAGCCGATCGTGATGGAAGGTGCTGGAAGCATCAGTGAATTGAATTTGAAACACAGAGATATTGTCAATATGCGGATGGCAAAGGCGGCAAATGCCTGCGTTTACCTTGTCGCTGATATCGACCGGGGTGGAGTTTTTGGAAGTGTTTATGGGACGATCGCGCTTCTTGAGGAGTGGGAGCGAGCTTTACTCAAAGGCATTATCATCAATAAATTCAGAGGGGATGCCGCTTTATTTGAAGATGGAAAGAAAATGCTAGAGGATCTCACTGGTGTTCCTGTTTTGGGGGTATTACCCTATGCCAAAGACATTGTGATTGAGGAAGAGGATTCTGTGGCGCTGAGTGATCGCAATACACAGGCTCAGGAGGGGGCATTAAATATCGCTGTGGTTCAATTGAACTACATGTCCAACTATACAGATTTTCAGTCGCTCGAACAAGAGGAGGGAGTTTGTCTTTATTATACGAGGGATCAGAAAGAACTGGAAAAGGCAGATGTTTTGATTCTGCCAGGCTCCAAGAATACCATTGAAGATTTGTTGTCTCTAAAAGAAGAAGGGGTCGCTGATTTTATCAAATCAAAACACAATAAAATTCCAATTATTGGTATTTGTGGAGGGTATCAAATGCTTGGAAAGCGAATCAGTGATCCGCATCAGGTTGAATCGGATAAGGGTGTCGTTGAAGGGCTCGGAGTTTTTAATATTGAAACGGTGATGACCAGAAAGAAACAAACACTTCAGCGTCAGTTTCGCTTTAAAAATAAATCCAAGGTCTGTGTTGGGTATGAAATCCATATGGGAGAAACAAGTAGCCCCAAAGGTTTACACTTGAATATGGTGGACGGTGAGCCGGAAGGCTATTATGATGGAAAAATGAGTTGGGGAACCTATATGCATGGCATTTTTGATAATGTTGAGGTGGTCAACGAATTATTACGATTAAAATATCCCGATCGAAAGACGTTTGATTATCAGTCGTTTAGACAAGGCCAATATGAACAGCTTGCTGATTTAGTTGATCATCACCTCGATATGGAAGCCATTCTAAAAGACATTCAATAGGACTATGCTAGAGGGACACGGAGATGATCTTCATAATGTGAACATTGAGCTCAAAGCGAATTTTAGTTCGAATGTTTATCACGGTGGATGTCCAAGAAAATTAATGAATTTCTTACAAGAAAACTTATTAAAAATAAACAATTACCCATCTCCCGTTGCACATGAACTAAACGTCCTTGCGGCAGGCTTTTATGGATTAAATGAGAACGCCTTTCTTTTTACAAATGGCGCAACTGAGGCTTTTTATTTATTGGGTCATGTTTTATCTGGAAAGACGGCTTCAATCGTTGTACCTACCTTTTCAGAATATGAAGATGCCTGTTTGTCAAATGATATCAGCATTTACCGAATCGAGGAAAATGAATTGGAAAATGTGGAGACAGATTGCGTATTTATCTGCAACCCCAATAATCCAGATGGCAAGATTTGGTCCAGTGATTTCTTATGGAGCTTAGTTCAAAAAAAGCCGCATGTTCATTTTGTGATTGACGAGGCTTACATTGAATTTACAAAACACGTCACTTCGTTCGTCGAAAAAACCCAATTATGCCAGAACTTAACAGTGGTTCGATCATTAACCAAAACATTTGCTATTCCGGGGTTAAGATTGGGGTATATTATCTCCAATGGCAGTTTTATTCAGCGATTAAAAGGGAAAAAGATGCCGTGGTCAGTGAATGCCATGGCTGTTTTAGCAGGGACATTTATCTTTCATAATTATGCAACGCTCCGTTTTGATTTATCATTGCTGCTTGACGAGAAGGAGAAACTTTGGGCAGCAATTCATGCATTAGATGGACTGGAATGTCGGCAGTCTTCTACCTCTTATTTTCTGATCAAACTCCATCATGGAAAAGCAAGTGAATTAAAAGAATACCTTCTCATCAATCATCAACTGCTCGTGAGGGATGCAACCAATTTTAAAGGATTGGAGGGGGAATACATTCGAGTAGCGACACAAGGAAGCGAACGAAACGAGCTTCTGATCAATGGATTAAAATCATGGAGCAAGAATTGATCGGTATCGTAATTTTAGTTGTAGCCATTCTTCTGGATACCCTGTTTGGTGATCCTCAGAAGCTACCGCACCTCATTGTGGGATACGGTAAGTTGATTTCTTTTTTTGAAAAAGGGTTAAATAAAGGGAACCAGAAACTGCTGAAAGGATTGGGGATGGTGATTGTTTTAGTCACGTTGTCTTTTATAATCCCTTTCGGGATAATAGCTTATTTTCAACAAGCTGAGTGGTGGATAGCGAACATTCTATTTTCTTCGATGATGCTTTTTTATTGTTTGGCGAATAAGACATTGGTAAAGGAAGGAAAAGCAGTACTTAAAGTTTTGGAAAAGGAGGGACTTGAAGCAGGTAGGAAAAGACTTTCATGGATTGTTGGACGTGACACGACTAATTTGGACGAACAGAGCATTAAACGAGCAACATTTGAAACTTTGTCTGAAAATCTAAGTGATGGGGTCATTGCACCATTATTTTTCTTTGCCTGTTTTGGTGTGCCCGGAGCCATGGCCTATAAAATGATCAACACTTTGGATTCAATGGTTGGCTACAAGAATGAAAAGTATCATTTATTTGGGAAATTTTCTGCAAAACTAGATGATGTTGTCAATTATATTCCCGCACGATTAACGGCGATTTTTATGTTACTTGTATCGTTTCGATTAGGAGGTCTAATATTTGTTTTTAGAGAAGGGAAAAAACACAGTAGCCCAAATGCAGCATATCCAGAAGCTGCATTGGCCTATATCTTGAATTGTCGATTTGGAGGTCCTAATTACTATGGTGGAAAATTGGTTTATAAACCATATATCGGAGAGAATAATCGTCCGATAGAATTTGAAGAAATCAATCGGGTAGCTTCGGTCAACTACAAAACGACTTTTTTCACCACCTTTTTAATCATTGGATTGTTTTATTTTCTTCACCTTTACCCGGTATTTGAATTTTCTTTTTGGTGGACAAAATAGAGCGCGTGTCATTTCTGAAAAAATATATCATTACAGGTATTCCTGGTTCTGGTAAAACGACAATGATTAATCAATTGCAAAAAAGTGGTTACTCAGTCATGCATGAAGTTTCCCGGTGGGTTATTCAAAATGAGCAAAATAGAGGGTCAGATGGAACTCCTTGGCAAAATATCGAACGATTTACGCAACTCGTTTTTGAGGAGTCTATTCAGCGAATAAATACGCAGTCGGAAACGTTGTTCTGTGATCGAAGTCTATTGGACAATATCGCCTATCTTCTAGTTGAAAAGAAAGGAGTGCCAAAAGAACTGCTGAATTTTCCATTTCATCAATATTATCAGAAAACTGTTTTTTTCACACCTCCATGGGAGGAGATTTACGAGACGGACGAACAACGTCCGCAAACTTTTGAATCCTTCTTGGAATTGGATAGAGTGATGCGGAAACTATACCTTGACAAAGGTTTTGACATCATAGATGTTCCACAATTGACCGTGTTAGAACGTTGTCATTTTATTCAGGATTTTCTTGTGAAGAAGTCGTCAATAAGCGAGTAGAAATCTTGGCGTTATTTTGATTATATTTGGACAGCTTTTAGGTATCTATAAAATAGATTTAAAAGGGAACTTGGTGAAATTCCAAGACTGTTCCCGCAGCTGTGAGTTTCCGTTCGAATGGAGTAGAGCAGTAGAACAACAAAAAAGCCACTGTTGATTTTATTCAATGGGAAGGTGTTGTCTACTATGGAAATGAGTCAGAAGACCTGCCTGTAAGCGGTAAATGAGACTTTCGGGATAAAAGTTGATAATTCATGCGAGCCTTTGGTGGGCTGGATTGTCCGTTTTATGTTCCTAGTCTTATTAGAAATTATACAAGAATGAATAGCGTTATGTCGCCATTACTTAGTTCGGTATCTAAAAAGGTAGGAGAAATAAATTATGGGTAAATCGTTGGAAAAAGTAAAACACACATTTCTTTTTTGTGACGGAGGTTCATGCAGAAAGGCAGGCGCTGAACAGGTGTCTCGGGCTGCACGGCTTTACCTGAGAAATGAAGAGTTATGGGATGAAGTGCACACCATTAAGACGAGATGTAATGGGAGGTGTGAGGATGCTCCGACTTGTATTGTGGAGGATGGTCATTTTTGGTATAAAAATCTCAACCCAGAAAAAGTAGTCGAACTCATTAAAAGTCACTGCGAGAATGGAGAGCCGATAGAAGAATATCTGGTTTATGCCCGTGAATGGGAGCAAGTCCGATCGGATAATGAAAGGGGAACCTTTAAAATTAAACCTTTTGAATGGAAAGATGACCCTTACCTTGGTCGCTGTCAAATGACAAAAGGATTAAGTTCGGATCAATATTTACATCCTTTATTTGATTATTTGTATCGAAATGCACCATCTACAGTTTATGAAACGGCTCAAGGAGATCAATTGACCTTTTCGGAATTAACTGAAATCAGATTTGAAAAAGATATTGAGCTTGAACTGATCACAGAAAATAAAGAAATTCAATTGGTAATCGGTCCTGTTCGAAAAGATGAGCCTCATCTGGAGAAAGGAAAGATCCGAAATACCTATTATTTTTATCGGGAAAGTACGGGGCAAGTTGGTGTTCGTTTTTCAGATAAAAAAAATGAATTAATTGGGCACTTGTTCTTGGGCACATCCGAAGGCAATGCGTGGAGTTATTGCACGCGTGTTCAATTACAGAACAATAAACTACAAGAAGTAAGTGTCTGATAGAATAGGCATATTGGGACTTGGTTGGCTCGGAGAGCCACTGGCCGAAGCTCTTTTAGAAGAGGGATATCATGTGACGGGGTCTTCCACCTCACTCGAGAAAGTGCTGCGTTTATCGTCGAACCCCTATCATATCGTTCGACTGTCTGTCGAATCCGATCATATCGCAGGAGATGCGTCCACCTTTTTTCATGAAGTAGACACCGTAATCATCAATTTTCCGCCAAAACGAATCCCTGAAGTCGAGTCTGTATTTGTAGAACAAATTAAGGAGCTCATTCCATTTTTGAAGGATGATATGAACGTGATTTTTATCAGTTCTACATCCGTTTATGGGAATACCAACGATTGGGTAACGGAAGATCAGGAAGTCACTCCTGAAAAGGCTTCAGGAAAGGCTTTAGTAAAGGCAGAGTATTTATTGAAGCAACACTGTGGTGATCGTTTAACAATTTTAAGATTAGCAGGCTTAATAGGTCCGGATAGACATCCAGGGAAATTCTTAGCAAATAAAAGGGAGTTAAAAAATCCCAACGTTCCAGTAAATTTGATTCACTTGGTAGATGTTATAGGTTTGATCAAGGAGATTCTGACTAGCAAGACCTTTGGAATCACTCTGAATGGTTGTGCGGATAAACATCCTGAACGTAAAGACTTTTACTCAAAGGCTGCAAAGCAACTGGGGCTAGCTTCTCCTGTTTTTAGTGGGGAAACTCAGAGGGCATTTAAACTCGTGTCCAATCAAAAGTCGAAAGATGTATTAAATTACAGCTATCAGTTTGATAACCCTGAAAAAATATTTACAGAAGCAAAGACTGGAGAAATTAAAATTGTTGGCGCAGGTCCAGGTGATATTGGTTTATTAACTATTGCAGGATGTAAAGCGATTCAGAAGGCAGATGTTATACTGCATGACAATCTAGTCTCTAAAGATATTCTGGCTATAAATTCAAAAGCGGAATTAGTCTACGTCGGACGAAAATTTGGAGATCAATCCAATCAGATCGATCGTCAGTTACGCATTAATCAATTATTAGAAAACCATTACTTGGAAGGGAATAAAGTGGTTCGACTCAAATCAGGAGACCCATATGTCTATGGCAGAGCTGCAGAAGAAGCACGCTATCTGATGGAACGAAATGTGCCTTTTGAAGTAATCCCTGGTATTTCTGCGGCATTAGCTGCTGCTAATCAATGCAATATTCCAATTACTGAGCGACGTAAATCAAATGCAATATTAATCTGTACAGCACATACTGCAGATTACTCATTTGAGCAGTTAAAAGGAATTGCAGGTTTGTTGAAGGCAGGAAATACATTAGCCCTTTATATGGGCTTAAAGAGTCTTGACAAAGTAATCCCCAAATTGATGGAAGTATGTCAAGATAGTGCTATACCTGTAAATGCCATCTCCAAGGTATCGCGTGATAATCAGGTATTATTGACGTCTACATTGGGAAATATTCAGAAAGATTTGAAACAAACACCTCTGGAAATGCCGGTGGTGTTTTTAATCGGGGTAGACCCCATAAGTTGAAATAGGATGAAGGAGGGAATATTATTATGTGGACACGGTTCACGACGAAAAACAGGAACAGACGCATTTAAACGAATGGTCGCTATTTTAAAAGACCGTTATTCCGACTACGAAGTGGATTATGGTTTTTTGGAATTTAGTCATCCTTTGTATGAGGCAGCTGTTGAAAGAATGTATCAAAAAGGTGTGCGGAAAATTTATGCACTCCCGGTAATTCTCTTCGCAGGTTCCCATGCAAAAAATGATATTCCCTATGAGATGAATACCATTCAATCCTATTACCCGGACTTGACCATTAATATGGGGCGTCATATTGGGGTAAGTACTTTTTTGCTGGAATTAGCTAAAAAGCGGATTGAAGAAGAAGAAAAAAAATTACCCCCGATAGATCGAAAAGAATGTGCAGTGATGGTTGTTGGTCGTGGTACGACGGACCCGGATGCGAATTCAGATGTGCATAAATTGTGCAGCATGCTATGGGACGGCATGGGAGTCGGTTTTGCTTCCGTGGGGTATAGTGGAACAGCTTATCCAAAAGTAAATGAAATGCTCCCTATGATAGATCAATTGCAATTTAAGCGGGTTTACGTGGTACCTTTTTTCTTTTTTACAGGAGTTTTATTAGAACGAATTTACGGTTGGGTGGATGACTTTGATGCAACCTCTGATGTAGAGTACATCAAAACACAAGCTTTCGGGACAGATGAGTTAATGTTGAAAGCCTTTGACGAACGTCTGTATGAAGCTAAGAATGGATTAGGTAACATGAACTGTCAGCTCTGTAAATATCGGAAACAAATTATTGGTTTTGAAGAACAGAAAGGACAAGAACAAGTAGGGCATCATCTCAATGTGAAAGGAATTCTATTTGAAGAAGATGAGAAGGTGGATGATAAGAAAGGAATTGGAGCGAAGATTAAGAATATTTTGGGAATCTAAGTGAGTCAAAAAGGAAAAATAATTGGAGTTTCTCTCGGGCCGGGTGACCCTGAGCTAATTACACTAAAAGGGTATAATGTCTTGAAGGAGGTAGATCATATCTATTACCCAGGTTCGCGATTTGGAAACGGACAAGAGAAGAGTTATTCCTTTGGGATACTGGAGAAGCTTGGGATTGAACGTTCGAAAACGGAGGGCTTCTTTTTGGAGATGAACCTAGATCGTATCCAAGCACAAGCAATCTACAAACAAACGGCATTAAAAATTAAGGAAGAGGTCCTTTCTGGAAAAAACATAGCTATTGTTTGCGAGGGAGACTTGAGCACATATAGTTCATTCTCTTATTTGTTAGCTTATTTTGCAGAATTTGATCTTCCCGTATCACTAATTCCAGGGATTACATCTTTTGCAAATGCAGCGGCTGAAATCCAAGATCCTTTGGTCTTACTCAATGAAACCATGAAGATCATTCCACGTGTAAAAACGGAAGAAGACTTAAATCAAGCGTTGATGGAGAGCGATACGATTGTCTTGATGAAAATAAAATCGGTCATGGATGTTATTTTTCCAATTTTGGAACAAGATAATTATGTTTTTGTATACGCCGAGCGATTGGGGACACCAGACCAATTTTTGTGTACGGAAATCGACCAATTGAAAGAACGAATAATCCCTTATTTTTCACTGATCATTATTAAAAACAAGAAGGCATGAAGATTACCGTAGCAGGTCTAGGGCCTGGAGATAAAGATTATATACTTCCGTTAGTTGTTAGTGCCCTACAAGAAGCAGATGTGGTTATAGGCTATGATTATTATTTCCAATTCTGTGAAGAGTATTTCAAGACTACTGTGAAGACGATTGCTATGCCACTTGGAAAAGAAGAAGGAAGAGCTGAGGTAGCAATAGAAGAGGCCATGAAAGGACAACAGGTGGTTGTGATTGGTTCAGGAGATGCTAGTATTTACTCTATGGCGGCGATTGTTTATGAGATGGTCGCGAAACAAGAGAAGGACGATATTGAGTTAGAGACGTTACCAGGTGTCTCAGCATTTTTAGCGGCGGGGAGTAAATTGGGAGCCCCACTAGGACATGATTTTTGCTGTATTTCTTTGTCCGATTTAATGACCCCTTGGCAAGTCATTGAAAATCGAATTCGAGCTGCCGCTAAAGGAGATTTTGTAACGAGTCTTTACAATCCAAAGAGCAAAAAACGGTATTGGCAACTTGGTCGCTTGAAAAAGATCTTTTTAGAAGAGCGTCACCCGAATACCCCCGTTGCGATTATCCGGCAGGTGACACGATCGGAAGAAAAAATTACCATTCAAACCTTGAAGGACTTTGACCCGGATTTGGTGGATATGTTCTCATTAGTGATGATTGGTAATTCTCAAACTATTCGCTATAAAGACTATTTAATCACTCCAAGGGGCTATTTAAACAGAAAACCAGCGACAGGAAAAGAAATTCAAACCGAGAGTTTCAAAATCGTCACAAAAGCAATCGCTCATCTTCCTTATCCAAAGGAAGATAAATGGGCGATTACACGTTTGATTCATACCACTGGTGTTGTAGATGATCATATGCATTATCAGGCTTCAAAGGGAGCTATCAAAGAATGGCATGAATATTTGAAAAATGGAGGAATAATCGTGACAGATGTGACCATGGTAAAAGCTGGAATTACAAAGGCGTTTACCGGTAAATACGGGAATCAGATCGTTTGTTGCTTGAATGATGAAGAGACACTCCGTTTGGCAGAAAAAGAGGTGTTAACACGATCGCAGGCGGGGATTAGAAGAGCAGCTTCTTTATACCCTAATGCTCTTTTTGTGGTTGGAAATGCACCTACAGCACTATTTGAACTGACCGATCAATTAAGGGAACAAGAACAATTTAGTCCCATAGGTATTATCGGAGTTCCCGTCGGTTTTGTCAATGTATTGGAATCGAAGGAGCAATTGTCTCAGGTGACTGATACGCACTTTGTACTATTAAATGGGAACAGAGGTGGAAGTAATATTGCTGCAGCCATTGTTAATGCTGCATTTACGTTAGAAGAAATGGGGAATTATTTGACGAATGATCACAATTCAAAATAAGTCCAAAAAAGTAGATAGAATCATAAATAGAAAAACAGGAAATCAATACAGAGCATAACATATCAATTACGTTAATAGGTCTTTCCAATGCGAGCGATCAGCAATGGTCAAATACAGTGATGCAGATCATTGAAGGCAACTCTGTATTCTCGGGTGGAGACAGACATTTTGAAAGGGTTGAAAAGATACTTCCTACGGGATTTAAATGGATTCCGATTAAAGGGAAAATGGAAACGGTTATAGCGGCGTATAAAAAAGCAGCAAGACAGGAGATTGTCATTTTCGCATCCGGAGATCCATTTTTCTTTGGCTTCGGAAATACATTGAAGCGCTTATTGCCAAAGGCTAAAATTTCTTGTTATCCTTCCTTTAATAGTCTTCAGCGATTGGCCCATAAAAAACATTTGAATTATAGTGATTTACATCCTGTTTCTCTTCATGGACGCCCGTGGAAAAAATTAGATGAAGCCTTGATTTCTGGTAAAACGCTGATTGGTATTTTAACCGATCAAGAACATTCACCCAAAAAGATTGCGGAGCGACTGATGAGATATGGGTATTCCGATTATGAAATGCTCATTGGAGAAGAACTAGATGGGGAAAATGAGAAGTTATCTCACTTCACCTTAGACAAGGCGATAAACTATGATGTTCAACGTTTGAATTGCTTGATTTTAAAATGTGTAAGCGAAAAACGAAAACCATTAAGCTTTTCAGATAATACCTACCGAACACTTGAAGGTAGACCGAATATGATGACAAAGCAAGCGATTCGACTCGTGACGATAAATGCACTAAATCTTCATCAATCGAAGTGTTTTTGGGATATTGGAGCTTGTTCTGGTGCTGTAGCTATCGAAGCCAAAAGACATTACCCTTGGATAACAATCCATGCCATTGAAAAACGAGAAGAGTGTTTGGATATCATTCGAGAGAATCAGCGATTGCATCATACACCTGGTATTGAAATAACCATTGGCGATTTTTTTGATTGTGACTTATCGAAATTTGATCAACCACAGTCCGTGTTTATTGGAGGTCATGGAGGACGACTCAAAGAACTCATTCCGAAAGTCGATAGTCATTTGACAAATGGAGGTGTTATCGTCATGAATACGGTATTGGAATCCTCCTATTTAGATTTTATGGAGACGATCGAAGCATTGCGTTATTCGATTGTGAAAGAAGAAAAAATAAGTATTAATGAGCATAATACCATTCATGTATTATCAGCTCAAAAACCACTGTAACAATGAAAAAAGTAGCATTTATAGCGGTAACGAATCAAGGCATTGAACTCGCCTTAAGTTTACAAAAAGAGTATCCGAAATCAGTGGTTGTTTCCACCAAAGCGTCAGAATATGAATTAGTTTCTGTTTTTTCATCCATACCGGCTTATCTCGAACAAAATATCTCAAAACTAGATGGGATTTGCTTTGTTTCAGCACTTGGTATTTGTGTCAGAACAATGGCTCCTTTTTTGTCTGATAAATATTCGGATCCGGCTGTCATTTGTGTGGACGATCAGGGAAAGAATGTCCAGTCCGTACTCTCCGGTCATGTAGGAGGGGCAAACGATTTTGCGCGCAAGGTAGCAGCAGCTGTTGCAGGAAACGCTATTATTTCTACTTCATCAGATGTACAAGAAATTTGGTCCTTGGATACTTTGGCGAATCAGTTTGATTGGAAGGTGAGTAAAACGGAGGACTGGAACCAACTTATTAGCCGTTTTGTCAATCATCATAAAACAGCACTCTTATTAGACCTTAAGGATAAAGGCACGGCATTCATGGAAAAATCTTTGCCAGATTTTGTGACCGTATACTACAGTGCTGAGGAGTTGGAGCCTGCAAGTTATGATTTAATTATTACGGTGACTTATCGTCAATATGATTTTGGAGTACCAACTGTAGCTTACTATCCAAAATCACTTTCTATTGGGTCAGGTTGTTCGAAAGAATTAGACCCAGAATTATTTGATCAAGAGCTAAAGCTGCAATTAGAGCGGAGAGATATTGCTTTAGAAGCGGTCAGTAAATTTGGATCCATTGATATAAAGGCGAATCAACAAGCCTATTTAGATTTTGGGAAAAAGAATGGTCTTCCATTTTTTACGTTTCAGGCTGATCGGATTAATCGGGTGAATGTTCCAAACCCTAGTGAAGTGGTGAAAGGAAAAATAGGAGTAGATGGGGTGTCTGAATCGACTGCAATGCTAATGGCGAATACGAACCGTGTGTTGATTGAGAAACAAAAAATAGCCTTGGATAATGGGCAAAAATTCACATTCGCTGTCGCGATTGATCCAAAGTTTGAGCGGAAATCATCCATAGCCATTGTTGGAGCGGGGCCTGGGGACGAAGAATTGATCACTGTCAAAGGTAAGAACTTACTGGAGGAGGCGGATTTATGCTTGTATGCTGGAAGCTTAGTGCCAGAGGAAATGACCAGTTGGTGCAAAGAGGGAGCGGTTGTCAGAAATTCAGCGACTATGACCCTAGAAGAGCAGATAGAAATCATGCAGTCACATTATAAAAGAGGACATTCCATTGTTCGACTCCACAGCGGAGACCCTAGCTTGTATGGGGCTATTCAGGAGCAAATGTCCATCTTGGATGACTTAAATATGGATTATTATATTGTGCCAGGTATTTCTGCCTTCAGTGCTGCTGCAGCTATTCTTAAGTCTGAATTCACGATTCCAGAGGTGGTTCAATCAATCGTTTTGACAAGAGGAGAAGGGAAGACCCCAATGCCAAGTAAGGAAAGCATAGAGGCTTTCGCAAAGACGAATGCAACTATGTGTATTTTCTTAAGTGCCGGTATAGCAAAGAAGGTAGAAGGCGAACTCTTGAAGCATTTTGATCCAGATACTCCAGTGGCAGTCATGTATCGACTCACTTGGAAGGATGAGGAGGTGTATCAAGGAAAGCTCACAGAACTAGCCCATTTAGTTAAAACCAGCAAGAAAACAAGGACAGTACTCATGGTTGTTGGAAAAGCGATAGGCGCTAGAAAGAACCGATCACAACTTTATAGTCCAGATTGGAAACATATTTTTAGAACCAATAAGAAGTTCGTCGTAACAGAAGATGCATCATGAAGAACTGTCGAATAAAAATGATGAATCCGCTTACAATACAAATACACAACGGATAAACACAATTCAAAACTAAAAACTCATAACCAACAACTAATAACTAATAACTCAAAAATTACCAACTACACAATTCGCAAAAAAAATGATTCTAGTTTTCGGAGGCACAACAGAAGGAAATCAAGTGATTTCGACTCTTGAAGAGTTGGGGTTAGATTTCGTATACTCCACAAAATCAAAACTAGAGCTGACCTTGCCACCAAATGGGGTTTATCGTTCTGGAGCAATGACACCAGAAGGATTGACTGATTTTATTGAGGAACATGAGATCGAAGTGATTATCAATGCCGCTCATCCTTTCGCAAGTGAATTACATCATACAATCGATCAGGCAAGAGAAAAGAAACGAACAGAGGTCATTCGATTGGAACGAACATACCCTGAACACGTTCGTCATGATTCCATCCACTATGTTGAAACCTATGTTGAAGCCCAACAACTTTTGATGGATCGATTTTACGGAAAGCGAGGGTTAATGTTGACAGGGGTTCAATCAATTCCAGTTTTTAAAGCCTTTTGGTCAGAGAATGAGTGTTACTTCCGAATTATCAATAGACGCACATCTCTTGAAATCGCTGAAGATGCTGGTTTCCCTGCAAAACAACTTGTTTTGGAGGATGCGAAAGCTCTTATTGGCGGAGAAGAAGAATTAATAGACCGACTCGGAATAGATTTTATGGTCACGAAGGAAAGTGGTAAAAGCGGAGCCTTGGATCACAAAATGGAAATTGCGGTTAATACAGATATTCCGTTAGTGATCATCAAGCGGCCGCAGTTACCCAGTACATTTAAGATTGTTGAAAATATCACAGCCCTAAGGTCAATATTGAATCTTCTAAACGGTGTTAAGCAATGAGTTTGAGAAAAGTACCAGATGGACCATTGCGTGAAGGTTTCACAACGGGAACCTCAGCGACTGCAGCTGCAAAAGCCGGTCTTATGGCTATTATTCATCAAACTCCTTTTCAAGAAGTAGACGCGCATCTTCCGGTGGATAAAGTACTGACGATTCCTATTCATACGATTTCCTTTGGCGATAACTGGGCGAAATGTAGCGTTATTAAAGATGCGGGAGATGACCCTGATGTGACCAATGGAGCAGAAATAGGGTGTCATTTATTGCTTACAACTACGAAAGGAGTTTCCTTCAAAGCAGGTGAAGGAGTTGGAACAGTGACATTAGAAGGTTTGGAATTAGCCGTTGGAGAGCCGGCAATTAATCCCGTTCCCCGAAAAATGATCAGAAGTGCGATTGAAAAATTATTACACGATTATGATCTGGAATGTGGGGTTCAGGTGACTGTCTTCGTTGAGGATGGAGAGAAACTCGCCAAGAGAACATTAAACGAACGTGTTGGAATTATGAATGGGCTGTCTATACTTGGAACGACGGGAATTGTCAAACCGTATTCAGCGGCTTCTTATATTGCCAGTATTGAACAAGGGATTGACGTGGCAGTGGCTAATGACATAACGGAATTAGTCATTAATTCTGGAGCACGAAGTGAAAAGTTTTTAAAAGCCCTTTTCCCTGAAGCAAAGGAGCAGGCCTACATTCATTATGGTAACTGGATAGGTGAAACGTTAAAGAAGATACAGAAGAGTCCCATTCATAAAGTCAGTATGGGAATAATGTTGGGGAAAGCTGCTAAGTTGGCCTATGGTACTGTGGATACACACAGTTGCGTTTCAGGGTGGAATAAGTCCTTTATCAAAGAGCTTGCAATAGAATCAGGGATGGAAGATGTGGATCGAATTGATGATATTCAAATGGCAGGAAGACTTCCTGAATTATTTCCATTCGAAGAGGAATCGCCTTTTTATCAAGCCTTATTGGATTGCTGTTATACACACACGAAGTCATTACTTAAAGACGAAACAAGACTAGAAATTTATCTAATTCATAAGACAGGAAAAAATATTAAATACAAATACAAACACCAACAACCAACAACCAACAACCAATAACCAATAACCAAAAACTAAAAAAAATGACATTCAGCTCACTCATAAGACCATTGATGGCGGGAATATTACATTCGTTTGAACCCGATCATGTCACAGCCGTTTCCGTGTTGGCCACTGAGAATGCGATCTCCCAAAAAAAGGTATCGATTGGAACTATTTTGAAGGCCTCTCAATGGGCATTGGGTCATTCCGTCACACTCCTCTTATTCGGAGGAATCGCGCTTGTTTTTAAATCGGCGGCGAGTGTTTGGGTAGAAGACATTTCATTTTGGGCAGAGCTGGCCGTAGGACCAATTATGATTTGGTTAGGAATCGTTGCGATTCATCGAAATCATAAGATTAATGAAATGATGAAAGAGCATAAAAAAATTGAGCCGCACGATCATACCGATATCAACCCCATTCATCTCCATGGAAAATCCGGAGAAGAGATTGCCATGAACCCAATGAATAAATCCTTTTGGGTAGGGATGTTGCACGGACTAGCGGGAACCGGAGGAGCATTGACCTCTGCTCTGGTACTGAGTACATCCTCAACCGGAGAAGCCCTAATTGTACTTGGAGTGGAGTCCCTTGGAATCATTGTCGCTATGGGGACTTATAGCTATGTTTTAATTACCGTAATGAGTCGATTTTTAGAACGAAATTTATCCGTTTTTAAATGGTTGAACGGAGTAGCAGGAGCTGCCTCAATCGCCATAGGATTATATTGGACGTATAACGCCTTTTTAGCTTAATTATGAAAACACCCATTTTTCCATTTACCGCAATTGTTGGACAACAATCATTCAAAAGAGCGCTGCTTTTGAATCTTGTCGACCCTACGATTGGAGGGGTGCTTGCGATCGGTGATAAAGGAACTGGAAAAACAACACTGATCCGTTCGCTCGCCCATTTAATGAATCAAAATAGTGATGTTCCATTTGTGAATTTGCCGATCGGATCGACAGAAGATCGCCTGATTGGAAACATAAACTTAGAGACCTTAATCAACGAGAAAAAAGAAGTTGTAAAACGAGGGCTTTTGAATCAGGCAAATGGAGGAATACTCTATGTAGATGAGGTGAATTTATTACAAGCGCATCTAATGGATATTCTATTGGATGCAAGTGCGTCCGGACAATATTATCTTGAAAGAGAGGGAGTTTCACACTTGTTTCAAAGTCGTTTTTGTTTGGTTGGTTCTATGAATCCAGAAGAGGGGGAGTTACGTCCACAATTAAAAGATCGTTTTGGACTCGGAGTAGAGATAAGAACGACGCAAAGTATAGAAGAACGTGCAGCTATTATAAAGGCAAGATTAGCCTATGATGCAGATCCAGAAAAATTTCAAAATGATTATCAAGAGCAGGAACAACATTTACGAACGGATATAATTGATGCTAAAAAGACAATTTCAAGGATCAAAACGTCGAATGACGTCATTGAATATTGTGCTAACCTTGCATCAAAGAGCGGTGTAGAAGGCTTAAGGGCTGACATACTTTTAGTAAAGGCTTCTAGAGCGTTTGCAGCATTGGAAAAGAGGGAAATCGTGTCAATCAAGGATGTAGATGAGGTGGCAGACCTTGTATTATTTCACAGAAGAAACATACATACACAGCTTCCAAATGACCAGCAGCAAAACCAAACAAATCAAGGTCAAAATGAAGGTCATTTAGAAGAGGAGGAGAATACACCAGAAGATAGAAGAGAGATTAAATTTCCCTTGAATGATTTTAAGCGAAGTAAATCAATGCAATCAAGAGAGGGGCAGATGAATCTTAAAAATCAACCCAAAGGAGAAGAATCCTTGAATGTCCGCAAGACGGTGGGTCAATACATGGCAACAGATAAATTTCAACTGCATCATCAAAGAAAGAAAAAGGAACAGAGAGAACATTATGTCTTTTTACTGGATGCTAGTGGATCAATGTTGTCCAATCAAATAAACGCCTATGCAAAAGGCGCGATCGACATAATAGCAAAGACTAATAAAAGTCAAAAATCTACATACTCAGTGGTGACATTGGTAGAAGGAGATGCGTGTATAACATTGAATAATAATCCCATACTAGAGGAGTTAGAACGAGCTCTGAAAAAAATAGAAACAGGAGGTAAAACGAACTTGAAAGCAGGATTGAAAAAAGTGAAGCAACTCACCAACGACCCAGAATATGCTCATCATTTGTACGTAGTGACTGATGGGAAATTTTCGGAGAGAGGCTCAATAGAAGAATATGTTCTAGCTTTTAATACATTATGCAAAGGACTAGACTCCGCTCGTGTTGTTGATGCTGAGCAAGGCGTTGTGAAATTAGGAATGGCCAGAGCTTTTGCAGAAAAGATTCAAGCGAATTATGAACCCTTAAAGATAGATCTGTGAATAAAGCAAAAGTACATTTGATTACAGGGGGACAGCGTTCTGGTAAAAGTGAATACGGAGAAGATCTGACCCTTTCGGTTACTAAATCACCGATTTATTTGGCTACATCCAAGCGTTGGGATGATGAATTCTCTGAAAGGATTAAGGTCCATCAACAGAGAAGAACTGAGGTTTGGGAAACAATTGAAGAAGAGCTGTATATCAGTGAGAAGATTCCAGAAGGTAGGGTGGTTCTTTTAGACTGTATTACGCTATGGTTAAATAATGTAATGGATCACTTTCAATTTGATTATGATAAAAGTTACGCTTTTGCTGAGTTAGAATGGAAGCGATTAATCCAGAAAGACGCCACTGTTTTCGTAATTACCAATGAAATAGGATTAGGGGTCATCCCTTTTGAGAAAAGCACAAGACGCTTTGTCGATTTACAAGGCAAAGTCAATCAAATCGTAGCGCAAGATGCCAATGAGGTAACATTAATGATTTCAGGTTTGCCTTTAAGTGTGAAATAAATGATTAAGAGATTTGTCATAGCAGCTCCTAAGAGTAATTCGGGAAAAACCACTGTTTCCTTAGGTATACTTCGTTTACTTAAACGGAAAGGGCTTAATGTACAACCGTTTAAAATCGGACCAGATTATATCGACCCCAAATTCCATGAACTCGCCTCTGAAAAAAGGGGAGTGAATTTAGATGGGTTTATGATGTCTGATGAAGAAATTTTTAAATCCTTATCTGATTTTAGTGAATCAAATACGATTCAATGCATTGAGGGAGTGATGGGACTGTTTGATGGCGCCAATAAGACAAATGGAAGTACAGCTGAATTAGCTAAAAAACTTAAAGTTCCCGTATTGTTAGTCATAGATGCAAAGGCTATTGCTTACTCAATAGCACCCTTAATTCAAGGCTTTGTTAATTTTGATTCAGAACTTCAAATAATGGGAGTCATCTTCAATCGTGTTGGATCAGAGAGACATTATCAAATATTGGAAGAGGCTTGTTCGGATATTGGAGTGAAGACATTTGGCTACCTCAGAACTGTCGATAAAGCTGAAATTCCATCACGTCATTTGGGATTGAATATTGAAGGAATTGAACAATTTGACAAAGCAATTGACCGCATTGCAGATGAGATAGCGCTACATGTAGACTGGGAAAGTATATTAGATGCTTCTGCTGAATCCGAAACAGAAAAAAGAATCGCTACAATTCAAAATAAACCTGAATTCGTCTTTGCAGTCGCTCAGGATGAAGCCTTCAATTTTATATATCCACAGCTCATTAGCGCCATGAAGGAGATGGGGAAGGTGCTCTTTTTTAGTCCATTAAGAGACGATCATTTACCAGATGCTGATTTTGTTTATTTGCCAGGAGGTTACCCAGAAATGCATTTGGAGCAACTAAGTGGGAATAAGCCTATGCTCAATCAAATCATGGATTTTACGAGCAATGGAGGTTATGTTTTTGCAGAGTGTGGAGGAATGATGTATCTGGGAAAGGAAATGATTGATAAAGAGGGGAATGCTTTTGAGATGGTTGGACATTTTAATTTTTCGACTTCCATCAAAGACCCCAAATTACATCTTGGGTACCGCAGTATAACAATAGAGGATCATTCATTTAAAGGCCATGAATTTCATTATTCTGTCATTCAGAATGAACAGTTAGAAACAGCTATTGGAGAAATTCAAAACGCACGAAACAAGAAAGTAAAGACCCAGTTATTTCTAAAGCAAAACGTACTGGCGTCATATATACACTTTTTCATAGGGAATAATCAAAAATTAAAGACTTTAATGAGTCTTATATCAAACTCAAACTAAGAAAATGAAAATTTATACGAGAAAAGGAGATACAGGAAAAACAGGAGTTTTTGGAGGAAAACGAGAAGATAAAAATTCACCCAGAATAGAGTGTATCGGAACACTTGACGAATTAAATTCAACAATTGGTTTACTCCGTACCAAGTTGGAGAATGATCATGAATGGCAGCCTAACTTACACCGTATTCAAAAAGATATGATGAATATGATGTCGCATTTGGCTCGTCCATCAGATTCAAAAAAAGAAAATCAGAATCCTAGACCTACAGATGGAGCAGAATTTTGTGAAGCTTGGATTGATGAAATGGAAAATGCCATGAGTTCTCCATCTGATTATTTTTTACTTCCAGGAGGAAATGAAATTTCAGCGTTATGTCATGTTTGTCGAACGCAAGTGCGCCGAGGAGAGCGAACACTTGTGGGATTAATGCAGGTAGATCCAGATTCAGTAGAAGAATATGTTGCGGCTTATATTAATAGGCTTTCAGATCTATTTTTTACCATGGCTAGAGCAGAGATGGACAAACATGGAGTAGCAGAGGAAAAATGGAATTTGTTTCTGTATAAACGAAAAAAAAGAAATTAATAATAGAATTATGAAAAAAATACCAATTACAATAGTCACAGGATTTCTGGGAGTTGGGAAGACAACCTTAGTCCATAATATGTTAAGAAATGCCAACGGGAAACGCATAGCAGTCTTGGTTAATGAATTTGGCGAAGTAGATGTTGATGGCGAATTAATTGGCTCGGCTGGTTCGGAAGAAGAAGAAGCTAATTTGGTTCAGTTGCCTAACGGCTGTATTTGTTGTACAGTCCAGGAAGAATTTTTACCGTCAATGCTTCAGCTATTGGAGCGAAAAGAAGAGATTGATCACATAGTTATTGAGACCTCTGGTTTATCAATGCCAAAACCTTTGGTGAAGGCTGTCAATTGGCCTGATTTGAAACCTCATATTACAATTGATTCTGTTATAACGGTTGTGGATGCTGTCGGAATAGCTACCGGCGAAATTTGTGATAGAGAGCGCGTACAAGCGCAAAGATTAGCGGACGATTCATTAGATCACGAGACACCA
>JAKVAQ010000035.1:38120-53149 GCA_022447665.1 Crocinitomicaceae bacterium
ACCAATTGAAGAATTATTTTTGGATCAATTGACCTGTGCTGACCTTATCTTGATGAGTAAGCGTGACTTAGTTGATGAAGATAAGTTCGAAGAGGTAAAGGCAATTGTGTCTAATAAAGCAAGATCAAATACGAAGATCGTTCCAGTTGTTAAGGGAGAGATTGATAATTCAGTATTATTGGGAATTGAAGCTGCTGCTGAAGATGATGTCGATAATCGTCATTCTATTCATGAAGAACATCATAAACATGGGCATCACCACCATCATAATGATGACATAGAAAATATGTTGTTAGAATATCCGGAAACGAATGACATCAAGGAATTAGTGACAGAGCTAAAAGAAATGGTTTCTGACAAAGAAATTTATCGAATTAAAGGTTTCGTAAATATTCCAGAAAAACCTATGCGAATGGTGCTTCAAGGGGTCGGCGACCGCTTCGATTATTATTTTGAACGACCTTGGAGAGAAGGAGAAGATCGTTTGACACGGTTAGTGGTAATCGGTAAAGAACTAAGTAATGTTGAGTAATTATGAATGAACTATTTGAGCATCATGAATGAAGGATTGGCTAGTTATGCGTTTTGAATGAAGATTATGAATTAGTTTCATAAGTGAGTTTAATGCGAATAAATGATGAACAATAGTCTTGTAAAAGACAAATCCTTTGACTTTGTGGTAAAAGTGGTTCAGACATATAAACATTTATCGAAAGAGAAGAAAGAATTTGTTTTAAGCAAACAATTTCTGCGGTCTGCAACTCCTGTTGGTGCTAATATATGGGAAATCCAAAATGCGCAGAGTAAGGCTGATTTTATCTATAAATTATCAATTTCTCAAAAAGAGTGTGACGAACCAGATTATTTGGACAAGGAGAGATTTGAAGAATTACATGGAGAAGCTACCGAGCTTTTGAAAATTTTCAAGAGCATTATCATTACAACTAAAAAGAACATAAAAAAGAACAAATAACTCCAAACTCAACATTAACTAAGTGCATTTAATCGCTACCATACCAGGGGGTTGGAATCCCAACGACGAAGGTGTCTTTTACATAGATCAAAGCCCAGGAGATATTGTATTCCTGTCTGCGGCTGACACCGATTTATTTATGGTTAATAAGGCCTATCATAAATTGTTCGCGAATGATTCTGAAATACCGTCTATTCGACTAGCTAATTTGACATATTTCAAGCAAGAGTTGACGATTGACACCTATATCGAGGAGGTCGTGAGCCAAGCTAAGATTGTAGTGTTGAAACTTCTAGGAGGTAAAACATACTTTAATTACCTCTGCGAAGCAATAATAGAAGAATGTGAGTCGAATGGAATTAGGCTAATTTTTATGCCCGGTGATGATAAGCCGGATTTAGACTTGATGAATTTGTCATCAGAGCCATTGAAAACGGTAGACAAAATCTGGAAGAGTTTGTGTGCAGGTGGTATGTTTAATACCGTTTCAGCTTTGTGTGAAATCATGCAAGTCATTGGACATGGTGAATTAAATGAGAAAGGTAAGGTAGAAGAAGTTCCTGAATTTTTCCTGTATCATCCGCAAAAGAATATAGAAGAAATAGACGGCGAATATGTATTGATTTTTACATACAGAAGCTATTTCCTTGCAGATAATTTATCACCAATAGATGAACTGGTGCGTGCATTTGAAAGGAAAGGTATAACGGCTATATCATTCATGGCGGCTGGTTATCGCGAAGCAAACTTTCAAGGAGTAGTGAACGATTTGTTATCAGCACATCATTTAAATGCCCCTTCCTTAATCATCAACACAACGGGCTTTTCTCTTCAGGGTTTCCAAGATAACCAAGATATCGGAATTTTTGATGCTTTAGATGTGCCTGTTGTCCAGGCAATTATGGCAAGTTGTAACCGTGCGATATGGGAGGAAGGAAGTTTTGGTTTACCTCCTACAGATATTGCTATGAATATAGCACTGCCCGAGGTAGATGGCAAAATCATTACGAAAGTTATATCGTTCAAAGAACCTTTGGAGAAGGATACGGTGACGGATTCAGAGATTATTGCTTATACTCCCAATCCTGAAGGATGTGATTGGTTAGCGAACTTCGCTAAGAATTGGATGCAATTGCAGAAGAAAAGAAATCTTGAAAAAAAAGTAGCCCTTGTTCTTCCTAATTATCCGAACAAAAATAGCAGGTTGGCCAATGGAGTAGGCTTAGATACACCACAAAGTACGCTGTCCCTATTAAGAGCACTAGATAAGAGTGGTTACTTTTGTGGAGATAATATTCCTCAAACAACAGAGGAGTTAATTGAGGCACTCACACAAACAACGACCAATAGTTTAGAGTCCTTAACAAGTTCGAATAAAGCAAAAACAATTCGATTGTCAGAAAAGGACTTTCTAGCCCACTATCAATTACTATCTAGAGACTTAAAAGAAAAGATACAAAAACAGTGGGGGCATCACAGAGATTCACCGCTCTTTGATCAAGGTACTTTCTTAATTCCTGGATTCTTATTAGGAAATATATTTGTCAGTATCCAACCGAGTAGAGGATATAATCTTGATTTACAAGCCTCATACCATTCGCCGGACTTACCGCCCCCTCCGGCATATTTAGCTTATTATTTTTGGCTTCAAAATCAATTTAAAGCAGACGCAGTTGTACATGTAGGAAAACATGGGAACTTAGAATGGCTGCCAGGAAAGGGAGTAACATTGGGTGAGCAAACATGCTTCCCTGCAGCGATTCTAGGAGCAATTCCTCACTTCTATCCATTTATTATTAACGACCCAGGAGAAGGAACACAAGCAAAGCGCAGAAATCAAGCAATTATATTGGATCATTTGATTCCTCCAATGACGCGAGCTGAAAATTACGGAGACCTACTGAAACTGGAATTGTTGATTGATGAATTCTATGAATGCGCTTTGACGGATAAGAGAAGAGCAGATTTAATAAAGCGAAAGATCGAAAAATTGGTAAGTGAAACTCACTTACAATCCGATTTTGAGAGTGAGGGAAAGGACATAGACGAACTTCTTGGAATTATTGACGGGTATTTGTGCGAGCTTAAAGAGGCTCAAATACGAGGAGGTTTACACATATTAGCAGAACTTCCAGAACATCAAAAATTGGTGGATCTAGTAATAGCGCTGCACCGTGTTCCTCAAGGAGACTTGCCAGGTATTTCACAAGCACTAGCAAAAGATCTACAATTAGATTTTAATCCATTAGATTGTGACTACTCGCATGCTGTTGATTGGAAGGTCTATGGTATAGACTGCCGCTCCTATGGACAGGTAATAGAAGTACTTGAAAATAGGGCGAAACAATTAGTTTCTGAAGTGATTCTATTAGATAAAGTAGTCAGCACAACCCCAACAGTAGATAATGTGCTAAAAGCTATTTTATCTCACACATTACCAACACTAAGTAAGGTTGAAGAAGAAGCGGGGAATTTAATTGTAGGTCTGAACGGTAGGTATGTTCCAAGTGGAGGATCCGGTGCCCCAACACGAGGAAGATTAGATATCCTTCCGACGGGTAGAAATTTTTTCTCCGTAGATGTTAGAACAGTGCCTACTGAGGCAGCTTATGAACTAGGGGTGAAAAGTGCCCAAAACTTAATCGATCGTTATTTACAAGAGCATGGCGAATATCCGACCTCGGTAGGTTTATCGGTTTGGGGTACATCTACCATGAGAACAGGTGGTGATGATATTGCCCAAGCTTTAGCTTTAATTGGGGTGAAGCCCATTTGGCAAGGGAGTAATCGAAGGGTGAAAGATTTTGAGGTTATTTCAACATTAACCTTAAATCGTCCAAGGATAGATGTAATGTTACGAATTTCAGGTTTTTTTAGAGATGCTTTTCCTGATCTGATTTCTTTGTTTAATGCGGCTGTTGAAAAAGTAGCCTACTTGGATGAATCGGATGAAATGAATCCAATAAAAGCTCGAGTAGCTACTGAGCAAAAAGAGTGGGAACAAAAAGGGCTGAACGTGGATCAGGCTATTGAGCGTTCACTTTATCGAGTTTTTGGGTCTAAACCGGGAGCTTATGGTGCAGGTTTACAGGGGCTAATTGATGAAAAAAATTGGACAGATGAGTCCGATTTAGCAAGGGCATATATGAATTGGAGTGGATATGCCTATGCTGGAAGATTAAATGAAGGACGATCAGCTCATGAGACATTTGAGAAGAGATTAGCAGCGATTGATATCGTACTCCAAAATCAGGATAACCGAGAACATGATTTATTGGATTCGGATGATTATTATCAATTTCAAGGAGGCATGACTGCCGCTGTTAAAACTGTGAAAGGGGAAGATCCAGTGACCTATTTTGGAGATCATTCAAGACCAGAGAATCCACGGATAAAAACATTGAAGGAAGAATTATTGAAAGTTTTTCGCTCGAGAGTTGTCAATCCGAAGTGGATGAAAGGAATGAGAGATCATGGATACAAAGGAGCTTTTGAAATGGCAGCAACTATGGATTATCTCTTTGCGTATGACGCAACAACTGGACTCATTGAAGACTTTATGTATGAAAAAATGGCCGAAGAATATTTATTTAATTCAGAAAATCAAGCATTTGTCGAGCAACATAATCCATGGGCATTGAAAGATATGTCAGAGAGAATGCTAGAGGCTATTCAAAGAGGGATGTGGAAGGACCCTTCTTCAGAGATTGAGCAAGCATTAAAAGAACTCTATTTAAAATCAGAAAATATAATTGAATAAAAATGATAACACCAATTGATCAAAGTCTCGCGGAGGAGCTACAGCATAAAATTGACTTTAAAACAAAGCCAACAGGAGCTCTAGGACAATTAGAAAAAGTGGCGTTACAAATAGGGTTGATCCAAAACACCTTAAGCCCCAACATTGAAGAACCTCACTTAATCGTTTTTGCAGGAGATCACGGTTTAGCGAAGGAAGGAGTGAGTGCCTATCCTCAAGAAGTAACACATCAGATGGTGCTTAATTTCTTAGGAGGAGGGGCCGCAATTAATGTGTTTTGTAGGCAGCACGGGATTGAATTGAAAGTTGTTGATGCAGGAGTGAATCACGATTTCGGAGCAATTCCTGGACTTATTGATGCAAAGCTTGGCTATGGAACGAATTCTACACTCGCAGGTCAAGCAATGTCTGTTGACAAGGCAAAAGAAGCAATTCAACGTGGAAAAGAGATTGTGAAAAAACAGGTAGACCCAGATTGTTCGTTAATTGGTTTTGGAGAAATGGGGATAGGGAATACGTCATCTTCGGCACTAATTATGCATTACATAACAAAGTTAGATGTGCCTACTTGTGTAGGTAAGGGAACAGGCGTAAATAAAGAGCAACTCGCTAAAAAAATCGAAATTCTTGAGGCTGTTGTAGCCAAACATGGACATTTAGAAGATCCGTATAAAATTTTAGCCGGAGTGGGAGGCTTTGAAATTGGGCAGATGGCAGGTGCGTTTTTAGAAGCAGCAAGTCAGAAAATAGCCGTAGTTGTTGATGGTTTTATTGCAACAGCAGCGTACGCAATTGCTACTTTGATTGACGAAAATGTAAAGGGCTATGCTTTATTCGCGCATCAATCAGATGAAAAGGGACATTTAGATTTTGTGAAATTTCTTGGAGGAGAACCTATGTTGAACTTGGGACTGCGTCTTGGAGAGGGGACAGGAGTGGCTTTAGCTTTCCCATTGATTCGGTCCGCGGTTAATTTTTTGAATGAAATGGCCAGTTTTGAAGATGCAAATGTCTCTAACAAATAGACCTCAACTTGAGTTTTTCGAAATTTTCAATACCACAAAAGTGGTATTTTTAATAGGAATAAGGTCATGAAAAATCTAAATTGTACATTTGCAACATTGTTGCATTTGAAAGATAGGGTTGACCCCAGTATAGCTTATCGAAGATAGCTGAAACAGAATGAAAAATTATAATTCACGAATGATGAGTAAGTATCTTTACTTGAGTCGTATGGCGACGAAAAGTATCTTTATTTTCTTCCTTGTTCTGTCGACCGTTTCTTTCTCGCAATCCGATTCTTGTCAGTATCAATTCTCTGGGAAACTGCTTGATATCGATACGAAAGACCCAATCCCTTTTGCCACTGTCAAAATCCAGGGTTCTGAAAAAGCTACCCAAACAGATGGAAAAGGACAATTTATCCTAGAGAATTTATGTGAAGAGGAACACACATTGATCATTTCGTGTTTTGGTTATTGTGACTCTATCTGCGAGGCAAATCATCAACACGGAAGCGCTCCCCCTATTTATTTGCACAAAAAAGTAGAGCAATTAGATAAAGTCATTATCGAAGCTGAAGAAATCAAAGAAAGAGGCACCGAGAGCATTGCCCAAACGGATATAGATAAAATCGAGATCAAAAAAGATCGAACTAAGAGTCTTGCCTCATTGATTTCTGATCAACAAGGAGTAACCTTAATATCTATGGGTTCCAATGTTCAATTACCAGTTATTCACGGTCTCTATGGTAATCGTATTCTCATTTTGAACAATGGATTTAAACACGGGTTTCAGAACTGGGGGCGGGAACATGCCCCAGAGATTGATATTTCCTCCGCAGATAATATTACGGTTGTAAAAGGTGCCGCTGGCGTCCGGTTTGGGGCAGAGGCCCTTGGAGGAGCAATAATAGTGAATGCAAACCCACTTCATTTCAGAGAATCTCTCTACGCGGATGTAGGCGCAGGTTTTCAAACGAATGGCCAAGGCATTAACACGAATATTGAGGTGGGAGCAGGACTTGATAAATGGAGTTATTTTATTAATGGAAATTTCACAAAAATTGGAGATCGATTTGCACCGGATTACTCGCTAACCAATACCGGTAAGGAAGAACGAGCTTTTTCTGCAGGAACCCGTTTCAAGCATAAGAAAATTGATGTTAAATTGTATTACAGCTACGTGGATCAAAATCTTGGAATGCTTCGTTCGTCCATAGCGCATAGTGGTAACGCTTTTGTTCTGGCAATTAACGGCGAGCAACCAACGTTCATTAAGCCCTTCTCTTATGAGATAAATGCTCCGAATCAATTAACCACCCATCATTTAGGAAAAGTGGAAGCCAATTGGCACTATAAAAAAGATAGTAAATTGACCTTTCGTTCTGGATTTCAATTAAATAAGCGTCAAGAATACGACATCCGAATTGAAAGCGAAAAACCGGTCATTGATTTGAACTTAATTACCACAGACTATCAACTGGAGTGGAAACATCCGGATTGGTTCAAATTGGACGGTATCATAGGGATTCAGTACTTCAATCAAAACAACGATAACAATCCTGGGACAGGAGCGACACCATTTATCCCTAATTACAATACGAACCGCGGAAGTTTCTATGTCTTAGAAAGTAAAAAATTAGAACGAACCTCGCTTGAAGCAGGAATTCGAATAGATTATGAGTTGAACAATGTGAGAGGGAGAGAGCCGAACCAAGAAATTTTCAGAGATGAATATGCATTCACGAATGTTACCTCCTCTGCTGGACTCGTTCGTCATTTAACAGAAAATTCAACGTTCAGATTCAATATAGGAACTGCTTGGAGAACACCCAATATGGCTGAACTATATAGTTTTGGGCAACATGGGTTTAAAACTTCATTTGGCTTGCTTCGCTACTATCAAAATGAAGAAGGTATATTTAAAACAGATCGTGTATTGGAATTAGTAGAAAGTGGAGCGAAGCCAGAAAACGGATATAAACTTATCAATGAATTAGAGGTTAGAACCAAAAAAACAAAACATGTATTTACCCCCTACATGAACTATATTCGTAATTTTATTTTTGACCGTCCTTTAGCTGTAATAGGAACTGTTCGTGGCCCTATGCCTGTATTTATTTTTGATCAGACAGATGCTATATTTATTGGAGCAGATTATAGCTTTGTCTCCGACTTTTCAGAAGATATAAATGGTGTATTCCGTATCAGCTATCTTTGGTCAAAAAATATAAAAGACAATGAAGTTTTAATTAATCAACCGCCCATTTCATTAAATTATCGTTTAAATTGGAATAAAGAAAAACTGTGGATATTTGAAAACTCCAGACTTTCAATTACTCCGAGTTATACTTTTCATCAATTCCAAGCGCCTAGAACCGTTCCTCCAGAAGATTTAATTAGTGGGATAGAATCGGTGACTCCCAACTCAGAAATATTTGACTTTAAAGATGCTCCTGAGGGCTATTTTTTATTAAATCTTTCTTTACACACAAATTATCGTAACCTAAAATTAGGAATAAACGCAACTAACTTGTTGAATACGGATTATCGCGATTATCTAAATGAAATGAGATATTTTGCAGATGAACCAGGAACAAATGTAATGTTTACTTTAAATTATTCATTTAAAAAGAGATAGAAAATTTTATACACTTAATAAATTAAAAAATGAGAAAAATCAACAATTTAGCGTTAATTGCTGCCTTAGGTGGAGTACTTTTCGTAACGAGCTGTAAAAAAGATGAAGTAGCACCAGAAGAAGAAAATGTAGTAGAAATTTTTACGGATGTTAAACTTGTATTCACAAATACTGCTGATGCTTCAGACAAAGTAGAAGCTAGAGCTCAAGACCCTGATGGAACGGGTGTTGAAGAGTTAACAATTTTAGACGATATTACATTAGATACGAGTAAAACGTATACATTGACCTATGAGATCTTCAACAATCTAAATACGCCGGGTGAAAACATCGGAGCTGAAATATTAGAAGAAGATAATGAACATCAATTCTTTTTCACATTCAGTAATAATGCATTTGCGAACCCTGTTGGAAATGGAAATATTGATAATGCTGCTGATCCAATCAACTATAATGATACTGATGAGAATAATCATCCAGTTGGTTTATCAACGCAATGGACTACACCATCTACACAATTAACAGGAGGAACATTCACTGTTCGTCTTCAGCACCAGCCAGATGTTAAAACTGGAACTTCTGGTTCAAGCGATGGAGATACTGACTTCGACTTAACATTTGTATTGAATATCCAATAACAAATGTACACACTATTGTAGATCTACTTTTTTGAAAATACATTAAAATGTAGATCCGAAATGAAATTTTGAATAGCCAATAGCGAAATCAGTTATTGGCTATTTTTTATTTAGTACTCAATTAAAGTGTTGATGAAAAGTAGCTCTATTAGGTTACAAGTATTACTGTCAAAACAAACAATTCTCTAAATCAATTAATCTCACAAAGCGCCCTTTTCCCGCTCGGCAAAGTTTAGTCATTTTAAAGAAGAAACATCTTTATTTTTTTGTAGATTAATTTCCCCGCCAAAGCTCATCCAACTCCTTAAAACTTTCCACTGAAGGTTTCGACAATTGTTCGCCTTGCTCCACAAAACATTTTGGGGTGTGGGTTTCGAGCAAGAGCGAGAAACCTCTCCATATAAAAGTACAATCCCATCCTCCAATGTAGGGTGGGATTTTTGTTTTTAAATTTGTCCAACAACGTTAACCGAATACCGAGCCATCACCACAATAAAAAGAATCATCTACGCTTTATGGATTATAGCTGTTGTGGCTGTAATTCTAACGCTCATTATTAAGCCTTCCTTTTTCAGTGTTGAAAGTCTTGTTGGATTTATAAAGAAATTTGAGCATCAAATTATGATTGCCTATGTGGTGATTAGTTTGATAAGAGGTTTGTTCTTAATTCCAAGTACACCGTTTGTACTGGCAGGTGTTGTGCTTTTTCCGGAATCACCAGTGTTCGTGATTACAGTTTCAATGATTGGGATTCTTTTTACAGCAATTCTTCTTTACTATTTCTCAGATATTCTCGGTTTCAGCAAAAAACTTCAGCAGAAATTCCCTAAGAAAATGGCAAAATGGGAAGAGCGTTTACGTTCTAAACATGCAATTTGGATTGTAACTGGTTGGTCTTTTTTTCCTCTAGTACCAACAGATCTTATTTGTTATGTTGCGGGAATAGTTAAAATGCCGATTCAGTATTTACTCATTGGTATTACTGTAGGAGAGATTCTCCTTATAGGTTGTTATGTTTACATGGGAGTGGGGCTGCTTGAATGGGTGATGGGGTAGAGTGTTAATAATCTACTAACATAATAGATTAATTTGGTTAAACCTTTAGCGCTCTTTTTCTTCAAGTTCTAATTTCACTAATTTTGCTCCGAGCTAATTTATGTCCATGAAAAAACTGATACTTTCTTTCGCCTTAATAATAGTTTACGGAGCAGCTGCACAAATTCATATTCGACACGACCATGCTTTTCATGGTTTCGTTTTGGGCCCTCAGTTCGGGGTGCTGGAAGATGTTGCTTCTGTGGATGAAGGAGGAGTTCTTTATCTCTTTGTAGAAAATCACGCAGCAGTAGAAGATTCAATTGTCAACATTACGCTCAAAGATTCAGCCGATAATGTTTATGCTCCTTATGGTTGGTATGCTTGGCCAAGTACAATGAATGCGGCAAATAATAATTTTACTGGCATTACTATAAAGGGCGATACTCTTCCGCTTAGACCAGGGTCATATGTAAAGGTTATTGTTGAAACGGATAATGGGGAAAAAGATTCTATTGAGGTGAATGGTTTAAAAACGCCTGCTTTAAGAATTGGGAACTTAGTGCCGTCACAAGATTTAACATCGCTCTATGTATACTTAAGAAATGAAGGAGATTCAGATATTCAAATAGACTCACTTTATTACAATACCGAAGGATTTGAAGATACGGATACAGAAATAACCTTTTCAGGAACAGGTACCATCGCTCCAGGCGAAATGGAAATAATAGCTTTTAATAATGGAGATCTCTTCGAAGAAGTTTCTTTGGCAGCAATTCGAATTAAGTATATTGATTTAGGGAGTTCGGACGAGGTCTTTACATCTGCAGCTACACGTATTGTTAAACCATGGTTTTCTATTGGAACTTGGCATTCGAGTGGCTTTGATTGGGCCAATGAATATGGAAGAAAGCGCATGCGTAGAATGGGAATAGAGATGCTTCAAGGGCCAGGAAACTATTCTTTAATGTATGATGGGTATTCACGTTACCATATGAAGACAATTCGAGAGCCAGGTTTTGGTGACCCTTTTGATCCAGCACTGGCTATCGCAGAAATGACACCTTATATCGATTCTTCATTCATACATACCTGGTCGGTCGATGATGAGCCCGACTTAAATGGAAAGGATATTGACCAGCAACTGGTAAAGTCATGGACCTATATGACAAATGATCCAAACACTCCTGTGCATATTACCTTAGCCATGCAAACGAAGTATCAGCAATACGGGTTTTATAGCGATATCGTAACGATGGACCATTATTCAGCCCCCTCTGCTCCCAACATTATTCCTTTAACTTGGGTGCCTTTCGTTGGCCGTGATGGTGAATTGGAAGAAGCCATTGAGTATACCGAATATTTAAAACTAAATACGGAGCCCAGAAGAAATTGGACTTGGGTGCAATTTGCAGCGGGTATTTGGGACACCCAACCTGAGCCTATTTCAGTGAATTACCAATATTGGGGTCATATTGCTGAAGGAGCCAAAGGAATCAAATATTTTACTTCTACTTCGGAGACTAAAGATGATTTTCCAGAAATCTGGGATGAAGGAATCCGTTCGTTCAAAGAGATGAAACAAATGCGTTCTATTGCCCTGTACGGTGAGCCAATGAAATCGGTGAGCTCAAGTAATGTAGATGCCAAGGCTAAGGCGTTGGTTGGTCCTGAATCTATGGCAGTAATTGTTGTAAATAATTCAATTGACTTTACTGGCGATGTATTATCGAGTTTTGAAACCATATGGGACGAGCTGGATTATTCTGTAGAGGTAATGGTGCCCGATTGGATTTCACCAGATGATGTATATATGGTAACTGAGGTGGGGAAGTCGTATGATTTAATAGTAGAGACTTTAGGCCCTAATTCAATTCGAATTACTCCAGACTCTAGTTTGGCCGAGCGTTCACATGTGTTTTATATTGGGCCTTCGGATAACACGAATCCTTTGGATTTAGAAGGGTTATTAGTAGCGCAGTATATTGATTCAGCTAACTATACTTTAAGTTGGAAAGAGACTTTTGACAATGTTGGAGTGCAAGGGTATAACGTTTATTTTGAAGATTCTTTGGTAGAAAGTGTTCACGGATTGGTGTATGAAGTTGTAGACAGATCTATTAATTGTTCAGGCTGGTGGAAGGTTGAACCGTATGATAATTCTGGAAATCTAGGAGGAGCAGATTCACTTTTCTTTGTGCTTTCTGGACCTGCGTTGGATATCATTACTCAGCCCACTGATGAAACGGTTTTTATTGGCGGAACGACTTTACTAACCGTAGAGCCTAATTCGGTAGTGAATTATCAATGGCAATATAATAACGGGGTTGGATGGGTGAATTTTGTAGAGAGCTTAAATGTAATTGGAACCAATTCTCCAAATTTAGAATTGAATAACCTTACGGCTGATGTTACTGTTCGATGCGTTATGAATACGCCTTGTGGTGAAACAATAACTTCCGATGAGGCTACAATTACGGTGATTAATGATTTAGGGATTGCTTCCGAGGAAATAGCGGTAGAGATGTATCCTAACCCTGCTGATAATTTCGTTGTATTTAGATCGTCGTCGGATCAATTTAGTATCGAGATATATGACAATGCCGGAAGGTTAGTACTTAAAGAACAATCTAATGATGGACAAAAAGAAGTGTCTGTTCTGGGCTTTGAGTCTGGGTTTTATTTGGTAAAGGTTTCGAATGAAAATGGCTTCGCAATTAAGAAACTTATTGTTCAATAGAACAAGAAGAATTGATTGCATAAATTCAAAGGATTTTCAAATTTTAATCTCATTTCTGAATTTTTCTAATATTAGAGCCGTAACTTTGTTTAGAAGGTTCTTTTAATACATCATTAGGCAAATAGGTTAAACTAGTATATAGTTTACTAATAGGGAATTCGGTTAAAATCCGAAACTGTCGCGCAACTGTGAGTAACGAGATTAAACTTTCCGGAGAATTCCAAGTTTAGTATTAAACTGGATACCAAAGAAAGAGTTACAAGTCAGATACCTAACTATTTTGTGATGACTATGCTTTCGCGATTGAGGTTTATAGTTAGTTAAATGAGTACTACAGTCGGGACTACTTAATTGGAAATTGAGGCGTCTGGTAATCATTTCTGTCTATTGCTTAGTCAAGCATATATAAAAGAGAAAACGTGCATTTATGAAAAATCCGCTACAGCTAATGTGTGCTGACGTCTATTTGAATAATATACCTCAAAAGGATCAGAGGCAATTTGTGTATATTGCAAAACCCATCGGAGGAAATTCGCATCCTCTCCTTGCATGGGGGGCATATGCTTCGCATTACGTTCAGACTATTGAAAATTTAAGAGTAACTAATGATATTTCTGCATTGAGCACCTTTGCCAATAAATTTGATTGGCAGAATGATTTAAACGAGCTCCTCTTCAATGATATTTATGACGGATTGGTGCTTACCGATATGAATTTGGTTATAAAATGGGTGAATAAAGGATTTTCAGAAATGACTGGCTATTCAGCGAAATACGCTGTAGGAAAAACACCCCGGTTTTTGCAAGGAAAAAGTACCTCAGAAAAAACAAGGGCGTCTATTCGTGAGAAAATAGCATCCAACAAACCTTTTCGAGAGGTGGTGAGCAACTACCGTAAAAACAGTGAAGAGTATGAGTGTGAGATTTTTGCTTGTCCACTTCGTTCTAAATCTGGGGAATACACCCATTACTTGGCCTTAGAGAAAGAGGTGAAATAAAACACTTTCAATCGAGGATTTGAAGCAGGTTTCTATTTGGTAAAGATTTCAATTGATAGTGGCTTTGCGCTAGAGAAACTTATTGTGAATTAAGTTTCAGGATGGAGATTTTACTATCTTGGGATGAATGATCTTTCGCGATAAACCCATCATTATCCTATTTGCGTTTCTGATTTCTTCTTGCGGGATCAAATCTGATTTTACAGGCAAGGGTCATTTAAAACTGAATAGAATAGTTACTAAAAATAATGATGAATCTCGATTGAGTATAGAGGATTCCTTATTGTATGATTTAAGTTCTATTGATTCAAATTCAAGTATATTAATTCATTTGAAGCATAGAATTTATTCTTTAAACAACGCTCAATTCGATACTTCAAGTGGTGTAATTATAGGGGACCTTCGAAAAAAGAAAGATACAACTTTTGGAAACTCCTATTATTCCTTAAGAGCAACAGAATATGAATTCCTATCACGCAAACAAGTTTATTTGAAAAAGGAGAATTTGAAAACTGACACATCTTTTGGAATAGAAGATTTAGGTAAAACCTTAATAATAGAGGAGCCCTTGACAGATGAGGAAAAGCAACAAGAATCGTTAATGGATTTATTTTTTATGTGCTTGCCTCGTTTGTCTTAGGAATCACATTGTTTCCATTATCAGTTCCTTGGCTTTTTATCTTAGGGGGATGCGTTACTATGTTGTTAGGAGGTTTTTTATTTTTCAATTATATCCGTAAATCGGGTCTTGAAAATAGGTACAAACAAAAGTTTCAACAGGCATTTCTCCTGGTCATCTAGGGGTTAATTATCTCGGTTCCATTCTTCTTTTTATAAAACATGTCTTTGGCATGAATCATGTAACTCCATGTTCGTTAATAACTTGGAGCAAAGAAAAATGCATGCTTTCTCCAAAAACATAAATTCTATATATATTAGTTTTCAAATAAACTTACTATGAAGAACCTTACACTTGTCCTAACCTTAATCCTCTCATATTCTTTATTAGCGCAAAACCATTCGGAAAAACCTATCCGATTTATTTTTGAAACGATTCATGACCATTTAGGAAACTTGGATATTAACTCAAAGAAGGTGATGCTTTTTGGTACCGATAACCAATTGGTATACGAAGCGGATCTATTGGAAGGGAAAGAATTAGACGAGACTTTTTACTTCTACTCTGAGGATAGAAAATTGCAGCGCTTACATCGTAATTACCATCAACCGCATGAGTCAGGTGA
>JAKVAQ010000036.1 GCA_022447665.1 Crocinitomicaceae bacterium
TTTAATTAATACAGCTTCGACATTAGAAATTCATGAAGGAATTGATATGATAGGATCAATCACGGCCACAGATGGAGAGATTTCGTTTATAGGAATTGTTGAGTCATTCTTCGATCCGGGAGGAGGGTCAGTGACCCTAAATGATGTTTCAGTCTCATGCTCAGACCCTGCAGGTATGACTTTTTATGAAGGTGAATTTGTTGTAAACGGTACATTTGCTCCTAATGGTGGATTAATTACCATCGAGGCAACAACTGACTTTATTATAAATTCATCGGGAACTTCTAATTCAGGAAGAGTAGGAATTATCGATCCTGGCTGCACAATTTTAGGAAATGTTAAAACAAGAAGATTTATTCCTGCTGGTTCCGCGAACTGGAGAGATATCTGCTCACCATTGGTAGGTTCAGATATTTCAATGTGGGATGACTCCATTGCTATCAGTGGAACAGGTATGCCTGATGGATGTGCATTTGATGCATCTGGTTGCTTCCACTCTGCTGTTTATTACATTAATGATATTAAATTTGAGATTGCTAACCCTACAGAACCTTTGACAAACACGAGAGGATTTGAAGTATTTTTAGGAGATGACTTAACAACATTCTCTGGTGTGACTCTTGAAGTATCTGGTAGCCTGAATTCCGTTGGTGATATTGTTGTGTCTTGCCCGGGTAACTTTAGCACAATAGGAAACCCTTACGCCTCTCAAATAGATTTCACAGCTGCAAGTAGGTCTGGAGTTGGAAATTACTACTATGTATTTGATGAAGGATCATCTTCTTATCAATACTATGACGGTGCTTCAGGTTCAGGTAGTATTACTTCTTTAAATACAGGAATCATTCCGATGGGCCAAGCATTTTGGTGTAAAGGACCTGGAACCATTACTTTCAATCAGGCTTGTAAAACGGATGCTTCAGCAACCTTTACTAGAGCATCTTCTGTATCGGAAGATAGATTAATAATTGCATTAACAAGTGCCTCTAAACCAAACCATTACGGATCAGTAATGTTTGAAGAAAATTTCGATGTGAGTGATGGAGTTGATGAATTATTGGATATCCCAAGCTTAATAAGTGACAACGCCTTAAGCTCTACTATTGGCGTTATTATAGATGAATCAATACTTAGAAAGAACTATATAGAGAAGAACTTTAGAGATAAAACTTTTGAGTTACATACTGATATTAAATATGCTGATACTTATACTATTTCACTTGAAAATTTCGATGATTATAGAAGTTATAGAAGTGTTATCCTTGTTGATAAACTAACAGGAGAAAAAGTAGATTTAAAAGTTGAGAACGAATACTCTTTCTTCAGTGAAGAATTTGAAGGGAACCGGTTCACTTTAGTACTTTCTAATTCAATTAATTCTTCTAATGAAACTATCTCAGGTTTCGGCACGACGACGGAATTTAACATGTATGAAGAAGCAGGAAACTTATACATCAGCGCAGATGAGGACTTTGGAACTAGTCAAATAATGATCTTTAGTCTTTCTGGGCAACAAGTTGGTATTACTGAAGTCATTAATGTAAATGCTGGTGTTATAGAATATGTGTTACCAGATAACCTTAAAGGACTTTACATCGTTACTATTAACAACGGATTTGAAACGATCAGTAAAAAAGTTGTACTTTAGCAGAAGTATTCGTTATAAAAATGATGAAAGAGAGATTATATTCAATGCTAAATAAAGGCGGCCTAACGTTGTTCTTTGTTTTATGCACTACGGCAGAACTATTGGCTCAACCTCCTGTGGGTGGACCTCCAGGTTCTGGTGGTGGTTCAACTGGTACAACACCACCTTGTTGGGAACCTCCTTGTATTCCGATTGATGGCGGACTTGGATTCTTACTTGCAGCTGGAACGTTTCTTGGTATCAGAAAGTTGTACAACGGCAAAAACGCCTAACATCCTTCAATAATAAGACTTGGAGAAACTTAATCTCAAGAATCCAGTTGTTAAATTCCTTCTAACCGCAGGTGGATTATATATTCTGTGGTTAATTATTTATTACTTATTAATTAAGCCTTACACCAATTGGGATTATTACCTCAATTTAAATATCGTTTGGCTAACTCATGAGTTCATGTCCTGGTTCGGGATGCTAACTTATATTGATATCGAAAGTGATATGGTGGTATTAATCATGGAAGGTGGAAATGACATGGGCCTTAAAATTGGTGATCAATGCAATGGATTTAAGCTCTTTTCAATCTTCAGTATTTTCATTATTGCCTTTCCTGGCTCCTGGAAAAAGAAACTTTGGTACATTCCGCTAGGGTTAATTTTAATTCACTTTGCTAATGTATTTAGAGCGGCTTGCCTGGTGTACATTAACAATTACTATCCACGATACTTGGATTTCAATCACCTGTATACCTTCACCATCTTTGTATACAGTATAATTTTCTTGCTTTGGTATATATGGGCTAAAAAACATGGGGGCATAAATGCAAAAGGTTAAATCTATTGCGTTAATATCAGTAATTGTTCTTCTAGGATTTTTAAGAGAATATCTATTTATCAATATTAATTGGATATACCTTACCTTAACTATTAATAGACGTAACGCGGCCAGAGAAGAATTCTATTTCCTTCTAGATTGGAACCCAAGCAACATTAACATACTTAAGTTTTTCTTGACACTTGTATTCTGTTGCTTATTTATGGGCTTAACATGGCTAATTATCAATCATCTTTTTAAAAACCGATTGTACAATCGTATTGTCCTATATACCTTTGGGGTTTTAATTGTTGTATCCCTTATATTTCAAGGAATTAACTATTTTTTTGATTCATTCTTAATTTACGGTATAGTCCGTACCTTAATGGGTTATGCACAATCTTTTATTCCATTGTTAATACTTGGTTTAACATTTTATTTCATTCCTAAGGTTCAAAATAAATAAAGAAGTAATTTTGCGAAAAAAAAGCAAAATGAGTATCCAGGACAAGGAAATTTTTAACCTAATAGACCAGGAAAGAGAGCGTCAAATCAATGGTATTGAATTGATCGCATCTGAGAACTTCGTAAGCGAGAATGTTCTTAAAGCGGCAGGCTCAATCCTTACCAATAAATACGCAGAAGGCCTTCCTAACAAGCGATATTATGGTGGCTGTGAAATTGTTGACCAAGTGGAATCTTTGGCCATTGAGAGACTAAAAAAGGTTTTTAATCTTACTTGGGCAAATGTTCAACCTCACTCTGGTTCTCAAGCAAATGCCGCTGTTATGCTAGCATGTCTTAAACCTGGAGATAAGATTTTAGGATTTGACCTAAGTCATGGAGGGCACTTAACACATGGTTCTTCGGTAAACTTTTCCGGTAAACTTTACGAACCACACTTTTACGGTGTTAGTAAAGAAACTGGATTAATTGATTATGACGCACTTGAAAATAAAGCTAAAGAGGTAAAGCCCAAAATGATAATCGTTGGAGCTTCTGCCTATTCAAGAGATTGGAATTACGCAAGAGTTCGAGAAATTGCAGACAGTATCGGAGCTATTGTTTTAGCCGATATTTCTCATCCAGCAGGTTTAATCGCTGCTGGATTATTAAATGACCCTTTTGACCATTGTCATATTGTTACTTCTACAACTCATAAAACTTTGAGAGGACCAAGAGGTGGAGTAATTATGATGCGTGAGGATTTTGAAAACCCTTTCGGGATCAAATTGAAGAGTGGGAACTTAAGAAAGATGTCTTCTTTACTTGATTCAGCTGTTTTTCCTGGATCCCAAGGAGGACCGTTAGAGCACATAATCGCTGCAAAAGCGGTTGCTTTTGGAGAAAGCCTTGATCCAAAATTTAAGGAATATGGAAAGCAAGTTATCGCAAATGCACAAACATTAGCCCAAGAATTAGTGAGCAGAGGTTATAAGATCATATCAGAAGGAACAGATAATCACTCACTTCTAATCGACCTTAGAAACAAGAATGTAACGGGTAAAATAGCCGAAGAAGCCCTAGGAAAAGCTCACATCACAGTGAACAAAAACATGGTCCCATTTGATACAGAATCACCATTTGTAACCTCTGGAATACGCTTAGGAACTCCTGCATTCACAACTCGAGGAGCCGATGCGGAAGCTTTTAAAAAAGTGGCAAACTTGATTGATCGTGTGATCATGAACGCTGAAGATTCGACTGAACTGGAGAAAATTGGCCAAGAAGTAAAAGCACTAGCATGTGGATTACCACTTTTTGCTTGGTAGAATTACCATTCTTTTCCAGATCTATAGCAAGTTCCTTTGAATTGTGCTACCAGAACTCCATCTTGATTGGTGACATCTACGCTATGTATTCCAATTTTATTAGATAGACTTATTTGATTTGCTTGAGCTGTTAAAACGTCCCCTACGTGGACAGGCTTAATATGAGATATTGAAGTTTCAATACTCATAGACTTAATTCCGTGACCATTTATGGAAAAGGCCAAGCACGAATCTGCTAGGCTATATGTTATGCCTCCATGAGCGACTTGAAAGCCATTTACCATCTCTTTACGCACGGTCATTTGAATCTTACAATGACCTTTTGTATAATCAAGGATGGAAATACCAAGCCATTTACTAAGCTCATCACCTTCCATCATTTTGTTGAGTATATCCTTGTTCTCCACTAAATAATATTAACTTCTCGTTCCAAGATTATCCCAAATTTCGATTCAACATCTTCCAATATGTCTTGAGACAAACTATAGACCTGAGCTCCCTTCGCATTCCCGTAATTCACGAGAACGAGCGCTTGATTATTGTGCACACCATAATCCTCAAAACGCTTTCCTTTCCACCCCGCTTTTTCAATCAGCCAACCAGCGGCTAATTTAATTTTTCTACTTGGAGCTGGATAGTTAGGGATTTCTGGAAATCTACCTTGCAATTCTTCAAACTTCTTAACCTCTACAACTGGATTCTTAAAAAAGCTACCACTATTCCCTATATCATTAGGGTCCGGTAATTTTGAACGGCGTATATCAATTACCGCTCTACTAATATTTGAGAGAGAGGGCTCTAAACCAAGCTCTAACAGCTTAGCATTAATAGCGCCATATGAAGTGTTTAAGTTGTGATTTTGAGTAGTGAGTCTAAGCACTACTGAAACTATAATGAACTGATTTTTTAATTCTCTCTTGAAAACACTTTCCCTATATCCGAAATTACATTCTTCATTATAGAATGTTTTAATCTCTCCGGTGCTTATTTCGAGTGCATTTAATGAGTGAAATACATCTTTAAGTTCTACTCCATAAGCACCAATATTCTGCATTGGTGCAGCACCCACTGAGCCCGGAATTAAAGATAAATTCTCGATACCACCGTAACCATTTTCTACAGCGTATAGGACCGAATCATGCCATACCTCTCCGCTGCCAAACTCGATTAAAACATAATCATCCCCGCGCCCTACCTCCGAAATACCTTTTAATTGATTATGGAGTACAACACCTTCAAAATCCTTCGTAAACAGGACATTACTCCCCCCCCCTAACACCATTGATTTTGAAGTAAGATATTCATTTGATTGTATAATCTCACTCAATTCTTCTATAGAAGAAAATGGAATATACAAACTTGATTTAGTGGAAATACCAAATGTAGTGAAGTGCCGCAGCTCTTTATTTTTTTCAAAAGATAAGCTCATAGAACAAAACTATACACTACAACAATAGAAATCCTAAAACCCAGCTTTACTTTTCAAATGTTTGAGGTGAGAAAAGTGCATAAAAAAGGGAGCTAATCGCTCCCCTTTATCTAATATTCATCTTCATTGAAGAAAAAATCTTCCTTGGTAGGATAATCCGGCCAAATATCTTCTATGCTTTCATATACCTCTCCTTCGTCTTCAATTTCCTGCAAGTTTTCAACAACCTCAAGAGGTGCTCCTGTACGAATTGCAAAGTCGATTAATTCGTCTTTTGCTGCAGGCCAAGGTGCATCTTCTAAATATGATGCCAATTCCAACGTCCAATACATAGTTTACAGTTCTTATTTTCGGCAAAAATAGGTTTTTTAACCATAAATCCAAATTTTTGGACTCAAATGTTATAAACCATCTCTCATCCCTTTTATTTACGTGGTTTCCAAGGTATTTCTTCTGCTTCCAATTTCGCGCAGAGATACCTAGAATATACAAACAAGTAATCGCTTAATCTGTTCAAATAAGAAATTACTAAATCGCTAACAGGAATAACCTCAGAAGCTCTCACAACCAATCTCTCAGATCTTCTACAAACGCATCTTGCTATATGACAATAGGATACATTCACGTGGCCTCCAGGCAAAACGAAAAACTTCATAGGCTCCAATGACTCCTCCATTTCATCAATTGCTTTTTCTAAATAATCAACATCGGACTCCATTAATTCAGGCAATTTCATCTTTGATTTTTCTTCATCATTCGCCAACCAAGACCCAAGGGTGAATAAACGATCTTGTATCTCAATCAATTGATCTTTCCTCAAATCATCTACGGCAGTATCACGCAGCAACCCAGTATAGGAGTTTAGTTCGTCCACCGTTCCATAGGCTTCAATTCTTACATGTGCCTTTGAAACACGAGTACCTCCTATAAGACCAGTTTCTCCTTTATCTCCTTTTTTTGTATAAACTTTCATCCCTAATATTTCAATATAAAATGCTCTTTTCTCTGCCCTTTTCTTTTAGAAACAATGCCGAATTTAAATATATCAATCGACACTGTAATAATCGGATCTTCAACAATAATATTCCACGCTTCTTCCATCTCTTCACTCCAGTGAATATCATCAAAGATCATCAATCCATTTTCACTTAAATGATTAAGTAACATTTTAAAGTACCTTAATGTTGGGGACTTTTTATGATTACCATCTATATATATGAAATCGTATTTACCTGTAATTGGCAAGTTTTCATCATCAAAAGTCATGTTTAGTACTTCTACCCTGTTTCCATACATCTTCGTTAGCCCTTTTCTCGAAAAGTTTGCAGTTTCAGTGCAACCCTCAATAGATGTAAGAACAACTTCGTCATTTTCTAAAATAAAAGCAGCTCCAATTCCAACCGATGTTCCAAACTCCAGAGCCCTATTGAAGTTATAAAATTCAATTATTCTAGAAAGCAGTCTTCCGTACTTCGAACTCACACCTGCCACCCTAGCAATATCTTTAACTAGCGCCTTGTGCTTTAATACTTTTGAACCAGCACCGAAATCATTACGATCAATTTCAACCTTGCTCTGCAAACATTCATCTCTATACTTTTCTGCCTTAGTAGTTTTATGTTTTTTTGCTTTCTTCAATACTTCATTGTAAAATTCAAATACATAGGGCGAATGCAGATCGTAAGCATTCTTTCGATTGAATAGGTGTGAAATGTATGATTTAACTAGCACAAGCCAAATTTAGGAGTATGAATTCAGACATAGAATATAAATCTTGCTTTTTATACGCAACAAATAAACCAATTGCACGTAAATTAGATGCCAATGGATGTTAGCAAAAAAATTGAAGAACAGCGAAAGCTTCTAGAAGCTGGGAACCCAAAAATCGACATATCCCGAGCCTGCCGCATAGAAGATGGGATTCAGAGAATTCAAGATGAGGAAGAATTAGGTCTTATTCGACTGTTTGAAAAGAAGGCGAAAAATCTTAGTATTTGCTTTTTTGTACCTGCCAGTGGTTCGGGGTCCAGAATGTTCAGCTTTCTTTATGATTTTTTAAAGGCACAAGGTGATCAAAGCTCTGAAGAATTGACCCAACATTTTCTAAACAAAATTGAGAGTTTCGCTTTTTACAATAAATTACCACAGCGTTTAAAAGATGATATAGCAACTGGCGATTTTAATTTTGAAGAATTAATTGAATATCTATTGGAGAAGGAAGGACTTTCTTTCTCAAATCTGCCGAAAGGACTTATACCTTTTCATAGTTATGGATCTTTTATGATCACGCCTATCCAAGAACACTTAATTCAAGGTTATTATTTAGGTGGAAATGAATGCACATTTCATTTTACAATTAACGAGAACTATAAAACTCAAATTCTAAAGAATAAAGAAATTTTAGAGGAGTTTACCGGCTTAAAATATAATTTAGATTGGTCTATTCAAGACCCAACAACGAACTCAGTAGCATTTAATGAAAATTTAACTCCTCTTGAAATTGATGGGAAGGTTGTTACTAGACCTTCGGGCCATGGTGCCTTATTGCACAACCTCAACAGTATTGATTCAGATATTGTATTCATTAGAAATATTGATAATATACAGCATAGCGACAAATCTGAGACATCTATAAGGACAAGAAAATTATTAGGAGCCAAGCTCATTGATTTTAGAGAAAGTGTTAAGCAAATACTTCAAGGATTGGAAATTGATTTTGAAGTCACTGAAAAAATAGACTTCTTGAATCACACTTTTAATCTGCGACTTTCGGACGAGCAGATCACCGATAAGGAATTTATGAAATCCTATTTGAATAGGCCAATGCGAATTTGCGGTATGGTGGTGAATGAAGGGCAACCCGGTGGAGGTCCATTTTGGGTAAAAAATAGTAATGGAATTGAACAAAGGCAAATAATTGAAAAAGCCCAACTTTCAACCCAAACAGATCAATTAAAGTTAGTTACTAGATCAACACATTTTAACCCGAATGAAATTGTTTGTTATTTGAAGGATTACAAAGGGAACAAGTTTAATCTTCTTGACTTTGCAAATAGTGAACAATATTTTGTGGTGAAAAAGAAGATGAATGGTCAAGACATTACTTTTATTGAAAATCCAGGTTTATGGAACGGCGGAATGGCGAATTGGTTAACGCTTTTCTATGAAATTGACGCCAAATGTTTCAGTCCGGTAAAAACAGTTCTTGACTTGCTAAAGAAACCTCACCTCGAAGATTAGCCAATAAAAGTCTAATTGGCATAATTCATGCACACTAGTTGATCATAGAATGTAACCTAAATTAATTTTTGGAGTAAATTCAAGTACCAACAATCAATACGTCATGAAAATTAGATTCGGCCTAATCAGTTTTTTCCTATTTGGAATTCTGAATTTAACTAATGCTCAAACTGAGCGTTGCGCAAAATTACAGGTTGCTTTAGAGGCACCATTAAATCAGTATAATTTAGATCTTTCTTCATGTAATATAAGCTCATTACCAGAAAATATGGGAGAGATGAAAAATCTCATGTTTTTAGACTTGAGCTCTAATGAAATTAAATTCCTACCAGAAAGTTTTGGTCAACTTGAGAAATTAAGTATGCTTAATTTACAAGGTAATTCTATTGCGGCGCTTCCAGCATCGATTGCCAACATGATCGAATTAACCTCATTACAATTAGCTGAAAACAAGATCCCTAAGTTACCATCAGTAATAGGTAATCTTGTAAACTTAAATTATTTGGGAGTTTCAAGGAATGATCTAGCCTCTATTCCAAGTACTATAGGGAAATTGTCTGAATTGAACTCTTTAGACCTTGATTTTAATCAATTGGAAACGTTACCCGATGAAATCGGAAACTTAAAAAAACTCACCTCCTTAAATGTGAGTAACAATAATATTGCTCAATTGCCAAAAGGAATGTTCAATCTAAAGAACATGGCTTATTTGAACCTTTCTGCGAATAAAATAAGTGAACTTTCAGAAGATATTAAGAACTTAAAGAATCTAAACGACCTTAATTTAGACCTTAATAACCTAACCACTTTACCAAGTGAGATTGGAGCATTAGAGAATTTAGAATGGTTAGGATTAGAGGAGAATCAAATCTCCACATTACCATCAGAAATAGGAAATTTAGCCAATTTGAAATCTCTTAATGTATCCTACAACCAGTTAACTCAGTTACCTGTTTCAATTGGAAACCTTGCTAACTTAACACAATTGTACATTAACGACAATCAAATTTCTTCACTTCCAACTTCGATTGAAAAGTTAGGAATGTTAGAGGAGCTTAACATTTCGGGAAACATGATTATAACACTACCCAATGAGATTGGAAATTTGGCAGCTCTGCACACATTGGAAATTGGTGAAAATCAAATATCTGAACTCCCGGAGTCTATTGGGAAATTAGTAAATCTTGTTAATGCGAACTTTAGCGGTAATTCATTATCTCAGCTACCAGATGGCATTGGAAGTTTAGTTAAACTACAAAGCCTCGACGCTTCACGAAATCAAATCAATTCTATCTCCGCAATGATTAGCGGACTTACAAGTCTGAAATCTCTGAACTTACGAGAAAATCAAATTACAGCTTTTCCCATTGAACTTACTAAACTAGTAGTGTTAGAGGAATTAATTCTTAGTGAAAATCAGATAAAAGAACTTCCAAAGAATATTGGTGACTTAGTTAACCTTTCTTCGTTGTCTCTTGATGGAAACTTTATTAAAGAGTTACCAGATGAAATTTCCAGCTTAACGAATCTTAAAAAACTATACTTATCAGGAAATTCATTGGAAGATTTACCGGATGAAATTGGAGAACTACATAACCTGAACTATTTAAGTCTTGATGGAAATCAATTATCTTCTATTCCGAAAGAAATTGGAGATCTTTCAAGCTTAACTTATCTCAGTTTAGAAGGCAACTTGCTAAAGAAATTACCGGAGGAAATAGGAAATCTTGAAAACCTTCAGTTTCTTTTCTTAGGAGGTAATTTATTTACTTACAAAGAACAGCAGAAAATTAAATCTTGGCTACCTGAAGGGTGCAACGTTACATTTTAGTTAGAAGTCTTTAGGCTCAGGTAATCCATCTGCGTCGTCAAGTTCCAATGATGATATTTTCTTTACCGATGAACCGGCTATTCCTTTGACAGAGCCGTACAAATCAATCGTGTTCATAATCACTTTTTCGATTTGTTTTTCCCGATCTTTCCAGATCTTTTGCATGGCTCTTTTTTCACGATCCAATTCGGATTTAAGCGAGGTAAAGCCATCTACGATTGCCTCAACTTGATGACGGAATTCATTCCCAGTGAGATAATCATAAAGCATATGCATTTTCTCACCTTTATTCTCATTTGAAGATTTAGTCGCGTTAATTTTTATTATTCCGTCACGTAATACGGCAGCCAGACTTTTAAACTCATCAAATGAACATACCCATACTCCGTCTAACAGCGTAAATGATTTTTGATCTTTCGGTAAAGTTTGTGTGATCAAGACCGCAACATCAGCACCGGAAGAAAGCATATCTCCCTTTAATTTCGGAATCCAATCGTTAGCAAAATTTTGAGTTCTTTTTGACTCATAAATTATTTTTCCGCATATTTCTTGAGATGAATTTATGACCGTCTGAATGCAATCAGCTCCTCTAATTCCTTTTGATACCTCTTCAACGATATCAAATGGAAATAAACGAGACAATTCGGATTCTATAAGAAGTTCTTGCACCTCTCCTTGCAATTGCATCGAACCTTGTTCTTGCTTTCTTCGCATTTCCTCTGCAAGCTTCTTCTGATCCTCTATTTGCTTGAGGTACTCTTTCTCCTTTAATTCAAATTTAGCTGCTAATTTCTTCGCTGCTTCCTCTTCAACCTTCTTAGAGTTTTCCAGTACTCTCTTCTGTACTTCAATTTCCATTTTCTCTCTAGCCTCTTTCAAGTCCAGTTCTTTCTTCATGAATTGAACTTCCTTCTCCTGCAGCTTTTTATTCTCTTCTTTCTTTTTATCCAAATCTTCGCGCAAGGACTTCACCAGAACCTCCATGCTTTCTTTTGCATCTTTAGCAGCTTTAGTTTTAGCCTCAGCCTCAATTTTCTCTCGATCTGATTTTAGTCGCTCTTGATAAGCCGCACGTGCTCTTTCTTGATCTTCCTCAAACTTTTTTTGTTTCGCTAAAAAAGACTCCTGCTCCTCTAAAAACTTCTTTTTTCTTGACTCTTGTTCCGCCAAAAACGCTTGATTTTTCTTTTGATATTCTTCGCGCAATTTCTCCTCTACTCCATGAGCAATGGCATCTTCCGGACTAAAAGAGGTCCCACAACTAGGGCAAGTTATTTTTACTTCACTCATAATCTTACTTCAAATGAAGGAATTAAGAACGTAATCTATTTATGTTTCTTTCGAATGACAATTTTATTGCCATCTGCAATCAAATCCCATTTATAAAAATCAAAAATTCTAGGGAGATAACGCAAATAAAGTTTGGTTCTTTGAGACTGCTCCGCTGCTTCTCCTGGCTTAAAAATTCCAGTAAACTCAAATACTTGCGTGTTTGGATGCTTTTCATGGTAGACGCGAAGAATTTCAATAATTGTTCGCATTACCTTAAACACATCTCCCTTATTCGTAAGCGCGTATTCGTCTTCTTCGTACTCATCATTTAGCACTCCAAAAGCAATAACAGCATGCAAGATGTTTTCTTTCTTTCGAGCAAACCTCACCTCATACTCCACCTCATATTCCGTAACGAAATGGTATACTTGACCAGTAGGTATATTTGGTTTTACAATGTGATAATGGTCACTCATTCTAATGCAAAAATAGGGTAATCTTGGCTAATATTCTCCTCTCTTGAGCTAGGTATTTGTTTTCCTCCCGAAAGTTGAGCCACTAAATTGTTTACATATGCACGTATTTCAGACACTTCCACCATTCCATTTTTATTTAAATCAGTTTTCGGATTTCTCAAACCACTTAAAAAACAGTAAGTAAATAATCCATTTTTCCAATCATCACTCTCCATGGCATATTCTGCACCACCCGCACTAGCAATTACAGTCGCACCACTACCCTTTCTTGTATCTGAAAAAACATCTTGCAAATAACCAACACTATTCTCATTGCCAAATCCTTCCTTAGTGCGCACACCATTAACTCCTCTAAATTCAATGTTTCCGTCTTCTACCTCAGGATCCGGTCCCTGCTCAATCTCATCCTTATCCAATTCACCCGAATGACAGGTATCCATGATTAGTAGCTTCTTGTAGGACTTAATCTTATTCAAAAGTTTATGAATATCATCATAGGCCAGGCCTTTGGCCTTAGGAGCATTAAAATCCATATCATACGTACCAAAATAATAATCAAAGTTCTCATCTAATACTCCATGTCCTGCAATGAATATCATTGCAATGTCCTCATGACTACAAGGCTCAAAAAAGGCGTCCAAACTCTTAAAGTTTTCCGTGGTAGCTTCCTCATTTAGCAATAATTTAACCTCAATTTTCTTGTAAAGTTCCGAAGAAGCCCTCATGCTGGTTACAAAGTCGTTTACATCCTTCGTTGGGTACTTAAGATTAAAACTCTGGTCGGCATAATCACTAACTCCAATTGCTGCGATAAATAAATTATTCATACCTCCTTCGTCCTCACGGATCATCTCAACAGTCTCAAAAAAGGACTCCGCTCCTTTATCGTTCAAGCATGAAAATTGAATTTTGTTCACTCCCGCAATAAGAGGAACTTCAATCTCTTTTCTGTAGGATTTTACCTCTTCCGTTATCTGAAAACCTAATTCCCCATAAACCGGAACATCATTCACATATACATTTATTTGCTTAAGGTTATAGTTATCATCCCAAGCCTTGATCCAAAATTTTTGTGTCTCCTCGCTCGTCACAAGCTCCGCATTTGTTTCGATCAGAATTTTAGGAATATTAAAGTCCAATTTCAAATTACCTTCTTCCAAATTAAGTCTTTTGAGTCGCTTCTTAAAGAGATAATAATAAGCGTTAATTATTTTATCAGACGACTTCCCAATTCTCTTAGTAACTATGTCGGGTCTGTTCAAATAAATATCGAACTGCTCAAACGGAACCAACTTATCTCCGATTCTAAAGGCAATACCATTCAGTGCTTTTTTAGAAGCCATGTAATAATTATCGGGGGTGTAGATCATGAACTCCGAATTATTAATCCCGACAAAAGTGGCAACCACACCGCAATCTTCGTAGCCGCAGTATTTAACCGTACCATCTGTAGAAGCCGTAAAAGCCCTCGTAGATCCCTTATCAAAAATTACTTTGTTAACCCCTGCTTGATGATCAGCTACCTGACAAATCTTATTTCCTGAATTCAAATCCCAAAAAATCAATGAATTATCTGCCTCCCACACAGCGTTATTGCCCGCTACAGATGCTAGTACTGTTCCGTCATGATTATAGTCAATAGAAGTAATTGTATTCGTATGTCCTTCCAAAACAAGCCTTGTGAACCAATCATTTGTGCTCCTAATGTATATAGTCTTATCCCATGAAGCACTAGCCAATTCCTCTCCTGATGGACTAAACATAACACTGGAAATTACAATTGTCTGGTCAGTGAATTGTTTAATCTCTTCCTCTTTTTTATAATCCCAGATTCTGACAGTTCCATCATGTGAACCAGAAGCAATCCAATTTTTTTCTGGATGAAAATCGAGTGCCATAATACCTCCAGTATGTCCATTTAAGTTAGCAACTCGCTCTTTGCTTTCTAGATCCCAAACTTTAACGATATTCATAAAACCACCTCCAGCTAAATATTTTCCATCGTCAGAAACTGCCAGCCGTTGAATTAATTCTGAGTCTGTTTTTAACTCACCTACTTGAGAACCTGATTCTATATCAAATATTCCAAGATTTAACATGAAATTCATGGCTATAAGATGTTTCCCATCAGCTGTAAATTCACAAGGAAAAAAGCCTTTAATATTTTTAACCACCTTATTTTTTTCTAAGTCCCATATATCAATTGTGATCTTATCAGAAGCTACAGCTAAAAACTTACCCTTTTGATCATAGGCCATGTTTTCGATGCTCTGAGTTTGTCCTCTAAGCGTTTTAAATACTTTGCTTGTTTGTGTATCATAAAACCGAATAACGTCCATGTTAGCAATGATTACGGTTCCACCACGGGGATCTTTAGCCATACAACTAACCGAGTAGACCTCATTCGCAATCTCAGAAACAATCTTTTTTGAGTTATAGTTAAATACCTTAGTAGATCCATCATGCTGCGCTACATAAACCAACGGCTCCTTTTCATCAAACCTAAGGTCAATCATTTTTGACGCATACTTCTTACCCGTGTAAACGAACTTACCTTTTTTTGTATCAAAGAGTCTTAGTTTATCGTCATTAAAACCAAAAGCAATTAAATCACCGTTCGGAGAAATAGCACTTCTGGAAAAGGGGTAAACAAATTCTTCAAATAATTGATATTGCTCCTCAACAGCTCTCAACTTATTATCTATCTTATACAGTTCTCCTTTTAACCCCAGAGCATAGGTCTTTCCATTTTCTTTGTCTGTTATAGTAAGCGTAGAATAAACGTCTGGAACTACTGCCACTTCACCTGTCGCTATATTTAAAAATGATACTTGAGAACTTTCGCCAGTATAAATTATTTGTTTATCGTCTTGCGTAAAAGCTAATCCCCGAGTTCCGCCAGTTGCAGGAATTTGATGTAATATATCTCCGGAAATAACATCCCAAACATACAGCTCATCACTACTTGATTTGCCTGTAAGAACTTTACCATCAGAGCTAAAATCGAGCTCTCCTACTCGTCCGTTGGTACCTGATATGGTTCTAAACTCTTTGGTAGTAGCAACGTGCCAAATCTTAATTATCTTATTGTTACTGGCACTCGCTAAAAATTGAGCGTTCTCTGACATTGACATGGCATGAACCATATCGTTGTGACCAGTTGTAAGCACAACAGTTGGATTTTCTTGAGCGAATACCCAAAAATTTAGAAAGGTTAACAGAAGAAAGAACTTATGCATATATGCTAAGAAAAATATCGAAAATCGTGCCCTTTTTTAATCTTTAGCAACGTTTCATACATCAATTTTATGCCATTCTCAACATCATCCTTATGGGCCATTTCTACAGTTGTGTGCATATATCTTAACGGAGTTGAAATTAACACACTTGCAACACCCATATTACTGTAAGCAAAGGCATCCGTATCTGTACCGGTAGCACGAGAAACTGCCGCACGTTGAAAAGGTATTTTCTTCTTAGTAGCTGTATCAATAACTAGGTCAAGCAAATTATTCTGAACAGCTGGACCATAAGAAAGCGTAGGACCTTTTCCACTTTTTATATCGCCTTGCACTATTTTATTAATCATAGGTGTACACGTATCATGACATACATCAGTTACAATAGCAACGTCCGGCTGAATACGTTCAGCAATCATTTGAGCACCTCTTAGTCCAACTTCTTCTTGAACAGAATTCGTTATATAAAGTCCAAATGGCAATTTCTTTTTATTTAAATGTAGTAGACGTGCAACTTCGGCGATCATAAATCCCCCAATTCTATTATCTAAAGCTCTTCCTACGTATCGATTTTGCGCTTCCACAAATTCATCGGGATAAGTTACAACACAACCTACATGAACTCCTAATGCTTCTACTTCGTCCTTGCTATCACATCCGCAATCTAGAAATATGTTGTCATTCTTCGGTGGAAGTTCTTTCGCACCTCTTCTGGTATGAATTGCAGGCCAGCCGAAAAAGGCATCAACCAGTCCCTTTTTTGTATGAATGTGTACTCGTTTTGAAGGAGCAATTTGATGATCCGAGCCACCATTTCTCCTTAAATAAATGAACCCATCATCAGTGATGTAGTGAACAAACCACGAAATTTCGTCAGCGTGAGCCTCAATAACAACCTTATAATCCGCTTCGGGATTTATAATTCCAACAACACTTCCGTAGGTATCTACCCAATAATCATCTATATAAGGTTTAATGTATTCCAACCATAATTTTTGTCCCTCCTGTTCAAAACCGGTAGGTGAATAATTGTTGTGGTATTTAGACAAGAAATCTTTTGACTTTTTATTAAGAATAGATTTGGCTTTAGCCATATTATTTTCGTTTTAGCATGAATTTTGAGTAACCATTATAAAATTATAAATTCGCATAGAATAAACTAGGAATAATGATAAAAATATTGCCTCTCCTATGTTTCTCCTTTATCGCCCTACAAGTCAATGCTCAAGGAGACTCAACATTAACTGGTAAAGGAGTAGATCAAGATATTCTGGATTCTCTCGGAATGAAGAATCCTGAAGTAATTAAAAAATATAATGATGGTATTACACAGTACACTTCAAAGAATTATTTAGGTGCCGTTCAAGCATTTACAGAATGTGTCCTTATGGATACAGTATATATTGAAGCCTACTACCAGCGCGCTCAGGCTTTCGTTATGATGGAAAAGCCTTCTGAAGCAATTAAAGACTTTTCTACTACATTAAGATTAGATCCTACAAACGCAGACGCAGCTTATCAAATAGGTAGTCTCCACATGAAAAGTGGTGACTATGAAAATGCTATTAAAGCCTTTGAAAAGGCCGAAAATATTGATGTCGCCAATGAAAAGTATCCTTACAAAAGAGGAATTGCTTTGTTCGAACTTCAAAATTATGAAGGCGCCATTGATGCATATAACGAAGCAATCAAAAGAAATCCAAAATTCGGGAACGCCTACAATGACAGAGGTTCATGCAAACTAATGCAAGAAGATCTAGATGGTGCAATTGCAGATTATAAGTTGGCCGTTCAATACGATAATAAGTTGAGTTTTGCCTACAACAACTTAGGAAGTGCATACCGAAAGCAAGAAAACTATGATGCTGCCATTAAATATTACAATGAAGCCATTAAACTGAAGATAGATTATTATGTCGCTTTTAATAATAGAGGTTCGGCAAAACTGATGAAGGGTGATATTGAAGGAGCAATTTCAGATTTTAACAAAGCCATAGAGATAAAACCAGACTATGCTTTTGCTTATAACAACTTAGCTGGTGCTTTCATCAAAAAGGAAGACTATAAGTCAGCAGTGGAAGCTTGTGACAAAGCGATTGAGTTAAGACCAGAGTACATGGAGGCTTACCTGAATAGAGGAATAGCAAAAGAAATGTTAAAAGACGTTGACGGTGCATGCGCAGATTGGGAAGATGCATTCATACTAGGTTCAGAAAACGCGGCCAGTTACGTAGATGGTCCTGCATGTCAATCATTGAAAAAATAAGAAATGAAGAAACTTTTTATACTTACAACATTCTGCATCCTTTCATTTAATTTCATTGGTTTTGGTCAGGATGTACCGTTTGAGAAGGATCTCTTTAAAGGTCGTAAAGATGAATTCAAAGCTGCAGTAAAACACATTAAGATTGGTGATGATATGAGACTTGGCTATCCTGCAGACTACAGAGGGGCTGTCAATGAATATATGATGGCCTATGAATTTAATCCTAAAAGCGCTGATTTAAACTACAAAATAGGGTTGGCTTATTTTCATTTTGATAAACATTCTATGGGGCAATACTTTGAAGCTGCATATGAACTAAAACCTACTGTGGCCCCAGACATTCTTTACTTTGTTGGTTTAAGTCATCATTTGGATGCACAATGGCAAGAAGCAATAGATTACTACAATAAATTCATTTCTTCTGCAACGGACCCCGAACTTCAAGAAATGAAAACCGTGGCTATCAAAAAGGTTATGGAATGTAAAAGTGGAATTGCTTTAGCCGGAAACCAAGGTAGAGTTTGGATTGATAATCTTGGACCAAACATTAATACCGAATACCCTGACTACGCTCCAGTTGTATCAACAGACGAGGCGATAATGGTATTTACTGCTCGTAAACCAGATAGCGATATTAGCTCTCCAGTGGGAGGATATTTTGAAGACCTCTTTATTACAAAACGAGTTGGTGGCACATGGATGAGAGCTAAGCCTATTGGTGAGCCAATTAATGTAAAAGGTCAACATGACGCTACTATTGGAATTTCGCCAGATGGTCATACCCTATTTGTTTACAACGATAAAAAAGGGGGCGGAGATATCTATGCTTCTACTAACTTAGGTGGAGAATGGTCAAAACCTCAAAATCTTGGCAAGAACATTAATACCGATTATCATGAGCCAGATGCATCCCTTTCTTTTGATGGTAAAAGACTTTATTTTACATCAGACAAGCCAGGTGGAAAAGGCGGTCATGATATTTACTTCTCTGATTGGGATGACGATAAAGAAGAATGGGGAGAAGCGTTTCCTATCCCTGGCCCTATTAACACACAATATGAAGAGCGTTCAGTATTTATCCACCCGGATGGCGAAACGATGTATTTCTCGTCAAACGGACATAACACCATGGGAGGGTATGATTTATTCTTTTCAAAATTAGTTAATGGTGTATGGCAAGAGCCCGTGAACTTAGGCCCGCCTCTTAACACACCATATGATGATGTTCAATTAGTGGTAGCCGGTAATGGTCGTTTTGGTTATTATTCTTCTTACAGAGAAGGAGGATTCGGAGAGAAAGACATTTATCTTATCACTTTTCTTGGACCTGAAAAACCACCCTTACTTTCAAATGAAGACAATCTTCTGGCTTCTGTTGCTCAACCTATTAAAGAGACATTCAAAGAGCCAGAGTTGGTAAACGAAGGAAGTAATATGGCGATTCTAACTGGCGTAATTACTGACGCCAAAACAAAGCTGCCGCTCAAAGCAGATGTTGTATTGATAGATAACGAGAAAAATGTTGTCATTGCTGAATTTCAATCAGAACCTAAAACTGGTAAATATCTGGTGTCTTTACCAGCGGGTAGTAATTATGGAATCGCAGTGAAACACGATGGATATCTTTTCCATTCAGAAAACTTTGTATTAGAAAGATCTAGCGGATTTAAACAGTATGAGAAAGATGTTGAATTGAAGAAGATTGAAGTCGGGGAATCAATTATTTTAAGGAATATTTTCTTTGATTTGGACAAATATACGCTGCGTCCTGAGTCCGTGAATGAACTGGAAAGACTTATAAAGTTAATGAATGACAATCCTACCCTTAGAATTGAGATCTCTGGGCACACTGACACAAGGGGCAGTTCAAGTCACAATCAAGAGCTCTCTGCGAACAGAGCTAAAGCGGTAGTAGACTACTTAGTGGATCACGGTATTGATGCTTCTAGACTCGAATCAGCAGGATATGGAGAATCAAAGCCGCTTATATCAGATGCTCAAATTACAGATATGCCTACCAAATCTCAAAAAGAAGAGGCACATCAAAGCAATAGAAGAACAGAATTTAAAATCTTGAGTAAGTAGTGATTCTGGATTTTCTTTTTTAAGACAAACTCTGTTTTTTTATCGATAAATTCATCGAATTAACTAAATTCGCGATAGGTATACTATGAGTAAGTTATATTTAGTATTAATAGCGGCCCTCTTTTGTGTGAATACTTTCGCGCAAAATAAATATTCTTTGGCTGCCAAAAAATCCTTTAAAGAAGGGAATAAGGCGTATACAGAGAACAGAAATGAAGATGCAATAAAATTCTTCACTGAGGCCCTAGAAAAAGAGAGCGGATTTGCAGAAGCTTATCTAAATAGATCAATTGTTTATTTGAAAATGGTAGATTATAAAAATGCCTTTTCAGATGCGAAGAAAGCCTACGCCATTGCTCCACTTCAGAGTGCAATTCATAACCAACTAGGTAAGTGTTATTATAATGATGGACACTTAGATAGCGCCAAGTATTTCCTAGAAAAAGGTACTAATGTATCCTCCCCTAGTGATGAGGACCTATACTACTTAGCCAATGTACATTCTGACTTAGGAGACTATAATAGCGCTATTGAATCTTATTCGTCATTGCTAAAAAATCATCCAGAAAATTCTGCTATTCTCAATCAAAGAGGAATATCGTATTTTAAGATTGGAGAATATTCAAAAGCAGAAGAAGATTTCTTGCACGCTTTAGAGCACGAACCTGAAAACATCTCAATTTATTCGAACCTTGCAAATGCCGCTATTGAAGCAAATGATACAACTAAAGCTATACAGTACATTGATCGTGGAATTAATAAAGCTACGGGACATGCTAAGATGGAGTTTCTTATTCTTAAAGGAAATTATTTCTTCAAGCTTGAGCGATACAGTGAAGCAAGTGAATTTTATAATGAGGCTTACGCTATTGAAAACGAGAATCCAATAGTTTTGACCAACCAAGCTTCAATTATGATTCAGACAGGAAATTATGAAGGTGCTATATCGAAATGTACAGCGGCTATAGAGCATAACCCTGAATTCATGCAAGCTTATTTTAATAGAGGAATTGCTTACGAAATGTTACGTGATACGCGTCAAGCCTGTATGGACTGGGAAGAAGCATTCATTCTAGGTTCAACACAAGCGGAAGAATACTTAAATAGCCCAGCCTGCTCTGAATAAACATGAAGAACTTATTACTCTTTATATTAACTATGACCCTCGGGCTTGCATCAATTGCTCAGCAAGAGGACGTTCCTTTCGACAAGCGATTATTTGCAGACAATAAAGAAGGGTTCGATAACGCCGTTAAAGAAATTAAAAAAGGAGATTTTCATTTCTTTGATGGAACCGAAACTGACTTGAATATTGCATTAGGACATTACTTAACAGCTCAGGAATTCAATCCATACAGTTCCGTGTTGAATTATAAAATTGGGATTTGCTATCTGTACAGTAACAAAAAATTTAAAAGCTTGGATTATTTGAAGTTTGCTCATGATGTAAATCCTGAAGTAGACCCTAATATCAACTTCTATCTAGCGCAAGCATATCACTTAAAAATGGATTTTGAAAAAGCCATTGAGCATTACAACATCCAGAAAGATCTTATTGGTACGAAAGATGAATTTCAAAGAATCTATATCAATAAAAAGATTAGAGAATGTCGCACTGGTATGGAAATGGTCAAGAAACCTGTGAGAGTTTGGATTGAAAACTTAGGGGATAGCGTAAACACTGAATATTCAGAATATTCTCCAGTTATTTCGGCTGATAACAGAGTTTTATTTTATACAGGTAGACGACCTGACTCAGAAGGTGGAGAGCAGGATAAGTCGGGTATTTATTTAGAAGACATTTACTCTAGCACGCGTGGATTCGGAGAAGATTGGGGAGAAAGTGTAAACCTCGGAACACCCGTAAACTCTAAAAACCATGATGCTACTGTTGGTCTTGCTCCTGATGGAAAAAGTCTTTTAATTTACAAAAGTATTTCTGGTAAAAATGGGGACATCTTTATTACTCGCCAAGGTGATGACGGTATATGGGATGAGCCATCTTCGATTGGAGAAAACATTAATACTAAATTTCATGAATCAAGTGCAACATTAACATTTGACGAAAAGGTTTTATTTTTTGATTCCGATAAACCTGGCGGAGAAGGTCAGCACGATATTTATGTGAGTTACTGGGATGAAGAAACGGGAGAATGGGGAAAACCTGAAAACTTAGGGCCTACGATCAATACAAAGTACGAAGAGAAGGGTGTCTTTATTTCTGATGACGGGAAGACGCTATATTTCTCCTCTGATGGACATAGCAACATGGGAGGCTTAGATATTTTCAAATCTACTTTTGATGATGAAACAGGAAAATGGTCTGAACCGGAAAACCTTGGTTATCCAATTAATACTCCAGATGATGACGTGTATTTCGTAGTAACAGGAAACGAAAGGTATGCTTACTATTCATCTTACAGAGAGGATGGTTTAGGAGAAAAAGATATTTACAGAATTACCTTCTTGGGTGATGCTAAACTTCCACTAATTGCCGATGCAGATTTAGTAGGGAGTGATTTTGATACAGAATTAAACCAACCATTAACTGAATTGTTTACTACTCCAAACACAGGAACTGGAACAAGTGATGAAGTAGCAGAAAAACTGGTCACAATTAAAGGAAAAGTAATGGACGGATCCTCCAACAAACCTTTAGGAAACGCCCAGATAGACATTGTAGATTCTAAGACAAACAAAATAATCCAGACGTTAACATCAAATTCTGACGGTACTTATTCGATCAATCTTGAAGCTGGAAAGAGCTATGCCTTTACCGTATCTAAGAAAGACTTCACCATTGACTCTAAAACAGTGGCTACCACGAAAAAAGATGGTGGTAAAACAAAAACTATAGATTTCTCGATTGTCACACCAGCACCTGATGTAGAGTTCACACTCAATAATATTTATTTTGATTTCGATAAAGCGGATCTAAGAAACAAATCAGTTCTTGAACTTGACAAATTAGTACAAATCATGAAAGAACATCCTACTATGATCATAGAGTTGTCTGGACATACAGATAGACGAGGTAGCGATGAGTACAACATGGCTTTATCTAAGCGCAGAGCTGAAATTGCTAAAGATTATCTCGTATCCAAAGGGATTGATGCCTCTCGAATCAAAACTAAAGGGTATGGTGAAACTCGTCCTGCCATAGATGGAGCAACCATCTCTGCTATGAAAACAAGAAAAGAGAAAGAGGCTGCGCACCAAGCAAATCGTCGCACGATGATTAAAATCATCAGCCAATAGTCCTTTCTTAGCTAATTACTTTGATTATGAAGACAATTTTCTTCGCTGCATTTTTAACTGTAGCAAGCATTGCCTGTGGGCAGAATACCTACACCTTGGAAGACTTTTTTGTTTACGATGCTGAACTAGAACAAAAGGTTGATGATTACTTTGATCAAATGAGCGATACGGCTCGAGTAGGACAAATGATAATTCCTGCAGCTGGAGGCCATGGAAAACCAACCGAACATATTAATGGACTAATAAAGAGAAACTTTATTGGTGGCATCCTTCTTCTAAACGGAACTAAAGAAGGCTTTACCGAAATGGTAAAAGACTTTAGCTCTCTGAATAGCGCTTCGGGAGGACTACCATTGCTATACTCGGCAGATGCCGAGCCAAGTCTAATCGGATATAAAATTAAAGGTTGTTCTCCTGTCAAAAAAGCAAACCTTATGATTAGCCGTGAGGAAGTATCTACTTTTGCAAATAGCATTTGTAATGATCTAATCGATATTGGAATTAATTATAATTATGCTCCAGTTGTCGATATGTCTCCAAATGAAGTTGTATCCTGGAGAAGCTTTGGAGACAATCCTGACACGGCTCAAATCTGGTCACAAATCTTCATAGAAGAAACTCAAAAAAGAGGGATTGTAGCCACTGCGAAGCACTTTCCCGGTCATGGCTATGTTGTTGGTGACACCCATAAAAAACTCGTTTACATAGATGGAGAAATGAAAGAGGTGGACAATTATACCCCATTAATAAAAGCTGGAGTACTATCTATTATGGTAGCACATATTGCCATAAAAAATAACGATGAGTATAACACAAACGATATGCCATCAACCGTTTCTAGAAATATTGTAACAGGATTATTAAAAAAGAAAATGGGCTTTAAAGGATTAATCGTTACTGATGCCTTAAACATGGGCGGAGTTGTCAATATCCCTGATTGTGAACTCAAAGCAGCTCAAGCCGGTTGTGATCTATTATTAATGCCGGTGGATGAAGAAAAGGCAGTAAAAGACATCGTAACGGCGATTGAAGAGGATGAAGATTTTAGAAAGCAAGTTTATGCCTCAACTCGTAAAATTATTCGACTAAAAATTTGTTTGGGAATACTCCAATAAAATGATCAAAGGAGTATTAACATGTTCTTTTTCTTTGCTCTTTGGGTATATTACATTAAAGCTAGTCAGTTCTGATTATGGTATAGCCAATGAATACTTTTCATCTCTATTATGGTGGCTTCCATTTCTAACTGGAATAGTTTCTGTCGTTTTCTTATTTTTTTTCATTCTGATTTTAAGAAAATATATCAAACAAAAAAGAGCGCTTTAAGCGCTCTTCTATATTTCTATGTGATATCTCTTTTATAAGAACTTGAATGACTTCCCTGGAAAGTAAGCCATAGTTCCTAATTCTTCTTCAATTCTAATTAATTGATTGTATTTAGCGATACGATCTGAACGCGAAGCAGAACCTGTTTTAATCTGTCCAGTATTCAATGCAACAGCTAAATCAGCTATAATATCATCTGAAGTCTCACCAGATCTATGTGACATTACAGAAGTATATGAACTTGAATGCGCCATATTCACAGCTTCAATTGTCTCTGATAAGGTACCAATTTGATTTACCTTAACTAAAATTGAATTAGCAGTATCATTATTGATTCCATGAGCTAGCCTTGCTGGATTCGTTACAAATAGATCATCTCCTACTAATTGAACTCTATCTCCTATTGCTTGCGTTAAAGCTTTCCATCCGTCCCAGTCGTCTTCATCAAGTCCGTCCTCAATAGAAACAATTGGATATTTATTTACCCAATCAGTCCAAAACTCAACCATTTCAGCTGAATTTCTTTTATCTCCTGTACTTTCAAAGCTGTAAACGCCATCTTTATGAAATTCTGAAGAAGCTGCGTCTAAAGCGATATAAACGTCTTCTCCAGCTTTATAACCAGCTTTCTCAATAGCTTCAAGTACTACTTCAATCGCTTCTTCGTTTGAACCAAGATTTGGAGCAAATCCACCCTCATCCCCAACATTCGTACTATGACCTTTGCTCTTCAATACAGCCTTCAGATTGTGGAAAATTTCCGTTCCCATTTGAAGTGATTGAGAAAAAGTCTCTGCACCAAAGGGCATTACCATAAATTCTTGAATATCTATTTTATTGTCAGCATGAGAACCGCCATTAAGAATATTCATCATTGGAACAGGTAAAGTAGTTGCTCCTAGACCTCCAACATACCTATAAAGAGGAAGTCCACTTTCTATAGCGCCTGCTCTGGCAATAGCCAAAGAAGTACCTAAAATAGCATTTGCTCCAAGTTTTTCCTTATTAGTGGTACCATCAATTGTGCGCATTAAATTATCCAATGCTTGTTGGTCCGTAACAAATTGTCCAACTAAATTCTCACGAATTACAGTATTAACATTGTTTACAGCATTAAGAACACCTTTGCCCAAGTAAAAACCTGGATCATTATCACGAAGCTCCACTGCTTCATGCACTCCTGTTGATGCTCCAGAGGGAACGGCAGCCCTACCTACTACTCCATTTGTGGTCATTACTTCAACCTCTACGGTTGGATTTCCTCTTGAATCTAAGATTTGTCTCGCGTGTATGTTCGCTATTTGGCTCATAAATTGAAATTATACTAGATCTTTATTGGCTGACACTCCAACCATATTCTCTACAAATTGATCAAAAAGGTATCTTGAATCATGCGGTCCTGCACTTGCTTCTGGGTGATATTGAACTGAAAAAACCTTTTTATCTTTCAATTGTATTCCAGCCACCGTGTCATCATTCAAGTGAATATGTGTCAATTCAATATTTGGATTGTTTTCAATAGAATCTCTACTAACAACAAAACCGTGATTTTGAGAAGTGATTTCACCCTTTCCTGTTAACAAATTCTTCACCGGATGATTAATACCTCGATGCCCATTATGCATTTTCTCAGTTTCCAACCCTTGACTAATTGCCAATACTTGATGCCCAAGACAAATTCCAAATACAGGCTTCCCAGTATTCACAATATCCTTTACTAATTCAACCGTATTTGACATAGCTCCGGGATCACCAGGCCCATTACTTAACATGAAACCATTTGGTTCAAATGCCAACATTTCATCTAAAGAAGAATTCATGGGGAAAACCTTAACATAGCACCCGCGTTCAGCTAAACATCGTGCTATATTTCTTTTAACTCCTAAGTCTAACAAAGAAACTCTAATCTCTGAATTTTCATCTCCCATGGTCCATGGTGATTTTGATGTCACCTCAGAGGAAAGCTCTAACCCTTCCATAGAAGGAACTCTCGCTAATTCTGCTTTTAGCTTATCTACATCCAAATTATCAGATGAAATAATGGCGTTCATAGCACCTGCATTTCTAATGTGTCTTACAAGCGCTCTTGTGTCAATATCAGAAATACCAACGCAACCATCCTTCTCCATAAACTCTTGAAGAGAACCATTACCGGCAGGGCGAGAATAATAAGGCGAGAATTTTTTTACCACCAAACCCGATATTTTCATTGAATCTGATTCTATTTCATCTTCATGAACACCGTAGTTCCCAATGTGGGCGGTATTCATTATTAAAATTTGGCGATGGTAAGAAGGATCTGTAAAAACCTCTTGATAACCGGTCATTCCAGTATTAAAGGCAATCTCTCCCGTAGTCGTTCCGATTTTACCGATAGCCTTTCCTTTGAAGACTGTACCATCGGCAAGAACTAGCACTGCTGGCTTATTTTCCATTTTATGTGTCTACTATTAGTAATCGGAGCACAAAGTTACGATTAAAGACTTGGTCTCAAAAGTATTGTTGAAAACAATATGAGATTCTTTAAAAAAAAGTAGACTTCAGGAATTTACGCATAAAAAAAGGGAACCTATTAGGTTCCCTTTTGCTTTGAGTGTGAATTATTTTATTCTTCTTCTTTCTTAGCTTCAGTTGCTTTTTTAGCAGCACCACCTTTACCACCTCTACGTGATCTTCTAGCTGGCTTCTTAGCATCAGATTTGTTAGAATAGATTTCATTAAAGTCAACTAACTCAATCATACACATTTCAGCGTTATCACCAAGACGATTACCAGTTTTAATAATTCTAGTGTATCCACCTGGACGATCAGCTACTTTAGGAGCGATCTCTCTGAATAACTCACTAACTGCGTACTTGCTTTGTAAGTATCCAAAAACAACTCTTCTTGAATGCGTAGAATCTGTTTTCGATTTAGTAATTAATGGCTCAACATAACCTCTTAAAGCTTTAGCCTTAGCTACAGTCGTGTTGATTCTTTTATGCTCAATTAACGAACATGCCATGTTTGAAAGCATTGCTTTTCTATGCGCTGACTTTCTTCCTAAATGGTTGAATTTCTTTCCGTGTCTCATTTCTTTCTTTTTTAACTTTCAGGCCTTCTTTAGTACCTGATCGCTGTTTAACTTAAACTACACCTTAATTTTTTGTTACTCCCTCACAAGGATTTTGGGAGAGTCGTCACGAATCTTTTTCTTTGCGCCCAGTTCGTGTGCTAAGCGACAAGAAATTATTCAAAAGAGAAGACATGGACAAACTGCCCATGTCAACTTTATAAAATACTATTCCTAGTCTTTGTCTAATTTGTACTTAGAAACGTTCATTCCGAATGAAAGACCTTTTGACTCTACTAAGTCTTCAAGCTCTGTTAATGACTTCTTACCGAAGTTTCTAAATTTCAATAAATCGTTTTTGTTGTATGAAACTAAGTCACCTAAAGTTTCAACGTCAGCAGCCTTAAGACAGTTAAGTGCCCTTACTGAAAGATCTAAGTCAACTAACTTAGACTTCAATAATTGACGCATGTGAAGTGAAGTTTCATCAAACTCTTCCGTCTCAGACTTAATTTCAGTATCAAGAGTGATACGCTCATCCGAGAACAACATGAAGTGGTGAATCAAAATCTTAGCAGCTTCTTGTAAAGCATCCTTTGGAGTAATTGATCCATCAGTTTGAATATCAAAAACTAATTTTTCGTAATCTGTTTTTTGCTCTACACGGTAGTTCTCAACGTTGTAGTTAACATTTTTGATAGGAGTGTAGATTGAATCAACAGCAATAGTCCCTACAGGAGCACTTGAAGATTTGTTTTCTTCAGCAGGAATATATCCACGTCCCTTAGAAATTTCAAGTTCCATGTTAATTTTCACTGATGACTCCATACGAGCGATAACTAAGTCTGGATTTAACACTTGGAATGCAGTTGTAAACTTCCCAATATCTCCAGCAGTTAAAGTCTCTTGTCCTGAAACAGAAACGATTACTTTTTCAGAATCCGTTCCTTCAATTTGTTGCTTGAAACGTACCTGCTTCAAGTTTAGGATGATCTCAGTTACATCATCAACCACTCCTTTGATCGTAGAAAACTCGTGATCTACACCTTCAATTTTAACCGAAGCGATTGCGAACCCTTCCAATGATGAAAGTAAAATTCTACGTAATGCATTACCAACTGTAATACCATAACCCGGTTCAAGTGGACGGAATTCGAATTGACCTCTAGCGTCATCCGATTCAATCATAATTACCTTGTCCGGTTTTTGAAAATCTAATATTGCCATTGTTTTATCTTCTTTTAATTGTCTCGAGGTTGCGCGGTTTGCTTACTTGAAGATTACGGTAAGCAGACCCTTTAGCCCCGATTCAATGATTAATACGCAAAAATATTGCGATTAGGTTTATATTAACTTATTACTTAGAGTAAAGTTCAACAATCAATTGTTCCTTGATGTTCTCAGGGATCATTTCTCTTGAAGGAACTGACATGAATTTACCTTCACTTCCATTCCAATCTAACCAATCGAAAGAGTTCACGTTAGTTGCAAGTGAATTTGTAATCGCCTCTAGAGACTTTGATTTTTCACGCACTGCAACGATATCACCAGGGCGTAATGTGTAAGAAGGAATATTTACTTTCTCACCATTTACAGTGATATGTCTGTGATTTACCAGCTGACGTGCTGCTCTACGAGTTGGAGCAATACCTAAACGGTAAACTGTATTATCTAATCTTGATTCACATAATGCAAGAAGGTTCTCACCTGTAATTCCTTGCATTCTTGAAGCTTTCTTGAAAAGATTAGAGAATTGCTTTTCCAAAATACCATAAGTGTATTTTGCTTTTTGCTTCTCCATTAACTGAGTCGCGTATTCCGACTGCTTTCCTCTTCTCTTATTTGGACCATGTTGTCCAGGAGGATAGTTTTTTCTTTCTAAAGCTTTGTCTTCTCCAAAAATTGGATCGCGGAAACGTCTTGCAATTTTAGACTTTGGTCCTGTATATCTTGCCATTTCTATTTGTTTTTTTTAGATCTGTGATATAGGGGTCTCACCTATATCAATGGTCTTATCTGTTTATATTAATTATTATACTCTTCTTCTCTTAGGAGGACGACATCCGTTGTGAGGTAATGGAGTAACATCATTAATTTCTGTTACTTCAATTCCTGAGTTATGTAAAGAACGAATTGCGCTCTCTCTACCAGAACCTGGTCCTTTTACATAAACTTTGACTTTTCTCAATCCTAAATCGTGAGCTTCTTTAGCACACTCTTCAGCAGCAACTTGTGCCGCATAAGGAGTATTCTTTTTAGACCCTTTGAATCCCATTTTACCTGCAGAAGACCATGAAATAACTTCTCCCGCATTATTCGTTAATGAAATGATGATGTTATTGAATGAAGCGCGAATATGAGCTTCTCCAACTGCATCAATCTTTACATTTTTCTTTTTAGCTTTTCCTGCTTTTGCCATAACTTTCTTTTTTTTACCGACCTAAATCGGCATAATGCTATTAGTTATTACTTAGTTGCTTTTTTCTTGTTAGCAACCGTCTTACGTCTTCCTTTACGAGTTCTTGAGTTATTCTTAGTTCTTTGTCCTCTTAAAGGTAAACCAGCTCTGTGACGAACTCCTCTGTAACATCCGATATCCATTAAACGCTTGATGTTTAATTGAACTTCAGATCTCAAGGCTCCTTCCACCTTCATCTCACTAATAGTTCCACGAATTCCAGCAAGCTGGTCATCTGACCAATCTTGAACTTTAATGTTGTGGTCTACTTTATTTTGATCTAAGATCTTAGCTGCAGTGCTTTTTCCAATACCATATATATACGTAAGACCAATAACCCCACGCTTATTCTTTGGTAAATCAATTCCAGAAATTCTAGCCATAATATCTTGTATTAAGATTTCGGATTAAGAACAAAAACAATGTCTTCATTCGTATCCAAAATCAATTTATCCTTGTCTTTGTTTAAACTTAGGGTTCTTCTTGTTTATCACGTAAACCTTCCCTTTACGTTTAACGATCTTGCAATCTGCAGATCTCTTTTTTACTGATGCTCTTACTTTCATTTTATTTCAGTGTTTCGCTTAACAATACATCTATTTGTATCTGTAAGTAATTCTTCCTTTTGTTAAATCATAAGGAGACATTTCAACCTTAACTCTATCTCCAGGCAAAATCTTGATATAATACATTCTCATTTTACCAGAAATGTGCGCAGTGATAACATGACCATTTTCCAGCTCTACTCGGAACATTGCGTTCGAAAGCGCCTCGATAATCGTACCATCCTGCTCTATTGATGCTTGTTTAGCCATTTATTATATAGTACTTGTTGATTCGTTACCTCTTCTACCTCTAATTTTTCCGCCTTCCATCAATCCATCATAATGACGGTTTAATAAATACGTTTCAATTTGTTGTAGTGTATCTAATACTACTCCCACCATGATTAACATAGATGTACCTCCCATGAACATGGCAAAAGAATCACCCACTCCAGCCAACATCGCGAACGCAGGAATAATTGCAACACCTGCTAACATTAATGAGCCTGGGAATGTAATTCTCGAAAGAATTGTATCGATAAAATCTGCTGTCTCAGTTCCTGGCTTTACTCCGGGAACGAAACCACCATTTCTTTTCAAGTCATCTGCAATTTGCTTAGGATTAATTGTAATTGCCGTATAGAAATAAGTAAATACAATAATCAAGAGAGCAAATAATGCGTTATACCAAAATCCTCGATAATCAGATAGTGCATTAAGGAAAGCATTCCCGCCTGCATTATTAATCATACCTGGAACAGTCATAATTGCCTGAGCAAAAATGATTGGCATTACACCAGAAGCATTCACCTTTAAAGGAATGTAGCTACGTGCTGTTTGTTCCATTTTTCCTGAACCAGCCATACGCTTGGCGTAGTTGATTGGAACACGTCTGACACCTTGAACAATGAGAACGGTGACAAGAACAATTGCAAAGAATGCCAGAAGTTCAATGATAAACATTAGAATTCCACCTTCTCCACCCATTCTCATATTGAATTCTGTAATTGTTGCCATTGGAAATCTAGCAAGAATACCAACGGTAATTAATAATGAGATACCATTTCCGATTCCGTTATCCGTGATTCTTTCTCCTAACCACATTGCAAACATCGTACCTGCAATAAGCAACATGATGGAAGTTGTCCACCATAGAACAGAAGGATCTGTGATACCACCTTTACTGATTACATACATACCTATGTAAGAAGGGCCTTGGAAAGCACAAATAACAATTGTTAAAAATCTCGTGTAACCATTTAGCTTTCTTCTACCGCTTTCTCCGTCCTTTTGCATCTTTTGCACAGCCGGAACAGCCATACCTAATAGCTGCATAATAATGGAAGCAGAGATATAAGGCATGATCCCGAGCGCCATAATTGAGGCGTTAGAGAATGCACCACCGGCGAATAAATCCAGTAAGCTTTCTAATCCATTAGGGTTAGCCGAGCTCTGAGCTAATGCAGCCTGGTCAATACCTGGAAGTACGATGAAAGATCCTATTCTATAAACAAGAATAAGCATAAGCGTAAAAATTATACGCTTACGCAGTTCTTCAACTTTCCAAATATTTTGTAATGATTCTATAAATTTTTTCATGTGAAGCTTCTTACTATTTTGCTACCACTTCTACAGTTCCTCCCGCAGATTCGATTCCCGCTTGAGCAGTCTTAGTAAATGCGTGAGCCGATACCTTAACTTTAGCAGTAAATTCTCCTCTACCTAAAATTTTCACTAGGTCGTGCTTACCAGCTAAACCATTTTCTTTGATATCAGCAACAGTAACCTCTTTTAACTTCTTGTTTGCAACTAACTCAGAAAGAGTGTCAAGATTTACTCCTTTGTACTCAACTCTGTTTAGGTTTTTGAAGCCAAACTTAGGAACACGTCTTTGTAACGGCATTTGTCCACCTTCAAATCCAATTTTCTTAGAGTAACCTGATCTTGACTTTTGTCCTTTGTGACCACGTGTTGAAGTACCACCATGACCAGAACCTTGTCCACGACCAATTCTCTTCGTAGATTTTACAGCACCTTTTGCCGGTTTAACATTATTCAGTTTCATTATCTAAATCTTTAAAATCTTATTACTCAACAATTTCAACTAAGTGAGAAACTTTATTGATCATCCCCATAACTTGAGGTGTAGCTTCTTTCTCAATTACTTGATTTAATTTCTTCAAGCCTAAAGCTTCAATTGTTCTTTTTTGTCGTTGCGATCTATTAATCGCGCTACGAACTTGTTTTATTTTAACTTTTGCCATTGTATAATGTCTTATCCGTTAAATACTTTGTCTAGTGATACACCTCTATCGTGAGCAACAGTCACTGCATCTCTTAACTGTGAAAGTGCATCAATGGTTGCCTTAACCACATTGTGTGGGTTAGAAGATCCTTGAGATTTTGCAAGGATATCTTTAATTCCAGCACTTTCCAATACAGCACGCATTGCACCACCAGCAATAACACCGGTACCATTTGAAGCAGGACGAATGAAAACTCTAGCTCCAGAGTACTTTCCTTTTTGAGCGTGAGGAACAGTACCTCTTACTACAGGAACTCTGATAAGGTTTTTCTTAGCATCGTCTACACCTTTAGAAATTGCCTCAACAACTTCTTTTGCTTTTCCAAGCCCGTGTCCAACAATACCATCCTCGTTACCAACTACAACCACAGCAGAAAAACTGAAAGTACGTCCACCTTTAGTAACCTTAGTTACACGGTTAAGCGTCACCAATTTATCTTTTAATTCAATATCTGTTGATCTAACTTTATTCGCTTTCATAATTTCTAATGCGTATTATAGTTTTAAACCTCCTTCACGTGCACCATCTGCAAGAGCCTTTACTCTTCCGTGATACTTGTATCCGTTTCTGTCAAATATAACTTCTGAAATTCCAGCTTTTACAGCTTTTTCTGCTAATTCTTTACCTACAAGTCCAGCCGTTTCTGATTTATCTTTACCAGCTACTGCTTTATTGTTATATGATGAAGATGAAGCTAATGTTACACCTGCAACATCATCAATGATTTGCGCGTAAATTTGCTTGTTTGAACGAAAAACGCTCAATCTTGGCTTTTCTGAAGTACCGTTAACTTTCTTACGGATTCTTCTTTTAACTTTTGCTCTTTTCTCTACTTTACTTGAAGCCATAACAATTATTATTTAGCAGCTGATTTACCAGCTTTTCTTCTAATGTATTCATCTTTATATCGGATACCTTTTCCTTTGTACGGCTCAGGCTTACGAAGTGCTCTAATTTTAGCAGCAACTTGTCCGATTAATTGCTTATCGTGCGATTCTAAAGTTACAACTGGTGCCTTACCTTTTTCAGTATTGGCAGAAACTTTAATATCTTCCGGAAGTGCAATAGCAACAGCATGCGAGTAACCAATTACTAATTCTAACATCTGCCCTGTAGCATTTGCTCTAAACCCGACACCGTGCAATTCTAATTCTCTTTTCCATCCTTCACTAACACCTAAAACCATATTCTGAACTAAGGCTCTGTATAAACCGTGCTTAGAACGGTGATCTTTATGATCTGATTCTCTAGTGAAAATAATTTCTTCTCCTTCGTGCTTAATTGTAATCGCTGGATCATATTCCTGCGATAACTCTCCTTTTGCTCCTTTAATGGTAATAACAGATGCGTCGATCTTTACTTCAACACCTGCAGGGACCTTAACTGGAGCGTTACCTACTCTTGACATAATTTCTTTTTTTCAGTGTTTTAATAAACGTAGCAAAGTACTTCGCCACCAACGTTCTCTTTTCTAGCCTCTTTATCAGTAATAACTCCTTTAGAAGTACTTAGAATAGCAATACCTAACCCGTTAAGAACTCTTGGAAGTTCTGACGCGCCAGCATATTGTCTAAGTCCTGGAGTACTTACTCGCTGAATTTTGCGAATAGCCGGTGTTCTGTTAATATACTTCAAGGCGATTTTGATTTTGCCTTGCTTGTTATCATCTTCGAATTTGTAGCTAAGGATATAGCCTTTGTCGAAAAGAATCTTTGTGATTTCTTTTTTAAGGTTAGAACCTGGAATTTCTACAACCTTATGACCTGCCATTTGAGAGTTTCTCAAACGCGTCAGGTAATCTGCAATTGGATCTGTATTCATTTTTACTATTTATTTAGTCAACAGTTTGAAGTATCTATTGAAGTTCCCACCTCTTCTAGACTTCCAAACCTGATTTAAATTTTTATTCTACCAGCTAGCCTTTGTTACTCCTGGAATTTTACCTGCAACAGCCATTTCTCTGAATGTAACACGAGAAATTCCGAATTGACGCATGTAACCTTTAGGTCTTCCAGTCAATCCACATCTGTTGTGAACTCGGATCTTCATACTATTCTTTGGTAGCTTCTGTAAAGCCATCATAGCATCCCAATCACCTTCGTTCGCCTTTTTTCTTAATTCAGCTCTTTTTTCGGCATACTTATCAGCAAGATGAATTTTCTTGCGTTGCTTTGCCTTCATTGATTCTTTAGCCATAGCTTAATTTTTAACGAATGGGAATCCAAAAGCTTCTAACAATGCTTTGCTCTCTTCATCAGAGTCAGTGTTAGTTACTATAGTAATATCCATTCCGAATATTTTATTTACTTTATCAATATCAATCTCTGGGAAGATAATGTGCTCTTTAATCCCCATGTTAAAGTTGCCTCTTCCGTCAAAACCTTTAGCGTTAATTCCCCTAAAGTCACGTGTTCTAGGAAGTGCGATGTTGATTAATCTGTCTAAGAATTCGTACATACGATCTTTTCTTAGAGTAACCTTAACACCAATTGGCATTCCTTTACGCAATTTAAAGTTGGAAACATCTTTCTTTGACATGGTCGCAACACATTGCTGACCTGCAATTAAAGACATATCCTTAACAGCGCTCTCAATTAATTTTTTATCTGCAACAGCATCACCAATACCTTGGCTAAGTACAATTTTTTCAATTTTCGGTACTCTCATTGAAGATTTGAATCCGAAATCAGCTTGCAATTTCTTTGCAATATCGTTGCTGTATTTTTCTTTAAGTCTAGGTGTATAGCTCATTACTTAACAATTTCACCGTTCTTTTTTAAATATCTTACCGATTGGTCTCCGTCTTTCTTACGACCAATTCTAGAAGCAACACCACCTGAAACAACCATAAGGTTAGAAATGTGAATCGTTCCTTCCATCTCCTCAATTCCTCCTTGAGGGTTCGCAGCACTTGGCTTCATATGTTTTTTAATCATATTCACACCTTCAACAACTGCTCTATTTTTAGCTCTATCGATAGTAAGTACCTTACCTTCGCTTCCTTTAGAAGTTCCACTAAGAACCTTTACCGTATCGCCAATCTTTATGTGTAATTTTCCCATGACTGCTTAATTAAAGTACCTCTGGTGCCAGAGACACTACTTTCATGTATTCTTTTTCTCTTAACTCACGTGCAACAGGGCCGAAAATACGAGTACCTCTCATTTCACCTGCTTCGTTTAATAACACTACTGCGTTGTCATCAAATCTAATATAAGAACCGTCAGGACGACGAACTTCTTTCTTAGTTCGAACAACAACCGCTTTGGTTACTTGTCCTTTTTTAACGTTCCCTGCTGGTGTAGCATTCTTTACAGAAACCACAATTTTGTCTCCGATAGAAGCATAACGTCTTTTAGTACCACCAAGAACTCTAATACAAAGAACTTCTTTAGCGCCGCTATTGTCTGCAACAGTTAACCTACTTTCTTGCTGAATCATTGCTCAAATTATTTAGCTCGTTCTACAATTTCTACTAATCTCCAGCATTTTCTTTTGCTCAGAGGTCTTGTTTCCATGATCTTCACAGTGTCACCAGGGTTACACTCGTTCTTTTCATCATGAGCCACAAATTTCTTCGTTTTCTTAACGAATTTCCCATATTTCGGGTGCTTCTCTTTACGCTCGACAGAAACCACGATTGACTTATCCATCGCGTTACTTGTTACCAAGCCGATACGTTCTTTTCTTAAATTTCTTTTCTCTTCCATTGTAAAGCTCTTTTACCTAAGCCTGAAGCTCGCGGTTTCGAATTTCAGTTTTTACTCGTGCAATGTCTTTTCTATTGCTTCTTAATTGTAAAGGGTTTTCAATTGAAGAAACAGCGTGAGCTAATTGTAACTTCTCGTAAGCAGTTACCAACTCCTCTAACTTTTCATTCAAGTCCTCTACAGACAAATCTTTTAATTCTGACGCTTTCATATTCTATCCTTCAAAATCTTTTCTAACAACAAATTTGCACTTGATTGGAAGCTTTTGTGCAGCTAAACGCATCGCTTCTCTTGCAGTTTCCAATGGCACACCGTCAGCTTCGAAAAGTACAGTACCAGGTTTAACAACGGCAACCCAGTGACTTAAAGCACCTTTACCTTTACCCATACGTACTTCAGCTGGCTTTGAAGTAACAGGTTTGTCTGGAAATATTCTAATCCAAACTTTACCTTCCCTTTTCATGTAACGCGTTACTGCGATACGAGAAGCTTCAATTTGTCTTGAAGTGATCCAACCTGCCTCTAAGGCCTTAATACCGAACGAACCAAAAGCAATTTGAGCTCCTCTTTGAGCAACCCCACGGTTTCTACCCTTCTGTGCTTTTCTATGTTTTCTTCTTTTTGGCTGTAACATGATTAATTACTTTTCCTAATTATTTCTTTTTGTTAAAACGAGATCCTTTACCTTTTCCTCCGCCTTTCTTTTGTTGTAAACCAACATTTGGAGAAAGATCACGTTTTCCAAAAACTTCTCCTTTACAAATCCACACTTTGATACCGATACGACCGTAAGTAGTGTGTGCTTCAGATAATGCGTAATCAATATCAGCTCTGAATGTATGAAGAGGAGTTCTTCCATCTTTATACATCTCACTACGAGCCATCTCAGCACCATTTAATCTTCCTGAGATTTTGATCTTAATTCCTTCTGCACCCATTCTCATAGTAGAGGAAATAGCCATTTTTATCGCACGTCTGAAAGATATTCTTCCTTCAATTTGACGAGCAACACTATCCGCTACTAATTGAGCATCAAGTTCGGGACGCTTAATTTCAAAGATGTTAATTTGAACATCTTTACCAGTAACTTTCTTCAGCTCTTCTTTAAGCTTATCAACTTCCTTTCCGCCTTTCCCGATGATTACTCCCGGACGAGCTGTGTTGATCGTAATTGTAACAAGCTTAATAGTTCTCTCGATAATGATCTTCGAGATACTCGCTTTAGACAATCTAACCATAAGGTAGTTTCTGATCTTATCATCCTCAACTAATTTAGCTGAGTAATCTTTTCCACCGTACCAGTTAGAATCCCATCCTTTGATGAAACCTAGTCTATTACCAATTGGATTTGCTTTTTGTCCCATTCTCTCTTATTATTTTTGCGTATCAACAACGATCGTTGTGTGGTTTGATCTTTTTCTAATTCTGTGCGCTCTTCCCTGAGGAGCCGGTTGAATTCTTTTAAGCATTCCTGCTACATCAACTCTAATTTCAGAAACGATTAGAACTTGATCTTCTATATTTAGATCTTCATTCTTTTGTTCCCAGTTGGCGATAGCCGATCGCAACAATTTCTCAAGACGAATAGACGCCTCTTTAGAATTGTGTTGCAAAATATTTAGCGCTTTATTTACTTCAACCCCTCTTACTAAATCCGCTACTAAACGCATTTTTCGAGCTGATATAGGACAATTGTTAAGCTTTGCAAAAGCGATATTGCTCTTACGCTCTTTCAATTGTTCTGCCATTAATCTTTTACGAGCACCCATTTGAATAATCTTTTAAACTTCTTATTACTTCTTCTTTTTCTTATCAGCGTGACCACGGAAAGTTCTAGTTGGAGCAAATTCTCCTAACTTATGTCCTACCATATTTTCTGTCACGTATACTGGTATGAATTTATTACCATTATGAACCGCAATTGTCAACCCTACAAATTCAGGAGTGATTGTTGAAGATCTAGACCAAGTTTTGATCACTGACTTCTTTTGCGATTGTTGTGCCTCTTCTACACGATTCATTAACTTGTAATGTACGAAAGGAGGTTTTTTTAACGATCTACTCATACCTTAATTATTTCTTTCTTTTTTCAATTATATACTTAGAAGACTTCTTCTTAGGCTTTCTAGTTTTATACCCTTTAGCAGGCATGCCATTTCTTGATCTTGGATGTCCTCCAGACGCACGTCCTTCACCACCACCCATTGGATGATCAACAGGGTTCATTACTACTCCTCTTACTCTAGGTCTTCTTCCTTGCCATCTTGATCTACCAGCCTTACCAGATCTAGTAAGCATGTGTTCCGAATTTGAAACAGTTCCGATAGTAGCCATACAAGTCAATAAGATCATTCTTGTCTCACCTGAAGGCATTTTTACGATTGCAAATTTTCCATCTTTTGCTACCAATTGTCCATAAGCTCCAGCAGTTCTTGCTACGGCAGCACCTTTTCCAGGAGCCAACTCAATATTATGGATAATTGTACCCAAAGGAATCTCGCTTAAATAAAGAGCATTACCAACGTTCGGTTGAACTCCTTTTCCTGAAACGATCTCGTCTCCTACGTTTAATCCTTCTGGAGCAATGATGTATCTTTTTTCACCGTCTTTGTAAAATAATAAAGCGATTCTTGCAGTTCTATTTGGATCGTATTCGATCGCGTTTACAACAGCAGGAATTCCTTCCTTATTTCTTTTAAAGTCGATTACACGGTATCTTCTTTTATGACCACCACCAATGTATCTCATGGTCATTTTACCAGTATTATTTCTACCACCTGATTTCTTAATCGGTGCTAACAAAGACTTCTCAGGAGTTGATTTTGTCACATTGGCAAAATCACTCGAGATTTTGTGTCTTTGACCTGGTGTCATTGGTTTAAGTTTTCTTACGCCCATGTCTGAAATTCTTAAATGTTTCCGTAAAGATCTATAGTCTCACCTTCGGCAACATCAACGATTGCTTTTTTCCAAAGTTTAGACGTCTCTTCAACAATTCCCTTATTTGTGAACTTACGGTTTGGAACTCCTCCTCCATAACGCATAGTTCTAACTTTCTCAACGCTCACTCCATATAGCTCTTCAATAGCAGCTTTAATTTCAATTTTGTTCGCGTTCTTATCCACTACAAACGAAAAGCGGTTTTTTAACTCGCTATCAAGCGTCGCCTTTTCAGTAAGTATTGGTTTCTTAATAATTATCTTGCTCATGATCTCTCCTTATTAATTCAGGTTTGATTCAATTTTTGCCAGCGCACCTTCTAAGATCACTAGTTTGTTGGCATTCATTATTTCATAAGTGTTTAATGAATCAGCAGTAACAACGTTGCTACCAGGAATATTCCTCGCTGATAAATAAACATTTGAGTTGTTCTCAGGAAGAACAAAAAGTACTTTTTCGTAAGCTAAATCTAAACCGTTAAGTACACTCATGAAGTTTTTCGTTTTCACTTCAGCTATTTGTAAATCATCCATCACTAGGATATCTTCGCTTTTAGCTTTGTAACTTAAGGCGGACTTACGTGCTAACTTCTTAAGTTTTTGGTTTAGTTTGAATCCGTACTTATGTGGCTTTGGTCCGAAAACACGTCCTCCGCTTCTAAATAAAGGATTCTTTAAGCTACCTGCACGAGCTGTACCCGTACCTTTTTGCTTCTTTATTTTTCTAGTACTTCCTTTAATCTCTGCTCTTTCTTTAGACTTGTGAGTTCCTTGTCTCTGGTGAGCTAAGTAATTCTTAACATCTAAGTAGATAGCGTGATCATTCGGCTCAATAGAGAAGATAGATTCCGCTAAATCTGTCGTTTTGGAAGTCTCTTTTCCTTGACTATTTACAATCTTTACTTTCATCTTACTTCAATATTTTAACAAATGAACCCTTTGCTCCAGGAATAGATCCCTTTACTAAGATTAAATTTTTGTCTGCTAACACTTTTACTACTTGAAGATTCGGTTGAGTCACTTTAGCATTTCCTGTTTGACCCGCCATTCGCATTCCTTTGAATACACGAGCTGGATAAGATGCTGCACCGATAGAACCTGGAGCTCTTAATCTGTTGTGCTGACCGTGAGTTGACTGACCAACTCCACCGAATCCATGTCTTTTAACTACACCTTGAAAACCCTTACCTTTCGATGTTCCTTGTACGTCAACGAATTCACCTTCTGCGAATAAGTCAGCACTGAATACATCACCCAAGTTTGCATCATCGAAACCATCGAACTCAGCTACCTTTTGTTTAGGCGTAGTTTTCGCTTTTTTGAAATGACCCTGAAGAGCTTTTGGCGTATTCTTGTCGCTTTTCTCTCCGTAAGCCAACTGAACAGCATTGTAACCGTCCTTTTCCTCAGATTTAACTTGTGTTACTACACAAGGACCAGCTTCTATAATCGTGCATGGTGTAGCCTTACCCTCGACACTGTAGATGCTAGTCATCCCAATTTTCTTACCTATTAATCCTGGCATACTTTAAATTGTTTACTAATTAAACTTTAATCTCTACGTTAACGCCGCTAGGAAGTTCCAACTTCATTAAAGCATCAACTGTTTTAGCAGAAGAACTGTAAATATCAATTAGTCTTTTGTAAGCACATAATTGAAATTGCTCTCTTGCTTTTTTGTTTACGTGCGGTGAACGAAGCACCGTGTAAATTCTTTTGTGAGTAGGAAGCGGAATTGGACCACTTACTACAGCACCTGTAGTCTTAACTGCTTTTACAATCTTCTCAGCAGACTTGTCTACTAGGTTGTGATCGTAAGACTTTAATTTTATTCTAATCTTTTGACTCATGTTCGTCCTTATTAAGCTTCTACTTGTCCTTTAACTTTTTTAATCACTTCGTCAGCGATATTTCTAGGTGCTGGTGCGTAGTGTGAGAACTCCATTGTTGAAGTTGCACGACCAGAAGAAAGTGTTCTTAATGTTGTAACATATCCGAACATTTCTGCTAGAGGCACGTCAGCTTTAACAACTTTAGCTCCCGCTCTGTCATCCATTCCTGCCATTTGACCTCTACGTTTGTTAAGGTCACCTACGATATCACCCATGTTCTCCTCAGGAGTAACAACTTCTACTTTCATAATAGGCTCTAATAACTCAGGACGTGCATTTTTTAATGCATTTCTGTAAGCCATTTTAGCACAGATTTCGAAAGAAAGTGAATCTGAATCCACATCGTGGTAAGATCCATCAATTAATTCAACTTTCATCGAATCGATAGGGAATCCTGCAAGAACACCATTCTTCATTGATTGTTCAAAACCTTTCTCAACAGATGGGATGTATTCTTTTGGAACGTTACCACCTTTAATACTGTTGATGAATTCTAATCCTGTCTTTTCATCGTCATCTTGTGGAGAAATCTTAACCACAATATCAGCGAATTTACCACGACCACCAGACTGCTTTTTGTAAGTCTCTCTGTGATCAACAGGAACGTTAATTTTCTCTTTGTATGCTACCTGAGGAGCTCCTTCATTAACCTCTACCTTAAACTCACGCTTAAGACGATCGATAAGTACTTCTAAGTGAAGCTCACCCATTCCGGAGATTACTGTTTGTCCTGAATCCTCATCTGTAGAAATTTGGAAAGTTGGATCCTCTTCAGATAACTTAGATAATCCAATACCTAATTTATCAACATCTGCCTGAGTCTTAGGCTCAATAGCGATACCGATTACTGGATCAGGGAACTCCATAGATTCAAGCACGATTGGCGCTTTCTCATCACATAAAGTATCACCTGTTCTAATATCTTTAAAACCAACACCAGCTCCGATATCACCAGCTTCGATGAAATCAATCGCTTGTTGTTTGTTAGAGTGCATTTGGAAAATACGTGAGATACGTTCTTTCTTTCCAGATCTGGTGTTGAAAATGTAAGAACCAGCATCTAACTTACCTGAATACATTCTGAAGAAACAAAGTCTTCCTACAAATGGGTCAGTTGCAATTTTAAACGCTAGAGCAGAAATAGGCTCTTCTGGCTTTGGCTCTCTCGATTCTTCTTGGTCAGTATTTGGATTAATTCCAGTTACCGCTCCTTTATCGTACGGAGAAGGAAGGAATGCCATAACAGCATCAAGCATAGTTTGAACACCTTTATTCTTAAAAGCAGAACCACACATGATTGGCTGTACACTCATATTGATAGTCGACTTACGGATAGCGTCGAACATCTCCTCTTTTGTAATTGAATCTGCATCTTCGAAGAACTTCTCCATAAGCGCTTCATCTGATTCCGCTACAGCTTCGATTAATTTCTCTCTCCATTCGTTAGCTTCATCAACAAGGTCAGCAGGAATCTCTACTTCTTCCCAAGTAGAACCCATATCTTCTTCATTCCAGATAATCCCTTTCATTGTTACTAAATCAACAACTCCTTTAAAGTCATCTTCAGCTCCAATTGGAATTTGAAGAGGTAACGGGTTACCACCTAATCTTTCTCTAATCTCATTTACACATCTCATGAAGTCTGCACCTGCACGGTCCATTTTATTCACGAAACAAATTCTTGGCACACCATACTTGTCTGCTTGTCTCCAAACAGTTTCTGATTGCGGCTCAACACCTGAAGCAGCACAAATAAGAGCAACTGCACCATCTAATACACGTAATGAACGCTCAACCTCTACAGTAAAGTCAACGTGACCAGGAGTATCAATAATGTTGATTCTGTAATCCTTGGTTCCATCAACTGGCTTACCCTGAACAGTTGGATACTTCCAGAAACAAGTTGTAGCAGCAGAAGTAATTGTAATACCTCTTTCTTGCTCTTGCTCCATCCAGTCCATTGTTGCAGCACCATCGTGTACCTCACCAATCTTATGACTAACACCAGTATAATATAAAATACGCTCAGTTGTTGTGGTTTTACCAGCATCAACGTGCGCCATAATTCCGATATTTCTAGTAAATGCTAAATCTCTTTTTGCCATGGTATATTAAAATCTAAAATGAGAGAATGCTTTGTTTGCCTCTGCCATACGGTGCATATCTTCTTTCTTCTTGTATGCTGCACCCTCTTCCTTAGCCGCTGCGATAATTTCACCAGCTAATTTCTGAGACATTGTTTTTTCGTTTCTTTTTCTTGCGAAACCTATTAACCATTTCATAGCTAATGATTCCTTGCGCGCATCACGCACTGGGGTAGGGATTTGAAAAGTTGCTCCACCAACTCTACGAGAACGAACTTCAACACCAGGACTAACATTTGATAATGCTTTTTTCCAAATATCAAGAGCAGGCTCCTCTTCGTTCTTAGACGCAACAATATCCATTGCATCGTAGAAGATTTTGAATGCTAAACTCTTTTTACCATGCAACATTAAGTTGTTTACAAACTTCGTTACTTGAACATCCTTAAACTTAGGATCCGGTAAAATAGCGTGCTTTTTGGCTTTTCTTCTTCTCATTGTCTAATTATTTTTTAGGACGCTTAGCTCCGTATTTTGATCTTCTTTGTAATCTACCTTCTACACCAGCAGTATCTAAAGCTCCACGAACAATGTGGTAACGTACACCAGGTAAATCTTTCACCCTTCCACCTCTTACTAACACAATCGAGTGTTCTTGTAAGTTGTGTCCTTCTCCACCGATGTATGCGTTGACTTCCTTTCCATTTGTAAGTCTAACCCTAGCTACCTTTCTCATTGCTGAGTTTGGCTTCTTAGGTGTCGTAGTATATACTCTCACGCATACTCCACGTCTTTGTGGACATGAATCTAAAGCAGCCGATTTCGACTTCTTTACTTGCTTAGTACGTCCTTTACGGACTAATTGCTGTATAGTTGGCATATTAAAATCCCTTTATTTTCAATATTTTCTCGGTATAAATACCCTAATTTCCCAAAAAATCGGAGTGCAAAGGTATATAGTTTTTTTTATAAAACAACTTTTGTTAAAATAATTTTCAATATTTCTTTCAATAATCTACAATTGGGGAATTTCGACTCATGAATGCATCTTTTTTGCCGTTAAAAAATTTATGGTATCGTGATGCATCTTAATAGTATTCTTGCGTTTAATATTCTTAGTTTTGTGTTATGCAGTATTTAGAAACGTTGAATCCCCAGCAGCTGGCAGCCGTTAAGCAAACAGAAGGTCCAGTAATGGTGATAGCAGGAGCAGGATCAGGAAAGACCAGAGTACTTACATATAGAATTGCCTATTTAATAGAAAATGGAGTTGATCCTTTTAATATTCTTGCACTAACGTTTACTAACAAGGCTGCGCGAGAAATGAAATCTCGTATTGCAGAAATTATTGGAAATTCTGAGGCGAAGAATTTAAGCATGGGAACTTTCCATTCTGTATTTTCTAGAATACTTCGTCATCACTCCGACAAGATTGGATACCCAACCAACTTTACAATATATGATACGCAGGACTCAAGAAGTCTCATCAAAACAATTGTTAAAGAACTAAAGTTGGACGATAAAGCTTATAAACCAAATTTAGTCCACGGTCGTATTTCATCAGCCAAAAACAATCTCATCTCGGCAGCAGCTTATGAAGCAAATAGTGATATTGTTTATGAAGATCGAATGAGCGGGAAGCCTCGTTTATTTGAAATTTATAAGCAGTACGAGAAAAGATGCTTTAATGCTGGAGCGATGGACTTTGATGATCTTCTGTTCAAGACGAATGTATTATTGAGGGATCACCCAGATGTATTACACTTCTATCAGCACCGATTCAAATACATACTAGTGGACGAGTATCAGGATACTAATTATTCGCAATACCTTATTGTAAAAAAATTAGCCGATGTATTTAATAATATATGTGTAGTAGGGGATGATGCACAATCGATATATAGTTTTCGTGGAGCAAACATTGAAAACATTTTGAATTTCAAAAATGACTACCCAGAAAACAAAGTATTTAAACTTGAGCAGAACTACCGAAGTACGCAGACCATAGTGAATGCTGCTAACAGTGTTATCGCTAACAATAAGGACCAGATCAAAAAGACCGTCTGGACATCTAATGATACCGGAAATAAAATTAAGGTAATACGAACGCTGACTGATGGAGAGGAAGGGCGAATTATTGCGGAATCAATATATGAAACGCGCATTAATAACCAGGCCGAGAATAAGGACTTTGCAATATTATATAGAACTAATGCACAGTCTAGATCATTTGAGGAATCTTTGAGAAAGCTCAATATACCTTATAAGATATACGGAGGTCTATCATTTTATCAGCGAAAAGAAATAAAGGACTTGCTTGCTTATTTTAGGTTAACAGCAAATCCGAAAGATGAAGAAGCACTTAAACGTATCATTAATTATCCTAAAAGAGGAATAGGGAAAACTACCATTGACAAATTAATTGTTCTTGCGGATAAATTCAATGTTAGCATTTGGGATGTTATTGAAAACCCGAGTGAGTATCCTAGTGGTTTAAATGGCGGCACATTGAACAAAATAGGTCAATTTGTTACATCAATTAAAAGTTATCAAGTTCTTCTAGAAAAGAATGATGCGTACGATGTGGCACAACATATCGCTAAAAATTCGGGTATCCTGAAAGAATTGTACGATGATAAGTCTCCAGAAGGGGTCTCACGATATGAGAATATTCAGGCGTTATTAGCAGGTATTAAAGAGTTCAGTGAATCTGTAGAGGGAGATGAAATAGCTTTATTGAGTGATTTTATGGTAGATGTGGCTTTGTTGACAGATGCCGACACGGATAATGATGAAGACAATGATGTTGTCACATTAATGACTATCCATGCCTCTAAAGGTTTAGAGTTTCCGTATGTGTTTATTGTTGGCTTAGAAGAGAATCTATTTCCTTCTCAAATGGCCCTTAATTCAAGAACAGAATTAGAGGAAGAGCGACGATTGTTTTATGTTGCTCTAACACGAGCAGAGAGAAAGGCAACACTTTCGTTTGCCATGAGTCGTTATAGATGGGGAAACTTAGTAACCAGCGAACCCAGCAGATTTATTGAAGAAATTGATTCAGATCATTTAGAAATGGCCGCGGCCAGTGCTAGTAAAGGAAGATCTTTGAAACAAAAGAGTTTTGAAAATAGAGCATTCGGTAAACCTAAAAAACAACCCCTGTTTACTAATAAGAATCTAAAGCGTGTTTCAGCAGAAGATAAAGTTAAATCGGGTAAGGCAGCAAGTAGCCTCAATTTAAAAGTTGGAAATAACGTGATGCACGAGAAGTTCGGAAAAGGAAAAGTTGTAGGACTCGAAGGTGACCCAGCAATTAAGGCCACTGTATTTTTTCCGAAAGTTGGAAACAAACAACTATTGTTGAAATTTGCTCGACTCGAACTTATTGACTAAACCTCTTAAGCTCAGCGTATAGTTTTTGCACCGGTAATCCCATGACGTTATAATAGGAACCTTCCATCTTTTCGATCCCTATATAACCTATCCATTCTTGAACTCCATAAGAACCAGCTTTATCGTATGGTTTGTATTTGCTGATATAATAATCAATCTCAGTATCCAAAAGATCAATAAAAGTGACATTGGTTTCGTCTGAAAAGGTATACGTATCAGACTTAGTTTTTAAACAAACACCTGTGATGACCGTATGAGTTCTTCCCGATAGCGCGCGTATCATTTGGATCGCTTCTTCTTTAGATTTAGGTTTTTCAAGAATAATGCCTTCAACAAGAACGATTGTATCTGCTGTTATCAATAATTCATCTTCTTGAAGTAAGTCTTCCTGGGCATTCGCTTTTTCAAGAGCAAGATAAGAAGGAACATCAATTGGACTCAGATCAGATGGGTAAACTTCATCAGTCTCAACAACACGTGAAGAAAAATCTATATCGAGGCCTTTCAGTAATTCTACTCTTCTGGGTGATTTAGATCCCAATATGATATTTAAATCTATTTGTAACATCTATAAAAAAAAGATCAATGAAACTCCGGCTAGCATAGCTAACTTATAAAAGTTTGAACTCAGTTTATAGAGTTTTGTACTTTTTGAGAATATTGTAAGGATTACTGCAAACATAAAATTTGCCACAAAGACTACAAGAACAAAATAAACAACATTTAAGTATTTGTTAAAAGCTAGTTGATGATCAAACCTATTTAATAAAAGTTCATTTAATTCCGAGTAAAGAAAAAATAGAAAGGAAATATATGCCGCTGCCAAAATAGAAATTAAAATCTTTGTTGAAGGCACACCATATTTAATAGGATAGGTGTTGGCATCAATCTTTTTATCACCCAAAATATCTGCTAGATCCTTAGTGATTTCTCTTAGCAAGTTGATAAAAAATGCGCAGCTCGCGAATCCCATTACGATCATGAAAACATAGTAATCCGTATGCTCTCTCTGTAAACCTTCAAGAATATGTATATCCGCCCTATAAAACAAGAGAACATAAACGGGAACTAAAGCTACCATAAGAGCAACAGCAATATTCCCAATAAGAACCCTTCGTTTAAGTAGCATAGAATATAGCCAAAGCAATACAATTGAAAAGGTCGCTAGTAAAACTATGAGGTATTGATCTGTCTTGATACTAATATATAATGCTAATGAAAACCCAATGAAATTTAGTATCCAATTAAACATTATACCCCACCTTCTTTTAATGTACTTACCTATTATGAGCCTGTCGGGTTTATTTACCCTATCCGCCTTAACATCAAAGTAATCATTAATAATATTGCCGGCAGCTGCAATTAGCACAACAGAGAAAACAAGTAAAATGAAATCAAAATCCAATATTCCTGCATCTGAAGAGTAATTTGAAATAAAATACTGAACAGCATACATTGTAAAGACAATGACAAGAAGATTTAAACTTCGAATTAGTCTTAGAAACTGATAGAGTTTTGCCATTTAACTTCTATAATTCCGTAACTACATAAACCGTTCTCCTATTTAATTGATGCGCTGCTTTCTTTTCTTTTTCTGTTGGCAAGGAATTTATGTATTCTTCAGTTAATTCGATCTTTTCGCCATTTGGACCATCAATAAAAGATGGCTGAGTTTCACCATATCCTTTCGATGTCAATCTACCTTCATCTATACCTTGTGAAACTAAGTAGTCTTTTACAGCCTTGGCTCTATTTTTAGAAAGCTCCATGTTTTCGTCATCATCACCTTGGGCATCCGTATGTCCTTGAAGTTCGATTTTAATTGTGGGTCTCGACTTTAAATATTCTACCAAATTATTCAACTCGATATAAGATTCCTTCCTCAAATTGTATGATCCCAAATCAAAAAAGACATTTTCTAAGGTAATTGGATCTCCGATTCCTTTTGTTAAGGGAACATCTTGATGGTATGGTTCATCAGAATTTTCTGGAACCGTTAATGTGAAGTTCACCGAATAAGGATGGTATTCGGGTTTATTTACAATTAAAGCATAATCCTTGTTTATCGGCAAGGTAACTAGGAAATTCCCTGTGACTCTATCACTTCTTGAATAAACAACTTCTTTGCCAGTTTCTATATCTTTCAAAATAAACTCAGCTTCTAGTTTTTCATCTGTTTTCGCATCAAAAACAGTACCTGTCATGTAAATTGTTTTCGTTGGTCGAATACTTTCAGGCATTTCGAATTCATATAGATCGAGTTCTCCTATCCCTCCTTCTCTATCCGATCCAAAAATCGCCAACTCACCATCTGCAAATACTAAAAGTGAATTCTCATTATTGTGCGTATTAATGGGATAACCTAAGTTTACTGGATCGCTCCAACTACCATCGTCTTGTAGTTCGGTTTTATAGAGATCATATCCCCCCATGCCAATATGTCCGTTTGATGAGAAATATAGTGTTTTTCCATCTGGGTGGATTAAGCAAGAAGACTCTGAAGCTGAAGTATTGATATTATCTGGTAGTTTTTCAGCTGTACTCCAAGAACCGTCAGGGAGTAAATGAGAAACATAGATATCTCCATTTCTCATATTTCTTCCACCACTGCTTCTCTTGTTTCCTCTAATGAAATAAAGTGTTTTTCCATCGGACGATAAGGAAGGTTGAGTTTCCCAGTTAGGTGAATTGACATTACCAGGTAAATTGATTGGATCCAACCATTGATCGCCTACTTTTTCAGTTATGAATAAGTCACAACTCCCGTACCCTCTTCTTCCCGGTCCATACCCTACTCTTTCGACAGCACACCCCACAAATATTAAAGTTCTTCCGTCCGGCGCGAACGTAGGCGCACCTTCATTGAACGATGTATTAATATTGTTCGGCATTGGTTTGGCTCTGCCCCAGTAGCCTTCAAAATCCTGGGCTACAAAGAAATCCTCTTGCCAAGAACCATTCGCACTGACTATTCTCCGAGTGAATAATAATTCACTTTGATCAACCGTAAGAGTAGGAAAGTACTCCGGATCTGGCGTATTTACACCTGCACCTACGTTAATTGGTTCAAAAGGAACTGGGTTTGCTGCTGCATTTACCGCAAATTCACAGTTTACAATTAACCATTCTATTTCTTTTAACATATCTGGATTAGCTGCCTTGTATGTTTTGAACTTCTTTCCATGTTCAAGAGCTTCTGCATATTTTCCTTCACTCCATTCCAGCATAGCGAGTTCAGCATATATGAACCCAGTCTTTGAATATTCCGGATTAAGTTCAATCACTTTTGTATATGCCTCTATTGCAGTTTCATTATCACCCATCATGATAGCGAAATCACCTTTGTATAAATAAGCTTCTATAAAATTGGGGTCCTTATCTATTGCTTTATTAAACCAATATATACCTCCTCTATAGTTCGGTAATCCGGTCTCCATGTCTAGACCTCGCTCTTCCTCCAAACCTCTTTCAACGTATTTGATTGCTTTTTTACTTTTAGTGCTCCATTGACCAGGTTGGGCTACGGCACAAGAAGTAATTAGTACTAATGCTATTAAAGAGTAAGCTAATTTTATCATATTATGGTATGTTCATGTACTTATGTGTTTGGAGAGATACCTGCCACATAGTATTTGATTTAACGTAATCTATTATTAAAGGTAACATGATTTCTTGTTTATCCCATTCTGGTTGAAGGAAGAACTTACAGTCTTTATTTTTAACAAGTGATCTTTGCTCCTCGCACCAGGATAAATCATGTTTATTTAATACTATAACCTTCAACTCCTGTGCCAACTTATAATTTGATATTGTTGGAGGCTTGAATTTTTTAGGAGATAGGCATACCCAATCAAAAGTACCATTTAATTCATATGCTCCAGAAGTTTCAATGGCAATATAGCATCCAATATTATGCAATTGGTTCGTAAGATTGTTAAGATCATACATAGCAGGTTCACCTCCTGTAATCACCACAAAATCAGCCTTTGCTTTTTCAACTTCTGAAATAATATGGTCAATTGAAAGTTCTTCGTGATCGCCCGCATTCCAACTTTCTTTAACATCGCACCAAACACAACCAACATCGCAGCCAGCAAGACGAATGAAGAAGGCAGGTTTGCCAGAGTGGAAACCTTCTCCTTGAAGGGAATAGAACATTTCCATGATAGGAAGTTTTTGTTTCTCTGACATAGTATAAAGATAGATTCTTTCTCTCGAATTTGATGAAAGATATGACCATAAAAAAACCCCACTCTTAAAAAGAGAGGGGTTTTTAGAAAAAGTGGCATCCACATACTCTCCCATCCGCGGAACGGACAGTACCATCTGCGCAGGTTGGCTTAACTTCTCTGTTCGAAATGGTAAGAGGTGGACCCAACCGCCATAGACACCGAAAGTCTTTCAGTTCTTTGGAACTGGAATAATTTCTTGAGACTGCTAAGTATAGATTATCTATGGTATTATCTATACAAAGATCCTCTTTCGCTTGAAGCTATAGAGGATAAGAATGGAAATAGATGAAGTAAAGAGAATTTAGGTATTAATAAATCTACGGGCAATTAGTACTACTCGGCTTTGACGTTACCGTCTTTACACCTGTAGCCTATCAACGTCATCGTCTATAACGACCCTTAAAAGATATCTCATCTTGAGGTGAGTTTCGTGCTTAGATGCTTTCAGCGCTTATCTCATCCGAACGTAGCTACCCTGCGATGCAGCTGGCGCCACAACAGGTACACTAGAGGTTCGTCCACCCCGGTCCTCTCGTACTAGAGGTAGGTCCTCTCAAATATCTAACGCCCACAACAGATAGGGACCGAACTGTCTCACGACGTTCTGAACCCAGCTCGCGTGCCACTTTAATGGGCGAACA
>JAKVAQ010000037.1 GCA_022447665.1 Crocinitomicaceae bacterium
TATATCCTACACCGCCTATCACAGTTTCTCCTACAGTTTATGCTATTCAAGGAGATACAAGTTTGATTTGGGCCGATGGAGATGGCAGTATAATATGGTCACCACCTACATTTATTGCTTGTACAACCTGTCCTGAAACAGCAGTTTGGCCGAACAGACCAACAACGTATACCGCGACCTTAACCGATGAAAATGGTTGTTTAAATTCGGGAAATGTTCCGATTTTATATGATCCTATTATTTATGTGCCAAATGCTTTTACGCCGGATGGTAATTCGGTTAATCCTTATTTCTTCGCAGTAACGCATAATATTGATAACTTCAAAATGTACATCTTTAACCGATGGGGTGAGACCATCAAAATCATCGAGAATGAAGGCGATGTATGGGACGGTTATTATAATGGAACTCTTGTAAAAGATGATGTGTACGTATGGCAAATTTCTTACACCGATTTCGAAGGTGAAAGCTATACGTTAAGAGGCCACGTGACGGTGTTGAAGTAGCCTACTCCGAAAAGAAAATATTCTCGTCTTTTACCAATCCCTCATTTCTAAACTTTAAGAAAAGTTGAATTAAGGCGACTACGTCTTTTTCACAATACGTTGTAATTCTTGGGAGGTCATTTTCTTCGTAATAAACACGGGCCACATCAGCGCCAGAGATGTCATCTTTGGGCGTTGGTACACCAAAAATATGACAGAGTAAACTCAGGCCTGTGTAGTGTTTATAGTCACCAAACTTCCATAATTCCATCGTATCTAAATGGTTTATTTCCCATGGTTTTTTGCCAGCAATATCTAAAGTGCCGGGAAGGTCAATTCCGTTAATTAACATCCTTCTGCAGATATAAGGGAAGTCAAACTCTTTGGCATTGTGTCCACAAAGAATATGGTTTGGAGTATTGTAATAATCATTCACCATTGCGGCAAAATCACGAAGTAATTTCTCTTCATCGTCATCAGCAAATGACTTCAAACGAATCTCTTTCCCTCCAGTAATTCTATCTTTCACTAAGCCGCATGAAATGCATACAATTTTACCAAACTCGGCCATGATTCCTGCTCGCTCATAAGCCTGTTCAGGCGTGAGGTTATCACGATCAATGATAAACCTATTCTTGGTTAAATAATGCTTTGCTGTATCCTCATCTAAATCTGAGAATTCATAAACTGCTGGAACAGTTTCAATATCAAGAAATAATATTCTATCGAGTTGGAGTTTCTTTAATTGCATTTATAGCTTCACAATTGAGGTTGACTTGTCTCCCAATTTTAGCAAATAATTCCCACTTGGCAATTCAGCAACATTGATACTTTGATTATTTCCAATCGGCACAATAGACTTTGTCAAAATGAGCTTACCATTAAGGTCGTATATTTCTGCGTTTTCGACTTCCGTTACATTTTTGAAATATAGCAAGTCCTCGGCAGGGTTTGGATAAACTGTAAAGTCGTTTTCAGCCTCCTCAACCCCTAAGTCCATAGGCCCTTGAAGATTTTCTAACCAAGAAATATCATATGAATACATTGATCTTGAGAAAGTACCTGCAACCAATTTGAAATTCGGAATATCAAAATGTAATTCAGTTACCGTTACGAATGGTAAATCAACCCCTAAATAATCCCAGGTTGTTCCACTATTCGAAGAGAAGAATACGCCACCATCAAGAGCGGCAAAAAGCATCTCATCGTCATACCAAGGAGCAATGGCAATATCATTTACAGGTGCTAGAGGTAAATCTCCAGAAACATCTACCCAAGTATCACCATAATCAGTTGACTTGTACAAGTAAGACTCTAAATCATTTTGCTCGTACCCTGAGAATGTCACATAAACCGTTCCTTCATCATCAGGAGAGCAACGCAATCCAGTAACGTATCTATCCGGCAATGACCCAGTAATATTTGTATAGGTCCACGTACTTCCAGAACGATTTCCACGCCACACCCATCCATCACTTGTTCCAACATAAAGAACATCATCATTCCCAGTAGGCTGTGCTAGCTCAGTAATCGTATGTTGCGAGAGAAATCCTTCGAAGATACCATCCTCAGCTTTCGTTAAATCAATGCTTTCAGAAGTGTAGAATAAATCCCAAGGTGCTAAATCCATAATCCAAATTCCTGAACCACCCACAATTAATTCATTGGTTTGGTCATTGTATAAGTATGGTGTATCCCAGTTGAAACGATCGGCACATAAATCACTTGGACTAATGGTTTCAAAATCGCCGGTAAGAACATTTTCATAATATAATCCTCCCCGTTGGGTTTCATAAAATACCGCTCCGGGTGTTTCTTCGCTATAAGTCATTCTAAACCCATCACCTCCAAATAGTCTATCCCATGAATTGAAAACGCTCGCATTTCCAGACATAGAACCATTATCTTGTGCACCTCCTCCGTAAAGGCCATCATTTAGTGGGTCAATTTCTATATGATAGAATTGAGTCACCGGAATATTTTCAATGTCGGTCCAGGTTAACGCATTATTGGATGTTTGATAAAGGCCACCATCAGTTGCGATGATGTAGGTATCGGCATCTAAGTATAAAATGTCGTGCTTATCTGCATGTACTTCGTACGTCCACCATTCGGGAACACATAAATCCCAAGTAGCCCCACCGTCTTCAGATTTGAACATATCAACGCCCTGAATAATCAATTGGTCCTCATCATATGGATTCACATGAATATCTCCAAAGTACCATCCGAAACCTCCCATGGCATTTGTTGGAAGCCCCCCGGCATGAACGTCAAGTGCAGTCCAGTTTGCTCCAGCGTCCGTAGTTTTATAGACATCCTTTACATCTAAATCAGCACCATCAACATACAAAGCTAAAAGCGTATTCGGGTCAGAAGGCATAATTTCAAGTCCAATTCTTGCTTCATCTGTGCTCGGTAAACCACTTGTGAGCTCTGTCCAGGTATCGCCACCATCAGTACTTTTGTAAATACCAGCTTCTGGACCTGTTACTAGGGATTTAAACGGAAGGTTTATGCGGTTAAATCCAGTAGCATATATAATATCCGGATCAACAGGATTGATCACGAAATCAACCACACCTGATGTATCTGAAAGGAAAAGAACATTGGTCCAGGTACTTCCTCCATCTTCACTTCTGTATAATCCACGATCTGTTGTTTTCTCGAACGTATTACCCAGGGTGCTCACAAAAATTCTATCAGAATCTGTCGGGTCTACCTGCACTTTTGTAACTATTCCCACATTGTCAAGGCCAAGATGTGTCCAGGTATCACCAGCATCTTCACTCTTGTAAACACCATTTCCAAGGAATGAGCCTCCTCCAAAATTTTTATCTCCTGTACCCACATAAACGATGTCTTCATCAACTGGGTCTAAGGTAATATCGCCTATCGCCAAATACGAAAACTCATCAAAAATTGGATCCCAAGAGCTTCCCCCATCGATAGTTTTGAAAATTCCTCCATTACATGCGCCGGCATAAATAATTCCAGGATCTGAAGGTGCTCCTGCCAACGCGTTAAAACGGCCACCAATGTTTCCTGGGCCTTCTTGAATCCATGGATTGGTTAGAATTACCGTTTTCTTGGTCGCAAAACTACGTTGTTTCACAGCGTTTACACTTTCTAAATATTCCTCTTGATCAAATCCATCTGGATAAGATCTTACTTGTAGCCAATAATTGTATTGATCAGGAGATTTTCCTTCTTCTTCAATTTTTTCTTCCTGTACAACTTCTGTGATTTTTGTAGCAGGAGCGGTAAATGTGTAAATACCCAGGATTGCAATCAAGACCACGGGCAGACTAAGTGCAATTATTTTCTTCATGGTCTTATAAATTTAAGAAATTCAATCCTTTAACACTAAAAAATAAAATAAAGAGATTGGAATTCTATACATGTGCATTGATTTTCCGTATATTAAATATGATAATGAAGTGGATTAAAAAACTATTGAAATGGTTTATGTGGCTTTTAGTGATAGCCATAGTAGCCTTTAACTTAGCCATTGTTTTTACCGGTCGTTTCTACGTTTACAAGGGAATAGCCAATACTTATTTAGTGGGCGAGCTTCAGCCCACCATCTATGATTTGGATGTTTTTCACAACAGAAAAGTACCAGCGGCAGACCCACAGCCTTGGATTGAATCTCCAATTTTATACACCTTAGACTTTACGAAGGAAGAAAGAGAATTGGTAGAATCTTTGGATCCGGCTTCCTTTTTGGTGCTACATGGCGATACTTTGATTTATGAAGAGTATTGGAATGAGCATCATCAGCATACCGTAAGTAATTCGTTTTCTGGTGGAAAGTCAGTAATCTCTTTACTAATTGGAGTTGCCATTGAAGAAGGCAAGATTAAATCCTTAGACGAACCAGTTGCCAATTATTTGGAGGAGTTCAATGATGAAAAGAAAGATATTACGATACGACATGTGATTACTATGAGCACAGGACTTTCCTGGAGTGAATCATATTATTCACCTTTTACGGATGTAGCGGAGTTATACTACGATACAGATGCAAGAGATCTATCCTTAAATCGCCGGACCATAGAAGAACCACCTGGAGAAATTCATGACTATAAAAGTGGAGATACGCAGGTACTATTGTACGTACTTCAAGAAGCTGTAGGAATGTCCGCTTCAGAGTATGCGTCAGAAAAGTTATGGAAGCCCATGGGGGCTGAAAGTGATGCTTTTTGGAGTTTAACAGGTGATGAAAACAGTGCCGAAAAAGCCTTTTGTTGTATGTATGCTACAAGCAGAGATTTCTTAAGACTTGGAAGGCTGGTAAACAATAAGGGAAATTGGAAGGGAGAACAATTGGTGCCTGAATCTTATGTTGAAGAGTTTATGACCTTAGCTCCTTTAAAAACAAGAGAAGGAGAGCCTAATTTGAGATATGGATATCAGTACTGGTTGTACACTGGTTTCGATTTCACAGTGGGTTATTTTAGAGGAATGCGTGGACAGTTTATTATTTCTGTTCCGGAAAAAGATCTAGTGATTGTAAGAACAGGTGGTAAAACTCAACCAAACTGGGTAAACACCGAAACCGAAAAACATGATGAACTTGTGGGCCATTATTCCGAGCTAGATGACTACGTTAAGATTGGTCTTCGAATGATCGAAAGTTATTAAATAACTGATAGTACAGATCCTAATAGCCATAGAGAAAATAAAAGTACGGGTAGTAATATAAATAGTCCGAGTACTATGATTATTGAAGCTCCTGTAAGGCCCAGAACTGAGCTGATGGCAAAAAATGTTTTTGCTTCTACTTTATTCGATTTCTTTGTTTCTTAAACTTTTTCTACTTCATTAGATGCTGTTTTCGAAGAGTCTTCAATCGTGAAATCTCTTTTTATTTCTAAAGGAAGAATCTCGTTTTCTTCTTCAATTCGCTGTATTTCGATTTCGATATCAAATGCTTCCATATCAATAAATTCTGCTTCTCCCTCTTGTTCAACCTCAGGAATCACAATCATATCTAATTCATTGATATTCTCTTTTTCTACATGTGTATTATTTACCGGTGTTAACTTTCTAAGTGGGTTAATTCCTTTGTAGGATGAACAAGATGTAGTAATTGAACCAATTAAAAAAATGTATAATGCTGCTCTTTTCATACTCCAAATTTACTGGCGATGAAGGCGGATTTCTAATTGAATTAAGTCAAGAACTAAAAAAATTGCAATTTTCGCAAAACAATGATGCCATGGAAAGATTCTTAGTAAATTTGTGACGTGAGAAAAGACATTGAACTCCATCAAATTGAAGACGTAAAATTAGCTGTTGTTAAAGAGCTGAATGAGGAAAAAACTGCTGAGGTCTTCAACGTTTATTTTATTAATCTAAAGGATACCAAAGTTGAAAACGTCATGGTCTCATCTCGAGGCTACGGAGTGAACTTGACTACTGACGAGAAAATAGAAACTTCCCGACTTCGCCATTTTATTGGTGATGTTGAGGGGAAGGACTATGCGAAAATAGAACTCATAATGGAAGATCTCTTTTCATTGAACAATGAATACTGGGTTAGTCTTTATGAAGGCAAGCAAATTCAAGAAAAAAAGTTCATTTTTTTAGCGGAGTCTATTTCTGAGACCAACTTTGTTGATGTTCCTGTTTTGAATAAAAAAGGCGTCTTGATTTAAGCTATTCGAATTCGAAATATTTTCGAATAATATTCCCTTCCAAATCTTTGTAGAAAACAGTTTTTGAGACAAGTTCATTCGCACTACTTTTATAATACACCGCTTTATCTATAAACTGCGAATCCATTATTTTAAGCACTTTGTCTTCATTCGCTGCCGGGTGTACATCTTGCTTGATAAGGTAAACAAACTCTGGTCCGTTAGGTAGGTCAGTAAATATATAAGTGTCTGAACGAGCATCTTTACCAATTTGAATACGGCTCTGGTATAACGCCAAGTCTTCCTTTTTTAAAGTGAATCTATTTTGATAATTTACCGCGCTGATTCCAGCATTTAAAAGGGCAAAAACTCCGAGAACGGCGACGCTTATCTTTCCAATTTTCTCATCAAGTATTTGTTGGATGGCAAAGACACCAGCAGCACTCAAGAGTATTAGCGCTAAAACCATTTTCACACTCCCAAAATGATGCAGCACGTTAAAGTTGAAGAAGAGGAAATAGTGAATAAGCACTGCGCTAAGGAATAGTATAATTGGGTTCAATAGTTTTCCGGGTTCATAAATTCTTGATCGCAAGTTTTTAAGAACTAACGTGATGACCAAACCAAATCCAATGACCAAAAATCCTATCCAAATGCCTGAAGCATCATCCCAAAAATGTTCTGTGAGCTTATCGTAAGAAGATTCGCTCCCCAAATCAAATTCAGGATTATCAGAGAACATTGCATTCCCCGATCGTTCTGCGAATTTTAAGCTCCAAACCTTTTCTAAATTATCCCAGCCCTTAATGTTTGTGTATTGAACCAGAGTAGTGATCAATGCCAAGGCACTTCCAATAAACACGGCAATAAATCCAGACAAGTATATTTTTAGCTTTTTTCTGAAGTAATAGATGAGAAGTACTAAGCCTAAAAGTTCCGTCCAAAATAGCCCCAACCATTCCGTATACACCGCAAAAAACGTACTCAGTAATAACCCAATTAATACCAACTTCCCATTTGAATAATCAAGCTGAATTACTTTCTGAAATAAGTAAATGGACCAAAGAACAAATATCGGAACCAAGATATCGGCAAAGTAGATCTGGCCGAAATACCAGAGGTTCCCTTCAGAGAATATGAACGTTCCTGCTGCAATTAACCCAATCCAAGATATCTTCTCCTTATTGCGCTCAAAGTTGCGAATTACCCAAACCAATAATATTGCTACAAACAGTCCGCATAACAAGGATAAAACTCGAATCGAAGTTACATCTGGTCCACCGAACAAGCCGGTAGCGTAATAGGCAGTAATGAAACTCATTGGCGGGTAAGAAACATAGTGATGTCCTTCACTATTGGTGACTCCTCCCAACATTTTACGCCCAAAGTTGGCTTTGCTTTTATAGGTGTACACTGGAGAAAACCCTGAGTAGGAAGGCCCTCCGTTTTCGTTCCAAATGTCAGCGGTTATTAGCGTGTGGGCAGTTACCCACTCATGATGCCGTCCTATAGGCGCATTTAAATTGTCAATTTTTACAAATACAGCAGAAAAAAATAAAATAAGAATACACCCAAGATGGATGAGGTCGTATTTATACCGCGAAAGCATTATTCTTCAATAAGTCCAGTAGCTCCAATAGTTGCTGTTTCTTGGTAGTCTTCGTAATCCGTATTAATTTCCCAAAGATTGTGCTCTTTACCATCGCTAATGTTCTCAGCGGCAAGTAAGCCCATCAGAATACTATGATCCTGGTTATTGTATTTGAAAGCACCGTACCTTCCTATTACAGAAAGCTTGTCAATAGAAGAAAGGTATTTTTCTACTTTTTCAAGTGGTTCCTTATAGCCCTTTCCGTAAACCGGGTAACATCTTGGAATTTTGAATACGTATCCATCATTAATGTTCTCAGCTTTAGCCAAACCAGTTGCGGCCATTTCTTTCTTCGCCAATTCAATTAACTCCTCATCGCTCGCTTTCCAGTTGGCATCTTCGTTATAGCACCAGTACTCTAGGGCAACAATCGTTTCTTTTTGTCCATTATTAATTTCAGGAACCCAGTTTGAGAAGTTCGTAATACGTCCCATTTGCAGCTCAGAAGCGTGGACATACAACCAGTTGTCTTTAAATAAATCGTCTTGATCTACCTTTAAGAATACTAAAATGGTGTTTCTAAAAGTAAGTGAATTTGAAGCCGCCTTTACTTCTTCAGGAACATCTGGCAAGTTGTTCATCAACAAAGTAATTGGCATCGTAGAAACAATCTCGTCATATTCAATGGTCTCTCCATTATCCAAAGATAAACTAGTGGCTATTTTATCTTTTGCATTTACTCCTTTTACACGAGTGCTCAACACAACTTTGCCACCATTTTCGTTGATGTATTTAGCCATACGCTCGTACACCATTCCTGTCCCGTCAATAGGATAGGCGAATTGGTCTACTAAAGTTTTATGCTTGTTCTTTCCTTTGAATAAAGCGTTCTTAATCGCTTCGAACAATGAAAGCTTTTTAATTCGTTGTGCAGCAAAATCCTCATCCAATTCCGTACATGGAATTCCCCAAAGTTTCTCACTATAGGTCTTAAAGAAAATGCTGTAGAGTCTTTTCCCGAATCTAGAAGTTACCCAAGTTTCGAAAGATCCATCTCTTTTTGTAGGTGAGATTTTCTCTTTAATATAACTTCCCATGCAAAGAATTCCTTTCCAAACGCCAAGTTTAAAAAGGGCATCAAAGGCTTTAATAGGGTAATGGAAAAACTTCTTCTTGTAGTAAATACGTGTTAAACGATCTACCATTTTATAATCCTTCTCAACAACCTCCAACCAAAGTTCATTTACCTTTTTGTCGTTGCTAAAAAAGCGGTGAGGTCCAAGGTCAATACGTTGGTCCCATAAATCTATGGTTCTTGAAAGTCCTCCAACTTGCTCACTAGCTTCGTAAACAGTGACATCATGTCCTTTTTTACACAATTCGTAACCAGCAGTAAGCCCGGCAGGTCCTGCTCCAATTATTGCAATTTTTTTCCTCACGTGAATTAGATCGTCATTTCAGGTACGTGATCAGGAATTACCAAATCACCTTCAGTAGCAGCTTGAATTTCTTCAACAGAAACTCCAGGAGCTCTTTCTTCTAAATGGAATTTATTGTCTTTTATTGCCATCACTGCCAAGTTTGTTACAACTTTAGTAACACAACCTACTCCAGTTAATGGTAAAGAACATTCCTTAAGCAGTTTAGATTGTCCTGCTTTATTGGTATGCATCATGGCAACAATAATGTTCTGAGCTGAAGCTACAAGGTCCATTGCTCCTCCCATTCCTTTTACCATACGACCAGGGATTTTCCAGTTCGCAATGTCTCCATTTTGAGCCACTTCCATAGCTCCCAAAACTGTCAGGTCAACGTGCTGTCCACGAATCATGGCGAATGAAGTAGCAGAATCAAAAATAACAGCACCCTTTTTTAAAGTTACTGTCTGTTTGCCGGCATTAATTAAATCAGCATCTTCTTCTCCTTCAAACGGAAAAGGCCCCATTCCAAGGATTCCATTTTCACTTTGAAACTCAACTTCAATTCCATCAGGAATATAGTTCGCAACCAGGGTAGGAATTCCTATACCAAGGTTTACATACCATCCGTCTCTAAGTTCCTGTGCAATTCTTTTTGCAATGCCAACTTTATCTAATGCCATACCAATTTTAATTGAGTGGTAAATTTAGAAAAATGTACGGTATTACTGGTGTTAATTAGCGTTTTTATGCCGCCGATCACCTGCGCTTAGAAAAGCTATGGTGATTTAAAAACGGGCTATACGCTATAGTTGTGCTCAATGCACAAGCTGCCGCTGCTATCCCTGGCGGGAAACTTACTGAACCTTCAAGTGAAACTCCCAAGATGTGCTCGGTGAAGAGGAAAAGGTTTTGGTTCCGTCCAATTGTTGCGTAAGAATATCAATCAATTCTAAACCAAATGATTTTCGTTCAGCCTCACTTTCTTGCCATTTGCCAGAGTCTTTATATGTTAGCTTGATTTTTCCTTCACCTTCATCTTTGATTTTAATCCCTATATATCCTACAGAATCATCTGTAAAGGCATGCTTTAGTGAATTAGAAATAAGTTCATTCAATATAAGGGCAAAGGGAACTAGCGTTTTGTTTTCAAGGGTCTCAATTTCAGAGTTAATCTTATAGTCAATAGGTAAATCCACTGCGTAAGAATTAATGATTTCCGTTGCTAAATTCTTAATATAGGCCTCTAAGTCAATCGTAGCTAAGTCGTCGTTATTGTACATCTTCTCATGGATCAGGGCCATAGCAGAAACTCGGTTAATGGTATCTTGATATGAAACCGAGTTCGTATAATCATCTTCTTGATTTGCTTGAAGTCTTAATAAGCTAGAAATAACTTGAAGGTTGTTTTTTACACGATGATGTATTTCACGAAGCATCACGGTTTTTTCTGCGTTCTTAGATGAGATGAGCTCGTTTTGATTAGCTAAAACTTGATTGACTTTTTTTAGATCAGTCTCGGCTTTTCGTTTGGTACGGATAAAGAGAATTATCAAGTAGCCAATAATTGTGCTTGCCACACAAATATTTAGGGATAATGCTATTCGCTGGTCAATTTCAAACCCTTTTTTAATTATTCCATGTAGATTTTCATAGCTCTCAAAAATCAGGAAATAACAAACTCCAAGCAGATTTATACATCCTATAATCACCCCCCACTTTTTATCTAGCGTAAAAAAGGTGAAGAGTGTAATCACTAGCATCCAAAAAGGATCTACAAAATGATTACCATCGGGGATGGTAAGAATTGTAGTTACACAAAGTATGGCGCCAGCTATAGCAAAAATCATTGCGGTCAAACGATATTTCCTAGTTCTGTAGAGAAGGAAGACGAAAACGAGTGAACACAACCAACCAATGCTTGTGGCTATAATGGTAGTTTGTTCAATGAAAATAAACACAACCATTAATATGGGTAGAAGTAATGCAAAGAATATGCTTGTCTTCCAGGTTAATTCGAACCTAGCGAGGTCGAAATAATCTTTGTATTCCGTTTTAGGAGGAGTTAAAAATCCCATAAACCTAATTTAACTAAAATGTTTAAGTTCTATTCGGTTGGTTCAAATATGACGATGGAAAAGTTCTTCATTGTTACCTCTGACTGCGAACTGTTCCATATAAATGTTCTAAAAATGTCTGATTTAAATCGTACTTCAGGAGTCAAATAGTAGTTTTCGAAATAAGTCCAAATGGTATCTTCTGAACTGGCTATGAGACTCAAATTTAAGTCAAGATATTTGTCATGATAATTTTTTCCTCCATGCATGAATGTTTGCGTTACGGACAATGAATTATTGTCAAGAACTGAGCTTTTAATGAGTACTGAAGTCTTAATCCAGGCATGGTCTTTTTCAGTGATTTCTGAATAAGGCAAGTCTATGGTCGGGCCGTATTCATCAGTGAAAGTGTACTCCTCCCCATCATTGAATTCTACAGTAAATGATTCTGAATATTTTGTTTTATCAAATATAGGATTGGCCCTATCTATTAAAAGGAGTTCTCTGAAATTTTGAGGAATTTCTGTCTTTCCAAAAACAGCAAAATAGGCTTGAGCTGTCATCCTATCGGCATGAATTATTCCTTGTTTGTACTGCCAGGATTGGAAGAGGTTAAGTGCAAGAAAGAGCACTGCAAAAGTTGTAATAAGATGACGTAACGCTTTTAATTTAGGTGGGTTGGTAAACAAGGCGCCTAGGCCAATAGCTATTACAATGTAAGATTGCACCATGGTGCGTTGACCGAATGACGTGGCATACCACCAATTGCTCCAACATGAGGAAATGTATGTGTTTACAATAGTGAAGGCAAGGAGACCTATAATCCAGTTTTGGCGTTGGTCTGCTTTTAATCTTGTTAAGCCGTAAATTCCCAAGACTGCTAGAGGGGTGTAAATAAACCAACCTTTACGAAATGAGAATAAGAAATTGAATGTGTGCGGGTTATGCAAATCCAATCCCTCTCCGGCGTTAGCGTAGGAATTATATACAAAATGACCTGTAGTGTATTTCCAGTAAATCAACTGAATACTTCCAATCAGAATCATCGGAACAGCGATACCTAATGTGGCTTTTAAATCTTTGGTAAAGAATCCACCAATCTTCTCTTTAAACCCTTTCCATGAATTTACCCCGTAGAGCACTGGAATTAGAATGGCAAAGATTTCGGTTACTCGAGATAAGGCCATTAATCCGAGTATTCCACCGAGTATGATAGAATTTTTGATGCGTTTATTCGCATGCCATTTTATGGTTTGCCAAATTAAAATGGCATATAAGGTGAACAAATACACATGCGGCATACCGTGGCTTGCGGTATGAATGACATAATAATTGGTTCCAAAACAAATGAGCAGAATAGCAAGAGCAGAAATCTGTTCTGAGAAAAAATGAAGGAGAACTTTTCGCGTGTAAATCAAACCAATAATCATGTAAAAATAGCTTCCGGCTAACATGGCGTATTGGTAGGGTGCTGAATACCCGTCTGCAGCATAATCACTCATACCCGAAATGGCATGACCAATAAAAAAGAAAACTGCATAAAGCACCGAAAGACCCGCTGTATATTGGATTACATGATTTCCATTTTCTACGGGGTGCGCTTGATAAAGGGTAGGTGCAAGGTCATAATTATGAATAGCATCCAAAACTGGGGCAGTATCGCTTAAAGCTAAATCACCTTCAATAAAGGCTTGTGGTAAGTAGAGATAATATCCAAGCGCATCCCAACCAATAAGCTTTGAAGGAAAACCAAAAATCACTGGATAAATAAGAAATATGGCTAGGGCAAATGCTAGTGTGATAAAGCTTAGACCGTATTTTTTCTTTTGGGTCATAGTTTAAAGAACGCTAAAATCTTGTCTTTGGTGCGGGCCAAATTATTTTGGAAATCAAGTGAAAGAAGAATTAATGATTTTGAAAAACGTTCTTGAACTACACCGTAAATGGTGGAGAGATCATCGATTTCTGTTTCTCCTAAAGTTGGGTCAATTAATAAAATCTTCCCGGTACTGTGTTGTACAAAAGCATTGAAACCAATTTGTTGTGTTGAATCATAGAATTTTACATCGAGCTTGTTTTCTTCTAGAAGCTGACGGGTAGTTTTAATCCCCATATTCCCCTCAGAGCCGAACTCCAATAATTGATAACCATGCTCGGCATAATTCAAGAAGTCCTGCAAGGTTTGAACCCCAGGGTTATCCGACATTTTAAAATCAAAAGCAGATATGCTGGTCACTACGATAAGTTTGATCTTTGCTCTAGTAACCAAAACATTCAATCGGTTTAATCCGCTTTCTTGGTTTATTGGGCCAAAGTTCATTCTAAAATTGTTCTCCTCATCATACCCATATCCAACTGAGATAATGATATAATCACGTTCTACACCCTGAACATTTTCAAGGTTTCTTACAAGTATATCTTCGCTATTTGGTAGTTGCTTTGTGATCTCTTTCTGAATCAACTCTGCCTGTTGGAGCGAGAAAGCGACTACACCTATTTTGTCAAAATTCACAACCCCAAGGTTCTTAATTTCTTCAATGATCTGTGCTACTTCAGCTTCGTTTTTACCGGCGTCAAAAGTTCCGTTTACTTTTACAAAATCAATTGGGTTTTCTTCTCTTACTGGCGGAAATGTAATTAGCTCGTTTTCGTAAAATAGCCTATTCGAAAATTGAATTAAAGCTGGGTGCTCGCTACGGTAATGCCATTTCAGCATTACATTTTTAAAAGCAAATTGCGCCTGTTGTAATAAGGTTTTCGTTTCTTCATTTGCCGAGAAAAAGTTGCTTGGTGGCATTTGGTGTTCGTCACCCACAACAATAACATTCTTAGCTCTGTGAATCGCAGGTATAGCATCCTCCAATGGAATCTGACTCGACTCGTCGAAAATGACATAATCAAACAATTCTGATTGTAATGGAAGTTGTTCTGAAACGCTTAATGGGTTCATGATCCAAACCTTAAACACGTCCTTTAGCCAATTTTCTGTTTGGTCATAGAATGTATGAACCGGCATAAAACGCTGGCGCTTTCCTAACTCATTAAAGAGTACTTTTTTCGATTGGCGCAAAGCCTTTTTTTCCTCTTTCTTTGGTGCTTTTAGTTTAGATGCCGGAGTGGTCAATAGTTTCTCATGAGTACGAATTTGTTCTCTGGCTTCTTCTACAATTTTCTTGGCTTGAAACTTTCGCGCAAACTTTTCATTCTTAATCAGGCTATTCAATGCCCTCGTTATACTAGTGCCGTTTAAGTCTTTGAATACAGGTTCAAAACGTGTTTCAACTAACAAAGCATTCAAACAAACACTTCTGGTGAGTAGTTCAGAAGGGTATGGATTCAAGCGAACAAAATTTCGAACCGTTGATGGAAGTTTGAAGTAATTTCTCACCTCTTCTAACCATTTCGTCAATACTGGAAGATCTTTAAAAGTCTCAGATGCGAGCAATTTCATTTCTTGAATACTTTTTTCCTCGATAAGGTCAAAAATGAAGCGTAATAAGGTCTGAAGTTCTTGAATTTTTGGATGGAAATTTGCCAACTCACGCACCACCTCCAAATGATTTTCTTGTTCCAATAAAAACATATAATCGTTCGGAGCTACCTTATCTAACTTTCGTCTTAAATCGCGAATATGTTTAATGTCGTGCTCAGGGTTTTCGATTCCTAAGTTATGATTAAGCTTAATTGAAATTTCTTCCAGCTCACCTGCTAAGCGCCATTCTAATCGAAGTGATTCTAATAATTTGATTTTAGCTTCATCACTTATTTGAGGACTGAAGCCAACGAACTTTTCATTCAATAATCGTTGGCGTTTTAAGGAACTTAAAATCCCTCTTTTTGGTCGTTTGTTTTTGATGAGGTCCAACAATTCAATTACCTCACTCAAGCTTGGTTTTGATTTCCACTTTTTGTTAGCTGCAACCGCTTGATTGAGTTTTGCCTTTACCAATTCGTATTTCTTCGCCCAATTGTTAAACGACTTATAAAGCTTGGTATCATGGACCAACAAATCCATTTGAATATTGTCTACCATTGCCATCACACTTGATGAAACGCATAGTTGCGTGAAGCTTTTAAGGTCCTTATCTAAGTCAAGTTTCTTCTGTATTTTGCTTAACTCGTTTAGGTGATCAATTACCTTTTGTAGTCTTTTTTCAAGGGTAAGTACAGGATCACTATCTATAAAAACGGACTTGTTTAGATAAGCAAAACTGCATTGGTATAGATGGTCTTTGTCAAATTCTTGAATCACTCTCTTCTCCAAGAAGTGAAGTAGGTCAATGGATTCATCCCAAATTTTCAAGCTTGGTGTTTCGCCTTTAATTTCAATTTTTTGGTTGGGTTGTTGTAGTATTTTTTGAATCAATTCATTCATTGAACAGCCAATACTATCACGGTAGTTAAGAAGAGACTCTTTGTAATAGGTCAGTAAGTCATTTTCGCCTGAATGAGGTTCATCTATCTCTTTATTCTCAAACTCATTTAATGCTTTCCAAGAGGCCTTCAACCCTTTGTAAAATTCGTTTTTAGACTTGTTATTTCCTTGAACGTAAGCTGTGATTTTATCAAGTCCTATTGCCTTTAAACGTGAGTGCACAACATCTAAAGCCGACTTCTTTTCAGAAACGAATAGCACCCTTTTACCTTGGGTTAGAATTTCATTAATTAAAGCAACGATGGTATGTGACTTGCCGGTTCCTGGAGGTCCTTGTATCGTCAAATGATTTGTTAGGGCTTCGTTAATGGCTTGTTCTTGCGTATTATCAACACCATTGATTTTTTGAGGATCAATAACATCACTTAGAACTCCTCCGTTTATTAAAGCTTCAATGGAAGGAGAAGGCTGAAGTTTAATGGCTTCGTAGTCCTTACCTAAAACAGCCTTTTTATAATTGAATACACCAATTGCTGAGGTGTTTATGATGCACCAGCCTTCATGGTGAATATCGTCGATTAATACGACTTTATTTTCCTTCGAGCTAAGTTGTTCTTGCAGTTCTTTACTAAACTCTTTTGGTGAACTTAGCGGCGGAATTTCATAATCAAAGTTAGATTTGAAATAATGCTCCCAAACTGGATTTAATTGAAATTCCTCTTCTGTTTCTATTGTAAACTCGTCATTGATTTTCTTCTTTTTTACAATACTCGTTGGTGATACAATGAGGGGTGAGATGTAGAATTTATCGGGAGTAGGCGACCATTTAATAAAAGAATGAATGTGTAGTAGCGTTTCTAAGGCATATTCCTTTTCATACAAGCGGGCCTTTTTCCAAAGCTTATTGATCTGGGTTTGATTTTCATCGTACCAATACAGCGAATCTAGCTTGCAATTGAGTAGGGGGTTTCGTGCCGAAAGATCAAAGAGTTCTTTGTGCAATTCATTCAATGCTATGTTTACTGAATCGCTCAACTCAAATCAAATATTTCTGTAATGTCTTTATCCACCAAATGATAGGCTTGTAATCCTGCAATTTTTGCTCCTTCAACATGTTGAATTGAATCATCAATAAATAGAACCTTTCCTGCTTTCAAGTCTTGCTCGTGAAGTATAGAATGAAATGCAGGTGGGTTAGGTTTTCGCTGGCCAAGAATGTGAGAATAATAAGTAGTATTGAAAAGACTTTCAAGAAGCTTTTCGTTACCATATTCTTGCTTAATTATTTTTCGAAACTCCTTTAAATGGTTGGCATTGGTATTGGAGAAAAGAATAATCTTCACTTTATCTTTAATCGCTTTTAAGAATTCTACACGATGCTCGGGTAAATCCAAAAGCATCGAATTCCATGCATAATCAATGTCAACATCTAATAAGTTAGGGTCGATTGTTTTCTTGAAATAGGCTCTAAATTCATCTTCTGAAATTTTACCTATTTCAAAATCGTCAAAAATTGCATCCTGTTGAGCTTGAGCATAATACTCTTCAAAGTTATCCATGCCCAATTTCTGAAAGGCCTCAATAGTCTTATTATAATCAAGGTTCAGAATCACTCCACCTAAATCAAAAATAATCGCATCAAAGTCTTCCGGACGAAATTTCATGAGTTAAAATTAAGGAACTAAAGCACTGAATTTTGACCTTATTAAGGAGAGATGTCCATACCTGATTGTTTAATCCTCTACGACTTTTATTTATTCGTCGAGTTTACTCCTGCATTCGTCTTATTATCAGAACCTATACGCTTTAAATGTGTTATGTTTGCATAGAAAATAATAGCTCTAAAACACACATTGTTATGCAGTTAGAAAAATCTATTAATTACGTCATGGTTTCCTGTACAAGAAAGGAACCTACGAGATTTGAAGTCTTCGACATGGTGAATACTGTTGGGATTGAGCTAACGCGTAGTAATAAAAGTGGACTATTGCTTGACTTATCTGAAACGTTGAAGCCCGAAGAGATTATTGAAGCTGTAAAATCTGGACTAAGAGATAGATTTCCTATGCTTCCTCATCTTTATTTAGGTTACTCACCATGCGGAGAGAACGAGGAGGAACGTGTTGATTCAGGCTTTGTGATCAAGTGTTTTTCGGAAACAGATATGGCTAGAGAATGGTTAAATTCAAAAGTCAATTAAACCCTTTTTATTTTTTGGCGTATGTAGAATAGTACTTTAATATAAAGGCTATGAAAAACACACTAAAAACCCTCTTGTTTACATTTTCTTTAATGCTTTTATCCAATGTTGCTTCTGCTCAAATGGAGAAAGAAGATTTGGAATCGGCATTCGCTAAAATTTCAATTAAAACACATTCGCACTTTAATTTGGTCCACGATAATAACGTAGACAAGTTTGCAATGGAAGAGGATTTTTCGTTGGAGTTCAAAGAAAAGGCTCTAATAATCCATAATGGATTGAACGAAATTCATGTTTCTTATGAAGCAATTAAGTATGTTTCAGTTGGAAAACCTGATAAGGCCCATTCAGAATTAAAAGGGCAATGGTTTATTATTTTTTAAAAATAGTTGATTTGAGATAGATGAAAAAGGTCCTGCCAGTTAATTGGTAGGATCTTTTTTTTATGCTAAAAATCTAACTTATGTAGTCTTAAACCAGCTGCTGGGGCAATAAACTTTACTGTTTCTGTTTGTGGAGTTTCTAAAGTAGAATTGAGATCTTCTAAGGTCCAATTACCCCGTCCAACTTCTAATAGAACGCCCATCATGTGACGTACTTGGTAACGCATAAATCCTCCAGATTTTACTTTGTAGATGTACGAATTTTCTGGAGCTCTTTCATCTATGTTTTTTACGATTTCTGACAGTAATATTTCTCTATTGAATTTTGTGTTTTCCGTGGGTTTCGTAACGAATGCTCTAAAGTTGTGCTCACCTATATAAAGTTTAGCACCTTCAATCATTGCTTCCGCGTCCATATTTTCCTGAAAGTATCGTATAAATGGAGATTGAAAAGGGTGTGTTTTTTCTCCAAAGGAAAAATGGTAGTGGTATTCTTTAATTTTTGGGTGATTGATAATGTTGAAATCCTTTGTAGTCTCTTCTACTGAGTTTACCCGAATATCTGCTGGTAAATTATCATTCACCATTTTCAAGAGTAGTTTTGGTTCATGGCTTTGATTGGTGAATAATTCAAAAGCAAAATCCTCTGCAGATACTAGTGCGTCTGTTCTGCCACACCCTAGAATTTTATAGGGCTCATGATTAAGTACATAACGCATGGTTCTTTCAATAACTCCTTCAATAGTTTTTACATCGGGTTGTTTTTGCCATCCGTGATAACGATAACCTAAAAACTGGATTCTGAAAATGTAAAACTTTGACCACTTAGACATTTATCGTCTTATTTGAAAGCTCAAATATACAAGGGTTTGGAGAGTTTTCTTTGATTTTCGTTTAGTATTCTTATTTTTGATTGCTCACCGCAGAAAGATGATAGTTTACGATTCAAAAAAATGGACGGATGTTATCCGTAAAATGGGTCAAACTTTTAAGCAAAGTTATAACCTAAGGCAGCTTGCCAAGTTTATGGCGTTCCTTGCCTTATATGTTATTGTCATTACCTTTCTTTTGGTAAAATACATTAAGGAGTACCTGGTTATTGAGGTTGTTTTCTTTTCCTTAATCGGTGTAATCCTTTCATTGTTCTTGGTTTTCCGTTTAAATTCTGCTTACGATCGTTGGTGGGAAGGAAGAAAGCAATGGGGGAAATTGGTAAACGACTCTCGAACTTTTGCCCTGAATTTAAATGCACTTCTCCCTGAAGAAGATAAAAAGAGGAGAAGGTTTTTTGTTCGAAACATTTCCAATTTTTCATTGTCCTTGCAAAACCATTTACGAGATAATAAAAGTATAGATGAGTTTATTCATGTGAATGCTCGTTATGCCGAGGATCTAGAAACTTCTACGCATATTCCAAACCGAGTAGTTTCTTATATGTATACCGAGGTTGAGGACATGTACCGTGAAGGCATTATTACTGATATGGATAAGCATCGTTTAAATGAAAGACTTCAAGGATTTATCGATGTTCTTGGTGCTTGTGAGCGTATCAAGAAAACCCCGATTCCTTTCTCGCACAGCACTTTCATTAAAATGTTTGTGATTCTTTATTTATTGATTCTTCCTTTTGGTTTGGTAGAAACCTTTGGTTTCTTGGCTATCCCAGCAGTAATGATCATGGGGTTTGCTTTATTAAGTGTGGAGCTAATTTCTGATGAAATTGAAAACCCTTTTGGTTTAGATGCGAACGATCTTCCATTGGGTAGCATTTCGGATGGAATAAGAGAAAGTTGCTATGAGATTTTACGCGTTAAATCTCGTTTTGCTACGAAGCCAAGAGTTAAAGAAGGCGAGCTAGAAGTACTCCATTAAATTTCTCTCCCCAAATCAATATCGTGCTGAAACTTTTCTATTAGATCTTTAGAAAAGCACTCGATAACACGTGCTTCATTTGTATCTACTCCATCAGCTGCCGCTGCAATTTCTTTCATTGCTGAAATGAACTCTTCGTAGTAAGCTGAAGGACCATGGTATTTACAATAGTTTATTGCCTTTTCATAAGCTTCATCTACACTTATATGTCCATCCCTTTTGTGGGTGAATGACCAATTTATTTCTTGTCCCCATGGATGATTTTTAAGCAACTTTTTCATGGCTTGATTTTCTTCTTTTTGAATTACGCCATCTGCCATTGCTACAGCATATAACAATTCGCCAAGTACTTCATATAAGGTTTCTAAATCACTCATAGTCGCTTTTTCTTAAATATACAAAGGATTCATCATTACTAATCCTCAAATGTTAATATCTAATTTTTTTCAGACGAAAATAAATACGTAAATTAGTTGCCCCTTAATGGATCAAACCAAGGCATTTTCTTGCCGTATTTGAACCACATTTTTTGGTAGAAGTAAATTACATTTTTGGTAGAAGTGTGATTTGTTTAATTAAAACCTGAACTCAGGTTTAGACTCAACGGGCAGGTTGGGGATTTTTTGATTGCCAAAAATGTATTTAAATACACACACGTATTACAGTCTGCGTTACGGAACCATTTCTCCTGAAGAATTACTTCAACTCGCTGTAGCGAATGATATTTCATCGCTTGCTATAACCGACATAAACAACACTTCGGCTTGTTTAGAGGCGATCCGTAGAGCACCAAAATTTGGAGTAAAACCAATTCTAGGAATAGACTTTAGAAATGGGATTGAGCAATTATATGTTGCTATTGCCAAGAATAACGATGGTTTTCAAGAAATGAATACCTACCTCACACAATTTTTGGTCAATAAATCTGAAATTGAAAATGGGGTAAAAGATATCCCGGCCCAAGCGCCAGAATTCGAAAATGTTTATGTGATTTATCCTTATGAGAAAGGAAAAACATATACCCTTAGGTCTAATGAGTTTATTGGTATTAAGCCAAAAGATTTAGACTATGTACGCATTAAAAACGTAGATACGTCAAAGGCGGTAATTCTTCAAACGACAAGCTTTAGAAACAAGAAGGATTTTAATGCACACCGATTACTCAGGGCCATTGATAAGAATGAGCTATTGAGCAAGCTTCCAGAGTCGGAACAAGCGAATCCGGATGATAAAATGCTCTCAAAAGAGGAACTGCTGACACTTTATCAAGAGCATCCAAAAATCATTGAAAACACGCAAAAAATATTGGATGATTCGTCTATTGATTTTGATCTTACCGATACGGCTATTCCTCAAAATCAGCGGTATTATACCGATTCTGAAGAAGAGGACGAAGAGCTTTTGTTAAAACTATGCGAAGAAGGAATTAAATACCGGTATCCAAATCAAACCGAAGAAATAAAAGCACGAATTAAAAAGGAACTAGACACCATTCGTGACATGGGCTTTGTTTCTTATTTCTTAATGAATTGGGACATTGTGAACTATGCCCGCTCTAAAGGATATTTTTATGTGGGTAGAGGGAGTGGAGCGAACTCTGTAATTGCTTACTTATTACGTATTACAGATGTAGATCCTATTGAGCTTGATTTATATTTTGAACGCTTCATTAACCTCTACCGCGTAAATCCTCCCGACTTTGATATTGACTTTTCTTGGAAAGATAGAGATGATGTAACACGGTATATTTTTGAACGCTTTGATCATGTAGCACTGGTAGCCACCTACAATACTTTTAAAGATAGAGCAGTACGACGAGAGCTGGGGAAGGTCTTCGGTTTACCAAAAGAAGAGATAGATAAGTTGGGCAAACCCTATATTCAGTCATGGGAATTGAATGAATTGAGTCTTTTGGTATTAAAGTACAGCAAGTATATTCACGGGTTTCCAAGTCACTTAAGTATCCATGCCAGTGGGATAATTATTTCTGAAAGACCGATTCATTATTTCACACCTACTTTCATGCCTCCTAAAGGTTATCCTACCATTCAGTTTGATATGCATATTGCTGAAGATGTAGGGCTTTACAAGTTTGATATTCTAAGTCAAAGAGGGCTCGGTAAAATCAAAGATGCACTGGAGTTGATTCGTGTAATGCGTCCTGATGAACCTGATATTGACATTCATGATATGCGCAGGTTTAAAGAGGATGAACGCATTAAAAGTATGCTCAGAAATGCAGAAGCAATTGGTTGTTTTTATGTAGAGTCTCCCGCCATGCGAATGTTGCTTAGAAAGCTAAGAGTAGACAACTATTTGGGCTTAGTGGCGGCCAGTTCGGTTATTCGTCCTGGAGTAGCACAATCAGGAATGATGCAGGCCTATATTGAGCGCTATCGTCATCCAGAAAAAAGGAAAGATGCTCACCCGGTTTTATTGGAGCTTATGCCTGAAACTTATGGGGTAATGGTGTACCAGGAAGATGTGATTAAGGTGGCCCATCATTTTGCAGATTTAACCTTAGGTGAAGCGGATAAAATGAGGAGAGGGATGTCGGGTAAATACCGTTCCAGAGCAGAGTTTGAGCAAGTAAAAAATAAGTTTTTTGAGAACTGTATTAAGAAAGGACACTCTAAAGAATTGACCGCTGAGGTTTGGCGACAAACTGAGAGTTTTGCAGGGTATGCATTTGCTAAAGGGCATTCAGCATCTTATGCTGTAGAGAGTTATCAAAGTCTCTTTTTAAAAGCCTATTACCCCTTAGAATATATGGTGGCGACCATCAATAATTTTGGTGGTTTTTACCGAACAGAATTGTATGTGCACGAGGCAAAATTACACGGAGGAATTATTCATCCACCATGTGTAAACAGAGGCTTTTACGAAACCATTTTATACGGAAAGGATATTTATTTAGGCTTTAATCAATTGCATTCTTTTGAGTCGCGAACAGCACAAAATATACTGGAAGAACGACAAGAGAATGGTCCTTTTTTAAGCTTCAATGATTTTATAGATCGGGTTAAAATTTCTATTGAACAAATAGGTATTCTTATTCGCATTGATGCGCTTCGATTTACAGGAAAAGACAAAAGAACTTTGTTGTGGGAAGCTCATTTTAAACTGGGAAATACGGGTTTAAAAAAGCATGCGCATAATATGGATTACGCTATGCAAGATTTGTTTAAGGTTCAGCATAGTGAATATGAAATACCCCAGCTAGAAAACTCATGGAAGGAAGACACCTTTGACCAAATAGAACTGTTGCATTTTCCTTTGCATTCACCATTTAATATTTTGAGAGATGATGATACTCCTTATGTTTTGGCAAAGGATTTACCAAAATATAAAGACCAAGTGGTATGGATTAAAGGGTACTTGATTCACAGAAAAAATACTTCAACCAAGTCAGGCAAGGTCATGTTTTTTGGAACTTTTTTAGATGAGGAAGGTGCTTGGTTAGATTCAGTTCATTTTCCTCAAATAGCGGCAAAATATCATTTCAGAGGAGGAGGTGTTTACAAGGTGAGAGGGAAAGTAATTGAAGATTATGATTGCTATACGGTAGAAGCTGAATACATGGAAAAGATTAGTGTGATTGAAGATCCGAGATATTCGGAGGTAAGGGATGAAGAGAAAGAAAAGGTAGTAGTAACAAGAAATAGAAGAATTGATTATTGGGTAGATAAAGGAAAGGCTATTGGTGCCAAATCGGCCTAAAGTGGCTTGTTCGAGTGCGTGACGAAGGAACGTGTATCGAGAACACACCAAATAAGTCCGAGTCCCGCACGTGCGGGAAGGTGTCCGTCAAAAGATAAGAGTTGAGTTGGCGTCTCGACTCCGCTCGACGACCAAGAAATAGTTTCTTCCCCCTTTGGAGGGGGATTGAGGGGGAGGACAAGTGAAAAGATTTAAAATGTTGTAGCAAACAATGACTTCGACAGGCTCAGCTACCTTTTGGGACTGAGTAGAGGAGTGATTTATATCATTAATAATTACCATTTGGTAATTGAAAATTGAGTTTATGAGAGCAGTAATGCACATGGATTTAGACACTTTTTTTGTGTCTTGTGAACGATTAATGGATCGTAGATTAATAGGGAAGCCGGTTATGATTGGTGGTACTTCTGATAGAGGGGTGGTAGCAGCTTGTTCCTACGAGGCAAGAAAGTATGGGGTGCACTCGGCAATGCCTATGCGAATGGCAAAACAGTTGTGCCCCGACGCCATTATTTTAAGGGGGAATTCGGGAGTTTACAGTAAGTTCTCCAATATGGTAACAGACATTATTAAAGAAGAAGTTCCCTTATACGAGAAAACTTCGGTAGATGAGTTTTATGCTGATTTAACAGGGATGGATCGCTTTTACGGATGCCATAAGTTTGCTTCTGAACTCCGCCAACGAATTATTAAAGAAACAATGTTGCCGATTTCTTTTGGACTTTCCCAAAACAAAACAGTTTCAAAAATTGCAACGGGTGAAGCCAAGCCAAACAATGAAATAGAAGTGAGTAAAGGAACTGAAAAGACTTTCTTAGCCCCTTTGTCGGTGAAGAAAATCCCAATGGTTGGTGATAAAACCTATCGCACCTTATGTGATTTAGGTGTAAAGCGAATTAAAACCATTCAAGAAATGCCCATAGAGGTCATGGAAAAAGTGTTTGGGAAGAATGGAATTATGATTTGGAAAAAGGCGAATGGGATAGATAACTCTCCGGTGATTCCTTACCAAGAACGTAAGTCTATTTCTACTGAACGTACCTTTGATAAAGACACGATTGATACGGTAAAACTAGAAGGAATACTAACTGCTATTGCAGAAAATTTAGTGTATCAATTACGACGAGGAAATAAGCTTACTGCATGCATAACCGTAAAAATTAGGTATTCAGATTTTCAAACCTATACGCTGCAAAAGCGCATACCTTATTCTGCATCAGACAATACCATAATTCCACTGGTAATGGAGTTGTACCGGAAGCTTTATCAGCGAAGAATGCTTGTGCGCTTGATTGGAGTTCGGTTTAGCCATTTAGTAGAAGGCGGGCATCAAATTAATTTATTCGATGATTCAAACACCATTAAGCTTTACCAAGCTATGGACCATATTCGAGAGCGTTACGGCGACCGATCCATTATGCGTGCTTCTGGTATGGGAGCCAAAAGTATTAGTAGATGGAATCCATTCAATGGAGAACCACCACCATTATTAGCCAATAGAAGAAGATAGTCAAGTAATGAAAGAAGAAAATCAAAACATTTTCAAGGGGAGAGGTGCGCAGTTGAATCCAAAGAATAGATTCGATAAATCAAGCTATGATCATGCGAATGAAAATGATATAGACGTAGATTTTTATGCTGAGGGAAAGAAAACGAGATACATAAAAATTCATCCTAAAACCATCGTTAACAAAGTTCCGAGCCCTGATGTACCTATGGAATATTCCTTAAATCCTTACCAAGGATGTGAGCATGGTTGTACGTATTGTTACGCCAGACCTACCCATGAATATTGGGGTTACAGTGCGGGTTTGGATTTTGAAAGTGTGATTATGGTGAAAGAGAATGCTCCCGAACTTTTGCGTCAGACATTGATGAAAAAAAGTTGGAAAGTACATCCAATTGTGTTTTCTGGAAATACCGATTGCTACCAGCCATGTGAAAAGAAGTTTGGAATAACACGACAGCTATTAGAAGTTATGCTCGAGTGTAAACACCCAGTAGGTATCATTACCAAAAATATACTGATAAAAAGAGATTTTGATATTGTGAAAGAGCTCGCAAAACTCAACCTGATTCATGTTCATTTAAGTATAACGACGTTGAATGAGGAGTTGAGAAGAAACCTTGAACCGCGCACAGCAACATCGAAAAGAAAACTACAACTCGTTAAGGAGCTTAGTGAAATAAATGTACCGGTAACGGTTATGGCCGCGCCCATTATTCCTGGCTTGAGTGATCATGAAATATTACCAATAGCGAAGGCGGCTTCTGAAAACCGTGCCAAACAATTTCATACCCATGTGGTCAGATTAATGGGACCGAATGCAGATTTGTTTGAGAACTGGTTAGAAATCCATTACCCGAATCATAAATCCAAAGTGATGAATCAAATCAAGGATATTCATGGAGGAAAAACAGGGAGTTCAAACTTTGTAGAACGCATGAAAGGACAAGGAAATTATTCCAATAACATAGGCCAGCTTAAAAAGCTGGCCCAAGCAAAATATTTTCCTGAAGAATTCAAGAGTAACTTAAACAGCGATCTCTTTGTCCGTCCTTCAAAAAATGGTCAATTGAATCTTTTCTAGAATTCAAATATGAGACCTATAGTTGGAGTAATTAATGCGCTTTCGTTTGGTATTAATAACGGAACTCCATTTGAACCATCCGGACTTAAAGGTTGTCCGTCAGTTGTTGCGAATCCCGTATTGTCCTCATTTCTTTGGAATGCATAGAAAGGAGGGGTTTCTTGCGTAAACGCCAGCATATTTTGAATGTCAATGTAGAAGTCAAAGCTTACTTTCTTCAAGTTTATAATCTTGTCTAGTCTAAAATCTACTTGGTTAAAGGCACGTAAACGTTCGCTATTAATACTGTTGAAATCTAAGACCCCGTTTCCAGTTAACGCATATACTGCTTGAGATGCTGCAAGGTCCCAAGGTGTGTACGGTAACCCACCTGAGAAGCGGTACTTCAAGCCAAGCTTCCATCCTTTTCCGAAGTTCCAACCAAAAGTGGTCGAAATTAAATGTTGACTATCCCAAGCTGATGCAATCAATTCTCCATCTGCACCAGAGAAAAGACTTCTTACATATGTATAGCTGAACACGTAGAAGATGTTTTTTACGAGTTTTTGCTGAACAAAAAATTCAAAACCATAGGTTTGACCATCTCCAATTGAAGCGACTGCCTCATTTCCGATAGCGCCGAATTCTTGTCCTTGATTTGCCAGTGAAATACCATTCGCAATGGATACAGGATAATTAGAGTATTCCTTGTAAAATGCTTCTGCTGTAATTCTAAGTCCGTTATTTGGTAAGAATTGGGTTCCGATAACATAATGATCAGAGTTAATGTACTCCATTGAACGGTTTACTAACTCACCTGCTTCATTTCTATAACCTAAATTGGTATAGGTTGGTATTTTATAATATGTACCAATTGATCCTGTTAAATCCCATTTTTCATTCAATCGGTATGCGAATGAAAGTCGAGGAGAAAGTGTTTCAAGCGGGTTATTTCCATTGTCGGTAAAGCTGTTCATATCGGTTCTCACACCTGCAGAGATTAAGAGTCTTTCTTTGAAGAAATTCTTCGAAACTTGCGCAAAAGCACCATATCTATAAAAATCAATTTCTGTAGCCGAATTGATCACGACTTCTGGTGATATTAAATTGCCTGCACCATCAAATGTAGCTGGGGCTATTTTATTGAAGATGGATGAATTGTACTTGACGTATTGTCCCATTGCTCCAAATGAATACTTCCATCCATTCTTGTACTTATTAAAGTCAAATCGAAACTTATTTTCAATTTCCTGCGAATTCAAACCAAAGTTTCGGAAGTCTTCATTTCCATTTTGAGCATCTTCAAATTGATCCAATTGATTATCAAACATATTTCTGCTTAAAGCAAAATTGATAAACCCACCATCAATTCTATGTTTAATGGCTACACCATTCGTATAGTTCCATTGTGTTATAAAAGGAAGAGATCTTCTCAAAAACTCCGTTTCATTGTTGTCCTCGCGAGTAGCCGCGAAGTTGAACCGGTCATAAGCCCCAAGTCCCAATAAAGTAATACTTGTTTTATCTGAAGGTCTTAAAGTAGTTTTGAACTGAAAGTCACTAAAATTTGGACGAATTGGTAAATCAATTAAAGTGAACAGGAAATCTAAATAGGAAGTTCTTGCCGAAACGAGAAAGTCATTTTTTTCTCCTATTGGACCTTCTAACGTTAGAACACTTTCAGTAAAACTTGCTCTAACATTACCCGATAATTTTTCGCGGTTTCCTTGACGCTGAGAAATGACAAACGTAGATGCTAATGCATTGTCATAACGCGCATCAAAAGCAGATGAACTTAGTTTTAAATCTTCAATAAATGATACGTTTAGAATTCCTTGCGCCCCACCCGAAGAACCTTGTGTTTGGAAGTGGTTCAATACCGGGATTTCAATCCCATCTAGGTAATATACGTTTTCATTGGGAGCACCGCCACGAATAATAATATCATTTCGTTGAGCTCCCCCACCAGATCCACCAACACCAGGAAGTGTTTGTACAACTTTGGATACATCAAAGTTCCCACCTGGGTTTGATTCTATTTCAACAGAAGTTAGTTTTTGCACCGACATAGGTGTAACCATATCTGTTGTTTTGGCAATCTTGTTTGATTCATAAACAACATCTACAGTGCCTAATTCCGTGCTTGTCTGAGAGAGCTTGAAGTTTACTGTTTCGAAATTTCCAGAAGAAACCGGGATATTAAATTTCTGCTGAGCTTCATATCCAACAGATGAAACTGACAAGGTATAAGTCCCAACAGGAAGTTCTATCTTATAATTCCCATTGAAATCTGTTACAGCGCCGTAAGTGGTGTTCTCCACTAAAATTTTGGCAAAAGGAATGGGCTCCTCTGTATTGATATCAATGATGTTCCCTTGAATGGATCCAGTACTTTGACTTAGTACTGATCCGCTAAACATGAGTGCCAAGATGGCAAATAAAGGTCGCATAGGTGTCTAGATTTATTTATATGTTACAACAAATAAATCTTAGAAAGGTTTAATTGCCCTTGAACTTAAGCCTCTTTTCTCAAAATATAATCCGCAAAGTATTCCCTGCTATCCAGGATTTTTGAAATGACCTTGAAATCAGTATCTCTTAAAATTTTTGAGATGATTTCGTCATTATACTTTCGCGATATCTCCATATGAATTTTTTCACCCTCTTTAAAAATAAAGCTTTTGTCTAACGCTGAAATTTCAACTTCTTGATCTGATAAAGACTCTATATAGCTCTTGGCAATACCTTCTTCTTCGTCGTAATGAGGAGCGTGCTTGAACTCTCCTAGATCAAAATTCGCTCCTAACTCAGCATTCATGCGATGTAAAAGATTAATGTTGAATTTGGCGGTAATGCCTTGTGCATCATTATAGGCAGGACCAATAATATCAACACTTTTAATTAAGTCAACGCCTAGTACAAGGATGTCTCCTTTATTAAGGTTTCCTCCCAATTGGTAGAGGAATTCAGCGGACTTTTCATCTTTCAAATTGCCAATATTAGAGCCCAGGAAAAGTACTACCTTTTTTACATCAACAGCTTTAAATTTTGATAAGACTTCGAAATAATCACCTTGCCGCACTTTTACTTTTAATGACGGTATTTCTTCTTGAAGGTCAGCATTTAAAAGGTTTAATGCATTCTGTGATATATCGACTGGTAAGTAGGAGAAGTCGGCACCTTTATGAACTAGCGCTTTCAGTAATTCTTTAGTTTTAGTTCCATCACCCGCTCCTAGCTCAATTAGTTCGAACTTTTCATTGTCTTCAATACCAAAAGAGTTAATAAGCTCATCTGTTTTTTTGGAAAAAATTTCAAATTCACTATTGGTTAAATAGTATTCTGGCATGTTCATGATCTGAACAAATAAATCATCCCCTATTTTATCGTAAAAATACTTGGATGAAAGAAATTTTGGGTTGGATGATAATCCTTCAAGGACATCATTTTTGAATTGTTCGTTCATTATTTAGCTAGTCTAATTCCAGTATATTGCCACTGGTAGTGCGGGTGAAAGAAATTTCTATAGGTTTTTCTGCTGTGTCCTTCTGCCGTTGCTGTAGAGCCACCTCTAAGCACCATTTGATTTACCATGAACTTACCATTGTATTCGCCCAAGGCACCTGACGCAATTTTGAAGTTAGGATATGGAAGATATGCGGAGTTTGTCCATTCCCATCTTACACCCCAATCTAATTTATCTGCGGCTACTTCCCACTCAAATTCAGTGGGTAATCGCATTCCGTTCCAGAAAGCAAAAGCGCTGGCCTCATAAAATGAAATGTGTGCAAGTACTTTATTTGGATCTACCTTTTTAAGACCTGCGAGGGTATAATGATGCCATTCACCATTTATTTTATACCAGTAAAGAGGAGACTCAATTCCGTTCTCGTTGACCCATGCCCATCCTTCATCTAACCAATATTGGAATGAGGAATAACCTCCGGCCTCAATAAATTCAATGAATTCTCCATTGGTAACCAAAGAATTGGAAATCTCAAATTCATGAATGTAAACCTTGTGTCTTCCCAACTCATTATCAAAACAGAATTCATCACCATGATGGCCAATTTCGAAAACACCTTCTTCGATTTTTACAAAACCAGAAGCTTCATTGGTTGAATTAGTAAGATCAGTATCCGCGTCATAAACTGGAAATAGTGGATTATGCCCGAGGGTATATTTTAGATCTGTAATCAAGAGTTCCTGGTGCTGCTGCTCATGATTTAATCCTATTAAAAGGACTTTCTCAAAATCATTGTCCCCACTTTGAAGAAGTTTCATCATTGCCTCATCAACATACTTACGGTATGCAAATACTTCTTCTACCGAAGGTCGGGTTATATTCCCTCGATCGGCTCTAAAGGTTCTCTCTCCAACTGTATTGTAATAACTGTTGAATAGGAATGAAAAATCCTTGTCGTAGACTGAATATCCATCAAGATATTTCTCTAGAATGAAGGCTTCGAAAAACCACGTGGTATGGGCTAAATGCCATTTTGGTGGACTAGCAAATACAACAGGCTGAGGAACATAATCCTCAATTTTCAAAGGTGCACAAATCTCTTCTGTTCGTGCGCGTACGGTTAAAAATAGGTCTTTAGGTGTCATTTATTTTACTTCAACGCCTTTCCAAAAGGCGACTCTTCCTTTAATTCCTTTTGCTAGTTCTGAAACTTCAGGGTAATACCATGCTGCATCTGGATTTGTTTGGCCATCAACTTCAATAGAATAGTAAGAAGCTACACCTTTCCATGGGCATGTAGTGTGTGTATTGCTGTCTTTGAAATACTCTTTCTTTATTGAATCTGCAGGGAAGTAATGATTGTTTTCAATGATTACTGTATCATCACTTTCTGCTATTGTAACTCCGTTCCAAATTGCTTTCATAATTCTTCTTTATTGTATAGACGTTTGAGAACGAATAACCTTAAAGTTTTTCCAAAAGGTAACATTTTATTCTACTTAAAACGCCTGAGTTCACAAATTTCAACAAAGATGTAGCAGTAGAGTTTAAAAATTAGCTCAAAAAGTATTAGGAAAAGGTCAAGTTTTAGGACTGGCAGTTTTTGCATACTCCGGTCGCCTGAACTTCCACAGAGCTAACTTGAAAGCCTTCTAAATTTTTAGGAACAGGAGTTTCTGCAGGCAACAAAAAGGTTTCATTACAATTTGAACAATGAAAATGAATGTGTGAATGCTGATGACCGTCTTCACTGCATGAGCTTTCACATAAGGCAAACTTTTTATCTAGATCACTGAAATGAATTTCATGTATGATTCCTTTTTCTTTGAACGATTTTAATGTTCTGTATAATGTTATTCTGTCAAAAGATCCTAGGGTATTCTCAATTTGTCTTGCAGATACTGCGTTTTCATTGGATAAAAATATGTCAAGTACGGAAATTCGAAAATCCGTAATTCGCAAAGATTTTGATGATAAAAGCTCCTTAGAATTCATGGCCTAAAGTACAAATTTCGCTAAAAAAGATGGTTTTTGCAACATTGTTTCAAAAATGGTATATTTGCAGGGCAATTGCTATTATGTTAAGAGGTTTTTGGACAATGGTATTCGTATTGCTTTCACAACTTGTAATAGGCCAAACTTATTCAGGTTATGTTTATAATGCGGAGAAAGAAGGAGAGGGAATTCCACGAGCAAAGGTTTACTTTGTTGATTTAGGAAAAACAATAATCACAGATGAAAACGGAAGATGGGAGATTCAAGATGTTCCCTCTGGTGTAAATCATGTTGAGGTATCTTACATTGGATTTGAAACTATTCACAAGGATATTGAACTTGTTGAAGGAGTTGAAGTCGTTATAAAGCTAGAGGTTGCGCATCGAAATTTAGATAAAGTAATTGTAAGTAACGATGGATACCTTCACCGTGAGAGTATTACAAATATTGAATCGCATAGTATTTCCTCATTGACGAGAATTCCAGGAACTACGGTAGGACAAGCATTGACGAATATTCCAGGTGTATACAATACGAGTATTGGAGTAGGGGTCAGTAAACCTGTGATAAGAGGTCTTTCTGGAAGCAGCGTTGTGACTTATGTAAATGGTTTAAGAATTCAAAACCAACAATGGGGGAGTGATCATGGAATGCCAATAACTTCGGTGGGTATTGGTAATGTTGAGGTAATTAAAGGTCCTGCTTCGCTTTTGTTTGGTGCAGACGCCCTCGGTGGGGTTCTATATTTTGTTGACGAGCCTTATGTCGAAAAGAATACAATTTCAGGATTCGTTTCTTCGCGTTTCGAGTCGAATAGTCTTGGTTCTGTGAATAGAGCTGGGATTAAGTATTCGAAGGGAAATTTGAGATTTAATGCTTACGGAGGCTTCGATAGTTTCGCAGACTATCAAATTCCAAATGGAATGAAGGTGCTGAATTCTAGATTTTATGAAGCTTCGGGAAAATTCTCTTTAGGGTATTCAAAGAAAAACTGGGTATTTGATTTAAGGTACAACTTTTACAAGGGTAGAACTGGTTTACCCGGTCATACACATGACTCCATACCAGATTTTGATTCTTTCTTAACCACCAATCAGAATCGTAGAGAAAATGTTCCAGCGATTGTTACCCATAACAACTTCGTTTCAATTGAAAACAAGTTCTTTTTTAATAACCACGAGCTTTTTGTAACACTGGGGAATACCAATAATAATTTGAAAGAGCATGAGGAAAAGTATTTCTTCCCAGACTACAATATGAATCTTAATAATACGCTTTACAATGTTAAGTTCAGATCACGTTGGGGAAGGAGATGGGAGAGTACAATAGGAGCTCAAGGGATGTATCAAATGAATAGAAACGGTGATGCCCCATTTACTTTAATTCCTGATGCCAATTACATGGATAATGGAGTCTTTGGACTTATCCGTTACAGAACGGATTTATGGAGTGTCTTAGGAGGTGTCCGCTTTGACCAACGCGTCATTGATGCTGGAGATTTTATTGAGAATGCAAAATACAATGGATTCAATTACTCTTTAGGATTCGCGCGCGTCTCAGATAAAACATCAATACGTGTTAATGCGTCGAGTGGGTTTAGGGCTCCAAATACCAGTGAATTGCTCTCTGATGGGGTGCACCATGGAAGTCAACGATATGAAATTGGGAATGTAAATATTGGTACAGAAAGCGCTGTTCAAATTGATGCGAGTTTTGGACTTCATTTTGATGATTTAGAAATCATACTAAATCCTTTCTACAATAGAATAAGCGACTATATATACATTGAACGCACAGATTCAATAATCGAAGGTTATCAGGTTTTTGAATATACTCAAACAGATCTTGCACAGCTTTACGGAGTTGATTTTGGATTCCACTATCACCCTCATTTCGCGCATTGGATTCACATTGAAAGTTCTTTATCTAATGTATTTGCAGAGGATGGTAATAAGAACCCGCTTCCGCTAATTCCACAAACAAGAATTAATTCTAATATCAGTTTCAACTTTGAACCAGCTACAAAATTCAAGACTATAGAATTTGTTCTTCAGCATAAATATTTCTTCGAGCAAAACAGACTTGGTGTATTCGAAGAAGAGACGGGAGATTTTCACTTACTAGACATGGGCATCAATACGGAATTGGATCTTAAAAATCCTATTATGTTATCTCTAGGGGTGAGAAACTTTATGAACGTAGAATACGCTGATCATCTATCAGCCTTGAGATACTTAGACATATTAAACCCAGGGAGAAATTTCTATTTCTCGATCAGATATCAATTTAGTAAACAATTAAAATCACAATAGAAATGAAAAAGTTAGCACTAGCAGCAGTAGTTTTAGGAGGGTTGTCATTGACATCTTGTAATAAGTGCAGAGAGTGTCACTACGACGCACCAGATGGTACTTTCATTGACATAGGAGAGTTATGTGGAGAGGAATTAAGAAATGCGGAAAAGGATGGATATTCTTTAGGGGATACTTTAACAGTAGAAATTCACTGTGAAGATCACTAGAGCTTATTAGATTATACAAATTAAAAAAGCCCGATCAATTTGATCGGGCTTTTTTGTTAACTAAACTAAACAGTGATAAACGAGTATCCTGAATTTATTGCCATTACCTCTACGGCATTAACCGTTAATACAGGTATACCATGTTTATTCTCTATCATTTCTTGAATAAATTGATGGAACAAGTCTTTAATTCCATGACTGAAGTATGCTGCTGCAATTAAATCAGCGTCTATTTCTTTCGCGTATTCTAGCAATCCGGCTTCATAATCAGAACCTGAAGGAATAGAAACTAATTCGTACTCAATACCTAATTCTGCCAAGTGGCGACGAACTACTACTTCGTTAGTTTTAATGTCTCTTGCCAACCATTCATCGGCATCCTTATACCCTACTAAGTGAATTTTAGCATCAAATTTTTTAGCGAGTGAAGAAGCAAATTCTGCCACTTGTACCGATTCTTTTGCAAAACTAAATGGCATCACGATATCGTTCAATTCAGTTTTTTGACAATCTTCATTAATGATGAGAAACGGTAGTCCTGAACCACTTACAATTTTAAGGGAACGGCTACCCTATATCTTTTGTAATCCTTGAGCTCCATGAGTTCCCATTACGATTAACGATGCATTCGTTGCGTCAGCAGTAGTAGCAATATCATTGAATATACTACCTGCGCTTACATTTAACTCTACCAATTCTTGCTCCTCTTTACTTAAGAATTCATTGATCTTTTGTTCGAGTTTAATCTTGGCAATGCGTGATTCTTCTTTGTGAGCAACATGTGTTACAAGAACTTTCTCTCCGCCAACTTGAGCTAGGTACACTGCATAGTTGACTGCCTTTACAGATACCTGGGTAAAATCAAAAGGTACTAAGTATAAATCGCTTGACATAGTTTTATAATTTTTGTTGAATCAAATGTATGGCGGTCAACTGCTTGTTTTAATGATGTAGCCTTTTGAAAAATATGATAATGGTCAGTTTTTCAGATAACCAATTAAGTAGTTCACGTGTTCGTGTATTGAAATTTAAGCATTAAGAAACTTAGGTTGTAATTGATTGTCTTCTTAATGCTTAAATTTAGCCTGCTGGTAGAACATTTAATGTAGATGTTTTTCGGCATATTCCTCGGCCCCGACTTTTTGAGGAAACAAAAATGAGAGTAAGAATCTACATAGTGGTTGTAGTCCTGTTTTGTGGACTTTATTCTTCAGGTCAGTCCATAATGGATGAACTGAAAGCTATTTATGTGGATGAAAATCAATCGGACTCTGCACGTGTGGATGCAGCGATTGAAATTGCCAATAGAATTTATTATAGAGATTTAGACTCAGCAGAAGCTATTGTTAATCAGGCAAAAGCGCTTTCTCTGCGGTCTAATTATAAATACGGTTTAGCGCGGGTGGATGGATTTATAGGTTTCATACATCATCACAGGGGAGAATATCCCAAAGCCATAAAGTTTTACAGTAAATCCATACAGTATAATCTGGCCAATGGATTTGATGTTGAACGTGCAATGGATCTTGACAATTATGGTACAGTATTGAGTGCACTAGATGATCCAATGGCCGAAGAAGCTTTTAAAGAATCCAAGGCTATATATGAGTCTAAGAACATGGAGTATGACCTTGTGTTTGTCTACTCTCATTTGGCTAATTTTTATGATAAGAATGGCGCTACAGATAGTGCATTATACTATTTTAGAAAGGCTAACAGAATCTGTAAGGATCCGCGCTCTTCCGCAAGTGTAAACCTCGGGTTGAGTATGCTTTATTCCAATATTGATCTTCTTGATAGCTCAGAGTATTACGCAAGAAAACTAATTCACGTCACAGATGTAACGAAAGATACCACAATACTTGCAAGGTCGTTTGAGCTCATGGCCGGTATTAAATATGAAAAGAACGAATTGGATTCGGCGCTTTATTATGGAAATAGTGCATTTGAAATCTATGACCACTTGTCTGTCATGGCTCGGGATCAGTTTTACAGAACAATGAGTAAGGTACATCAAAAATTAGGAAATCATCAAGAGTCATATGCCATGATGGATTCAGCGCTTTATTATTTGGATGTGACGTATAGTAAGGATCTTCGGGAATCAGCCTTTAGAGAAGCCATTCATTTAGAGTTGAGTGTGGAAAATATTTCGGATAGCTTAACGTATTTAGCTGAAAGTGAACGACAAGAGTTACAGCATATTCTTGCGTTGGAAAAGGAGTCTCAAACACGATCTGTTTTAACTGTTGGTATTGTTGCTTTAGTAGTAATTTCAATAATCATATTTATTGGGTATAGAAGGACGACTAGGAAGAACAAAATTATTCTCGAACAGAAAGAATTGGTGGACCAGAAGAATGCGGAAAGGGAAGTTCTTATCAGAGAGATACATCATAGAGTGAAAAATAATTTTCAAATCATTTGTAGTGTACTTCGATTACAATCAGGACACGTTGACGATGAAAAAATAGCTGAAGTATTTGAAGATGCAATCAATAGAATTACCTCAATGGCCCAGGTACACGATATGTTTTACAAGAATGATCGTTTCGTAGATGCTGATCCAAAGGATTATTTTAAAAATCTAACGAGGAGTTATAAGTATTGTCAAGATGGGAGGGAAGTGAATTATAATTTAAATACTGAGGTTGATTCATTATCAATGGACTCTCTTATTAGTTTAGGACTTATTTCGAATGAGTTGATTACGAATTCACTAAAGCATGCTTTTCGTAATATTGAAATTAAGCCGACGATTGATTTATCTCTGGTAGAATCACCTAACGGAATCGAATTTAGCTTTAAGGACAATGGGCCTGGATTTGACCACGGAAGCTTTAAGGTGTCCTTTGGTATGGAGCTGATTAAAACAATGACTGAACAACTGAATGGAAATTCAGAAATTAACTCGGAGTCTGGAATGAAGTTTACCTTAATTTATCCGAATTAAAAAAAGCCCGCAACCGTTGTTACGAGCTTTTTCTTGACATGAACTGAGAAATTAATCTCAGGTTTTTTGAGCCCTCCGGCTCATCCTCACAAACTCAATTTTTTTAAGTTATATATATGTAGTCCAATTAGCACCAGAGCAAATACCTGTACCGTGGCCTCTGGAAGAGTAATTAGACCAATTTGGTCGTTTATTATCATTAAAAATAACAGTACCCAAGTAAACCACAGTGCGACTTTCATCCAAGTTTTACGCGTTGATTTTGTTGATCTATAAACAGCAAATAATGCGATGAAAATAAAAACGAAATCAATCCATTTCCACCAATCAGGTGCTGATGTGCAACATGCTTTGGTACACGTATGTGCTACAAATACGAAAGGAGTAATAGCGCAATGAATCAAACATAATGTTCCGGCTAGTGCCCCTATTGAATCTGATTCTATTCCGCTCACCTTCATTTTCTGCAACACTGTTGCAAATATAAGTGCAAAAATCAATTATGCAACATTGTTGCAAAAAAAGATTGAAAAAATTTTTGGATGGAATTCTTAAAATGAAAAAATCAGATAGGTGAAATAGAAAATGATTTGATGCCCTCTATACACGAATTCTTATAATCCTTCGACTTAGCTCAGGATAAACTGCTTAGATTAGTGTTCGTACCGGACTTACGGGATTATATTCTCACACCGATCACGCAGTCAGCCTCATCTATTCGACCTTTCCGGTCGAGATTCGGTCCTTCGGAAGCAGTGCTTCCTTTCTTCATCGATTCTTCTGTTTCACTTCAGAATCTGATTCCGTCATTCGTGATAGTTCGTTTTCGCTATACGCGAACTCCTATAACGCAGACGTCATCGACCTGTTCGTAATGACTTTTCCAATCTTCAAACCTTTCGTCAATTATTGAACGTTGTTCTTCAAGTGATTTATCTTGAACAGAAAGAAGTAAACGCTTGAAATTGGCACTTTTGAATTTCTTTCCTCTTTCTCCACCAAATTGGTCGGCATAGCCATCAGAGAAGATATAGAATGAATCACCTTTTTCTAGTGTTACCTTATGCGTCGTAAATGGCTTAGGGTCGTGGAATTTGCCAATTGGTTGCTTATTTGCTTTAATCTCTTCAATTTCTTCGCTGCCTTTTCTTATGATCCATAAGGCATTATGTGCTCCGGCGTATTCAAGTGAAGCCGTTTTGTTAGCGTTGATTTTTAACGCACATAAAGCAATGTCCATTCCGTCCTTCACTTCCTCTTCAGACTTTTCAAACTCTTTAATTACAAGTTCACGAGTCTTATCCAAAATGGCTCCTGGATCTGTTATGTTGAACTCATTGACAGAACGATTTAATCCTCCATTACAAATTACGGACACCATGGCTCCCGGAACACCATGACCAGTGCAATCAGCGGCTGCAAATAGAATTTTGTCATCTGCATGAGCCATCCAATAAAAATCACCGGCCACAACATCCTTCGGTTTGTAAAGAACGAAGCTTTTTGGTAAGTATTCTTTTACCAATTTTTGAGGCGGTAAAATTGCACTTTGAATTCGTTTTGCATAGGCAATGGAATCTTTTATTTCTTGATGAGATTCTTCTAATTGCTCATGCTTCTCCTTTAATTCGGCCGTTCTCTCTTCAACGGTGTTTTCCAATTCTTTTTGACGAGCCAACAATGCTCTCGTTCTAATTTTTAGGACAATCCAGATTATACCAATAAGAATACAGAGGAAAATAAATCGTGCCCACCAGGTATGATACCATGGAGGTAAGATGCTGAAATTATAAGTAAACTCTTCGCCAGGTAGTTCTTCATCAATAAACGAGCGCAGGTGAAAGGTATAATTGCCGTATGGGATATTACGATAATCTGCTTTTTGCTCTTTAGGCCCATTTATCCAATCATCATCTAAACCTTCTACATAATATTGATATTGAAGTCGCAAAGGGGTCTCGCTTCCATGGTAGTATCCTTCGTAGTGAAAGGTTATATGATTACAATTAAAGGGTAGTTCTAACGTTTTGGGGTAATTGTAAAAAGCCACGGATGAGTCTAAGTTGTTTAAATTAGGTAGATCCAACTTTTCAAAATAGTCTGGCTCGTTTGCGCGACCAAAGTCAATTATCTTTGAATTAATATCTATAGAAGTAAGTGCTGAAATAGGTTTACTCGTAGCTAAATCTGAGTCGTGATTCTTTTTCATTATCAGGCCTCCTTCGGTTCCAAAATAAAGCGTGCCATCTTTTCCTTTATACATGGCGTCTCTCAGAAATGAGGAGTTGATGAGACCGTCATTTTTAGAGATCAACTCTATCTTATAATTCTCTATTTCCCAATGTTCAGAAGCTTTAACCTCCTTTAAATGAATAAGCGAATTGAAAAGTCCAAACCAATATCCTCCTTGGTCATCTTGAAGAATGGATTGAACGCTAGATGCATATTTTCCTCTGTCGAGGGTTACATTATAAACTTTCTCGTCTTCAATGAAATCCAAACCGTCTGAGGTAGCAACCCAAACACGATTCTCATTATCAATATAGATGTCTCGAATATTATTAGAACTTAGTCCTTCATTCGTAGTGTAGTAATACCAATTGATGCTGTCAAACATTCCAACCCCTTGTCTATAAGAGCCGATCCATTTTCTGTTCAGATGATCAATCTCTATATCTACTGAAGATCTAAAAGCATATTTTTGATTAGGACCCCATTCATGAACGGAGGTATCTGTCAATATCCACAGTCTATCATAATCACTGGCAGTTCCATAAAAAACACCATATTTATCTACAACAACAGATGCAGGATTTTGAGGCATTCCTGCAGTATTACTTCCAAGTCTTCTAACATATTTTAAATGTGGAAGATGCCTAGCAAATCCAAAGTTAGAAATGCTGGTTAGAATAACACCATGGGGGTTTACAGCTACATCAGAACTTGTTGTTGATTTAAAACTAAAGTTTTTTTGGTCGTTTATTTCTCTGCCGTAAGTTGAAGCCCAAGTTATGGTGTCACCCCTAGCTATTGCAAGTCCTCCATTTGTTGCATAATAAGTATTATCGTTTTGCTCTGAAATACCATATACTCCATTTCCTGGAAGTCCATTAGCCTTGCTTAGGTATTCAAATGAATTGGTGTTGATGATAGAGATCCCTCCGTTGGCTGTACCTACCCATATTTTGCCACTTTCGTCTAATGTCAGTGAATTGACCTCGTCGGATGAAAGCCCTTGATTGGTCCCGTACCGAAAGATTTGACCGTTTTCATATTTAAGGACTCCTAAATGTGTGGTAGCGATCCAAATATTCCCATTTTGATCTTCAATAAAATCCCCGATGTAACTCGACTTGGCATCTGTTACCTTATATTCAATTATTTTTCCACTTTCAATCATCCAAAAATTAGTCCCCGACCCACCGGCCCAAATTCGATTTTTAGAATCTACAAATACAGCCGAAATCCAACCTGATCTTATGCCAGCTGCGTTATGAAATCCTCTAAGATCTTCTTTTGAATATCGGAATACTCCACCGCCATAGTTAATGAACCAAGTATTGTTATCGCTGTCAGTAGTGAAGGATGTTACATCTTTATGGGAGTGAAGTCCATAAGATTTATCGATTACTTTAATAAACTCGCCGTTGTAAACACAAATTCCTGAACCTAAGGTTCCAATTAAAACGTCTCCAGTTTTATTGATTGTTATGTCGTTCACCATTGGAGCGAAACCGCAGCTTTTTTTATCGAAAATTGTTAACTCGTGACCATCATACCTGGCAAATCCTCCCTTCAGAAACCCCATCCAAATTTCTCCATTTTCACTTTCTGCTAGAGAAGAAATAACATTGGAAGGTAATCCTTCCTTCTTTGTATAGTTGGAAACGTATACACCATCAAACCTTACCAACCCTCTGTCAGTAGCGATCCAAGTAATCCCACGAGAATCAATTAAAATATCCTTGATGTTTGAGGAAATAAGGCCCTGGTCATTAGAAATCGTTTGGATATCTACGATAGCCGTTTCTTTGTATTCAGGTGGAAGTAATCGCTCTCTGGAAGAATTTTCCATCAGAACAGTGCGTCCCTTAGTGCTAATAGCTTCAGGATGTTGAATAGTGTCATTTTCTTTTTTCCATGTCCATTGAGTCCAGGCAGAATCGTAATAGAAATTTTGCTCGTAAACAATTTTTACATTCAATTGATTGGATGATAAAGAATGATACTCAGTGCTTAAATTAAAGTACGAGGGCCCTGGATCAAAGCCGTCTTCTTTTCCCTTCAATCGTTTTGAAGGATTAATGACTTCAATGTTTTCTCCCGTAGCTATAGTGTCACCATTTTGGCTTACGAGGAAAAATTCTTCGGTATCTTCTAGAGCCTTTTCTCGGGTGAATTTAGGAGGGGTGCCCTCACGGCATCCTTGAATAATGAAGATGAGAACTAAAAAAGATATTATTGACCTTAATACGTGCATTTTACGCTTTATCAAAGCTAAGAAATAATTTCAGCCGTAGAGGATGAAGATCTATTCAAATACACCTTGTTCACTTGCTATAAGTGCTTGAGCAGCAATTGCGCCAGACTCCATAGCGGCATTAAGAGAACCATTTAATAAATAATCACCCGCTAAATAGACTTTAGGGAGTACTTCAGTTTCATTCGGAAAGGCCGTATTCCTTAAATTATCTATGTCGGGCAATGCTTGACGAATTCTAAAGGATTCAATAAAGTTGGCCTCCTTTATTTCACATACGTTTTTTACTTCTTCGAACACGATTTCGGCAAGTTCATTTTCTGTACCTTCAAAATCGCTTACTACAGTAACAGAAAGTATATTCTTTCCAGTGTTTTCATCAGTATAGGCATATAGGTTATTGGCATATTTGTCCTTTGCAGTAATAAGAGCGATAGTGCCGGCCGGTATGTTGGTCTGATCCACAGAATAATATAAGCAATAACAGGATTTCCAGCGCTGTCTTTGATTCCTGAGGTTTTCGATTAACGGGGCTGGATCTGTGGCTATAATTAAACCCTCGTGAGAAATGATTTCTCCATTCTCGAGATATATGCTTTGGCCATCTACTTTCTCCACGGCAGTGTTGAACTGAAAGTTCGTGTTTTTAAGCTTTGTTTTGAGTTGGTTCGAGATCTCCCCAATTCCTTTTTTAGGGATAGTAGCATGGCCTTCACCAAACATTTTGTAAACAAATTCAAACATTCTACTGGATGTTCTTAATTCAGCTTCTAGAAAGATTCCTGAAAAGAAGGGTCTGAAAAAACGTTCGATCATACGGTTCGAAAAACCAAAGTCCTGGAGGTATTCGAATGTTGTTGTTTCTTCAGAATTGAAAATGTCTTCTATCGATTTCTTTTTTAGAACACGATTAAGTTTAAGTATTTTAAGCTTATCTCCAAATGAACCCACTTTAGCAAATAGTGTTGGGAAAAGCATGTTTAGTTGGCGCGTCGGATCTCCAATGAGGTACTTATTATTTTCAAAGTAAATGAGTGAGCCGGGTGCTAGTTTTGTAAGTTCAAGCGCTTCCTTATTTAAATACTTGTTGACCAAAGGGTAGGCATCAAGAAGAACCTGGAAGCCTAGGTCGAGCGTATAGTCTCCAGATTTAATACTTTTAACTCTGCCGCCCACAGAAGGGGTGCGCTCAATAATATGTGGGGAATATCCCTTTTGTTCAAGCTCATAAGCGGCAATTAATCCGCTTATACCCGCTCCAATGATATAGATAGGTTTTTTGCTCATAGGTAAAGCTCTTTCAAATGAGAACAGTGCAGCACTGAAATTGTTTGAACTTCTTTCGGTCAAAGAGATCAATCATTTGAATTTGATGACTTCATTGGGAGTATTCAAATAGATATGATTGCAACTACGAATATCTAATTTATGCGTTCCGGTAAAAACTCCAAAAGCTGGAAGAATAAGTTGATTATCAAATTGAGCAAAGCAAGTGGATTTTGCTACAAAATTCCCTTTTCCTCGAATAATAACAGCAGGGTGTACATGACCGCAAATATTGAATTTTTTGGAGTCCTCTTTTGGCTCGTGAGAGAGTGAAAATTCTCCTATTTCCTTTTCATGGGTTATTTCGATTTTATCATGAGGGAGAGATTTAAAATCGTGTGTATCGTGGTTTCCTACAATTAATTCCACCAGAGCACTTTGTTGGTCTAGCCAATTGGAAAAAGACTCCCATTCTTGGTTCTTTGAGCTATGAAAAAGATCGCCTAAGAGATAAATGGTTTTTGGAGCAAAGGTTTCAACAAGTGTATTTAAGTTTTTGAAATTTTCTTGTTGAGCGACTTTAGGTACGGCCAATCCCTCTTTTCTAAAATGTTCAATTTTACCAATATGGAGATCAGCAATGAGCAAGGCATCCAAATTTTTCAAGTAAAGGCCGCCTAGTGGATGTAATTCCATTTTTTCACCACGTATTGATATTTCCAGAATACCGTGCATTAGTCTCTTGTATATGATTTAATCATCCTTTTAATTCTATCCTCCAGTTTTTCACTCGAAATTTTAGCTCTTAGTCTATCTGTGATTATAGGAAACGAAAAAGGCGTGGGCTTTACCGTGTTTCGAATAATTAATTCTTGACCTGCTATTCTATTTAAGGCATTCATCAATCTTTCTTGTTCAAATTGATGCTCGTAAACTTCGGAATAGGCTTGTTGATATAACAAGTTACTAGGTTCATAATCTTCGAAAACACTAAAGTGTAGTTGAGAACTGGATTGTAAGTGCCTATCTCGTTTTCGTTTATCCGGTGGCCCTGTAAATACTAACCCGGAAATAACTGCTATATCTCTAAATGTTCTTCTGGCTGTTTCTGCCGCATTTATACTTTCAACAAGATCATTTTCAATCTCATTCGAGCTTAATAAGCTGTGCTCTGCAATAAGATTGGGGTCAAAAAATTGATCGGAAAGAATTTCAAAACCATAATCATTAAAAGCCAATGAGAAAGAGATAGGTTGAAGCAAGGACATTCTGTAGGCAAGTAGCGAACAAAGTCCTTCGTGCACATTTCTACCCTCAAATGGATATACCATTATATGAAAGCCCTCTTTTGATTCAAAAGCTTCGACTAATAATTGATTTGCATTAGGTACAGCAGAGTATTCCAGTTGTCTGGAAAGAAAGGGCTGAAGGGCTCTGAATTCAGCACTACTATCTGGGTTTAGACGGAGATTTTCCATCTCTTTGCGCAAGGTGTCGCCTAATTGAGCTGAGAGCGTCATCCTTCCACCCATCCAACTAACAGTTTTTGGCTTTTTCGATTTCGATAGTTTAACCTGAGCTACCATATCTCTGATTCTAACTAATTCTAGGGTTCTTCCTGAAAATATAAAACTATCGCCAGGATTCATTTTAGAAATAAACCATTCTTCAACCGTACCTAGATATCCTCCACTTACAAATTTTACTTTTAACTCACCTCCTCCGACAATTGTGCCGATTTGCATTCGGTGACGCATGGCAACTCTTCTACTATTTACTTTGTATAATCCGTCTTCTAAAACTTCTACTTTTTTAAATTCGTCATAGGACTCCTGACTCTGTGAGCCCTTGGTAATGTAGTTTAATAACCACGTCCATTCCTGTAAATCCATATACTGAAAAGCATGGGTTTGAAGCACTTCTTCAAGTATGTCGTCTGGATAAAAGCCATCCGATACTGCCAGTGTAATAAGGTATTGAGCCAGAACATCGAAAGACAAGGTGTAAGGCAATCGATCTTCAACTGTGTTTGAGTTAGAGGCAGTTCTCAGTGCTTGCGCTTCTAAGAGTTCCAAAGAGTAGGTGGGTACGAAGTAGATTTTACTCGTTTTACCGGGAGAATGCCCACTTCGTCCAGCTCTCTGAAGAAATCTAGCGACCCCTTTTGGACTTCCAATTTGAACAATAGATTCTACCGGTGCAAAATCGACTCCAAGATCTAAACTTGAGGTACAAACCACTACTTTCAGCATCTCATCTCTTATGGCTTCCTCTAGCCAAATTCGTTGTCCTTTATCAATGCTTCCATGATGCATCCCAATTAGTCCAGCTAGTTCTGGATAGGCATCCAACAAAGCTCTAAACCACGTCTCACACTGCCCGCGAGTGTTGGTAAAAATTAGTGTTGTTTTACTTTTTTGAATAACCTCAGCGACCAGTTTTATTTGATGAAGTCCAATATGTCCGCGCCAAGGAAAGGCGTCAACCTCTTCAGGAACTAGACTCTGAATTTTAATTTTTTTCTTTTTCGTTGATTTTATGAGAATACTTTTTTTTCGGACGNGNTCTCTATTGCCGAGNAGGACATTCATGGCCTGATCTAAATTACCGATTGTAGCCGAGATGCCCCAGATTCTGATTTTTTCAGAAACACTAAGTAATCTCGATACAGCCAGTTCTATTTGTACTCCTCTTTTAGTACCCAGCAATTCATGCCATTCATCAACCACGAAGGCATTTAAATCACCCATTTTTTTTTGATAGTTTTTTGAGGCTAGTAAGAGATGAAGACTTTCAGGTGTAGTAATTAGAAGGTTTGGAAAGTTTCTAAGTTGTTTTGCACGCTCACTGGTTGTGGTATCTCCGTTTCTAATGCCCACACTTATTTCCATGTCTAAGTCGCGCGCAAAGTTCTCAGCAGCGATTTTTATTTCATTGGATAGTGACTTCAGAGGTGTTATCCAAACCGCTCGTAAACCTTTTATGGGCTTGCCTTTACTTTCTTTTAATAACTGCATTACGATAGGTGCCCATAGGGCTAGGGTCTTTCCAGAACCGGTAGGAGCATTTAATAGGCCATGCTTTCCAGAAAGGTAGGCCTTCCAGCAGCTACGTTGAAAAGGTGCTGGCTTCCATCCTTTTTTGGTGAACCATTCATTAGCGATATTGGTAACATCCTTTGTGTTCACTATTGTATTAGTTCTTTAAGATCTTCTAGAGAATTAGCTTCTTCTATCTTCTTGTCTTTTCGCCATCGAATAATTCTAGGAAACCTCGTTGCAACGCCACTTTTATGACGAGTTGATTTCGCGATGGCTTCGAAGCCTATTTCAAATACAAGCTCAGGCACTACACTTCTTACAGGGCCAAATCGTTCAACGGTATTTGCTTTAATAAATTTATCAACCGCTTTAAATTCCTTATCTGTTAAACCAGAATAAGCTTTAGCAAACGTTACCAGTTCTCTTTCACCATGTTCATTTTCTGACCATAAGGCAAAAGTATAATCCGTAAATAGATTGGATCTTCTACCATGACCACGCATGGCATAAGTGAGGACAGCATCAATGCTCATTGGATCTAGTTTCCATTTCCACCAGTCTCCTTTTTTACGTCCTATTTTGTAGCTCGCATCGCGCCGTTTTAGCATTAAGCCTTCGCTTTTTACTTCTCTTGCTTCTTCTCTTATTTCTTTTAAATCATCCCATTTCTTGAACGTGATAATTTCTGAGATTCCTAATGTTGGATGAGCGATCTCATTTACAATATTGGAGAGTTTTTTTCTTCTTTCAGCGAATGCCGTCTCTCTAAGGTCTTTCTCTTCAAATTCGAGTAGGTCATATGTGCGGAGTATAACAGGAATTTTTTCCAATAGACTTTTTGATACAGTTCTTCTTCCAATACGTTTTTGTAGATCATAAAAGCTTCCAATAGAATCGTTAATCATAGGCAATAGTTCGCCGTCGAATACAGTTCCATTCGGTATCAAATCTTTTATTTTCTGGAATTCGGGGTAACGATCAGTAACTAATTCTTCACCTCGGGTCCAAAGAAAAATTTCATCATTTCTTTTAATAAGCTGTGCCCGTATTCCATCCCATTTATGTTCAGCGTACCATTCTTCCGGACTTCCAAGGTCACTTGGCTCCTCTTCTAAAGCATAAGCCAGGTAAAACGGATAAGGTTTAGAAAGATAATCAGAGGCTTTTTCGTCTAAGACTAGTTCTTTGAAACTAATGGTTTGAGGCTTCCAGTTTCCCATGAGTTTATAAGCCAAAATATCCTCATCAATTTCGGTGGCTTTAGCAAGAGCACGCGTCATTAGTTTTTGACTTACACCAATTCTAAATCCACCGGTCAGTAATTTCGTAAACACAAAACGTTCATAATAGGGAAGGTGCTTCCATTCGTTTTGGAGATAAGATTTTTTTACTTTTTCATCTTGTTTTTTGAGCCAAATCATGTCTTCCAAATATTGAGTCAGAGACTTTTCGTCTTCCTTTTTCTCAGTTTGGGGTATAACTAAAGCAATGGTCTCAGCTAAATCACCAACAATGTGATAAGAGTCTTCGAACAGCCATAACTCAATTCGTGCTAGTTCAGCAGCGTATTCACGCAACAATGTTGTGTTTATAGGTCGCGAAGGTCTGCGATGGGAGAGCAGGGCAATCGTCCAAACTTTATCTTGGTCCGAAACTTCTTTAAAATATTCAGCTAAGGCATTCACCTTAACATTGGTTTTATTGGTGGTATCCAATCGTTTTATTAAAGCAGCGAATCTTTTCATACTGCTTCTTTTTCTGTTTCCAGTGTTTCACCTTCGTACTGTGTTTTTTCAGTACGTGCATCTAAACCTATTGAGCGCAGGTATTTAGAGAATATATCTGTGTATCCATGAGTGCAAATGATCTTTTCAGCACCAAACTCATTTATTGCGGTTAAAAGCTCATGCCAGTTACAATGGTCTGATAGAACAAAACCGCGGTCCATTGCGCGTCTTCTTCTAGCACCACGAAATGCCATCCATCCGCTTGCTGCTGCAGTTTCGTAGGGTACCATTTTTCTTATCCAAGGCGACCCGTGAGCACTTGGCGGAGCGATTACAATATTCCCTAAAAGTTCTTCTTTTTTAGTTTCGCGTGTGATTAAATTTGTTTCTGGAAATTCGCATAGATCTCTAAGCACAGTCGTCATATTTTCAATGGCTCCATGCGTATGAATCTTGCCTATTGAAGGATCTAAGTGTTTTAAAATACGCTGAGCCTTACCAAGTGTATATCCAAAAATTACAGAAGTCTTTCCCTCCTTTTGATTCTCTTTCCACCATTGATTAATATCAGTCATTACTTCATGCTGAGGTCTCCAATTAAAAGCGGGAAGTCCAAAAGTACACTCCGTTATTAGACTATGACATTGAATAGGTTCCCAAGGGGCACAAACACCATCATTTTGAAGCTTGTAATCTCCAGTAAACACCCATACCTCTCCTTTATATTCTACACGTATTTGTGAAGAGCCTATTACATGGCCAGCGGGATGAAGAGAAAAGGTAACTCCGTTTATTTTGAATTTTTCTCCCCATTCAACAGTTTCTACATTGATTTTGCCCAGGCGATGTTTAATAATGGGTTCATTTCTAGGGTGAGTCAAGTAATATTCATGTCCATACCTAGCGTGGTCAGAATGACCATGAGAAATAATACATTTTTTCACAGGTCGCCACGCATCAATATAAATGTCAGCGGGTGGGCAATAGATCCCTTTATCATTGAATATTAAAAGAGGAGACTCCAAAGGATTTAATTCTAATTCGCTTGCTGACGCTTCGTTCTAGCATCAATAAAACTTTTGATAAAGAAAATAAGTGCAGTTATCGTTGTGAGCATCATTATTACGACACGCGCGATTCCAAGATCACTGGAACGCTCAATGGCTCCGGTTAAAGGTTTGATAAGTCCGACTAAAATTAACAACGTTAGCAGCACCGCAATGTGTGAAGCTATTTTACCTTCTTTTCTTACTCCAGGTGTCAGCACAAAAAGAGCAATCCCGACAAATACAGGGATTAATGCAGTTATTGGCATTTTTTCTGAAGTGAAATAGGCCCAAAGTCCTAAGGCGATAAGAGTAATGGCGTTAACTAGGCTTGCGATATACGGCTTCATATGTTCAAGATTTATTAAAAAAACAGATACTATGGGGCATTGTTTAATAATTCATCTAGAAAAACATCTTCATTGAATAGAGAGAATTACTTCATTATAATTTTTTCCTGATGTTTTCAATTTTCGCGATTAACAGTCCTATAACAACGATTAACTAATCTATAACAATGGTACAATGTTCCTCGCCCTATGTTTGTCCTGTCTAATGCATTAGGACATTTTTAAAAACAATTAAAATCTAAAATTTATGTTAGTAAAATTAATAGCGACGGGACTTGTTCTAGCAGCAGTTGGGACGACCTCCGTTACAACAAAGGATGAATTAAAAAAACTCAATAGATTGGAGCTAAATGAATCTTCTATTGAATGGGAAACTACAGAAATAGATCTTGGTGAAATAGAACAAGGAAAGCCGGTAGATATAACGTTTAATTTTAACAACACCGGAAATGAACCTGTAATCATAAGCGATGTGAAGGCGGGTTGTGGATGTACCATTGTTAATTTCGATAAAAAACCAATACCCTCAGGTGATTCATCAGAAATTACGGCCACGTTTAATGCTAAAGCTGAAGGTCCATTTAATAAATCAATTCGAGTTTACACGAATGTGAATGATACCCCAATTATTTTAAGGTTTAATGGAATAGTGAGTTAATCTTTGAATAGTCTAATCGAGTGGGAAGTTAATAGCTTTATTGGCTTCCCATTTTTTTGAAAAGGATCGCTTTCGAAGACTGAGTGCCGTCCAGTAAAGACGGAATAAGCCGATACTAAAAGACAAAGGGAGACCTTGTGCGTTATTTATATTATAAATAGGACGAGTAGGTTAATACAGAAGTAGTTGCGATTTGGTATAGTAAGAAAATTCAGCGCGTAAACCCTCGTTAGTGTTCTCGAGAAAAAAATATTTTGAATTTGTTTTGAATAGACTTTTGTTTTTCACGGTCTCATTAAGACAATAGCAATAAAAGTCCGCTGGACTACAAGTTATTTCGTATTTGACGCCTTTGATAAAGAAAGTGAATGATCCATATAAATCATAATATCCAATGTGATAATATATTCCTTACAGTTTAATCTTTCCTAAGAACTTTCCTTCATCGAAAAGATAAAAAGAAGTTGATTCATGGTTTTTTCTATTGTCAATAAACCCGATTTTATTGAAATAGGCATTTCTAAACTCTATAAAAATCCGGATAGAGTCTTTGAAACTTCCAATATGAATTTTATTACTTACCAAATCATTTATCCACCATCTTTCTTCAGTTTTGTTGATTGAATCATTATATGAGAAGATATTTTCTAGCTTTCGATCACGAAAAATTGTGTCTGGCGGATAAAGGAGATTTCCTTTTCTATCCTTTCTTGTGTTTCGCCAACCCTCATTGGGATTGAGGGGAACGAAAATATCATAGTCGTCTTTTTTTGGTTCATATTCGGTGATGAAAATACCATTCGAATATTCATCGTTAATACACCATGGCCATCCTCCTTTATTTGAATAAAAGGTATAGGTTCTTCGAAGTCCATTTATTTGACCTAATCGGTTAAGAGGAGTGATTTTATAAATTCGATCATTGACTACTTCAATTCTATGTCCTCCAACACCATAATTTAAATAAAGAGTATCGCCTACTTCGTCAAACGAGAATGCTGTATCAAGAATGGAGAGTTCTTTGAGATAGGGTGTGTAATTGTAATTTCCTCCAAAGGTTAATGTTCCGTAAAACAGAAGCAAAAAAAGTAGATGTGTTTTGGGCATATTGAAAAATGATTAGATTCAGTCACAATTTACCTTTTAGTTAGAATTATTCCAAAAAAGTACTTCGAATTCCGAAAGTAAAGTCCACCATGCTTCGCATGCCTAACTTTTTTCATTTCCAGCCCTCACTGAAGCAAGCTTCGTTCGGTCTGTAAACGAAAAAAGTCCAGTGAATCTCACTGGACTTTTTTTTCTTCGTGAACCGGACAGGACAAAAATCGAACCAAACCAGTTTGTAAGTAAATGATCTTTAATTCTTTATATTTTAAGGAGTAACGTTTACTGTATAAGGCGTTTTAATGCCTTATACATAGTGTTGGGCAATGTTATTTTCTTAATTCGGCATTATTGATAACTCTAGCTCTTTTTAAATAAGGGATGTGAGTTTACTTTATCTTCATCCAATCCTTTCATGAATAATAAGGCAGAGACAACATCTGCTCTTGGAGAGTAAACGACACAAAAATCATACATGATCTGCTTTGTTGT
>JAKVAQ010000038.1 GCA_022447665.1 Crocinitomicaceae bacterium
GCCTAGATCCGATAAGCGTTAAAGAAAGTATCCATTTATTTCCAAACCCTAGTTCTGGAGAACTTTATATTCAGGGGAACGAAAATGTAGATAAAATAGAAATCTACGATCTAAATGGGCAACTGATATTAAATCAATTGAACCCAAATAGTTTTATAGATATTAGCTGCTTAGCAAAGCAAACATATATTATAACCTTATATACGAATGAATCGGTCTATCAAGAAAAGTTGATTCTGATTTAATCAACCACTTCTGGATTTATAAGTTTGGAAAGGATTCGATATACCTCTTTCATTTCATTCCCTTCAAGCATATTCAAATGATTTTGAATAATCTCCTTATCACCGCGTTGAGCAGGTCCGGTTTGTGCTTCTTCTGGTCCTAAATCAAAGGCCTTTTTAACTATTTCATACATTAAAGGCTCTAGAATTTTATACGAGATACTTTCCTTATCCAGAATATCTTTCGCCTGTTTAACCAATTGATTCGAGAAGTTCGCGGTAATCACCGCTGCGATATGAATGAGCTTTCGCTTTTCACTATCACACAATTCAACCAACTCTGAAAAACAATCTTGTGCAAAGTATACTAATGCTTGTTGGAATTCCTCAGAATTCGCCTCAATCAAAAATGGAACATGATCCATTTCTACAGCCCTGTCGGCACTGAACGTTTGTAAAGGATAAAGAATGCCAAAGTGTTCAAAGCCTTCAAAAATGGAAATATCAACACTTCCCGAAGTATGAACTATTGGAATATGCTTCGGCAATTTTTGAATCACTTCCTTTATACTGTCATCAGAAACACAGACAATATTCAGGTCAACATCTTCTTTTAAACCCTCCGCTCTAGAAACTGGAGTAGCATCAATTAATTTAGAAAGAGAACGGGCTTTTTCGAATCCTCTTGAATAGATAGAAACCACGTTTCTATGCACAGCTATTTGTTGCGCTAATTGCTTACCAACATTACCTGAACCTATTACATTAACTCTTTCAATTCTCATTACGCTCAAATTGGTATATATTCAAACCTCCTGCAAATGTACCTTGATTTTTCATTCTACCCCAATCCAAACAATCTTGCATTACTGTATTCCCAGGGTAAAATTCAGAACCATTCGAATCAAGAAGTATTAATTGCTCTGTTTCTGAGTTAATTAGAATGTCTTCAAATGAATAAATCGATGAAATATTAGCTGCAGTCAAGTTTTCATAAAACCCTTCCCCTATCCATTCTGGATTATAATGATATATAAAAGTTAGGCCATAATACATTGGGAAAATTGCGATAGCAGTATTCTCTGACTCTAAACTTTTCACATAGTCTGCCGCTAAATCAGGTTCTCTATTATTATCAGGTTTAAACTGAACTGCGGCGGCAAGTGGAATAATTAAAGCATAGCTAAACCACGAAATTTTCTTCCTTTCCCATTGCAAGAACACCCAATAAACAATTAGTAAAAGAATTCCTGGAATTATAAATAACATGTAACGTTCAAGAAATATGGGCTGCTTTAATCTGGAGAAATAAAAGAAAAAAGTGAATGGTAGTGCGGACCAATACAGGAAAAACAAGAGGTTTACTTTCTTCTCTTTTATGGCAGACGTGTTTCGTGTAATTAAGAATGACACCAAGACTAATCCAACCAAGAAAATAAACCCAAAAGGGTTATTAAAGAACTTGAATAGTACTATTGGAATATCAGCATAGGCAGGAATTTCGACCCATGTTCCATTCGCATTAAAATCTCCTAAACGCGAGAAAAAATCAATTATGAATGGTAGCGCCAACAATAGAGATATTAAATAGGCTGCGACTAACTTGAATAGATTGGATTTGCCTATACCTCGAATGATAATCAACAAAAATAGAAGCTCAAATCCTATGACTACCGCTCCCAAATAATGCGTTGCGAATAAAGCTGCATTGAGCAAACCCAATCGCCACCAAACCACTTTATTTTTTTTCCAAATCAGTAAGAGATCATAAAGAATAAAAAGAAAAATCATTACGAACAGGCCATACATACGCGCCTCCATAAAATGAAAATGGGCAAGCTTTGAAAAAATGAACATTCCGCCAACTAACACAGCCCATTGCTTGGTCATTAAGAGCTTGGCAATTTTATACAGCGGATATATTGATAAAACTCCAAAAAATAAGCTCAAACTACGAACGCCGAACGGTGAAATTCCAAAAACACTTGTCCAACCTTTTAACAGAATAAAATGTAATGGTGCATTGTTCCCTTTTGCCAATTCATCAAGCATACCCCCCATATCTTGTTGGCTCCAATAAATTGAAAATGGTTCATCTAATGCAACTGGGAATGAGGAGATGAATGGAAGGCAAACAGCAAGTTGCAGAAGCATTAAGCCGAGGATTATTTTTATATCTGAAATCCTTTCCATCAATTTCTCCCAAACTTATTAAATTTGAAGGACACAGCCGCAGTGCATTTAGCAATTAATTCAGTACTGCAGCTTCATAAAAAAGATCGAATGAAAGACGTATTTATTGTAGACGCTGTAAGAACAGCCATTGGAAATTTCGGAGGAACCTTAAAATCAGTAAGAACTGACGATTTAGGAGCGCATGTGATGAAGGAGTTGATTGCTCGTCATCCCAACTTCGATCCATCAGCAATTGAAGATGTAATTTTTGGTTGTGCAAACCAAGCAGGTGAAGACAATAGAAACGTCGCTCGTATGAGTTCTTTGTTGGCAGGTTTGCCTCACTCATTAGGTGGAGAAACGGTGAACAGACTTTGTTCTTCAGGAATGGCCTCTACAATCAATGCGGCTCGTGCTATTAAAGACGGNGCGGGAGATGTTTACATTTCTGGTGGTGTTGAGAACATGACACGTGGACCATGGGTGATTTCAAAAGTATCTAAACCATTTGGTAGAGATGCTCAAATGCATGATTCTAGTTTTGGGTGGAGATTTGTAAACCCGAAAATGCATGAGATGTACGGTACTGATGGTATGGGTGTCACAGCTGAGAACTTAGTGGAGAAGTATGGCATTGAGCGTGAAGCTCAAGACTTGTTCTCATATAATTCTCAAATGAAAGCTGCTGCCGCTCAAGCAAACGGAAGATTAGGGGAAGAAATAGTTTCGATTTCTATTCCTCAGCGTAAAAAAGATCCTATCATTTTTGATAAAGATGAATTTATTCGTCCAAATACAACAGTTGAGATTCTATCAGGATTAAGAGCAGTATTCAAAAAAGAAGGTGGATCGGTTACTGCCGGGAACGCCTCAGGACTAAATGATGGAGCAGTTGCATTGTTAGTCGCTTCTGAGCAAGCGGTTAAAGACCATAATTTCAAACCAATGGCAAGAATAGTTTCTGCTGCTGTTGCTGGTGTAGAACCAAGAATAATGGGAATTGGACCTGTTTATGCCGCTGAAAAAGCTTTAAAACGTTCTGGACTTACACTTGATGATATGGACATTATTGAATTGAACGAGGCCTTCGCAGCGCAAGTATTGGCTTGTACGCGTAAAATAGGGCTTGCTGATGATGATCCAAGAATCAACCCGAACGGAGGAGCAATCGCTATCGGTCACCCATTAGGAATGACAGGAGGACGAATCCTTCAAACGGCTGCAATAGAGCTTCAAAAAACCAATAAGCGTTATGCCTTAGTAGCAATGTGTATTGGTGTTGGTCAAGGATATGCTACTATTATTGAACGCGTGTAGTGATAAAGTCTAAGCTTTTCTGGTTAGAATTGCTTTCTGGTATTTTATTGGTAGCTGGGATAGCCATTGGTTATTTTGGCATTAGCTCTGCAGTATTTTATTTGATTGGGGACATTGGATTATTGATCCTCATTACCTTCTTTTATTCTTGGCTTCCTAGTTCAAATGTGCAACCTGGACCTTTATTAGTAGGAGGAGGACTAATTTTACTAGTTAGTTTATTAGGGGCTTATCTTATAGCTAATTCGGCTAAAGAAGTAGTCGATAGTGAAGGAATCGAAATTGAGTATTGGACTTTTTTGGGAGATACTTATATTAACCTCACACCGGTCTTATTGATAGGTGGCGTTGCGGTTATAGTAAGAATCATTAGAACTCCAAAGAAAAATCGCGACGATCATTTTCAAGTTGAATTTCTGAAGAGAATTGGTGTGGTATTTCTTTTATTTTGCGTTGGATGGATTCTACTATACTTAATGGGCGAATCTGCTTTAACCATATCGATTGCCTTGGTTATTACCAGAATTCTCATCCTATGGTTTTTCTTTGAGAAAGAAAAGGTTGAGAAGGCTTAATTCGAGATTTATATATAATCTTTGTTCCCTTAAATTTTAACAACCTTTAAAATGGATACTAAAATCGCCATGATTGGAACTGGGAATCTTGGACAATCTATTGTAAATGGATTGATTCAAGAAGATGCTGCTTCCAATATTATAGCTACGCGTAGAAACGTGAATAAGCTGAGTACTCTGAAGGAGCAAGGAGTTGATGTAACGGACAATAATGCTCATGCCGTAAACAATGCTGAAATCATTTTACTCGGCTTAAAACCCTATACCATTTTAGAGACCATTGAAGGATTAAAGGATCAACTAGTTCCTGGTAAACATGTTCTTGTTTCACTTGCAACAGGAATTTCAATAGAAGAAATCTCAAATGTGGTGGGCGAAGGTTTTGAAATATACAGAGCTATGCCGAACACTGGAGCAAGTGTGAATGAATCTTTGACGTGTATTTGTGGACCAGAAGATGGTCCAAACCTAGAGAAGGTGAAGCAAATCTTCGATACGATTGGAGAATCCATTATCATTAATGAAAATTTGATGGAAGCCGCAACAGTATTGGGAGCATGCGGTATTGCCTATGTTTTAAGATTTATAAGAGCCATGGTACAAGGTGGCATTGAAATTGGATTTGATGCGAACACCGCCAGTAAAATCGTGAATCAAACTGTGCTCGGTGCCTCTCAAATGCTAATCCAAAATGGAAACCACCCAGAAGATGAAATTGATAAGGTAACCACACCAAAAGGGTGCACCATTTCAGGACTAAATCAAATGGAGCATAACGGATTCTCCTCTTCATTGATCAAAGGAATCTTAACCTCTTTCGAAAAAATAGAAAAGTAAATTTCTTTCCTAAACCGTTTTAAGTTTAGGATGGTTAAAACAGCCTAGTTTTTTTGTGTGTTTACAGGTGTAATCGCAAAAAATTAGCTATGAAAAATCTTATACTTTTTGGACTCGGAATAATCTCTTTATTTCTTTTTAGTTCCTGTAAAAAAGGTGGTTTTAAAACTTCTTCTGATCGAATTATGGGTGAATGGTATTTTGAAAAAGTTCGCTTTCAAGAAGGTGGGACTTTCAGAAATAAAAACATTACCGAAGAATTTGAAAACATAACCGTCGAGTTTACCTCGGAGTTTGAATACATTGAAACCAACGGCACAGATGGAACTGTTCGCAATGGTACCTGGGAAATCAATAGAACATCTACCTACTATGGAGATGAAGTTGGAAACATCTCATCTGAAGTGATGACATTCCCTATTCTAGATCCCGTTTCAGGATTAATTGATTTTGTACAATGGGAAGACTTACGAATTCAACGTAATAGAATTCAAGCTATTGAGAATAAAACCGGAGGAAGATTTCAATACTTCCTACGCAGACTCTAGTCATTTACTTTCTTATATTTGATCAAGATGTTTTGGAAAGATTTTGGTCGAGCAATTAGCGCCTATGGCGAAGGAATTAAGTTAATTAATCAACTTAAACTTTGGAAGTTTTTCTTTATCCCCGCACTCATTGGTTTGCTCGTGGGAGCAACAATCATTTGGGGCGGATATGCCCTATCCGGTAACATTGGCGAATACCTGAGCTCTTGGTACCCGTTTGAATGGGGAAGCGGAATTATTGAATGGATTGCAGATATAATAGGTGGAGGTTTGATTCTTATTCTTGGATATCTGATGTATAAGCATATTGTTTTGGCGTTTTCAGCTCCATTTATGAGTCCAGTATCGGAAAAGATTGAAAAGCATCTAACAGGTGCAAATGCACTTGAGTCACAGGGTACATTTACTTCTTTACTTATTCGTGGAATTCGATTGGCCATCAGAAATATTTTATTGGAACTATTAATCACCATTCCATTATTGATTCTAGGAATTATTCCGTTGATTGGATTTCTTTCTCCAATTCTCTTGTTTTATGTGCAAGCCTTTTACTGCGGTTTTGGTAACATGGACTACACCTTGGAGCGCCATAGAAAGTATAATCAAACCCCGGCCTTTGTCCGAAAAAATAAAGGCCTCGCATTTGGGAACGGAGCGGTATTTATGCTCTCATTATTAATTCCTTTTGTGGGCATAATGCTTACCCTACCTATTTCTACTGCAGCGGCAACTGTAGTAACAGTAGAACGATTAAATCAGACGAAATAAATTTTTGCATTTTTCGCAAATAAATATTCATCTGACTTAATTCAATTCTCGTATAGCGCATGTTGCTGGTAACTTTACCAAAAAAACAACATGAAAAAGCTTAGTTTAATTTTAGCATTTATACTTCTAATACAATCAGCAGGAATAGGACAAACATTGGACTCGACATCTGTTTCTCAAGATAGTGTTCAAGTAGAAAAAGTGTCTTTAGAGCAGGACCCTCATTCATTTGACGAAGTTGATAAGAAAAATGTAAAAGCCCTTGGCATTACTGCTGCTGTTATGCTTTCAGCGGGCACAGCTATTATGATCCTTGTAATTAGATCAGCAAACAAAGTAATAAATAGAGGTGTAGATAATACGATCCGTAACTATAGATAATTAAGACATGAAAAGGACAAGTTTAATTTTAGCAATCATATTCTTTGTTCAGTCTTTTGGAATGGGGCAAACATACGGGGTAGATAATACATCTGCATTCAAGAAGAATAATAAAATTGATAGTTTAAAAATCATTGAGGAAACCTCATTGAACATTTGGTTAAAAGAAGACCTTTATGAAGCTTTGAATGAAAATTCGAACACGCCTAAAAGTGAAAAAACAAAACTTTCAGAAGAAGAAAAAAGAAGAATGGAGGGCAGTGCCAAAGCCTTAATCGTTTTTACCGTTGCGGGAACGGTTTCAGGGTTGTTAATTTCAAAAGCACTGAAAAACTTCAGAAATAGACCGAGTAAAACTATAATTACTAGAGACGGAATTAAATTTGGATAATCATCCTTTCAACATTAAATTACGAGAAAAATGGCTAAGTTCAACCTACTGATATTGCTACTTACAACATTTCTACTTTCATGTGGATTGACTGGGAAATACTCCCTTGACCTAAGTGAATATTCAAAAGGCAATAATGAAATCTCTACTCAGAATAAACTGAATTCTTATGAGGGATTTTCGAACAAGATTAATATTCTAAATACCAAAACTGAAGACTTCAGCCTAAAGCCTTTAGAACAGCCAAAAGATGAGTTCAATTTTGTTGAGAAGAACAGAATAAGTAAAAATACTTTTAATACTGCATTGAAAGGAGGCTCTAAAAAAGAGCTATCCGCAATAAACAAACGAGAATATAATTCTTCCGAGGATCCAGTGCAGACCACTCGCCTATTTTTATGGAGTGTTGGCTTGATTACTTTTGCGCTCTTATGTTTATTCTTAGCATTTAAAGGTTCCGAATTGACGGGTTTACTCATAGTCACGAGTTTTCTTGCTGGAGTGGCAGCCCTTATAAGCACAGGGAAATCCACTCAACTCATCACAGAAACGGATAAGGCAGATCGAACTAACTTTCAAAAAATTCAATTAATTTTTAATATCCTTCACTTGATTATTGGAGGGTTAATAGCATTAGCTAGTTTGATCGTATTCCTGAGTGCTTTTATCCTAATGATATCGAGTTAACTGCAGTGAATTGAGACACTCTAAAATAAATCCCTGATAAATTCACTTATCATAACCTTCCCTTTTACAGCAAATATTTACCTTTAGGGTGAATGAAAATTACGAGTACACTTATTCTTCTTTTCCTTGCTTTTATTGGGAAAGCGCAACATTATAAGGAAGTAACACTTTCTTCAGTTTCTATTGAGGTACCTAGAATTGTGACCTCGGGAAATATTACTTCAATTTCTAACCTAGGATTTAGCACTTATTCATTCAACAGGCTTGCCAATGATAGTGTCGCCTACAAGTACAATTACAGCTTTCGGTACGGCAATGCAATGTTCGAATTTAGAGAAACTTCAAAAGCTGATATTTGGGAGTGGTTAGAGAATACTTACCGTCCAAAAAGAAAACGTAAGTCTGAGTTTAAGCATTATAAAATTGGCCATTTTAGGGATATTGAAAATGAAACTTTAAAAGGAAAATTTCAGCAATTTCAAATTGAATACATCGATGGGAGAAGGAAATTAAAGTTGATTTATAAATTAGACGAATCCACTCAATTCATGGCTTCTGTTAAGTCTGCAAAAAGTCCGGAAGTGTTTATGGCTGCTCAGGATAGCTTATTGACCTTTTTAAACTCATTGCAACTTAACCCGTTAAAGAAGTTGGAACATAAGTCTTTCGAGCAATCCGAATACATCAAAGACCAAGCTAATAACCATCTTGTTGAATTACCTTTTGCGCTTTCTAACGACTTTGATAATCCTGTTGTGGCAACAACTCCAGATAATAAACTAATTGTCGCATTTGCCCATGCCGATGGTACAGAGATTCTCTTTTTTAATGAAAATTTTAAACTAAAAAGTCATATCACTTATGGCCGGTTAATTCATGCCATTAAGGCAACGGAAGATGGTTTCTTTGCGGTATCTTCCGACGATTATAACCTGCTTACGTATGGTATTTATCCAAGTATTTATTTAACCAAACACGATAAAAAAGGGGAGTTGATCTTCACAGAAAGTTTCTTTAAAAAAGACAATGTAAAAGTTCCAGGAAATAAGGTGTTTGACTATTACTCAAGGGATAATGTATGTTTAGAGATTGCTGATTCTGTTGGGATTGTTTATACAACTTCAGAAGAGCGCACAGGCCTTAAAGATGTGGTGCAAAAAGGAGCATACCGAACATTCCATGTGGATGATGGATTTTTGAAAAAAGGAAAACAAGATTTTTGGCATGTTTCGCATTGCTTTGCACAAAAGTCTTTAGTACACGAAGAACATGCCTATTTGTATAGTTTAGGCGATTACGACCCTCGTGGACTTACCCTATCTAAAATCAATCTCACAATGCATAAAGACTCTACTGATTCGACATCGTTTTTTCATGAAGTACTCCTTCCTATTTCCGGCTTAGATGGTGATAATTATATTGCAGACAGTCATATTTCTGCACCTATTGTGTGGAAAAACAACCTCTACATTGCTGTAGAAACAGAGGAAGATGCTAAATCAAATCACGATGACAATCCCTATTCAGTAAACAGAGGAATGAATGATATTTTCATTGTGAAATGTGATTTGGATGCTTATGAAATAAAGATTACACAAATGACGAAGACTAAGTTCATTGAAGAGGTTAATCCAAAGCTTGCCGTCGTTGGAGATCGTTTATTGCTGATCTATAATGAGGTTCAGTACAATAATACAGGAGCAAAAAGTGGTATAGAAGATAAGTTTGTTTTCTTGAATGAGAGGTTACGAAGAGAAGGAAAATTGGATGTGCTACAAACCTATTATGGTAACGAACCTCAGTCGCAATGTAAAATGCCTGATGGCCCAGTTAATCGGGACGGTAATGAACTGGTAACCATGCCAAATGGAAATGTAATTTGGGTGCGATTAATGCGTAACACTCGTCAATTAGAAATAGTAGAAATTAAGGGCTAAATATGGTTCGAGTACTTCTTCTGTTAGCCTTATTTTTTGGTTTTAAAATCACCTATGCACAATATGAATGGCGTTTAAGCGGCAAAGTGTTTACTGAACAAGTTGCTTATGATCCGGAAGTACCCTTTAGGCCCCAAAGTATTAAACCGGAACTCTATTGCAAACTTATTGTTAACGGGGATATAATACATGAGTGGGAAAGCATTAAAAATGTAAACAATAGATTTTTAGAGACCATTGAGTTTCGAGCGTTCAAAGAGGATACGATAGTACTAGAAGTTTGGGATGAAGATCAAAACCCAGATGATTTAATTGCTACTTTTTCAATTGATTTAAACACTGTCGACACAGAACCACTTAGACTAAGTAGCGGAAAAAATGAGATCATCTTAGATGTTTTAGAAATCTTTGATGCACGAATGGAGTTTATCAGTTTTACTCCAACCAAAAAGTACAGGGGCAAACTAAAAAGAGGGATGAAAAAAGAAGGGTTAAGTTGGACTACTAAGGCTAAAGAAAGATATTTTAGAAGTAAAAGCGTGAAGGGAGCCTCTTTCGAAAAAATTGAATGGAAAGAAAGCTGTGTTCTTTCTGAAATGTACTATGGTAAAGAGTTTTATTTTTCAGTTTCAGTACGTGGCGGATACTATGTAGATGTCTTGGTATTCAACCACGAACTTCCATATCGTTTTAAACTAGGAGTTCACGAAATAGAAAATGAATACGGCATTTTTTTAATGAAATTAACGCGAGTCTAATTTATGAAAGTGATTAACATAGCCGAGAAATTCTCTAAAATCAAAGAGCATTGGACACCGAAAATTGGAGCTGAATTGAATGGCCAGTGCGTGAAATTCGCGAAACTCAAAGGGGAGTTTACACGCCACGCACATGAATTAGAAGATGAATTGTTTTTGGTAATTTCAGGAACTCTAAAAATGGAGTTTGATGATAGAACTCAGGTAGTGAATCCAGGTGAATTTATTGTGATTCCAAAAGGAGTCTACCACAAACCAATTGCCGAAGAAGAAGTTGAAGTTATTTTATTTGAACCTGTGACTACCCTGAACACTGGTGATTCAGATGATGAAAGGAAGCTCGAAAAATTGGATTGGGTGTAGGGGTGATTCCGCAAAAAAGGAGATTTGCATAGTTTCTTAGTTTTATTGAAATTGAAGTAGCTGTGGAAAATGATAAAAACAAACGGGTCGGCAGATCAATGGGCTGGTTCGGATTCCTAGGCTTTTTGGGATTCTTAGCTTTTAACAGTAAAAACCCATTAGATCTTTATTACTTCAGCTTCTTTGCTTTCTTTTTTAGCTTAAGAGCCGTAAATAAAAATTTAAGCTACTTGGGTATATTAGGAATTATTGGATTGATTATAGCAGCTCTAGTGAACCTTGAGCTCATTAGTATATTTTAAGGTATGGGACAAATTCTTGCCCTCTTATTGATTTGTTTTGGGATTGCCTTAATTGCAAGTGTAATAGGCTTTATACGCACAGTCTGGTTTATTAGTATTGGCTACACGTTTAGCATCGTATTAATGTGCGTATTTATTACCGCATATTTATTTCCCTACCTGAATATATACAATTGGCTACAAGTGGGAATTATGGCATTCTGGGCCACACGTTTAGTGGGCTTTCTAATAAAAAGAGAGCGCAATGCATCTTACAATGAAGCAGTATAAGATCAAACCGATTCGTCAAAAGGACAATCAATTGGTGTTAAAATCATGATTTGGCTTGGTATATCTATTCTCTATGTTTGTATGTTCTCTCCTATCATTTTTGCACTCATTTCAATTTCTAGAAATCCATATATCGCTTACACTGGGGCAGGCATTATGGGGCTAGGCTTGTTGCTGGAAACGATTGGAGATTATCAAAAATCAATTTTCAAAAAAGAGAACCCTAAGCTATTTTGCAATACTGGATTATACAAATGGGTTCGCTGTCCAAATTATTTTGGAGAGATTCTTATTTGGACCGGAAACTTAATCGTAGGAATTAGTTTCTTTGTGGGCTGGTGGCAATGGCTGATTGCTTTATTTGGTTGGATTTGCATTGTATTAATTATGATGGGATCAACAAAAAGACTTGAGAAAAAACAACTGGAACGTTATGGTGAAGACCCGGAATTTCAAAAGTACATAACTTCCGTTCCAGTATTGTTTCCTTGGTTACCAATTTATTCCTTGGCAAAAGTGAAGGTTTATTTGGAATAAATCCTGTTGAAGATTTTCTTCTAATTATTTAAAATAACATTGATTTCTCGTATTTTTAGTAGGTACTTACTGCTATGAGATATACAGTTATTCTACTTAAGTTTTTATTGTTCTCCATTTCTTTTGGACAAACTGGGCCAGGCGGCGTAGGAAACACAGCTAGTAATGGCGTTTGGCTAAGGGCAGATAATATTGATCAAACTGACGGAACTCCTGTAATTTCTTGGGCCGATGCATCTGGTAATGCAAATGATGCCGAACAGATTGATCCAGCTCTTCAACCCCTTTATTTCGTTTCAAGCGCCTTAAATAGTATGCCTATAGTTCGATTTGATGGCGGAAATGATGAAATGGCAGTGCCCGACGCAGCAATACTAGATGGCACCACCGGTATTACCTTTTATACAGTTCTAAGACCAAATAATCTCTCTGGTGCTCCTAGAGGAATTTTAGGAAAAAGGGTAACATTTACTGATCCAACCAATTATGCCTATACCTGGTTTTTCTACACTGGCAGTAGACTCTATCTTGATGTGCACACGCAAAATAATAGATTCGATACGGGAGGTAGCACATTTTCAAATGCCACCAATTACATTCTAAGTTGGAATTATGACGGTACTTTAGCTGCTGGGAATAGGAGTTCTATCCGAAGTGAAAGTAATGTGATAGTTACCTCTACAGAAGCTTCTACTTCTTTACCCAATAGTAATAGAGATTTAGCCTTGGGAGCTTTGAACACCGGGTATGGCACTTATTTAGGAGCTGACTATGCAGAGGTCATTCACTTTAATTATGCACTTGACGCTGTAGACCATATAATGGTTCAAGACTACCTAAGCGCTAAATACAATATTGCATTAAGTTCGGAAGATTATTACGATGAGGATGACCCTGGAAATGGAGATTATGATTTCGATGTTGCTGGTATAGGTCAAATCTCTGCTACCGTTTTCAATGACGATGCACAGGGGTCTGGAATTGTTAGAATATCTAACCCGCGTGATTTAAATGATGATGAGTTTTTTATTTGGGGACATGATGGCGGAACGCAGCAAGCAATTGAATCTACAGATGTGCCTGCATCTCTTGATGCAAGATTCGAGAGAGTTTGGCGGGTTAGTGAAGTGAACTCAAGTTTAACTGCTGTTGATGTTGGTGGAATTGATATTAGTTTTGATTTAACGGGTCTAGGTTCCGTGACTACGACCGATTTAAGATTACTAATTGACACTGATAATGACGGTAATTTTAATGATGAAACACCAATTGCTGGAGCAACAGATTTGGGTGGCGATATTTATCAATTTGCTAATTTGACGGGGATTACGAACAACTTACGATTTACATTAGGAACGATAAATTCGATTCAAACACCATTGCCTATTGAGTTAATGCATTTTCAAGCGAAAGCTATAGACAATGAGTTCGTAGAACTAAAATGGCTCACAGCTTCGGAAACTAATAACGATTATTTTACGGTTCAGCGATCAAAAGATGGTATTAATTGGATTGATTTATTTGAAGTTGATGGCGCAGGAAATTCTTCTACTCTAATAGATTATCTGGAGTTGGATCGGGATCCGATTATTGGTCAATCATATTATAGATTAAAACAAACAGATTATGACGGCGCTTTTGAATATTCTAATTCTCAAAGTGTATTTATAGAAATCAATTCGCAAGAGATACTCGTTTATCCGAATCCTACAAATGATCAGATTACAATTATCGGATCTGAACAGGAACTCTCCGAAATTAGACTCTTTAACACTCTTGGCCAAGAAATAACTAGCCAGGTATTTATAGAATTTTCAAATCCTGAAATGGCGCACATAGAATTGATTGATTTGGCGCCGGGAATCTTTCACCTTAAAACAAAAACCTTGGCTGAAAAAGTAATTAAGAACTAGTCTTCCAACAACCAAGGAGCAAGAGTTAACGTACTTATCACGTGAACTTAACTCACTGGCTATATAAACACTTAATATTTTTATTTCAAAACATCAGCTATTCACAGTGCAGATCAAGTGCTGCTGATTCTATTTATAACCACTCTGAAATCTATTCAACTGTAGAAAACTTAAATAATCTTCCTGACACGTGTAAAGATTATTGGTTTAACTATTACTTAGCACTCGCTCAATTCAGATCAAATTGCGTTAAGGAATCGAAGATCACAACCACATATCTTTTCGAAACTGTTGTGAATCGAGAAAGGCGTGCTACAGATTATCTATTAAAAATTAAAATAGGTGATCTTATATTTTTAATAATGGAGGAGGCTCACAGACTAAAAGATAGAACTGAGTTTCTTGAATGGAAAAAGAAGCTATATCTTCTCGGTATTATGGAGCCACATCATGGACAAAGAGTTTTAGAGCCAGCATACTTAACCATTCATATTATGATTGAGCGATTTAATTTCATACAAGATCAAAAATGGATAAATTATTATGGCAAGATTAAGAAACGTACGCGAAAAAGCTTATTCTATTGGCGACGCTTTCGGCTGAAAAATAATCCCCGTATTCAATAAGATTTAACTAGTCTTCCAACAACCAAGGAGCGCGTTTTAAATCCTCTTCGTAGTCAATATCACTCAATACCGGTAAAGTAGCGCAAGAGCGCTCCCCTATCCTATCCAATGTAGATCTAAAAACGGTCTCGGTACTCCAGGCTATGTCGTCGAAAACATCCGGAGCATAAGACTTCATCCCCAACAAATAATAACCTCCATCTAAAGCAGGACCGATAACAAAATCGTGATCATCTAGCCCATAAAACGCTTGTTCTAAAATTTCATCATTCAGCTCAGCACAATCGCTTCCAATAATCACCACCTTCTCATACCCCATCTCAAATATCTTCGAAAATGCAGCCTTAATTTTTACGTCGAGCTCCCCCTCTACCTGCAAGTGTTTGGCATCCTCATTCCACATATCATCCTCCACAATATCAAATGCATAAAACACATGAAGGTCTGCTGGTGTTAAGCTGGCCACTTTCTTGGTATGTTCTAGAAGTTTTATGTAGACCTCCAAGGCTTTTTCATCGCCGATGGTTGCCGCTAAGCGCGTTTTTGTTTTTCCCAAAATCGGCTTCTTAACGAAAGTAATGAGAGCGTTTTTCATTAGTAAACTGCTGTTCCCTTTTTAAGCCATTGTCCCCAATCCTTTGAATAAACGTGGACATCGCTCGTTTTCTGATTTTCAGCATTCACCAATGGGTAGCCAGAATTTACCCATTGAATAATTCCCCCATAGAGGTTGTAGACATTCTTGTAGCCTTTATCCTGAATTTTCTCTCCAATACTCTCAGAACGAGCTCCAATAGTGCAATAGACTATGACTAGCTCATCTTTCTTAATGTCCGAGATTTTCTTTACATTAAAACTTAAAAACCCTACATGTTGTGCTCCGGGTAATGTTGAAACTTCAAATTCCTTTTTCATGCGTGTATCTAGGATATGCATGATATCTCCGCGAAGCATTCGCTTGTATAAATCTGCAGGCTGAATGGTTGGAACCGTGTTTTTATAGTAGGTTTTAAGCATTTCATCATACGCTGTATCCTGCGCTTTCGCAGAAAAGAATATCAATAGAAATGATATAAATAAGCCTACCCTCATTTTAATCGTTGATGCTCCAGTTGTATGGTAAATACTCAATTTTAGCATCGGCATTAATGGTCACTTTTGAGTATTTATTTAACCACTCAATTAATGTTTGCTCTTCAGTAAAATCAATCAAATACCACTTAAAAATCTCCGATAACTGAAGTTTCTTCGGCTTAATCACATTATGTTTTTCATCATTGACATACGCCTTTGTGAGCTTAGTTAACGCACTATTTACGTTATCTCCTGTAAAGGCATGGTTGTATAATTTTGGACAAGAAAAAGATGCACAGTTAATTCCAAAATGAATTCTTGGATCACCCATTTTTCTCAGAATATTATCCTCGACGTATTTCAGTGTAAAAGTTTGTGTGCCCAGAAAAACCAATTTGGTATTCCAAATGTCTTTTCCTGAAAACTTAACGTCTTTTACTGACTCAACGGGGTAACGACGAATAACAAATTTAATGGTGTATGCATTGTAAGCATTCATGTAATATGCCTTCTTCTCGTTTTTTGTCCATTCTTTATTTGGATAATAATCCTTTAATTCTTTCAAATAAGCATCAAGCGTATCTTGCTTTATTTTAAAGTTGTTATAATTCACTTTGCCTGATGATGAGACATTTGCTTGTAGCAATCTCTCCCATATTGAATGGTCTGGCTGGTCAGCACTGAATGATAAACTTGATACTAAAACTGCACAAAGTGCAAAAATTAAACGTTTCATAGTTCCTTTTTTATAGTTGTCGAAAGAATGGTATTACCCTTTCAAATTTAAACCATATTTAGCAAGTTTCTTGCCAAAAGTCACTTGAAAATCTGAGATTTAGAATTTCGTTAATTTTTCTGGCTGAGCATAGAAGTGAAGGGGCACATCAAATTCATTGACATCTTCAATTTCATCAATAAGATCGTAAAAACCCACTCCAATGAAAACGCAATTTTTAGGACATTGAGCTAAAAATCGGTCATAATAGCCTCCTCCATATCCTGTGCGGTATCCGCGTTTGTCAGCAGCCAATAACGGTACAATTACAAAGTCGAATTTATCTGGACTAATTTGAGCCCCTGAAACAGGTTCCTTTATTCCCCAATTATTCTCCTCCCATTCGGTATTATCTGAAATTTGGATATGTTGCAAGGTATTATTGGCTTTCATTACCGGTGCATATACATTCACTTTTGAAAGGTTAAAGAAATGCCAAGTATTTACCTCATTCTTTGACTCTAAGCTTGTGAACAAACTCACATTTTTACCCTCAAAATCAAAATTCTCCAGCAAAACTTCTCGTATTTTACCAGAAAACAAAGACACGATATTGCGCTCGATAAATCGTCGCTTTTCTCCATATTTTTCTCTTACTTCTTTCTTTGTCATCGGTTTAAAATTCCTGCCGCCAGCAAAATCCCAAAAACAAGCATAGCAATTCCAACAGTAATATTAAGTGTTTTTAATTTGATCTTTTTCAAGAGCATCTTACCCATAATCGCACCTGTTAGTGCCGCTCCAGTTGCAATACCAACAAATAACCAATCATCAATGTTTAGGGAGGCCTTCTTTTCTATGAAGTAAAAAGGAGTTCGTACAATGTCTACCACCAATGCTATTACAATTCCGGTGGCAATAAAAGCCTCTTTACTCAACTTGAACTTAATTAAAAATGCAGTCCTTAACGCTCCTTGATGTCCTGATAATCCTCCAAAAAAACCACTCAACAAACCTCCGATTAAAGCGTTTGCCTTAGCAAAGAAAAATCCCCATTTCGGAATTAACTCGATTAATGCAAATACAATTAATACGAACCCAAATATGAGGTTGGATAAAAAGATTTCATTCTCTCCTCCATTAAGTGCGTACGCAAAAACTACTTGTTCTTCCAGATCAGAAATCAAATAAGCTCCTAAGGCTGCCGCTGGAATTGCAATCCCCCCAAACCTAAGTGCAATAGACCAGTCTATTGACTTCTTCATAAGAAGAAACTTGAAGACATTATTGGCAAAATGCACAATTGCTGTCATCATCATAGCCAGCACTAAATCACCACCAGTTAATACTATAAAAACAGGTGTTAACATGGTACCTAGACCAAACCCACTAAAAAAAGTTAGGCAGCTCGCTCCAAAAGAAACCAATACGAGAACTAGAATATCCATCGGTGTAAAAATAAAAAGACCCGGTCATTTCTATAACCGGGCCTTTCGATTCTTAATAATTATTTATTCTTCGAAACTCTCCTCTAATGCCTTAAGTGCATCATCTACAACTTCTTCCGCATCTACCTCTTCTAATTCTTTTAATCCTTCTTCAACTGCTGCATCTAAATCGCTTTGAATGTCTGGATTCGCCATTTCATCCATTCTATTTAATGCATCTGCCACAGTCTCTGTAAGAATTCTTAAAGAGTTCTTAGAATCATCTTGCATTGTAAAGGTGAAAGACCCTCCATTAATATCTGCCGAACCATAGAAATCTACCATTAGATTAACATATGGCTCCATATCATTCAATCCTTCCATTTGCGATAATGCAGCAAAATCAGCATAGATTCCGAAAGGCATTTCTGTTAATACATTATGAGGGTCAGAAATACTTGTTGTTTCACCCGCCATTACTTTATTGGCCCAAGAACTATCATTTGAAGCAAAGAAAATCTCATCATTCAATACTATGAAGGCATCACCTAACTTTAGTACCCCTGTGCCAATGTCTTCCCCTTCAGAGAGTACATCAGCAAAATTTGAAGGATTGGTAACACCGGCTACAACAGCGAATATTGGAACTTGTTGAACATCTGTATACGTTTCTTCGAACCCATAATCATACACTACTTCTTGCGTCATATAACCATCAATCATATACACTAACTGACCGTTTAAGGCGTCATCCATAGCATCCCATTCAATTCCCATTTCAGCCACCTCTGCTTTGAATTCCTCAGATTGTTTAGGATCCATCTCGGTATCTAAATATTCTTGCATTCCACCAATTTCAAGATTGTAAGAACCTGAAAGTACCGGGTTACGTCCATTTGCATATCCTAATAAACTTGGATCAACTCCTGTTTCTCCAATAAAATCGTACTTCGCTTTAATATCGTCAGCAATGTTAGAAACGTATTCCATCACAAAGTTTCCATTATTAAAGTTCATGCTAAAGTCAACAGAAGTACCTTCCAAGGTCTCTTGCATAGCCTCAATTTCTTCAGCTTCTCCCATGGACATTTCTGAGAAGAATTTGTAGAAACCTCTACCATCGAAGCGCATTGACATATCATTATCTCTTTTGAAAAACTCTGCATATTCCGCATTTGGTTCTTTTTCGTCGGCTGCTTTTATGTAGCGGATAGACTTATCAACTGTTTTTTGACCTTGATCTCCTCCACCCTGGAACATAGCTGTAATATCTATTGGAATATTTGCTAAAATGGCAAATTCTTCATTCCAAGTAACGGCATACTGATCAGATTTTTTAATTGCGTATTTGAAGTCTTCTTTTTCCTCAATTTTAGCGTTTGCCTCTTTCTCTAAAAGTTCAACGAAAGTCTCTTCTTTCTTTACCTTGAAGATTACAAAGAAATCCGGTGTAAAACCAGAACCATTGGTAACGATTACTTGCGCATCCGTATCATAATCTATTCCTGTAACTGATTCATCGATAAAAAAGCTTAGAATTAGCTCATAGGTAAATGGCAATACACCATCCATTACTCCTGATTTATCCATTAAATTTTGAGGATTCATACTCATCATAAAGAAGGGAGCATTCATCTCCGTCATCATTGATGCGATCTTATCTTCTCGTGATTTCTCTTCGCCCGTACAGGCAATAAAAACCAGTAAACCAAGACCTAATGCTAAAAATTGCTTAAACGCTTTTTTCATCTTTTTTATTTAATTCAATCAAATGGTACAATTTCCATTCCGCTTTCGAAAAAAAGGCTTCCAGGAACAAAACAAAGGTAGTTAAATTGTTGTTTCTGCTAAGAGAAATGAAAGTAACTTTGTATTCGTGCACAGCATAGAACCATATTATAACTGGCGAGGTTTTTACATTGCCTCTGATGACATTCAATCACCTTTTTACGGAAGGATTTACTCAGAGTTTGAGTTTACTGATTTTATGTACAATTATGCCATTCATCCGCAATGGGATAATTTTGGGTCGCCTACCCTGTTCATGAAAATTCTTTATGCTGATTATGAAGAAGGTTTTGCTGTGCTCGAGTTTATTGGAGAATGGAATGATGCCGTCAATAATGATATTATGCTTTTGAAGCGGGATGTGATTGAGACTTTAATGCAGGCGGGAATCAATAAATTTATTTTGATTGGAGAGAATATTCTGAACTTTCACGGATCCGACGATTGTTATTACGAAGAGTGGTTCGAAGAAGTAGAAGATGAATTGGGCTGGATGTGCATGGTTAATTTGCGCGACCATGTGGTGGATGAGCTCAAAGAAGAGAATATTGACCAGTATTTTATCATGGGTGGAGAATTAGAAGAAGTGGTGTGGCGGACAATGACACCTATCCAATTCTACGAAAAGATTTCTAACTATGTAATGAAAAGGTTAGGGTAATAAATCATTCAGGCTTATGGAGCACTGATCAATAACCTTGGCTTATCATATTTTAAACTTGAAAGATCCAAATCTTCAAGCATAGGTTCTCCAATTCTTAATTTTCTAATTCGATCATGACATCTAAGAGACTCTAATCCACCCTTCTCATATACGTTTGAATAAATTTCTATCGCTGAAGTTGTATCTCCTTGCATTTCATAATAGTTTGCCAAATAATAACCATCTTGAAAATAAGTTTTATAACGCGACTCAAGTTTGACTTTAGCAAGTTCCGTTTTCCCTAAAGCGATAAGGCACCTGGCTTCATTAATAATTGTGTAGCCATCGTATTTTCCATCATTTGCCTTTTCATATTGAGCTAATGCTAGATCAAACTTTTCTAAATCAAACAAATGCTCAGCTGTAAAATATAAAAGCTCTTTTTCACAATCATCAACAAATTCAGAATCACTTCTTAAAGAATCCAAATTTTGTATACCGAATTGATGACTCTCTGATAAGCTTTCTTCTATGAACTTCTTATATTCTTGACACTTCTGATCTATGTTTGAATATAGCTTCTGTTGTTCTAACTCTATATTCGCGACGTTTTCGTGCAAATCATCCGTGAACCTGTTAAACGCATTGGGATCGTCCTCTGGAATACATGATGCCGAGACAAATACAATAAGTATTAAGAATACCTTAAAATTAAACTTAAGCATGAGTCAAAAGTCCTCCCCCTAAATCCCCCTCCGAAGGGGGAAAAGAAATATCAAGTTTGTACAGCGCCAACGTTATAGCGCTTAGTTGCCTTTTTGCCGTTCGCGGCCTCAATACCCATTGATACCCATTTTCTAGTATCTAAAGGATCAATAATCGCATCAACCCATAAACGAGAAGCAGAGTAATAAGGAGAGATTTGCTCATCGTAACGTGACTTAATTTTATCGTAAAGCTCCTGTTGTTTTTTCTCATCCACTTCTTCTCCTTTTGACTTGAGTGAAGCAACTTCAATTTGAAGAAGAGTTTTTGCAGCTGAAGCTCCAGACATAACGGCTAATTCTGCTGTTGGCCAAGAAACAATTAAACGTGGATCATAAGCCTTACCGCACATAGCATAATTTCCTGCTCCGTATGAATTCCCCATGACTACAGTGAATTTAGGAACAACAGAATTTGACATAGCACTCACCAGCTTTGCTCCATCTTTAATAATTCCAGCATGCTCTGATTTAGAACCCACCATAAATCCAGAAACATCTTGCAAGAATACCAATGGAATATTCTTTTGATTACATACCATGATAAAACGAGCCGCTTTATCTGCTGAATCATTGTAAATCACTCCACCAAATCTCATTTCGCCTTTAGCTGTTTTGGTTAGGGTTCGTTGATTCGCGACAATTCCTACGCTCCAGCCATCAATTCGGGCGTAACCGCAAACGATAGTTTGACCGTATTCTGCCTTGTATTCTTCAAATTCAGAATCATCGACTAAACGCGAAATAATATCGTTTACGTCATAAGGCTTTGTTCTATCCGCAGGAAAAAGACCGTAAATCTCCTCTGGATTTTCTTTCGGTTCTTTAGATTCTTTTCGGTCAAAACCAGCTTTGTCCTTAGCTCCGATTTTATCCATTAAATTCCTAATGGTTTCAATACAGTGCGCATCATCTTTTGATTTATAATCACAAACGCCTGAAATACCGGTGTGTGTAGTGGCACCACCCAGTGTTTCATTGTCAATACTCTCGCCAATTGCTGCCTTTACAAGGTAAGATCCGGCTAAGAAAATCGTTCCTGTCTTATCTACAATTAATGATTCATCTGACATAATTGGCAAATATGCACCACCAGCAACACAAGACCCCATTACAGCAGCAATTTGAGTAATACCCTCACTAGACATTACGGCATTATTTCTAAAGATTCTACCAAAGTGCTCTTTATCTGGGAAGATTTGATCTTGTAACGGTAAGAATACACCAGCACTATCTACCAAATAAATAATTGGTAAATGATTGTCCATAGCGATTTCCTGTGCTCTTAAATTCTTCTTTCCCGTAATCGGAAACCAAGCACCTGCTTTCACTGTAGCATCGTTTGCAACAATAATACATTGTCTTCCGCAAACATATCCGATCTTTATCACTACGCCTCCACTTGGGCATCCTCCATACTCTTCATACATTCCCCATCCAGCAAAAGCTCCAATTTCAATTGTATCTGTTCCTTCATCAACCAAGGCATTGATTCGCTCACGGGCAGTCATTTTACCTTTCGCTTTATGCTTTTCGATTCGCTTCTTACCTCCGCCTACTTCAACTTTACCAAAGTTTCTTTTCATATCGGCAATGAGTAATTTCATTGCGTCTTCGTTCTTGTTAAATTCGAGTTCTTTTTTGCTTATTGCCATGTTTGTAATAGTGATTATCCTTTATAAAATCAGCGGTATCAAATATAATATAAAGTAGATAGATTATATATTTATGATTTAACAATTACTAGAACATTTTGAAAATAGAAAGGTTTAATATTCGGGTTTACGGACTCTTGATTAGAGAAGGTAAAGTATTAGTGACTGATGAAGTACGTGGTGGTCATGAAATGACCAAATTCCCTGGCGGTGGATTAGAGTTTGGAGAAGGTACAGCTGATTGTTTAAAGCGTGAGTTTCAAGAAGAGCTTGGGATCGACATTTCTGTAGACCAGTTCTATTATACGAATGATTTTCTACAAGTTTCTAGATTTAATAAAAGGGATCAATTGCACAGTATTTACTATAAGGTTTCTTCGGATGCGGATTTAAGCCTGTATAAAGAGGAAGGCTTTCAGCCCATGACAAATAAAGCCCAAAGATTTAGATGGGTTGCATTTGGCGATTTGAATCCTGAGGAATTTACTTTTCCTTTAGACAAGTTGGTAGCGGAGCAATTATCGGAACAATAATTACGCTACTTCATCTTTCATACACTGCTCATCTGGACGGGCACCACAGAAACTACAAACCCCATTGTTGTCAGGGTTTACGATAGGATTATTACTTGCACAAGTACCTTCAAACTTCCCATCTTTCTTCGCCCAAATTTTGATTGCAATTCCTGCAAAACCAACTCCCAAAAGCCCTATTGTTATGAGTATTAATTCCATGGTACAAAAGTACGAAAAAAGCCGCTCCAAAAAAACTGAAGCGGCTCATTAATAATTTCTAATTGGATTTTAGTTAAGCATCCAGAATTTCTTGTGATCCTTCTGCTTGAGCTCCTTGATATTGCGCATCACCAAATCCAAGAATTGGCCAGAAGTTTATTGGCAAGAAAATCATTCCTACTGTAAAGCCTTCCGTTTTTCCGAATGCTTTCGCTACTCCGTTTAACAGCATAATTGCGAAAACAAGATTCACAAGTGGAACCAACAGTATAATTGCCAACCACCATCCTGTTTTTTTTGCTATTAAGGTCATGATATAAATGTTATAAATTGGAATAAGACATGCCCATCCTGGTTGACCTGCTTTTGAAAAAACTCTCCATTGTGAAGCAATCATCAAAACTATGATTCCGATGTAAATTAATACAATTTATTTGTTAACCAACATTCTAACGCATACTTTTCACCTGAGAAGCAAATGCTGCTATAAAAATCACCGGCACGGCAATGGTCATGTAACTCACGTCACCAGTGTACCAAATTTGAAGGCTGGTCACAACAATATTAGAGACTACATAAAGATAGAAGCCTATTCTTCGAAGCTTCCACATCAAAATAATGGCGATTAATCCAAGCGCCCAAATCCCAAATGCAATTAGCATTATAGGTAAGGCATCGCCACTTGCAACAGCAGTGCCTAAGAAAAAGAAAATTACAATTAAAAACACTCCCATTATCCCGGAAAAGATAGAGGAGAGAATGCATAAAATGGTTAGAATTACCGGACGTTGTTTCGGTTGATCTTGAACGTTTTCTAAAGCTTCTTCCATTGATTAATGGTTTAAATTTTGGAATAAAAAAAACCATTTTCACGGGGAAAATGGTTTTTTACAGATTAAAAAATCTTTATTTTAAATGCCTAGCATTAATCCAGTACATAACTAGGAATGCGATTGGGAATAATGAAGTAATCATTAATAACCCGCTCATCATATTAGCTAAGAATGGAGGTAAAATAGCGTAAACTAAAATCCATGGTAAGATTAAAGCTAAAACTTCACCAGCAGTGTAGATCATAAGACCTTGCTTCTTTAAGTTCCACATTTCCCAAGCAGCGTAACCAGTAGCTACGTTTGCTAATAAGATTGCAGACTTGTACCACATTGGTGTAGCAGATGCTCCGTCGCCAGTCCATACCAAGATTGCACCTAAACCAGATCCAATCCAAGTAAGAATGCATAATACAGTTAAAAATGTTGGTCTTTCTACAGCTCCTGCAGGAGCTGCTCCATCGATAATATCTTCACTCATAATTTAATTTTGATTAGTTAACAGAAGTGAATTTAAAAAATATATTGATAAAAAATACCTCTCGTTGATAATTGTTTACAAACGTGAATAATGCTTATTAGTGAATTAAAGCAGGTCTGTTTTGGTTATACATTGCTACGAATCCTGCCGCAATTGCAATTCCCAATCCAACACCCGTCCAGTTAGGCTCAACGTAAGAAGGCATAAGCATTGTACTAGCAATGTTTACAACAACATATAATCCTGATCCTGCAGCATAAAGCATGAAACCCATTTTCTTCAATTGAAACATTTGAATCGCTCCGAAAAGACATAGACCAGAAGAAATTAATCCAAGAATCAACCATATAAATAGCCCCTCACCTAATCCGCCAGGGATCATTTTAGCAAAGGTTCCTCCAGCTACAAGGAGTAAAAGGTTTGCTAGCACTCCTAATCCCGAACCTATGAAAGTAAGGATGCATAATACGGTTAAAAATTGTGGTCTTTCACCATTTCCTTGTGGTCCAGTTGCACCAGTGTCTAAGATTTCATCACTCATAATGTAAATTTAAATTGATTAGTTAAGATTTTTTTGTTGTGTTCCAAAAGCTATTAAAAAGCCGATTGATGCCAAGGCTGATATTAGGTTGATAAACTCAGTTGCTCCCAATAGCAAGAGTAAAGCCCATATACCCGTGCTTATAGCATACAATATAAAGCCACTTTTTTTCCCATTTAGCATTTTTATAGCGCCTACTAGTCCAAGAACATTGAGGAGTATCATGACTAAAAGTAAGATAGCCACAAGCCCCATCATTTCTTGACCTCCTGGTAGTACCGCTAACATATAGCTCCCAGCAGTCATTAAATAAGCCCCTCCAAGAACTACCAATAAAATCCAAACGCTTGAACCAATAATGCTAATAATACTTAAGGTTTTTACTGCTTGAGGAGTTTCCTGAGAACCCGTTTCTGGGGAAACGTCTATGATATCATCACTCATTGAGAAAGGTTAAATAGTTTTTTCTGAATCCGTAAGGTAATAAATATTTCTAGAAATAAAATTGTATTAAATGCCTACAAAGTTTTAAACCAATCTTGAAAGTATTCCCCTATCAAAGGCGTCGGTGATTTCTGACCATTGATCGAACCAATCAAACTTAAAATCCAGAACACAAGTGAAGCCATAGATATTATATAACCAATGAAGATCACTTGAAACATTGCACCCGCAACGGAAAGCAGAATAAGCCCCAACATTTGACGAATATAAAAGCTTGCAAATTCTTTTTTATCAGCATTGTTCTGAACCAAGGCGATCACCCATCCAATAATGGTGATGTGTGCAACAATAGCTCTATTTTTAGCTACTTGATCATCATTTGGGTTATTGTTTATATCATCAATAATTTCGACTGCCATGATAGATTCTTTTTCTCAAAAATAATTCTTTTGTCTTACCAGAATATTAATATGGTAAATATTCTCCTGAACCGTTAAAATTTAGATCCTCTGTATTAGGAGTCCCTTGATAATAAACATTCCCAATCCCATCAATTATAAGCAGGACATTAGCTCCATCTACATTCGCTTTTAAATCTCCGGTAGAACGCTGGTAGAGAAAAAGATCGTTAGCGGTAAACCCTGTTGCATCAGCGAAACCATTATTCTGTACTTTTACCTCAGCCTGATTAGCAAAACCTTTAAGCACATAATCAGCCGTACCGTTTGAAACTACAATCGAAAGAAAATTTGATTCAGTAGTGAGTATAGCACTTCCTCCCCCGTCTCTAAGATCAATTCTTAAATCAGTACTTCTAATCGTATCCATGAAAATAACAGAGTCACTCGGTTCTATATAAAATCTGCTGTAATTTGGATAATGAATTTCTACCTCAATCTCTTCTTTATATTTTCTGAAGAAATTACATGAATTTTCATTGGCAATAGAAAGCATTCCACCCTCGTTTTGAACATCAACAAACGAAATTAGATTTTCTCCACCTTTAACACGAACTACATTCTGACTATCCTGAAAAATACGATACTTGATATTCTTAAATAAACTTATGGAATCTACATCCGAAATGGGTATATCAATTTGACTGTATTCACCGGCCGATTTAAAACAAGATCGCTCAGTACTCTTCTTACAAGAGAACATTAACAGAGCCGCTATGACAAAAATTCTAAAATACATAAGCTACTCCTGCCTCCATATAATCAGCCTTACCTAAATGGGCCTTAATTCCACAAAATCCTAACCAACGTTCAGCATCTCCGAACTTTCTTCTGTATCCAATTCTATTGTAAATCCAACCTGCAGGATTAATTTGATTATATAAATATCCGCCTAACCCAATGTAGATTTGTGCTTTGTAAAAATTATAAGCAACACCGACAGTGGCTCCTAATTGCACAGTTTGCATAAATGAATACGATTGATCTTCGTAAAAAACACGATTAGCTTGATTATAAATCACATCAACCGTACCCTCTAAATCCCACTTCAGGTTCAAATACCTGCGGTAAGCGGCTTGTACCCCAACTATTGGTAAAAATTTACTTGGTGCTAACCCAGGTAAATTTTGCTTAAATGTTGTCATTAGTGCTACATGGAAGTTGTTAGAAAATCTTGGCAAAACAGCAATAACTGGCCCTTCAAATGGAGTATAAACTTGACGTGGAGCGTCGTTATAACCTAGCTTCACATGAAGCATTGGCGTATTTAAGCCTAAGTTTGGAGCGTTCATAGAGGCATTGGAGTAATGATTAATCTCTAATCCCAAACCAAAATTCACATGTCCCAAATGCTTTTCCCAGGTGAGCTGCGCTGAAATGAGGTGATTTAAATGTGAACCAATAGCATTGTTTTTGGGATTTTCAATCGCATCATAGTCCTTTGTAATTATTGAAAACCCACTGGCTAGTTTCAAGTCTAGGAAACCGATTTTTTCACGCTGAATCAAATTAAACTTTGTAAACTGCATTACACCTATACCCAATCCAAGCACCTCTCGAAAACCAAAATCTTGATAAGAGACAGAGAAACCTTGCACTGGCCAACGTAATCCCTCGGAATAAAAATTAAAATTCGAGCGCTGTTTGGCAAACTCTAATTCAACACCATAGTTTAAGCCTTGTACTAAATGCGACATTTGAGATCGATGCGCAATGAGAAAGCCAGTTTTAGTTAAAACGGAGATACTACGCGGCTCCTTTTCTTGGGCAAAGATCCCCTGAACCATTAAAGTGAATAGCAAAAAGTGTAGTAACTTCACTCCCTAAAATTAGCAAAATGCAAGAGAAGCTAAAAGCCTTTGAGCGATTATTGAATATAATGGACGATTTAAGAGAGAAATGTCCATGGGATAAAAAGCAAACTTTAGAATCGCTAAGACACTTGACCATAGAAGAAACCTACGAGTTAGCCGATGCTATTCTTGACAATGATATGGAAGAGTTGAAGGGTGAAATTGGAGACCTAATGCTTCATATGGTTTTTTATGCAAAGATTGCTGATGAAAAGAAAGCTTTTGATATTACTGATGCTTTGAATGCCATTTGCGACAAACTCGTTCATCGTCACCCACACATATACGGAGATGTTGAAGTAGCTGATGAGAATGAGGTTAAAGAAAATTGGGAAAAGTTGAAGCTTAAGGAAGGTAAAAAATCGGTATTAGAAGGGGTGCCTAAATCTCTACCGGCAATGGTAAAAGCACAACGAATTCAAGAAAAAGTAAAGGGAGTTGGATTTGAGTGGGACAACGTAGATCAAGTATATGCCAAGGTTCAAGAAGAGTTGAAAGAACTGGACGATGAAGTTAAAAGTGGAGATCAAGAAAAGAAGGAAAAGGAATTTGGCGATGTACTCTTCGCATTGATTAATTACGGAAGATGGATAGGTGTTAATCCTGAAAATGCCTTAGCCAAAACCAATATTAAATTCCAAAACCGTTTTCAGTGGATGGAAGAAAAGATAAAGGAAGACAATGAAGAAATAAGTGAATTGGGACTGGAGAAGTTGGATGAATACTGGGATAAATCAAAGAAAGTATATGAGTGATTTACTTTGGGTGATTTTAATTTCTGCAGTTTCTGCAACTATTTTTGCTTTCGTTCTTCAAAAGAAAGGGTATGGATTTTGGCGCTATTTCGTAACGATCTTCATTGCTACAGCAGGGATAGCTGGAATCCTATTTAAGTTATTAAAACCCTATTTCTAGGCAATTTTACGAATCGCCATTATTCCATCGCGAATAGGAAGTAGAACATTCTCAACGCGCGGATCTGCTTGAACTTTAGCGTTAAACTCCATTAGGACTTTAGTGGTTTTATCCGTTGCTCCCGTAACTACCTTTCCCTTCCATAAAACATTGTCAGCTAGGATAATTCCGCCCATACGCACCTTATCGATTACAGCGTCAAAGTAATTTGAGTAATTGGATTTATCAGCGTCAATAAATACTAAATCAATATCATTTGGTAAAGAAGGAATTATGTCCAATCCGTTTCCAATTCTAAAATCAACTTGATTAGCTCTAGCATCCTGCTTTAAAAACTCTTCAATGATTGGTTCAAGTTCTTCGTTATTATCAATAGTAATGAGTTTACCCTCCGGGTGAAGTCCTTCTAACATGCACAAGGCAGAGTAACCAGTATAAGTCCCTAACTCTAGAATAAATTTAGGTTGAATTAGCTTGGAAATAAAGCTTAACACTCTTCCTTGAAGATGACCGGAAAGCATAATAGGACTTAAAACTTCTAAATGTGTCTTACGATTTAAGGTATGCAAGGCTTCAGATTCTGCTGAAGTGTGTTGCTCGCAATAGTCCAATAAGGTTTGATCTAATATTTCCATTGTTTCCATAAACTCATGCAAAAGTATAAATAGAACTACTTCAAACGCCTAAAGTTCTTTAACTTTCCGAAAAAATAAGAAATGGTTTTTTCATTAGTTCCTTGGTGGCTTGTTATAGGTTGGGCAATTTTCGCCACAGTTTTCTATTATATCGTATACCGAAAATCAAGTATAATGAGTAACATTTGGCTGGTCATTGGAGTTTTTGCTTTCAACTTTTTCTTCTTCGCATGGGGGGTATTACTCTTTATTATTCTGGAATTTATTAGGAGTAAACGAAAAAAATCTGACTAGACTATAGAACAAAAAAAATCCCGCTCCCGAATGTTATCGGGACGGGATTTCAAGTTTTTTTTAGGGATATGGATTAATTATCCTCCCATTTGATTTGAAACTCAACTTCGTGCGCTCCATCTTCACGTTCGTGTTCAATTGTAAACTTCGCTCTGTCTGGTACATAAATAGCCTCTCCAGCAATCGAAATTCTAAAGTTTTCACCGTTCTCAATTGAATCAGCTAATCTTCTGAGTTTCTCAACGAATTCCTCGTTTGTGTATTCCTTTTCAACGTCTCTTTCCGACATAATTTTATAATTTTTCAACTAAGATAATATATATCTAGAATCATCTTAAAGAATTAAGCTAAGGTTAACATTACTTTTTACCGCAACCCTCTCCCTTACAGCATTGCGGCAGACTGTTGTATCCTTCTTCACTTCTTTCAACTCCATCAGTAGTATAGCCCATATTCACTAATATATCTCGAATCTTCTCACCTGTGATTTGCTTTAATTTGTACTTCACCGTCACATTTCCTGCAGCCAAATCAACCTCACAAAACACAACCCCTTTGGTATAATTCAATTCCTTTTCAATCCGGTCTTTGCACATTTTACAAACCGCACTAACATCGTAAGTTACTTCTTTGAATTTCGATGGTTTTTCAGTTTGGCCAAATGATGTCATAGCCGCTACAATAAATAGAATACTTAATATATGTTTCATTATTTTTCTTTTTGTTTAATTGTAAAATGGATTCCTCCATATATGTTAAAGCCATTAATTGGCGCCCATATTTGGGTAGCATCAAAAAAGCTGCCAAACGGGTCGTCTGCTGCGATAATGGCATCGCTTTGCATTACGTTTAATAGGTTTTCGCCTCCTAGGTATATACTAAAACGTTTAAAGTTATACGTTAGTTGACTGTGTAAGATCCAATAATCTTCAGATTCTAACTCTCTTTGATATTCAAGAGGATTAGATGCAGTACTTGGTAATCGCTTCTTTCCTACCCAGTTCCCAGTGATATCAAACATCCATTTCTTGTTTCTTGTTTCATATCCTAAACTAGTTAGGAATCTGAATCTCGGAACAAATGGTCTATTTTGGAGCATCCCATTAAATTCTGCTCGAACATCGTAATACTTAAAAGCATTTCTAAATTCAAGCCCTTTAAAAGGCTTTATTGTAAGTTCGGCTTGAAAGCTATGTGAGTAAGACTCTGCGTTTGAGTTATAAATATGCAATTCATTAGGGGATACATCCATATCCATGATCATCTGATTCAGAAAATACGTGTAGAAATAATCAATCGAGAAAGTAGATACGTTTTCATTCGTTAAGAACTTCTGCGTAAAGGTAATTCCGGAACTTATGCACTCTTCAGGAGTAATGTTTGGTGAAACAACCCACAATCTGCTACTTGCCATATTACCAACATAATCTGCAAATGGGTTAGGAACTCGAATACCTTTTCCGGTACTAATTCTAATAGCGCTTTTAGGTGTTGCATTCCATTTCACATGTAAACGTGGTGCCCATAAAGGACCAAACATATTATGCAAATCCCCTCGAATACCAGCGACTAAGATGAATTTATCTAGGCTGTTATACGTGTATTCAAAAAAGGCACCAGGAACTATTTCCGTTTTTAAAAAGGTAGAATCGTTGTAAGCCTCCACATAATCATCATAAATAAAACTTAAACCAGTTTTATAGGTGTGATTTGTATTTCCAATAATATCACTGTAAATAGCATTTGAATACCACTTTCGTTGTGTCCCATTATAGGTGGTAGAACCAATTCCATTCGTCATATTATGGTATTTCCATTGGTTCACAAGACCTAAACTTGCAAATTTTCGATTCTTCGAAAAAAAACCTGCCTTGGCAAAAGCCTCAAGATGTTGCGTTTGAAATCTAGCGCCAAATCCAGATTCATCAGGAGAATAATTTGTTCCCAATTGACCAGAGTATTTATCTGCCCAAGTTCCTTTGAACCCAAACCGTGACTCCATATTCTCGCCTTCAAAAATCCAGCGATGCATTCCCATTAGGTTCAAACCCACAGGAATATCACGAAATCCATCGTTGTTCACATCATTATCCACAAAGACATTTCCCGCATGCAGAAAAGTCATTGTAGACCATCGATCATTGATTTGTTGAGCCCCATGAATATTTAGTTCTGCTCTACCAAATCTATTCCCGTAAGCATTCACATAAAGGAGTTCTTTGCTTGAAGGTTTCTTCAATTCGAGATTAATTAATCCCGCCATTGATTCATAACCGTTCACAACAGAACCAGTTCCTTTAGTAATTTGAATGGATTGGATCCATGTACCTGGTGTAAATGCTAAGCCATAGGAAGTAGACAAACCTCTTACCAAAGGAATATTCTCATATTGAAGCTGAGTATAGATCCCGTCTAGCCCTAGCATTTGAATCTTCTTAGCGCCTGTAACAGCATCCGTAATATTCACATCAACAGAGGCATTGGTTTCGAAAGATTCAGAGAGATTACAGCATGCTGCTCTTCTCAATTCTCCTTCTCCAATCGTCTCTAAATTCATCGGATTCATCAGATCAATGGAATGTCCTAGGTCCTCAGCAAATACTTCCACTCCTTTAAGCATTTCTCCCTCTTTCAGATTAATATTTAAAGATTCTTCTTGAGGTGAAGCTATGGCGTAGGATTGATCTTCAAAACCTACAGAAGATATTATTAACGTATCGGGTAAACGGGTTGCAGCAATGGAAAAAGTACCATCTACTTTAGAAGTAACTTTTTGCCTATTGTTTTTCCAATAGATCTTAGCGCTAGGAACAGGTTCCTCAACACCTTCATCGCTTACCGTAAATACCTTTCCGCGTATTATTATTTCGTCTTCGTGTGCTTGCTGCGCGGAAAGTTGAAAAGTCAACAAGACCCAAAGCATTAATAGTATATATTTCATTGAATTTCAATTGAATTTGACAATAGTTTTATCAGCTTGTCAAATCAATCAAATTTGGAAAGACTGCACTAGCACCCTTAGATCCCGTGACAATAGAGGTGGGATATAATTCTCTGGCAGTATATCTTGCTTTACCTCAAAAGTTAAACCTTGAAAGGTAAAGGCTTCATGGGTAATATAAAGTTTCTCAAAAGCGATCTTGTTCGTTGCCAAAACTTCGTCTGAATGCTCATGCTCAAGAGTCTGGGTAGAACAACAGTCTTTTTTTGCAACAACTTCTTTCGTAGAATGATCACAAGATTTTTTATGCGAATGACATTTATTATCATGTTCCCCTTCATGTATGTCTAGGCAAACACAATCAGTTCCACCCGAGAAAGAGATATCCGTTAAAGTTGCATGACAAAAGTGCAAATCAAGGCTAAAGCTCACCTGAGAAGTCAGGAACAGCATTAGAAAGAATATAGCCTTTAACTTTCGCATAGGACGAAATTACAAAGATAGATCAGTTAATGCAAAAATAATTTACCTCCTCAAATTGAAATCCTAGTAATTCAATAATCTTTCAAGTTTCTCTTTAAACCTTTCTTTCGGGAAAAAGTTCTTTTCTAGTTCTCCATCAAAAGGAACTGGCGTATCTAAACTTCCAGCACGCATCACTGGAGCATCTAAATATTCAAATGCTTCTTCCGAAATAATGGCTGAAATATCTCCACCGATTCCTCCAGTTTCGCAATCCTCGTGAAGAACAATGGCACGTCCAGTTTTCTTAACTGTTTCAAGAACCGCATCTTTGTCTAAAGGAAGTAAGGTTCTTAAATCAAGTATTTCAACATCCCAATTATTCTCTTCCACAATTTCACGAGCCCAGTGCACTCCTAAACCATACGTAATAACAGAAGCTGAATTTCCTTCTTTTACGACATTAGCTTTCCCTATTTCAAGTGTGTAGTAATTGTTTGGAACATCTTCTTTAATACTTCTGTAAAGTCCTTTATGCTCAAAGAAAATTACTGGATTCGGATCTTCAATAGCCGCAGCCAAAAGTCCTTTAGCCTCCGTTGGCGAACTTGGGTAAACTACCTTTAATCCTGGCGTATGCACAAACCAAGCTTCATTGCTTTGTGAGTGAAATGGACCAGCAGCGGAACCACCACCAGTTGGCATTCTTACTACCACGTCAGCATTTTCACCCCAGCGATAGTGAAGTTTAGCAAGGTTGTTTACGATTTGATTGAAACCACAGGTTACGAAATCAGCAAACTGCATTTCCATAACTGCTTTCATTCCGTTTAAAGAAAGTCCTAAAGAAGCTCCTACAATCGCTGACTCACATATAGGCGTATTCCTAACGCGCTCTTTTCCAAAATCTTCAACAAATCCCTCAGTGATTTTAAATACTCCTCCGTATTCCGCGATATCTTGACCCATAATCACTAAATCGTCATGGCGTTGCATTGCTTGTCTTAATCCATCTGAAATGGCGTCAATCATTCTTTTCTCCGATTGGTCTGAACTTGCAGGTATATCTATAGGAGTATACGGCGCATAGATATCACCTAGCTCATTCTCCGTACTCACCTCCACATTAGGTTCAGCATAAGCAATCTCTAATTCATCTTGTATATGCTTTTTGAACTCTTTTTTAATTTTCTCCGCTTCTTCTTCACTCAAAACTCCCTCAGCAATTAAATACTCCTCATAATTATCTACGGGGTCTTTCTTTGACCATTCATCTTGAATTCCTTCTGGGTAGTACTTGGTTCCCGAAGCTTCTTCGTGGCCACGCATTCTGAACGAAATACACTCCAATAAAAATGGACGTGGGTTTTCACGCAGTGAAGCTGAGATCTTCTTCACTGATTTATATACCTCTAAAATGTTGTTCCCATCAATTTGAAAAGCATCCATACCGTAGCCAATTCCTTTATCAGTAAACTGCTTGCAACGGAACTGCTCGTTCGAGGGAGTTGATAGCCCCCACTGGTTATTCTCAACTACAAAAATTACGGGCAAATCCCATACTGAAGCTACATTTAACGCCTCGTGAAAATCGCCCTCACTCGCTCCACCATCACCTGTAATGGCCAATGCTACTTTTTGTTCACCTTTTAGTTTATGCGCTAGCGCAACACCATCTCCCAAAGCTAATTGAGGACCTAAGTGTGAGATCATACCCACAACATGATGTTCTTTTGACCCAAAATGGAAAGAACGATCGCGTCCATTCGTGAAACCTAATTTCTTTCCTTGAAATTGAGCGAATAATCTATGTAATGGTATATTTCTTCCCGTGAATACGCCCAAATTTCTATGCATAGGAAAGATAAACTCATCCTCCTCTAATGCTAGAGCAATTCCTACGGAAATAGCTTCCTGTCCCCAGCCCGAGAACCACTTTGAAATTTTTCCTTGTCTAAGTAGGATAAGCATTTTCTCTTCTATCAGTCTCGGTAGTACGAGTGACTTATATAGATGCATTAATTCATCATCGGTAAGGTTCTGACGATCGAATACAATTTGTGGTTTTTTGAGCGTTGCCATGGACAAAGTGTTAAAATACTAAAACAAAAATACAAGTTATATTAAGGCGAAAGACACCAAATAACGATTATTTTCAACACCTTATTTACAAGGCAATTGCATCCTCAAAACGACATAAGTAGAGGAATTGCAGAACATTATGAACCGAGTCTCGTATGAATTGGGTATAAATGTTGTGTTACAAATTCGTAACTTTACAGTTATAAGAGCAAATGAAAACCTTTCTTGTATACCTATTATTGATTCTTCCGTGCCTGAGTTTTGGAATGGATGAAGAGGATATGGCTGAAATGGACGCCTATGAAGCCGAACTTTCTGGTGTTTTAAACGAACTTAGAAATGCTGAAACAGATAATGAGCGTGAAATGCACAATACCGTGCTTATTGAAAAGCTGAGAATTATGTTGAGAAAGCCCGGTGTAATGGAGTATCCTTTCGCTGAACTTACTTCAATGTCTACAATATCAGCACCTGACGGAGCATTTAGGCTTTTTAATTGGAACGTGGAAAACGAAAGTCAAGTACACAGCCATTATTGTTTTGTTGTAAAACCTGGAAGAAGCAAGAATACGGTTATTGAGTTAAAGGAAGATAACATTACCATTCCTCGCCATCCTGAGCAAATGTTAACTAGCCAAAACTGGTACGGTGCTTTATACTATAACATCATTCCGATAAAAAAAGGAAGCAAAACCTTATACACTGTTATGGGGTACGCTGGTAATGATAGATCTACGAATGAGAAGTTGCTAGATGTTTTCTATTTCAAAGGCAAATCATTAAGAATGGGATATCCCCTATTCCAGGAGTCAAAAGGTTCTTCAGTATTGTTAAAGCGTGTATTTTTTGAATATTCAAACACTGCGTACATGGCTTTAAACATGAATGATAAGCTCGGAAGAATTGTATTTGACCACCTTTCACCAGAGAGTCCAAGCATGAAAGGGTTTAGAGAGTATTATGTACCGGACATGTCTTATGACGGATATTTTTGGAATGGTTCTCATTGGGAGTATCAAGAAGATGTAATTGCTTATAACGATCCTAATAAAAGATATAAAGCCTACAAACCAGGAAGTTTATCAATCAATGACACGACTGATGCTGAGTACATAGACGTTAAGGATAAATGGGAAAATCCGGTTGATAATGCAAACCCAATCGAAAATGGCGGTAATGCTATTGCACCGATTGAGACCTATGACCCGAATACGGGTAAAAAGAAGACAAAGAAAAAACGCAATAAACGCACCAAGAAAAGAAGGAATTTATTTGGTCGTAAAAAAGGTAAACCGCGTTCAGCGATCGGTAACGATTAGCTCTTAATTTGGAAAGCTCTCCCAACCAAACCCCACGTTATTACGTTATTATTGTTGAAAAGTGCATTAAACTTGACTTTATTAAATTTAGATCGTGGTAACTGAATTGACATCTGGTGTTAAAATTTCTGTAGAGAATATCTACCGCAAAGATTTATCGAATATTGAGTTCAATCAATACTTCTTTAATTACCGCGTTGTTATCGAAAATAAGAATGCATTTGACATTCAATTAAAGTCGCGTTACTGGTACATATTTGACTCTCTACAAACCCCAAGAGAAGTACAAGGGGAAGGTGTTGTAGGAGAGCAACCCATTCTAAAACCAGGCGAAAAGCACGTTTATGTTAGTGGTTGTGATTTAAGCAGTGAAATTGGCTACATGAGAGGATTCTACTTATTTGAAAGAGTAGATTTACAAGAGCAATTTCGTGTACAAATTCCACGCTTCACAATGATGGCGACATTGAAGATGAACTAGTCCACTACCCTTTTTCTGGTATTTTTAGCAAATCTCTAATCTTTACCATTTTTAGGGTATTGATAATTCTTTATACTGATTCTACTTTTGGGCTAAAATTAATTTAAGCGACACCCAAATGAAAAAATTATTCTTAGGAATTTTTGTTGTAACGGCCTTAGGAGCTGTTAGCTGTAAAAAGAAAAAAGTAAACAATCTTAAAGAAGAGTTTAGAGTAACCTACGCAGACATTGTACATGCTAGTTATGAGGATTCTTACAACAAAGCAGTTGAAATGCAAACTACGATCAACTCTTTTGTAGATGCACCTACAGATGCGGGCTTTACGGCATGTAAAAACGCATGGTTAGCTGCACGTGAGCCCTACGGGCAAACAGAGGCTTATCGATTTGCAAATGGACCTATTGACGATGCTAATGGACCAGAAGGTGCGTTAAACGCATGGCCATTAGATGAAGGATACATTGATTATGTAGACGGAATGGCAATGTCCGGAATTGTTAATGATGGTACGACCACAATAGATGCAGCAACTTTAGCTGGACTAAATGAAGCAGGTGGAGAGAAAAACATATCTATCGGATACCATGCTATTGAATTCCTACTTTGGGGACAAGATGATGCAAACACTGCGTTATTGACTCCTGGTCAAAGACCTTATACTGATTACTTGACAACAGGCGGTACAGCTTCGAACCAAGATCGAAGAGGTGATTATTTAAAAGTAGTAGCTCAAATCCTTGTGGACGATTTAAATTCATTAGTTCAAGAATGGAAAGAAGGCGGTTCTTACAGAACTTCATTTCTTGCTGAAGATATTGATGTTTCCATCGCCAATATTCTTACAGGAATGGGAGTGCTTTCTAAATCAGAATTAGCCGGTGAAAGAGTTTTCGTTGCATTGGACAACCAAGATCAAGAAGATGAGCATAGCTGTTTTGCCGATAACACGCACAGAGACATTATATTAAATTTTGTTGGTATTCAAAACATCTATAACGGCGCTTACACAAGAGTTGACGGAACAGTAGTTTCAGGAACTTCCTTAGCAGACGTTATAGAAAAACAAGACAAGAAATTGAAAGAACAGCTAGATGCTGCATTTAGTGCGGCAAATGCAGCTGTCAACGCCATACCTGTTCCTTTTGACAATGCACTAACTTTAGAGACGGCAGGAGGATCGGGTGCAATAAACACTGCAGTAACTGAACTTCAAGCATTAGGTGATTTAATCGCTGAAATGGGAAGTGAATTAGGATTAACTATTAACACGGCACTGCCTGAATAATAAATGAGAAGTACTTGTTTATTTCTAATAGTACTATTTTTAGTTATAACCGCTTGCTCAAAAGGCAAGCGGTTTTCACGTGTAGATGAATTGAGTGGAGGTACAAACGGTACTATTTATGATCAAAGCTCCGCAGCTTTTTCTCAAATTATGCCTGCGGCAGATAATCAACAAGAACTTCTCTTTGCGGTTGGAAATAGCTTTTTTAACCAAAACTGGGTATCATCACCGGCTTCAACAACAGCTAGAGATGGTTTAGGACCCTTATTTAATGCTAAAAGTTGTAGCGCTTGTCATTTTAAAGATGGACGTGGGATGCCCTATTTAGGTGCAGGTGATAATTCGAATGGCTTTTTAATTCGTTTGAGCGTTCCTGGTCAAGACGAATTTGGAGAAAATTTGCCTGAACCAACTTACGGTGGTCAGTTTAATGATTTAGCATTACCAATGGCCACTGATGAAGGTAATATCAATGTGACCTTCGAGTATATTACAGGCACTTATGACGATGGTACACCTTACGAATTGAGAAAACCTATCTACACATTAGATGATCTTCAATACGGACCTATGGACCCTAACGTGGAGATGTCTCCTCGAATTGGTCAACAAATGATAGGCTTAGGTCTATTGGAAGCCATTGATGAAAGTACCTTGCTCCGATTTGCTGATGAGAATGACGCCGACGGTGATGGTATTTCTGGTCGTCCTAATTATGTGTGGGACGTGACAATTGGAGCAACGTCTATTGGGCGATTTGGCTGGAAAGCTAATATGCCAAATTTATTGCAACAAACTGCGGGTGCCTTTGTAGGTGATCTCGGAATAAAATCTTATTTATTTTCATCTGAAAATCACACTTCTAATCAATCTACACTTGATGCTTTACCAGATGGGGGTGTCGAAGAAATTGAGGTAGATGATTTAGGAAAGGTAGTCTTATACGTAAGTTCTTTGGCCGTTCCAGCTAGGAGAAATGCAAAAGACAAGTCGGTAAAAAAAGGTCACAACATATTTTATGACCTGGGCTGTGTTAAATGTCATATACCAACTATAGAAACAGGTAGCTCGCATGAGTTAACTTATTTAAATAATCAAACCATACATCCTTACACAGATCTATTATTACATGATATGGGTGCAGAGTTAAGCGATGGAAGACCTGATTTCCTCGCAACAGGAAATGAATGGAGAACTCAACCACTTTGGGGACTGGGACTAATTGAAACTGTTAACGGACATACCTTTTTGCTTCACGACGGAAGAGCGAGAAATATAGAAGAAGCAATTCTTTGGCACGGAGGTGAAGCTGAACAATCTAAAAATGATTTTAAAGCATTATCAGCTGAAGAAAGGGCTGATTTAATACTATTCTTAAACTCTTTATGATGAGATATCTTGCATTTGTACTTCTATTATTTGTTCTCGGAAGCTGTAAAAAGAATCGTTTTAAAAAGAGTGAATTCTTAGAAAGCCTATATGATTTAGAAATAAAACCAGAAGTGGAAAATGGTGTATCGGCAATAGAGACTTTTAATACTAGCTGGGCAAATTATGTAGCATCCCCAACCCTAGCGAACTTGGACTTGGTTAAAACAGATTTGCAATCTACAGTTCAAAAACTAGAAGAAATTTCAATATTCAATTTAGGAGATGTAAGTAAGACCTACGTTTATAATAGAATGTTTAAAACAAAGATTGATACCGCCTTATTGATTGATAATTATAATGAGGGAACTACTTTTACCTCTTCCGATGTTACAGGTTTCACAAACCCAACAAAAGGGATATATGCTCTGGAGTATCTGCTTTACTCCTCCTCTTTTAGAGACTCTACAGAAGTCGTAAAGTTTCAAAGTTTCTTTACTGCAATGCAGGAAAATCTTCTAACTACATTTCAAGACTTTCAAACAAACTGGGAAACCTATCGAGGCACATTTATTGAACAAACGGATGAAGGCGTTGGAGGTTCATATAATATCGTGGTGAATCGTGTAGTTCATGTATTAGAAGATGTAACAAAGAAGAGAATTACAGAACCACTTGATTTAGAAGATCCAATACTAATGCCTGGCTTTAGAAGTAACCAAGGAGTTTTAAATGTTTTGGCTATTGTAAGTAAACTGAAAAAGGTTTATTATGGTAATGGTCTTTCTGGAGATTTTAATTCAATTTCTGTCAACGTTAGAAAGAAAAATAAAAAGCTTTCTGAATCTATAGATGAAAAATTTGAAATGGTTGATAACCTAGGACTGGCGTTAACTGAAAATGACACCTATTATTTTGAGACTAGTTCTGGTGCACTTGATGAATACAACACAGCACTTAAAGAACTTCTTACGCTTATAAAAATTGATGTCATCCAAGAACTAGGAATTATTTTAACTTTCGGTGATACAGACGGAGATTAAATCCTCTCACGCTTTACTCTTCGTTTTACTGATTTATAATACTCGACCTCACGCGCATTAAATAAACCTCTTATTTTTTGCTTTCTATTTAAGTTTCTGTCTGTTTGCAAAAAATCAATTACTGCATGCTGCAAATCCTCTGACCACGCCTCGCGATTCTTCAATAGGTCATATAAGTATTGAAATGATGTTGGGTCTTCTTGAACGTAAGAGAACATATCCATTATGGTGTTTTCTGCGCATGAATTCATTTGCCAAATTAGGTTAATCTCGAACCTAATATCATCATCTCCCTGTTTGAAAATTGTATATATAGCTTTCTGAATATTCGTATCTAAAACTTCTTCTGCACTTAATTTGGGAAGTGTTCTCATGATCAAGCTATTGTCAAGAGCAATTAGCTTATCTGCAAACATTTGCAAATCAGTCTCTTTTTTATACTTCATCAACGCGTATAGACTTCCTTGTTCTGAGTTAGAAGAAATTAATTCATCTGGATTCTGAGAGTTCAATAATACAGATTTAGTATGGCTTGCCATCATCTTCTTCTTATCATGCGCCAAATGCCATAACCGCACCGAAGTATACAAAGCACCTGGAATGTAGGACCCTTCAGGCATTAATGTTGTTGGTCCAGTTATACCATCAACTTCTTCATCTTCTGAAACATGAGTAGAGTCTACGTGGAACATCTCCTCTAAATAATCTACCGTATATTTCTTAATAACACTGAAGCTATCCTGCATAATCAAATCAAGCAAAACATATTCTCTCTTAGTAAAAGGCTCATGTTCTGTTTTGGTCAGTATCTCCTCGCCTGGCATTTCGTATTTCCAATAATTACCATCCAAGTCCCAGTAAATATGAATTTTAACTGGTAAACATTCAGAGGTGTTACAAACAGGTGTAAATACATCTGCCCAATAATATGAAGGAATATTTTCCTTATTTCTACCTAGCTGAATTACATTCCCGTATTTATCCAATTCTATTTCAGTATTAGAGGCCAATTCATTCACTTCAAAAGCGAGTAAGAAAAATGAAAATAGTAGAGGAAAAAATTTGATCATAAGGACGAAAATACAGAACGTATTTTTTTTTGATGTAACCCAAAAAGGGTATTTTAATAAAATACCAGAAATGTGGTATTTTAAGTGTTTACAGGGCTTATACCACGTTTTAGGTATTCCATATTAACAACTCACCATGTAGATTTGTCCAAAAATTTTTCTGATGAATCGAATTGAAATTTTATTATCACTATTCGCATTATGCGGTAGTCTTTTTTCTATAGCTCAAGACAATAAAAAAGAGTTAGACAAAGAATCTATTAAATCTATGTGTGGTTGTTTTGAAATCGATTTTGATTATACCGAAACATTTAGTCCTGACACCAATTATCAATTCCACAAGGATTATCACGCTCATGCTGACGCGGAATATGCGTTTGTAGTTGAAGAGGATGAAAACCATATCGTCATTCAACATCTACTAATTATTGGAGATGAGATGATTATCAAGCATTGGCGTCAAGATTGGATTTACGAAAACACTGAGTTTTGGGAATACGATAATGACTTTGCCTGGAAATACGTGAAGAAATCAGAGGAGGAAGTTACAGGACAGTGGACGCAAAAAGTATATCAAGTAGACGACAGTCCTAGATACCAAGGTTCAGGAACGTGGGTACATGTTGATGGAAAACATTATTGGGAAAGTACTTCTTACTCTCCTTTACCTAGAAGAGAATATTCGAAAAGAAGCGATTATAACATACTAGTTCGTGGGAATAGACACGAAGTAACCGATTATGGATGGCTTCATGAACAAGACAATTCTAAACTACTACGTAATGAAAATGGAGATAAGATATTAGCTCAAGAAAAAGGATACAACAAGTACTATTCTCAACCAGTATCGAAATGTCAAGCCGCTATTGAATGGTGGGAGAAAAATGAAGAATTCTGGGCGATGGTAAGAGGTCAATGGGATGTGATATTCTCAGACAAAAAAGATCTAACAATGAAAAAATTTGTAGAAGAGAAAATGATGTGGGAAGAAGTTTTCGGCCTAGGGTCACAATTTAGTGAAGGAGAAATCAAGAAAAAAGCTGCTAAAGCAGGAGTGATCGATGTTATCGATAAGTTCACTGTTTAGCTGATAACAAGTTCCATGAGGGAGGAAACTCCCTCTATTTTTTAATCAGTTATTTATAATTAGTCTAAATAAAAATAAAATGAAAAAACTATTACTTTCTAGTTCAATTATGCTAGCCTTTTTTGGAGCTAACGCTCAAGAGGCCGACTCGGTTTCATTGGAACCTGGGTATATCAAACAATCATATTACAGCATTGAAAACGGCGAAATGGCATCCGTAACTTTAGCTTCATGGGATCTTGCTTTTGATGTGAGTTCATGGGGATCTGCCGTTAGAATTAACGCTACAAAGTACGAACTTTATCTTTCAACTACAGATACAGCAGATTTCGGTTCACCACTCGATACCGCAGGAATAGATGGATGGGATTCTTACTTGAACAGTGATGTTTCATGGGGTTCTGGAGCATTTAATGGCCCTGCCGATGGCGGTGACGCAACGGATTTAGGCTGGGGACATTACAGTACGATTACCCACCACACTGTTGGGGACAGAGTTTTTGTACTTAAAGACATTGCGTCGAACGAATGCCATAAAATTTGGATACAGTTATTGGCTTCTGGAACATTTACATTTAGAGTTGCCTCATTAGACAATACCGATGATGATGTTTACACTGTTGTGAAGAGCGATTTTACTAACAAGAATTTCGGCTATTTTTATTTAACTGCTGGAACAACATTAGATCTAGAGCCAAATAACGAAACTTGGGATATTATTTTCACTAAATATGTTACAGAATTAGCTCCAGGAGTATCCTATGGTGTAACAGGAGTCCTATCAAATGCTTCAGTGATGACGCAAAAAATTGACGATCTACCTGTTGCTGACGCTAATTACGTTGAAGGAGCATCCATTGACGAAATCAATGTAATTGGTTACGACTGGAAGTACTTTGATATGGGGTCTTTCAGTTTTATGTTAGAAGATTCAACTTCATTCTTTGTTGAGTCATTTTCAGGAGATGTATGGAAACTNTGGTTCACTTCTTTCGAAGGTTCTTCTTCAGGTAAAGTAGTTTTTAATAAACAATTAGTTGGAGCTGCAGGGAACCCTGAATTTGATTTCGGGTACTCTGTATACCCAAATCCAGCCAAAGATATCCTTAATATCACTAGCGAAAATGGAGCTCCAATTGAAAACATAGTGATTTATGACTTAAGTGGTAAAGTGGTTTATTCAGAAACTATCACTTCAGGTTCAGATTTCATAACAATTTCAACGAATGACTTAATCCAAGGAACTTACATTGTTCAAATTGTGAATTCTAATGGTGCTGCCGAAACACAAAAAATCCAAGTGATTCACTAAAACCTATAAAACCTAAAATCTAGGAAGAAAGGATGCTAAGATTTGGCATCCTTTCTTCTCCTTTAAACTTTATGAAAAGCGACTGTAATAATTTTGAAATCTTGCATGAATCCAGAATGGGTTATGTGTCCAGGTGTAAACACTGTGGAGAAATTCAAGTAAAAATTGGGACCTTTTACTGTAAAATCAATGAAGCTTCTTTTCGTGGTCTATGTAAAGAGTTTCAATTAAGAAAAAAAGATTTTAGTTCTAGAACCATTCAAACTCCACATGGTGAACATGGCTTATTCGCCATAGCTCATAGAAACCTGTTTTTATCCCTAACAGAATTAGAATATTTAGAAACGTGTGATATGCTAGAAATAGCTCAACACATGTACGATGTAAATGAAATTTTGACCCCTTGAAAAACAGCATTTTAATAGTATTCATTTTCCTTTTGAGCTCAGTAATTGCGCAGGAGGATGATGCATATACTTTTATTAATTCAAACTCAAAGGAACCAATTGTAGGGGCGGTTGTAAAGTTCCAAAAAACATCAACGATTTTAATCACGAATAACTTCGGTCAAATTTCTAAACCAAACTCCGAAGATGGAGATGAAGTTTTATTTCATGCTTACGGATATCCCGATACAATTCTAAATCTAAACTCACAAAAAGTTCATCGGCTAAAATCCAAAAGAGATTTAAGTACCGTTGTTGTTACCGGTCAGGGAAATTTAACCGATCAAGACAATGCCATTGAAAAAATTAATATAGTTACTGCCGAACAAATCGCCTACTCCGGAGCAAATAACTTGGCGGATATTCTTGCTTATTATCCTTCTATGCGTTTTTCGCAAGATTTAGTTTTAGGTACAAATGCAAGTATTAATGGAATCTCTGGCGAAAACATCAAACTTTTAATTGATGGTGTTCCTGTAATTGGCAGGCAAAATGGAAATATCGACTTTTCTCAAATCAATCTAATGAATGTTGAACGCATTGAAATTGTTGAAGGTCCCTTATCCGTAA
>JAKVAQ010000039.1 GCA_022447665.1 Crocinitomicaceae bacterium
GACAAATAATGATTCAGAAAGAAATAGTGGATGAATATCTTGACTTCATGGGTGAATCGCAATTGGACCCAAGAAAATATGAGGTTATTTCAGTAGTTTCCACCAACAAGAACGAATTCAATGAAATTGAAAATGAGACCTTAGAAAAAGAGTTGGACGCATACAAGCTTAATTTCAAGGAAATTCATAAACTAACCGATGAAGAGCTGGATTTTATGATCGAAGATTCGCAAGATGAGATCCGGTCGGCAAGATATAACAAGGGACGGCGAGCAACACAAAAATACTTGAATCAACTATTAGAAGAGAAAGAAAAAAGAAACATCCAGCATTAACTTTTCTTAAAGTATTTCTATCGCCTTATTTTTTAACTTCAACTTTTTATCTTAAACCCAAAATAACCATGAAAAATTTAATCTTCCCTATTACCCTTGGACTTCTTTTAATGGGCTGTTCAGATGACGATCCGAAAGGAAAAACTGAAACCAGTAAAGGTTTTCAGGTAAGAGAAATTAGCGAAAACGAGGAAGGAGAAAAAGAATTAGGCGTGGCGCTGGATACCCTGAATATAGAATCGAGACCAAGCACAGTATTAAAAACTGCTCACCCTAACCATCGTCTTGTACCAGTTTATATGGTGAATTACAATAAAAAAACTAAACAGCCATATATTGGGAATAACAACTTTATTTGGACTTGGTACGAAGATGACCTAGAAGGTAATTTCTGGGTAAACTATATGCCTGGTCTTGAAGCAATGCAAGGTTATAATATGATTAATGTTTCACATTTTAATAATGAAACTAAAACGGAGAATAAATTATTTAGAAGACCTGTACTGATAAGAACAGTCTACTACCCAGCTTTTTCAAATGACACTTTAGCGTCAACTCCTGTCACTAGAAACTATTATATGGTTTCAGTCTACGACGATGATACAAATGAAGATGGATACATCAATTTCATGGATTTAAGAAGATTCTATTATTTCGATATAGAAGGTAAAAATCAACAACGTTTAATTCCAAAAGAATATGCTGTAATGAGTTCAGAATATGACTGGGTCAACGATTACATGTATGTATATACAAGAAAAGACACCAACGAAAATGGTCAAATGGAATCTACAGAACCAACAACTATTTTTTGGATTGACCTAAAAGATCCATTAAATAATGGAATACAATATAGTCCTGAGTACAATTAAAAATGTCCAACCTAAACAAAATATATCATAAAGGAGAGTACCGATTTGGAGAGTGGGGTAAGCATTTACGCCCATATTTGAAAAGACAAGGGAATAAAAAATTCAGAAGAACTGACATAAATTTGGATGATGAGTTTGTTCCGAAAATACAGTCGAGAAAAAAAGCGAAAAGAATAATAGAAGTTAAGATTACCTCTATGTTTTATGGAGATATCAAAGTTTCCAAAATTTCAAAGTATCGAACGATGAGAGATGCACAAAACGCTATCAATAGAGGAAATGTAGTAAGAGCTCATTTTGTCAATGGTGGTGAAAATTTGAATAGCAAGCAACCTTAAAAACCAAACCCCGTCTGTATTAACGAAAATGCTAAAGAAAAATATACAATATCAATCCTTAAGTCTGCGCGAGCAGCATTATTTTCCGTGTGAGTGGAAAAAACGGGATCGTTATGGATTGATTTTGGCATTATTTGAATAAAAATAAGAGTAGATAATTAAAGATAAACATGACGTCCTGAGCTTTCAGGACGTTTTTTTTTGATTTTTTTTTAATAAATATGCGCTAACCATAAGGTGACATAAAAAAGGAAGAATGGGCATTAAGCAATTGGGAGACAGACAATTGATAAAAATGGGAAAACCTACCACGAGGTGGGGTGGGAAAATACATCCTAAATTATTATTCTAACTGGGTGATTATCAATATTTTATTTTAGTTTTTTCTTGTTTGTTTAAAATATTTGTTTCACCTTTGTCCTGTCCAATTAAAAAGACAAAAATGACATTACATACTATACATATGAGTTATTCATTTCTGCAACCCGAGCAAGAGCGCTTTAGTTTTTATTCGGAGCTGTGTAAAACAGTAAAGGAGTATTCTATGGAATAGTGCAAATAAGCATATTAAAATTCTATAGCATCTCCGAAACGAGGTGCTTTTTTTATGCGCGAAAATTTGGAAGGGCAAGCCAATAGGTGGTGGCCACGGTCTTGAAAACCGTTCGGAGCTAACGACTCGTGGGGGTTCGATTCCCTCCCCTTCCGCAACTTGGAGAGTAGGTAAATATTGGTTCGTTACGCTCACCTGCTAAGTGAGTTCCCGATTTTCTCGGGATGAAGGTTCAATTCCTTTGCTCTCCGCAAAAGGACAAGGTGGCCGAATGGTTAAGGCGGTAGTCTGCAAAACTATTTATTAAGGGTTCGAATCCCTTCCTTGTCTCAGTGATCGATAGAATCATAAGCTCGCTTTGATTATAACGATCCAATCCGAGACTTGCAGGGATGGTAAAACAATCCCTTCCTTGTCTCCAATATCGAGTAGTAGAGGAGTTCGGTTTATCTCGCCTCATTTGGGATGAGGAGCACGTAGGTTCAAATGCTTTGCATTCATGAACACAACTAAAGATAGACATGAAGTGAACTAAATCCTACCTATTCGACAACTGGAAGTGTTGAGCAATTGGCTGGCTCGCCAGACTGTAAATCTGGTCTCTTCGGAGCATGTAGGTTCGAGTCCTACCACTTCCACTAAAGACATCAGTGATGAAGATGTTTTCGACTGTCTCTCGAAGACGTTGACAAAACTGATGTCGGACATCTGGTAATAGAGGAGTCAGGTTTATCTCGCTTCACCTGGAATGAAGAGCACGCAAGTTCGAATCTTGCTTACCAGACAAAGAAACCAAAGCAAATTAATTTGAGTTTGGTTCGAGCTGAGTTATGCAAGTTCGACAGTGTCAATCTTGCTTACCAGACAAACGCTCTGTTAGTAAAATGGTTAATACGCCTCACTTTCTATGAGGAATTAGGGGTTCGATTCCCCTACAGAGTACAACATTGCCCTGTAGTGTAAAGGCAACACACAAGACTTTGATTCTTGGACTATTGGTTCGAATCCAGTCAGGGCAACTACTTGCAATGAGTGGATGAGAAGTTTATGCTGAGCGAAGTCGAAGTAAATCCAGTCAGGGCAACTTATGCGGAGATGGCGGAATGGCAGACGCAGCTGTTTTAGAAGCAGTTTTTATGAGAGTTCGAATCTCTCTCTCCGTACAAAGCCCCACTAGCCCAATTATTCATTGGGTTGCTAATTCTCAAAGGAATTCATGAATCCTTTGGATTTGGCAGAGGCATGAGACTTAAAATCTCAACAGTCTAGGTTCGAATCCTAGGTGGGGTATACGGTGTTTTTAGTTTATGTGGTAAAATACCTCACTGTGAATGAGGAGAATAGGGTTCGAGCCCCGAAAACACCCAAAGTATTATATAGTTTGAAGGGCGAGAAGTTTATCTCGAGCGGAGTCGAGAGAAGCCCCGAAAACACCCAATCAGGAACAGTAGCAAAGTTGGTCAATGCGACGGACTGAAATGAGGAACGAATTCAATGATATAATTGAAAAAAGAATCGCTGAATTAAAATCCGAAGATATAGGTTCGATTCCTATCTGTTCCACAAAATAGGAATATAGTTTAATGGATAAAACGCTGGAATTAGCTCACGCTTGTTCAGATTTATTGGAGTTCATGAATACTTCGTATTTCGACTCCAGTAATACGAGTTCGAGTCTTGTTATTCCTACAGTTAAAAACTACGCAAATTAATTGCGCAGAAGGTTTACACCTTTGAGATGTCGAAAGACGAAAACGTTCTTTAAAGTATTAAAAGTATTGGCGAATAAACCGTTTGATGTATTTAATCATCATGTTGCAAGTTGATGCAGAAGTGTATTTCAATATTGTATTGAAGTTTTTAGTCAATTGCCCTGAGGTGGGTACAGTAATAACCTCTCGAAAGTGCAGGTTCGAATCCTGCTTGTCGTAACGACAATGGCGGAATGGCAGACGCGCTAGATTTAGGCTCTAGTTTTTAATTGGTTAAGCGTCCCAGTTGATCTGGGAAGTAAGGTGGTTCGATTCCATCCCTTTGTGAGAAGAGGAAGCTATATTCTCACCAGAATACAGGAGGATGATGGCTTAGGTCATGTTTGTGGCAGTTCCCAGAATTATAACAAACACTTCGAAATCAAACCTGCGTTAAATGTAACAATCTCTTTTAAGGAGTAAGATCAAACACAGATTATCGTGTTTTTCAATTTCCAGCAATTAGATTCTTCTTTTAATCCGTTTGGTAACGATGGAACTAACCCATCAGCTTCTTTAAAAAAGAATTAATTGTAAACGAATAAATAAATAAGTGATGTTCAAAACAAAAATTAAAACGTACGAAAAAGTCATGGTTTACGAAGATGGTAAACTTATTGATGTTCTAGGAACGGGGTATCACCGCATCTCTAGTAAATATAGCAAGTATACCGTGAGCACGCTTAGTAGACTAACGGTATCTAACATGGCCCTAATTCTAAAAAACGAAAAGCTTCTTAATGAGGTGGATGTTGTAGAAGTTGGCGCTGATCAAGTTGCCCTTATTTACAAGGACAATATCCTTGACGAAGTACTTCAAGAAGGTCTTTATGCATTCTGGAAAGAACCAGTAGAATACTCTTTTGACATTAAAGATATGTCTGAAGTAAAAGTAGATGAAGATCTTTCGAAAAGCGTAATTAGAGAGCTTGTAATTCTTGGGCTAATTCATAAAATTGAAGTAAAACACTTCGAAAAAGGGATTCTGTATTGTGATGGTGTCTTTAAAGAGGAGCTAAACTCAGGTGTCCATTATTTCTGGAAGAATCCAGTTCAGGTTCAGGTTGAAATTCTAGATAATCGTCAGCAAATTATTGAGCTAGGAGGTCAAGAAATTCTTACGAAAGACAAGGCCAATCTGCGCATCAACTTTGATGCAGTATATAAAGTGGTTAACGCAAAAATCGCGACGCAAGAGAATAAAGATTTTGTTAAACAACTTTATACTATTCTTCAAATGAAACTACGTTCATACGTAGGAGAATTCTCATTTGATGAGCTACTTGCCAACAAGTCTAATGTAGGAAACTATATTCTTGACTCAAGCAAAGAAGAGTGTAAAAACCTTGGTATTGAACTAGTTTCATGTGGTATTAAGGACATTATTCTACCAGGTGATATTAAGGAAATTATGAACCAGGTACTAGTAGCTGAAAAAAAGGCGGCGGCAAGTATGATTATGCGAAGAGAGGAAACTGCAGCAACACGAAGCATGATGAATACCGCCAAGCTAATGAATGACAACCAAATGCTTTACAAACTAAAAGAAATGGAGTTTGTAGAAAAAGTCGCCGATAAGATTGGAGAAATCACGGTTTCAGGTAATGGAGGCATGGTAAGTCAACTGAAAGAGATTTTCGGCTCAAGTCAATAAAAATCCTACTCTAGATTAGGAAGTGTGTTTGTGCCCTCGAGGAATCCGCCTCGGGGGTTTGTTGGTTTAAATCATCTATTTAATAATCAGCTTTCGCTTATACTTTTTGGCGTAATGTTTTCTTAATTATCAAGAATGTCCGTTGCCTGATTTCTTTTGATTTCTCTGAAAAACATAATTGACCAAAAGAGAGGAAGCCCAGTAATAAGAATATCCCAGATCAAATATGGAGTTTCTTCTAGTCTAACGAGATCAAGATAGAACATCGCTCTAATACCATATAAAACAATGCCTAAAACTGAAAAAACTGTTAATGCAATATCCTTTTTATATGACTGAATTAATAATAAAAGGAACATCATTAAGTCCACACCTATTTGTGAGTAACGAAGAGTAGGATATATCACAGGATAAATTGTTCGATAATACTCATGTTGACAATTCATGTAATTAAATGATAAAGTCATTATAAAAGATACGATGACCAGTGTCATTATTAATGGCAATCGTTTTCTATATAAGTAAATGGAAATAAAAGTTATGCTTATAAAATGACCAATCCCAAATATCCAAGAGGCACTGCAGTGGTTTAATTCGGAAAACCAATCTGATATAGATTCTATAGAAGTTTCGTGCCATATTGCAAGAACTAAGAGCCTATCTGCAATAACAGATGCACCACCCAAAAACCAAATTAGATTTTTTGGAATCATATCTTGCAATATGTACCTAATCCTTCTTTTGACACAAAATTTGCAAAACTTAAGCAATCATTCTCAAATACTAGGGTTTCAGTATCTGTCGAGTCATTAATAAAATCGTCTATATCTATGGCTTTTGGAAAATACCATATCCATTTTGTAAATAAAACTTCGTAGGAATCTTTTAACTTATTATAAAAGAGATCCCATTTACCTTCATATTTTTGATCTACACCGTTCCGCTTAAACTCATTTGTATAAGTATGGTCTTCATAAATATTTAGTTCACCGGAGCCATAATTGTTATCGACCACATATGTGCCAATGACCTCATCCCAAGAATCATCTTCATTATTTTGAAAATCAATTAGAGGTTGATTATCTGTTTCTTCATCAATACAAGATTGAAATGAAATAGCAATTAGAATTACAAGAAGTTTTCTCATGGTTTAAATATTCGTAGGTTCATTTCCTATGATTTATCTGGTTTTCACACTTGTTAAAGATCAATTCACTTTCCGGAAAAATGACAATGCACTTGTCTTCCATCTCATCCTTTCTTGCAGTTTCAATTTTCTTTATGAAAATGGGGATAGAACTATAAACACTGAGTTCATATTTCATTAAAGGACCTCCTGCAAACCCCTGATCCTTGATGTACTCTATTTTGTAATTATCGGTTTCCCATGTTTGTAAAACTTTTTGATTCCCTCCGAAACTATCCATAAATGAAAACCAACCAAGTAAAATCAAAAGAAACCCAGACAATAAGACGGAAGTAAGTATTTTATAGGTCATTTCCTTCAGATTTTTAGAGAATAAGGAATAAAGTCCCCCAAGAAGTACCAGTCCAAATAATTGATATAACCATGTAATAATATACAAGTATCCGTTAAATATTGGAGCAAAGAGAATTCCTGAAATTATTGTCAGGATCAATATTTTTTTCTTAGAAACTTTAAGGTCAAGAATTATCCCAATTACCGGGAAAAGAAAAAAAATGAATAATTCATTACCATGTTGCCAAAACCATCCCATAGTTCTTAAAAATATGATTGTAGACTTTTATTTTCAAGAGTCTTCATTAACCTTTTTTATGTCTTATTCTTTTATATACTTGGTGCTTGTCAATGTGCATTCCCATTCTCCGCTTTGATTAATATGAGGCGGGTCATCAATTCTTAATACAACTTGTTTTTTCCATGGACCAACAAAAATTTTCTTTTCTGTTCGATTAATTTTTGCCTCTCCCTCAAAAACTTCTGAACAGTTACTAAAAGTTGGAGAAAGATCACAGTATTCGCCGAAAACTGCTTGACTGTCACTTATTACTAAAACCTTTTCGACAAAAACTCCCGGACTTATGTTAATGGGTTCAGATTGCCAAGTTCCCTGATAATCCAAATTAACTTCAGAAACGCTTTTACGGCAACCTAAAGAGCATAATATTAATCCGGAGAATAAAGCGATATATATGTTCTTTAACATGAATTTAAAACCTAAGCATCGTTTTCTAATTTACAAATAGTCAAAGAACCTAGTCCACCAAGTAAGCCCCTCCTCATAAGGTTCATTTACACCGTCATAGATTTCTTCTAGTTCGTCTTGATCTATATAGATGTAACCGTTTTCATCAAGAATTTGCCTACAAGCCATTATTTCTGAATAGTACTTCTCCTTTTCCTTTGGCATGTTCATAACAGTAAATAGGTTTCCGAAATTGGAGAATCTAAAACAAAAAGTATAACTGAGAAAGACCGTTCGGGCACTATCTTTCCTTTCTTCTAATAGTCGTAAATCTGCGATAAAAGATCCGTCTTGTACTTGTTTGTCAAGATCAAGTTTAAAACCGAAGATTTTCTCAAAATCATTTTTAAAAGATACAACTTTCTTGATTAGTTTGCGCCATCTAAAGCTCCTAGGCACTTCCCATTGACCTTTTTCATCAATCGATATGAGTAATTCGTATAAATCCTTTCTCACCTTTCAAAAGTAAGTTAGTTATCCGTTTTTTGCGACGTTCTTTAAAAGATAACCTTCCATTGAATCAAATTCTATTAAAAGTCTGCTTTATTCTTGGATATGAATGTATAAAGCAATTCAATTAAATCGTCAGGGTATTCGTAAAACTTAGAATCACATTCTTCCCATTTGTCCCACAGTTGATCCTCATGTTCCTCAAGAATATTTATTCTTTCTGTCCGATTTGAAGGGATAGTTTTATTCGGCAATATTGAATTTGCATCATTCATGATTTTTGCCATACTATCTGCTCCAATTGTTAACAGCGCCTCGTAAGTTTCTAAAGAGTAATCACCACTTGAGTTAGAATAGAATTGATGAAAACCACCGTTATTAACTTCTATTTCCAAATTTTCAATAAACAATACTGTTTTTTCAGATTCAGTCAATTTTGACAGGTCTTCGCCGTAATTAGTTTTCTCGTTGAGTTGTTCATCCAATTCGATAACCGCTTCGGTATGATCCTCCATTGCTAGGATTAATTCAATGCTCATGTTTTCAGATGTTTCTACATGATGATTTTCATCAATTATTTCAATGTTTTCTTCAGTGTCTTCAGAACATGAGTAAAAAGTCAATAAAACAAAAACGAGTGTATTGAAATATTTGAAGATTGACATCATTATTTTTGACTAAATATACTTAACTAGTTATTTGATATTAATACACTTTAAGATTTTAACCGTTTTTTCTTACATCTAATAGAAGTAATACCTTGAACTAATCTTATACCAATGAATCGTCCAATTTCTAATTTGAAGTATTAAGTTTATGCTCTAGAAATGCCTTTTTCCCTTTTAATCATATTGTTTCTTGTTTTCTTTCTTTACTGCGCAGTAGTGGTATTGAGAGGAGAGAATTTGAAGGAAGAAAACATAGATTATAGAAGAGTATTTATTGTCATGGCCTTTTTACCTTATTACGCCTTTGATAGATTAATAAGCGACTATAGAAATTCTAAAGGAATCAAAAGTTTATTCGCTCTAATATTTGGGTTTTTACTGGTGGTTTCGATTATAACCTTGATCATTCTGCTAAGAACTGGAAGACTAGATCTAACATAGCGTGGCGATAACGCTATCTCTTTATTTCCAACTAAATTTCGAAATGCATACCGTCTTTCAGTAGCCGCTTGTATGTCTTTTTATTGAATTGAAATAAGTTGCCTGGGCGACCAGCACCACTTGATTTAGCCTTTTCATCTAACTCATCCAGTATTCCTAAATGCATAACTTTTTTCTTAAAATTCCTGCGATCAATCGGTCGATCTAACAAAGTAGCGTAAAGGATTTCTAGATCCGAAAAAGGAAATTTCTTATCTAGAAGTTCAAAACCAATGGGTTCATAACTAATCTTACCTCTAAGCCTTTCAATTGCGAGTTTTATGATCTTTTTATGATCAAACGCTAATTTAGGTAATGACTTTATGTTGAACCATTTTGCCTCTTCGGCATCAGTAGATGCTTTTAACTTTTCGAACTGGCTAGATTTAACAAGACCAAAGTAAGCTACAGTAACCACTCTACGTCTTGGATCACGCTCCGGTGAACCGAATGTATATAATTGCTCGAGGTAATTAATTTTTATGCCTGTTTCTTCTTCTAGTTCTCGCTCAACAGCGTCTTCTAAAGGTTCGTTATCATGAACAAATCCACCAGGAATAGCCCATTCACCTTTAAAGGGTTCATACTTCCTTTTTATCAGCAGTAGTGAAACACCTGAGTCCCTATTGTAACCAAAAACTATGGCATCAACGGCGACATGAATATTTTGTGTCATTTTCACACAATAAAGATACTCTTTTGTATTACTAAAGCCGAATTTTTAAATAAAAAAGTAATTTATTGAATTTTATAACACTGAAAATCAGTCAACAAAATTAATATGTGTTAATTTAACGCAAATATATTTGGAGGTTAATTCTTTTTGAACTTATATTTGCGTTATTAATACACAAATAAAAGTCATGGAATCGAAATATTCAATTGAATTACTTGTAGCTAAAAAAGAGCCCCATAAGTTTTTATTCTTTTGGGGCCATCAGCCAAGTCCTAAAGGAACTATTGGGAAGAGCTGCTTTAGCCAATGGTGGACGACTCCATTTGAAATTAGTAGTATCAAGTATAAGACTGCTGAGCATTTCATGATGGCAGAAAAAGCAAGATTATTTAATAATCTAGAAATCGCTGAACAAATAATTTCATGCTCTTCTCCGGCAGAGGCAAAAAAACTAGGAAGAGAGGTGAAGGGTTTTGAGCAGGAAGTTTGGGAAGCACATCGCTTTAGTATAGTGAAAACTGGGAATTATCATAAGTTCAATCAAAATCAAAAACTAAAGGAGTTTTTACTAAATACTAAAACACGAGTATTAGTTGAAGCTAGTCCAGTTGACCCTATTTGGGGTATAGGCATGGCAGAAGACAACCCCAAGGTATTTAATCCTGAAAACTGGAGAGGACTCAATTTATTAGGATTTGCGTTAATGGAAGTTCGGGACGAATTAACAAAAGAAAATGAAAGCAAAACTATTTAGGCCAATTGGAATTGGTGAGTATAAGCTTATCCGTGAAAGTGATTATAAAGCTTTTCCTCCTAGACTTGAATGGCAACCGATCTTTTACCCTGTTACAAATCAGGCTTATGCCGAGTAAATAGCGAATAATTGGAATACACAAGATGAATTTTCTGGGTATTGCGGTATCGTTACTGCTTTTGAAGTCAGGTCTGATTTTCTAAGTAAGTATCCCTTGAAAAATGTAGGTGATAAAATGCATAATGAACTATGGATACCTGCAGAGGATCTTGAGGATTTTAACACAAATATTATAGGCAAGATTCAAGTAGTCAACGCCTTTTTTGGCGATAAATTCTCGGTTAAAGAAAATACAATTGTCGAATCATATTACAAGATATATACATGAAACTAGAATTAATAAAAGGTGACATTACAACAATAAAAGTTGATGCCATTGTCAATGCAGCTAACTCATCACTTCTCGGGGGTGGCGGAGTAGACGGCGCCATTCACAGAAAAGGGGGGGAGCAAATTCTGGAAGATTGTCAAGCAATACGTCAAAAGCAGGGTAAATGTGATACTGGACAAGCTGTAATAACAAGAGCAGGAAATCTTCCGTCTAATTATGTAATTCATACTGTCGGTCCTGTCTACAATAAAGGTGGTGTTCTTAAAGAACAACAATTAGCAAACTGTTACAAGAACTCTATTAATCTGCTAATTAAGAACGGACTAAAAACGATAGCTTTTCCTAATATTAGTACTGGGATTTACGGGTTTCCTAAAAAAAGAGCTGCAGAAATAAGTGTGAAAACAATCCTCTGTTTGGCCCCGTCAGAACAACCTGAAAAAGTCATATTCGTTTGTTTTGATGACCAAAACTACAGGATATATGAAGAATTATTGAAATGAAAGTACAGATAAAAAAATACAAAGAACAACTAAAAGAGTGGCCTAACGAAGGGTACCATATAATGGCTCAATATGATGATGAAAAAATCATTGTTTATCAATCCTACAGACCAGAAATAGGAAATTTTGCGGTAGAAAATCAATTTTTCGGAGGAGCATTTAGTCTTGACCGAATGACATGGATTAAACCTAACTTTCTATGGATGATGTACCGAAATGGTTGGGGAACAAAGCAAGGACAAGAGGTTGTTCTTGCAATACACCTTAAACTAGATGCTTTTGAACGCTACTTGAAAGAAGCAATTCATTCCAGCTACAAAAGCGACTTATATGCGTCTCATGAAGATTGGAAACAGAAGTTGACTACATCGTCTGTGCGGTTGCAATGGGATCCAGATCATGATCCATATGGTGCTAAACTTAAAAGAAGAGCTATACAAATTGGTATAAGAAATGAAGAAGTTATTGGTTATTCAAAAAATGATATTCTAGCAATTGATGACATTTCTGCATTCGTAAAAGAACAACATGTTTATGTAAAAGAAAGAAATCTTGGTCAACTGTGGACTCCTGAGGAGAGACCTTTGGTTTTTAAAGATGAAAGACTCAATAAAAAGTTGAATTTACAATGAACACAAAAAGAATAAGTAAACTAATGAGCCTTATACTCAGGCATAATCCTGGTGTTATCAATGCCTCACTAGACGAAAATGGCTGGCTTGATGTGGATGACTTGATTCTGGGGATAAAATCAAAAGGATTAGAAATTACACGAGAAATTTTAGAGAAAGTCGTTGAAACAAATAATAAAAAGCGATTCTCATTCAGTTTGGACGGAACAAAAATAAGGGCGAATCAGGGACATTCAATAGATGTTGATATTGAATTGAAACCTACTTCTCCTCCTGAATTTTTATACCATGGTACTGTAGAAAAATATTTAGATGCTATTAAGTCTGAAGGTTTGAAAAAAATGAATAGACAACATGTGCATTTAAGTAAAGACATAGACACCGCTGAAAACGTAGGAGGTAGACGTGGAAAACCCGTAATATTGACTGTAAATACTGGCCAAATGGAAGATGCTGGTTACACATTCTATCTTTCAGAAAATAAGGTATGGCTTACAGATCATGTTCCTCTTGAATTTATAAATTTTCAATAATGAATAAAAAAGTAATAACCGAAGAAATATTTGAAATTGAGAACTTCCTTACTCCAATTGAGTGTGACGAATTTCTAGATCGCTTTGAAAATGAAACCTTTGAAGAAGCAAAGGTGAATATTGACGGTAACCAGATAATGCGAAAGAGTATAAGAAATAATGATAGAATTTTATTTTTTGACAATAATCTTGCGGAGGAAATGTGGTCAAAAGTATCATCTTTTGTTCCCGAAGAGCTAGGCTTGTATAAATCTATTGGGCTTAACGAGATGTTTAGGGTATACAAATACTCTGCAGGGCAGCGCTTCAAAATGCACATGGATGGCAGCTATAAAAGGAATGAGCGCGAACAGAGTTTTTATTCCTTTTTGATATATCTTAATGAGGATTTTAGCGGAGGAGAAACAGAGTTTAGAAAATTAGGTATCGTTGAACCTAAAAAAGGCAATGCTTTGGTTTTTAGACATCATAATCGACATGAAGGAAAGGAAGTAAAATCTGGTAAAAAGTATGTCTTGCGAACAGACATTATGTTCAAGATAAAAGAATGAAAAGAACTCTTGTATTTGGAGATATTCATGGCGGCCTAAAAGCATTGAATCAAGTTTTAAATCGCGCGAAAGTTTCAGAGAATGATACCCTAATATTTCTTGGAGATTATGTGGATGGGTGGAGTGAATCGAGCAGTGTTATTTCACGCCTTATCGAACTTGAAAAAAGCAATAATTGTGTCTTTATTAAAGGTAATCACGACCAATGGTGTGAAGACTGGCTGCGTTCATCTAATGGGAACAGTACTTGGCTATTTCACGGAGGAGAATCAACCGTAAACAGTTATAAAGGCTACAATAACGAGGAGCTAAGAACACATTTGAACTTCTTTGAGTTAATGCGAAACTATTATGTGGATAATAAAAACCGACTTTTTATTCATGCAGGGTTTGCATCAATGCATGGAGTGGAAAAAGAACCTTATCCATCTAATTATTCTTGGGATAGAACATTATGGGAGATGGCATACAGCTTAAAAGATTTGGAACTTGACGAATCATCCCTCCACTACCCCAAGCGATTTAAACATTACAGTGAAATCTATATTGGTCATACCCCCACAACTGACTATAACGTTGCCACCCCAATCATTGCTCAGAAATTAGTAAATGTTGATACGGGCGCTGCATTTAAAGGTAAACTCACTGCTTTAGACGTTGATTCAAAAGTGTTTTGGCAAAGTGATCCTCTCCCTGAACTGTATCCCAATGAAAAAGGAAGAAATTAATTCATCAAGATTATTACTAACGCATCATGATCTTCACATCTGAAATTCCCTTATCCGATATAGACACCAATAAAAAGCTTATTTTCCTTGCGGGAAGCATTGATCTAGAATTACCAGGGAACTGGAGAAAACAAGTATCATCTCTTCTTGAAGATCAGTTTAATTATTTTGATCCTACTAGTCAGAATCATGGTGAAATGGACCATGAAGCATGGAATACACATATTAATTGGGAACTTGAAGCTATGAAAATGGCAGATATAGTATTTATGAACCTACTCCCAAATGCAAAATCTCCAATCTCTTTAATTGAATTAGGCTTGAACTCATTGAACGGAAAGTTAGTCGTTGTTTGTCCTAAAGAATTCTATAAGAATCAATATATTCAAGCGTTATGCGCATACCACTCCACCCCTATTTTTCAAACATTAAAAGAAGGTGTTCAACATGTTAAAAACGTAATTAGTGTAAAATAAACACAAATTATTTGTGTTATTCTAATAACTTCTTTTATATTTGCGTATATATTACACAAATAAAATTTACAATATGAATGCTTTATTATTAACAGACGGTTATAAAACAGGACATCATCAGCAATACCCTCAAGGAACGGAGGAAGTTTATTCGAACTGGACACCACGAAGTAATAAATATGCACCAAAGGGATGCGATAAAGTAGTTTCGTTTGGACAACAGTATGTAATGAAATGGTTGCACAATTATTTTCATCAAAACTTCTTCAGGAAGCCTAAAGCAGAAGTATGCAATGAAATAAGGGAAGAGCTTTCATTATACTTAAATACAGACTATGATGTAAGTCATTTTGAAGAACTTCACGATTTGGGTTATCTGCCTATTAGAGTTAAATCTTTACCTGAAGGAACAGAAGTGAATATTCGTGTACCTATGCTGACAGTTGTAAATACTAGAAAGGAATTCTATTGGGTAACAAATTTTCTTGAAACTATTCTTTCAACAATGCTTTGGCAACCTATGACTTCGGCTACAATTGCACTAAATTACAAACGAATTTTCACTAAGTGGGCAAAGCAAACAGACGTTGAAAATATCGGATTTGTTGACTTTCAAGGACATGATTTTAGTATGCGAGGAATGGGTGGCCTGCAAAGTGCTCAAAGCTCAGGGATGGGTCATGGAGCCGTTTTTTTAGGTAGTGACACACTTCCTGCCATTGCTGGCTTGCGCAGGTATTATAACGCTCAAGATTTTGTATTAGGCTCTGTCAACGCTACAGAGCACAGTGTAATGTGTGCAGGCACTAAAAATGATGAAATAGGCACATTTAAAGAACTAATGAAAACCTACCCTACTGGAATTCTTTCAGTTGTTAGTGACACATGGGACCTTTGGAAAGTAATTACTGAGTATTTACCTAAACTTAGGGAAGATGTTCTAGGGAGAGACGGAAAATTAGTGATACGTCCTGATAGCGGTGATCCTGTTGATATTATTTGCGGTGAAGATCGCAAACTCGGTGGAAACTCCCCTCAAGACAAAGGTGTGATTGAATTAATATGGGAGCTTTTTGGAGGAACTACTAATCCTCAGGGATACAAGGTACTCAACCAACATATTGGCGCAATTTACGGAGATAGCATAACTACAGAAAGAGCAGAGCAAATTTGTCAACGTTTACATGAAAAGGGATTCGCCTCAACAAATGTTGTGCTTGGTATTGGAAGCTTTACATATCAGTTTAATACAAGAGATACGTTTGGATTTGCTATGAAAGCAACTAGTGTTGTTGTGAATGGAGAACGTCGAGAGATATTTAAAGATCCTATTACAGATGATGGTGTAAAGAAAAGTGCAAAAGGTTTGGTGCGAGTAGATGAATTAGATGGTGAATATATTCTTGTAGATCAAGTATCTGAAGAAGAAGAAAAAAAAGGTTCTTTAGAAATAATCTATGAAAACGGGGAATTCAAGAAAAATGTAGAAATGAATGAAATAAGAGCTCGTATCAATGCTAACGTATAAACTTTGAAAAATGGATTACAAACTGAAAAAATTCAACGACGGCCAGGTATCTGTCTCAGGGATAAAGGAAGGTGATCTTGAAATAAAAATAAGAGGCAACTCTTACGAAGATCTGTTCACTATTGCATCAATAAAGGAGGCATGGGATGCAATGAATTCAATCAATAAGAAAGCTGTTTCTATTTTAACTATCTGCTGTTTAATTGGTCAACGTTCGGATAGAAGATTTAATAAAGGCGAATCTTTTGATTTAAAAGTCATTGCTGATTTTATAAATCGAATGAAATTCGATCGTGTCCGTATTCTGCATCCTCATAGCCCCATTACATTAGCACTGATTAACAATTCGGAAAAAATATCACATTCAGAGTATGTAAAAAAAGCTTACGAGGCCATTGGAGCTCCTGTTTTAGTGAGTCCCGATGCCGGTGCTTATAAAGTAACCCACGAGATTGCAGGACTTTTAGGGGCTGATTTAATCCCTTCGAATAAGGTACGAGTGAATGGTGTTCCTGAAATAAGTATTCAAGGTGATGTAAGCGGAGAGCAGTGTTTAATTGTAGATGATTTGGCAGATGGAGGGAGAACATTTAAAAATTTGGCAGTTGCTCTTAAAAAACAAGGAGCCACTGCGGTTTATTTATATGTTACACATGCACAATTCAACTACGGATTTGACGAGCTAAAGGAGTCAATTGATCATATCTATTGCACTAACAGCTATAAGGAAATCGATAATGAATTGGTAACACAGTTTAAAGTTATAGATTAGTTCAAGATTTTCTTTCTTGAATTCTTGTGAATCCTTAAATCTAAAAGAGCAATAGTAAGTATTAAAGGAAAAAAGCATGCAACGATAAATGTCCCAAAATGAGGATGAAAGTCGATCGAACTAATTATTAATTCTAAACCTGCAATGAAAGAAAGCAGGCCAACACAAATGCAGTAATTGAAAGGCCAAGAACTATTAGAACGATATTCCTTCTTTGATTTTTTGTCACGGGTCAAATGTAGGATAGTTATCCGTTATTTTCGAGAGGCTTCTAATTTCTTTAGAAATACTCTATTGTTCTTGTTTCTTGAGTTACTAGTGTGTTGGAAACGAATGTAAGTTTAGATGTCCAATTACCGTATTGGTCATAAACATAAGCATAAGTGTATTTTCTTTTGAATTTCTTTTCATTCAAGAAGTTGTTTTTGGGTGGTTTATACTTTACCAAACTGGTTAACTCATTGCCTTCATCATTATAAGTAGACTTAATTAAAGAGATAAACTTTCCTTCGGGAGAAGTTTTTAAAACTTTAATGGGCTGATTCCAATCATTGTAAGTATAATATTTGACGTAACTTTCGTCTGTTCTTGGAGAGTCTGAATTACTCTCATGCTTAACTCTAATAAAGTTTCCATTATCGTCTTTATTGTAAAGAGATCTTCCACTCCAAGACGTATCTAAAAACTCTTCTTTAATCAATAATCCATTTTCATTGTATGTAAATATTCTATGAGTTGATTTAGTAGGACTTATTTCAATATCTAATATGACTTCACCGTCTGAATTGAAACGGGTCGTATGATAATGTATGTTTGAATTACTTGAAATTATAGTCGAATCTGAACGCTCTAGTCTATTGGGATCATAATAAAAGCTAGTTTCACTAATTAGACCTTTTGTACCATGTTCATAAAAATGAATTGATTGTTTGTCGACTTGATTTAACTGATTATACTCATACTTAAATTCTCGAGATGTATCAGATTCTCCTTGTATTGAAAACTTGGTAGCATACATTGTGCCTGTTGAATCAAAAACACGACAGTATTTATTTCTAACAACACCTAAAGTTTTAACGGTAAGACCAAACCAATAGCCTTGAGGATTATAATCGAATACATGTGTTAGCGAATAGGAAATATCACCTTCATGAAACATAACTTTCTTATATATCAATTTTGAAACATTCCCACCTAATTCGCAGGTATCAGATAAGCCATCTTGGGATCTGCCTTTAGATGGGGCGAATGTCATGATCGCACAGAACAGATAAATGTAAAACTGAGTCTTTGGAGTCATTTTAAAATGAACTTCTGGTTTAATGTAAAGATAAATCTAAATTTATAGTTCTTTGAATTGCTGACAATTATACTTGACGTTGAAACAGTAGAGATTTCATGCATCTACTATGTGTGGCTAATTTCTGGTCTTAAACCGTTATTTCTAAATTCCTTAACTTTAGTTTATTATAGCACTATTAATGAAACCTATAATTCTCCTGGATGTTTTTCCACCTAACCCCATTGAAGAAGGTGATGGACTTACTAATATTGATGTAATTACCTTCTTGTTAATAGCAATATTTATTGTTGTAATCTATTTATTATTTAGAAGAAGAAAGATTGCTGGATCTGCACAGAATAGTTTAAACAATGATGTTCTAGGTCAAGAAAGATCTATGCCTTTATCAAATACTTCAAAGCCTCCGTTTACGAACTTTTCTAATAAGGATGCTTATTTATGGATTGTTTTAGCTCTGTTCGTTTTAATTGCTCTTTTTACGATTAAGAAATGGATTCCATAAATAGACTATTAATCCTTCTTTTCTTGGCTTCTATTTACTCTTGTAAATCTACTCCGGATCTAGAGGGGAAATGGACGTTAATTTCTGCCAACTTTGAACCCATTGGTTTGACTCCAGAAATAAATAATGTTTCGTTAGGGAGTATATTTGAATTTAAGGATGGTTTATTATCGGTTTCTGATAATGGAATGATTTCACAATCCGAGTACGATGACGGACAATTTAACATTGATTCGATTTTAGTGTTTAATTCTAGTTCTCAGCTAGGCACATCATCTTCCTTTAAGATGGTTGAATATGAGAACGAAATTCTAACCTTTGAGTTAGTTTTGAGCAACGAATATTTGGCCTTGCCAGTACCAAACAGTGCAATTGAAGAGTGGAAAGATCGACTTAAAAACGGGTATCGATTTGGTTTAAAAAGAACTGAATAAAATGGGGTTCTATTTAAATTCTGAGCCAAATAAGACTGATAGTTATCTATACCTTGGATATCTTATCATTTCCTTAGTAGTATTTGGTATATTATTCTTAGTGAACTCTGAAGAAATCTACAAGGTACTATTAGGTTATACTCTTCTAACTCAAATGACTATATACGGAGTGTTTTATAGATCATTAAGATATTTAAAATTTAACCTTTACTGGTTATTAATTGCCTTTCTTCACGCCGTCGCATATTATTTTTTAAAAGACGATCCCTATTTGCAATCAGACAAAATAGACGTAACAATCGACCTCTTGTTCACAGGTGCATTTGTTCTTTTATTTAACCTATTGAGACTAGTCACTGTATTGATAATGAGATCTGAGTTTGAAACGAATTTCGCTTATGGTTCCTCCTTATTTGACGAGAGAAAATTAAATGTAGGAGAATGGATTGCATTTGTTGTATATTTTAGTTGCTTTTTAGTCTTCCAAATCTTAACCTGAATTCAGGAACGAAGTTATACTACATCCTCTAAACTCCACTATTTTAGTATCTTCATCTTGTAACTATTCTTTCGGATTTATTCATAAAGAGTCATGAAAAAAACAGACCAAACGATTCATAAAATTTGTATTCGAGGTATAAAGCGCTCATTAGTAAAAGACGCTGTCTTTAAGACTTCCAGTATGTATGAAGTTGAAGGTGAATATGACTCTGTTTTTCAAAAATTCGGAATAAAGAAATATGAAAATGAATTACCTGTTTGTTCTTGCTATTTACAATCAAACAGATGGAGCTTATTGACTACCCAAAGATTAATTACTTGTAATAATGACAATCTTACTGAAGCCAACATGGATTTCGCAAAGGTTGAAAATTACGGTGATTTCAAGGGGTACGAAGAACGGGAATATACTTTGGGGCATGTGAATTTTGATAACGGAGATTCACATGAATATTTTATTGAAATCGGAAAGGCATCAATGGTTATGGTTCAAGGGGTTAAATTCAGGATATTGATTCAGCCGAATTCTGAAGAAGAGAATAATAGTTTGCTGAAAGCGTGGACAAGAAGAGATCTTCGTAACAAATAGATCATATGAATTTTGAATTAAGCGATAAACTAACGGGGTTAATTGAAAATAATCAATTAGATGAGGCCATAGAGATTGCAGAAACGGAACTTAAGAATATTCCTCAAACAAATTTTCATTCAATTTTAGGAAAAGACTTGCTTCACCTAGAGAATAATTTGGCAAAGTTTATTGATGATTTTTATGTTGACACTCTAGAAGTTTTAAACCAGCGTAAAGGATTCTTTCAAAGTTTATTTGGTTCGAAAGTTAAATCTAAACCCATGGCGTTTTATTGTGAGATGAATGGATTTACAATTAATTATGATCGGTGGTTTATTGATTTATTTGCCTACAGGACTTATGAGGAAGGTAATAGCTGGGATTGGTTATCTGATTTTTATGATCATACCGCAACAGGACTTACAATCACCGGGTTTGAGGACATACAAAATGTTTTTAGGGATGTTCACGAAAACGAATTGTTCCAAGATTTAAACATGAAAGCCGCCTATGAAATCACCGAGCTAATTGTTATTCTCCGTCTTCAAGAATTATTTCGTGAAACTTATAAGAATTTATCGCGCGGATGGGCGCTAATACCGATTTTTGTTACCGCTCATGATTATGAAATGATTTATCGTGTAACAAGTTCAAAAGAACAATCTGAAGATGAGTTTTGGACAGTTAAATATGGGGAATGTGCTCCATTAACCGATGATATGGTTTTTCGCGCAGAGAGAATATTAGGAGTAAAGTTTCCCTCAAGACTTATTGAATTGTTAAAGATTCAAAATGGAGGATATATAAATAATTACGGTTACAAAATGAATGAACCTACCTCTTGGTCAGAAACACATGTTCCCTTCGATGAGTTATATGGGTTGGATCCAGACCTGAAAACGCCATCTGTTTTCAATATTATGGACGTTACATATCTGACAAAAGAATGGGGATTTCCCGAAGGACTAATTCCTTTATCCGGAGATGGTCACTGGTTTATTGCTTTGGATTACAGGAAAAGTGAAATTCCCCAGGTGAGATGGATAGATACTGAATGCGACCAGGACATTCATGTTGCAGACTCTTTTGACGAATTCATAGATAATCTATTAACGCAAGAACAAATTGATGAACTTGAGAATTTTGAATAATCAACTTAAAATCCAAGTTGTATTTGACTTACAATTACGCGACATGAATAGATTTACGCCTTTTATTTTAGTATTTATTTCTGTGAGTTGCATCAATTTAGTAAATGAGGAAACTTCACAGATAGGCAATCTAGATCCGATGTGCTTAGAGGATTCTGCATGGACAAAGATTTGTCAAGAACATTCAATTGAGAAAATATCTGACCCAGATTATTTAATGGGTCTAGAATCAATTAATAACCACTGGTTAAGCCCGGATTACGTGCTTTATTTTGACGAAGAACCTAAGGAAATTATTGGTTGTGATTGGTACGGTGTGCGAATTGTATATAATAAGAATATTTCATCTAATACTCTAACCGGGTTATCTCCTCAATTAGGTAATGATGAGCAAAAGAGAATTCGTAATAGGGTTATGAGAGAGCTAATTAAATATCAATGCGCGGAAGGACAGTTACAGATGTTAAGCGATATGAGTAAAGAGGTGCCATTTGCAGATTCTCATATCGATTATCCAAAGTAAAAATCTGAAAAGAAATAAGTTTAATCATCTAAAATTTCCTTTGATTTCCCCATTTGTTTTTTTCTATCATTCATAATGAAGTTAACCAAGAATAATACATTGAATGGTATTAACCAGACAAAGAATTCGGCAATTTCCATGTTTTGTATGAAGTTGCCAAACCATAATCCCGAATTGACTATTATCGTGAATGTAGCATAAAATAGTAGTGAAATAGATTTGTTAGAGGGTTTTGAATAAAAGGTAGAAGCATACATAACGGTAACCACATAGTCTATATGATTTAATAGCAATGGATCGAATAGGTATTCATATTCAGTTATTCGATAAAAGTATTGGTAGGATAGCAAGAAAGACATACCAAAATGGAATAGAACTATTATACTCGGTAGAATAAACTTTTTTCTGTAGAAATATATACAGAGCAATAATCCGGTTAAAATCGTACTAGAAAATTCAATACTGTAAAATGTAAGGACGGGAAGATCATTTATATTTGATTGGATAAAACCGTAATTATGGCATAATAGAGTGTATCGCAAAACCATTATCGCGATTAATCCAATGATTATAACAAGTCTAATATTCCTCATTGAGAATCTTAAAAAGTAATTTGAGCATTGTTACTTAAAAATTTCAAAAGTGATGTTTTAATAAATCATCTTTCATAATCTTTAAACTCGGGTCGTTTTCTTGACTGCCCATAATCAAGTCCCGAATCTATTAGTTCAAAATCAAAATCTCTCGTAAACTTAAATTTGTTTTCTGGTAAGATTGCGACGAAAATCATCATTGCAGCCAACATCGAAGCTAAAGTAATGAGAGAAATCGTTACCATATAGTGCAGCTTTATTCTAACAACGTACCTATGGAATAAATAAACGAGTACAAACCATACCCCGTAATAGAAAAGTAGATCAAAGATTAGTTCTAAAACAAATATCTGTAGTGACATTGAAGTGTGAAACCCCGGACAATTGAAGGGCAAAGGAAATCCAGACATTTCAATATCCCAGCCATCAATGACCGTCACATACCACCATTTTGTGATAAAAAAGAATGAAATCACGGTTAAGGGAAGAACTAACTGCCAAGAAAGCTTTTTCATGGGAACGCTTTTTAAACATGAAAGTGCAGCAAAACAACCATACCTAATTTAATGTCGAATTATTTCTGGAAATCCCTCTCAAAACCCAAACGAATATTGGGGCCAAAAAGATGAGCAAAATAGGTAGTGCAAATCCAGCATAGTAATACCAAATTCCTGCAAAATAAATATCCCTGTGCGCTAAGATTAAGTAAATTACCAATATTCCCCAGATAGACTTTTTGGGCTCTTTCTTTATAAAGATGAGATATATCCGCCAGAGAAAAAGAAGAATAATAGCAGCATCTTGCAATGGTCTTAAATACTCGTAATCTGTATAAGGCCAGCGATAATGAGAATGCAAATCAGAGTAATTGGGAAACATTGCGTACACCACAACAACCAGGACTAAAATTTCAATCATGTTTAGAAGTTGTTTCATATTCCTTTTGAATCTTTCAGACCTAATTTATCCTTGGTTATTTCTAATATAGTGGAATATTTTCAGCGTTTCTCTATATTTAGTTCGAAATGAAATTTGATAAGTGGATAGAATACCCGACCATGTCTATTGCAGTGCAGAAAATTGAAAATGGATTCCGGTGTTTTAAGTATGTAGATGGAAATATAGTTCGTGGTGCTTCTGCTGACTTTGAACACACGGAAAAGCTATCAGAATTTCTTTTATCATTGCCTAATGCGGATAAGGTGGATGTTCGATCAATTATTGCTCAATTGAAATTTTGAATTTGTGAAATTCTAAGCATGTATAATAGATTAACCTTACTTCTCTTATTATTTATTTTAGTTTCAAATTCATTTGCTTTAGAAGCTCCAACAGACACCCTGTTATCAGTGGTAATTGACAAAAGTGATTCTCGTTTTCAATCTTCTCTTGAAGAATATCATAAGTCAGATGAATGGAAAATTTGGTCGGTACCAATCGGTACTCTTTCGACGAGAGTTACTTCTACTGGATCATTGAAAGATCAAGGAAAAATCACATTTATCGTTGATAATCTCGAAGATTTAAACTTGAAAACGGCCTGGATCGGAGAAAAAACCAGAAATCCTATAGGTCAGAAATTTTCATTTGAGTTTTTTATTCACCCTGAATCTTGTTTTGGCTGTCCAACAACGTTTTACGGTGTAATTAATCTATTTAATGGTTACTGCCAATCCAATAAAACCTGGAAAAACTATTCTAGAGTTAAATCGATGAAAGTTCTTTATAACGATAGTCTTCTATGCATGGTTGGACTAAAAGACACTTGGCAAATGCAGACTATTGATCTAAGTAGATATTTCGAAAATCAATACAGCAATAAGAAAAAGCTACAAAAACTAATTAACGTTAAAACTGGAGACGTTTTAAGATTTGAAATCACTGCTATATACCCTGGAGAGCAGTATAAGAATGTCGCAATCTCAGAATTTGTGGCCGAGGGAGCAAAGAATTAAATAGCAGATGAAGAATAATGTCCTTTTCGTGATATTCCTTATTGTCTGTTCATGCGATAATGACCAGGAGCGATTGCCGTTTAACGACGGGGACCTATTTGAGCGTTTTAATAACAGACACGATAGTACTTTAACTGATGAAGAGCGTGAATTTCTAGGGCCATTAGCCCCGGGAGATAACTTTTCAAAAGTGGATTTTGATAAGGATCAATCCCCTTTTATTCAAGTTGATTTAGACTCTACTCTTGAATATACAGTTCAACGTGAGATTGACTCAAGCGATAATCTATTTTTAGTTGAATTTGAAGGTGATGTGGATTGGTACGGTACAAAGCTGATCGCTCTAAGTATAACTATTGAAAATAAGGATAGCCTTATCAAAAGGAGCTTCAACATCGCTGACTTCCCCGATTATGACTATTATCGAAGCACACACCCTGACTACCAAAACTCTAAATACAAAGGTGTAGCGGGATGGTTTGATATCAGTCTTAATGGACTATCCGAATTTCATTTCGAAATTTGTAAAAGTGAAGATATTATTAGAATTAATCATGGAAAAATAACCGTTACCAAACTTAATTCACTCATTAAAAATGAGTATCCAAGTGGGAATTACCCTTATGATTGGGAGTGTTTTTAGCATTATAAGAATAACCTGGAGCTGCGAATGAAATACCCTAAACGGAATATCTAAAACAAATTCTGAGACCCGATCTTGGTTCTTTAAAGCTTACTATGGACCAACTCATCCGACCATTTTGGTTTAATAATGAGCAAAGAAGATAGAGCGGCTAGCCAAGGTAAAAACCAAAGCAAAGAAATCTCCAGTAATCTCTGCCATCCTTCTAAATCTTCTTCCCAAATGTCAACTAAATAGTAAAACAAATAGATTGAAATAAGGCATAAAAGAAAAGACCAAATTGCAAATATCACAAGAAGTCCTTTCCCCGAATAGTAGGTGCTAATTAATACTACAGCTAAAAAAATCAGAAAAGGGGGCATAAAATAGCGCGTAAAAAAGATTAATAATCCTAACTCTAAATCTTCTCTCAATAAATGACCTCGACCTTTATAAAAAGCTTCACCTCCATGGGAGATGAAATTTTCCAATATCCAATTGCTCAACATGTAAAAGCATATTGCGCAAAAAACGAAAAACAAAGAGTAGATTATTCTGGTTCTCATTGAACCAAATCTAAATTGATTTCGACCTATGATATTATTGACATAGCCGTTTTTTACGATTCTTTTATTTTTTGTGCAAAGTCAGTTTTTATTTGATTAAACTATACTAGGAAACCTGCTATTATGATGACTTCAAAGAGTTAGGTATGAATTCAATTAATTCTAATTCACCAATTTATTACGATACAATCCAATAAATAATGTATATGAATATGCCTAGCATTAATGCTGTATTGATCATTAAGTCATATCTGCGTTTGGGTAAATCATGAGCTGGGTAATTTATATCCCAGATATTATTATCAGCAATTCTCAACAAATCATTAGGAGTAATCGGAATTCTTTTTACCCTAGCATATGGTGGTTTAAAGAACAATGCTCCTACACTAGAAAAACCTTCCTCTCCACTGTGAAAATACCACAAATAGGTTGACATATCAACATTGAATTTCTTTTCAAATTTTGACATCATCTCATGCCAATCATCTCCGTAAACACCTAAATCCAATTCAATATCTACGTTAGGTTTAAAGCTATCTTTTCCAGAATGTTCAGCGACAAAGTCCAATATTTCTTCTAATTTGACACCCACTTAAGTCTCTTTTTTAATTCAATCTTAAAATGGTTCCAAACCATGTTTTTTATAATGAATATCATTCCATAATTTACTCATTCTTGGTAAGTCCTTTATTTTTTCTACTTCGTCATAAATAAAAGACTTATCAGAATCTAGTAAGTATTGATTCCAAACAAGCTTTCTTCCATATTTATTGATTTGTTCAAGATCATAATTGTCAATCGCAATTTTAAATTTCTCAAGGTCTTTAGAATAATTTTTCCTATCTCTTTTACGCCAAGTCAGAATAATTATTCTAACTACAAAAATCATCATCAGCGAGATACCTACCCAGATACTAATAAATAGAAAGTTCGAATTCATTTCGTTCGGAGTCAAATTTGAGTTTCTTTGAGAACTTTCCAATCAAGAACTGCAATAGTGAGTATTATTGGAAAGAATGTCACTTGAATAAATGTTCCAAATAATGGAACAAAATCAACAATCCCTATCAAAAGACTCAAACTTGAAATCAAAGATATTACACATCCCAGTCCCACCAATATAACCATAACCGACATCCTTAGGTATTTATTGAGTACTATTCTGGATAATGGAAATAAAATGTAAAACGGTATTTCAAAATATACCATAGCATCGTCACCAAAAACATATACCTTTTCCCAAACATCACCATAGCCCATTTCAGCAGAGTATTGCGGTACAAACACCAAACCGCCCATTAAGAACATTAGTATAATTACCAATAAGGATCGATATTTATTCAAGCCTTTCAGATTTTTAATTTGTCCAATAAGTATTTAGTCATCTGCATTGCCTAATCCTTCAACCATCTTATAGAAAGCGGTTTTTTTTATCATACCGATTGTTTTGTCGTTGTCAAATCCATCCTGACCATAGAAGCGAAAAGGAATGCGTATTGGTATTCCCTGTAGATCAAAATAGTAAACCTTATAGTTCCTTTCATAATGTACTTCTTCCTTCATGTAAATGGATTGCAAAGATTGGTCAAGTTCGTTGATAAGTGTTTCACTTCCTTTTTCAAGTAAATAAAGTCGCTTAAGTGTTTCTAAGACTTTAGTATTGTCAGCAAGATCTTCAAAGACAGACTCTAATAAAGCTTCTTTTGCGCTTTTTAAGTCCCCAATCATTTCGTATAAATGAGCGTATCTTAACGAAAAATAGATGGCATTTGATGCATAGGCATTTCCACAGAAGTGCAAATATGGATAAGCTGTATCTGAAAGTGAAAGATAGTATAACGAACTATCGTAATCACCCTGGTCATAGTATATTTGATGAAGGATATTTGAAGATCGATGCTTGAAGTTAGCATAGGGATCCAACATTATACTACCACCAACAGGTTCTTCTTCATTGAAGTTACTTGTCAAGATTCCGTTAAATATACTTTTCGCTTTTCCAAACTCTTCATTCTCATAATAAGCTAGCCCCAAATTGTAAAATGATTTAGGATAAAGCACGCTTTTAGGATGATTTTCTATAATGTAAAGAAATGATTCTATAGCCTTGTGATTTTCTCCATTTCTAGAATATTCTACACCTTCATTGAAATAGTCTGATGGCATTTTTTGGGCAATTACCATCAAGGAAAAGAAATGAAATGATATTAAAATTAGGTTCCTCATTACAGTTGAGCAGTAAATTGAAAGATCGATAAATCTTTAATACCATAAAATACCAATCCTGATTCATCGAAAAAGCAATTATTTCTAAATATATAACTTGTTCCCGTTATCTCTTGATAAACTGTGTTATTAACATTAATAAGCCAGCTTTCATCCCCAGTCTTTTGAATAAAATAAAAGCCATTTTCATTTAACTCGCCAGCAATTATTTCACCTATTCCTGGCTTACCAAAAAAAGTTTCTTTTTTAGCAGAAATCATAGGTTCTGAAAACACCCCATTGAAAACCATATAACCTACAGAATCAATTTCTAAATAGAATAGTTTATTCGCAAATTCTGACTCATCTTCTACATAATAAATAGGCAGAATATCCTTTGACTTTTTACACCTAAATGGGGTCTCTTGAGAAAAAGCCGGAAACAGCTGTTCTTCGTCTTGATACACATAAGTTGAATCATCGGTTTGGAAAATATGAATTGAAGCACCAACAGGACTTATATAGAGAGGAATCGGACGCACTCCATATTTTGAGATTGGCTCTGCTAATTCTTCCCCATTCACATATTTGTATAGATAATAATCCCTTAAACCGTAAACTGCAAAATTTCCCTCATTATCAAGTGTGGGATAATATATTTTCTCATAAGGCAATTCATACGAAACGCCATTTACATTTATAAATTTCTTTTCATTTTGAGTAAAAGTGAAAAGCCCGTTGTTTTCATCTTTTAGGGTTATTTGTGAAAAATCATCTATATTATTAACAATGATACCATTCATTAACATATAGGTTGGACCGCCTCTACTTTCATCTCCGTACCCGTAAAAAGCCCCGTTATTCGAAATATAAGACCTTCGAACATTACCAAAAGGACCGTAAATAGAATCTCTAGTAAGAATAAAAGCTTTGTAATTTTCACTATTTGTATCAGAAGCCTCGACCTTTCGAATATGTGTATACAAATATTCGTTCCGGTTATTGATTCTTAATTTTGTAAAGTTCTTTTTTGAAGAATTAATGAGCGTATCGTTGAGGTATAACATGTATATTGAATCCTCCTCTACTGTATAAATGTAATAGGCATTATTACTTATACTCATCCAGTCGTCTGAGTTAAATTGTCTTTTCTCTTTAGAGCCTAGCTGACTTAATTTCGTCCCTAAGTAATTCCAACCTTTATGCGTCAAAGTATCAATTTCACGTATGATCTCTCCGTCAAAATAAATACGAATTTTATCTCCTTCGAATACAGGAATGGCCATATGCATTGAATTATTGGATTCAGGATAACGATGATTTGCTATATCTCTGCCCAATATCGGTCCAGTTAACTTGTTCGAATAGCAAGTGAAATATGACTCCTTAGAATTGTTAGGGTTTGAATACAATGATATTGAATTTCCCATTCGGAATTTCAACGGTCCAATTGTGTCATTATCTTGTATAAAATAATACCGTTTACCGATTTTATATTTAATCATATAATTCCCCTCTTTATCGAAGGTAACCGATTTAAACTTTTGAACTGTAGAATCGCCATTTGCATCCCAAATGAGGGTTTCTGAAAAAGACTGAGCTGAACCCTTCAAAGGGAGCAGAAATAAAATTAAGTATAGAACGAATTTCTTCATTAAGAGAGCCTATTTAGTTGTTCTATTAATACTCATATTCATAAACTAAAGTAAATTCTGAATTCACTACTTTTTCAATGAGTCCGCTTTCAAAATTATAGGTGTAATAGTTATCTTTTTGAGACTCAACTCCATTATAATAAACGCGGTATACAATTTCGTTACCATTTTCGTCAAACTCATGTTTACCTATGAATGTCTGTTCCGCGCCAAGGTAATCGAATTCGAATTGAATTTCTTGGCCATTATCATTAAACCAGTACTTTTCTATACGGATTAGCTGTCCCTTCCTATATACTGAATCTACTCGATGAGAATTGTCTGCTGAATAAGTATATATTGTTTTAAAATCGTACCAATCATTGTTCGGAGAAATAGAATAAGACTCTACGAGCAAGTCGTTTTTATAAAAATAATATGAGGAGTCTATTCTTGGAATTAGATCGGAGGTATCGAGTTTTGTCCGATAGATTTTATTGCCACTTGAATCATATGTGTAAGTAGTTTCAAATGCATATGCTCTATTTGAAAATGGTATAAAAACCATTTTAACTAAACGGTTCATTTCATCATAGAAGTATTCTTGTTTATCGGTATCGTGTTGTATCTCATTAATTAAGCCCATTTCATTATAAAACTGGGTTAAATAGAGTTCCTTTGTTCCACTCTTAAGTTTGTAAATCTTGCATGATTTTACTGCGTTATTTACAATGGCCTCTTGATTTTTATTTGGAGGCAAACTCTGACTCAATGATATACAGGTTAACAACAGGAGTAATATGGTTAAAGGGAATTTCAATTTAAATAAGTAACAATATTGGCTGAATCGATTGAATACCTCAACCTATCGTAATTATATATTCTCCCATCTCTTCTTGACAGAGAAAGTGTTGTGTCACCTACTGATATAATTCGATAGCTAAATGTATCTCTCCTGTTCGTTCTAATAGTAATCTTAGTCAAAATAGAATCATCAACGAAGTAGACTCCATCATCACTATAGTCCCCATGATGATCGAAGAAAGTTGAATCTTCCCAATAACAGGAAACTGACCTATAATCTAGAAAAGAAGTTTCTTCACTAGGTCCTTCCTTATCAGCATCTATCCAACATCCATAAAGCGTTTCGTTAGACATACCCTTGTGCCCTGACTCCCGGGAGCAGGAGAATACGAGTAACAGCGTAATTCCAAGAATTAAGTTTCTGAGTGTCTTACGTAATAGAAAGAACATACCTAGTCTAATTCCATTTTTCATTTCCTTTCACTTCCGGTTTGTAGCTGCCTTGCTCATCGAACATACTTTCAGTCTGTCTAGGATGTATGAATCCAACAAATTCATTTGAGTAATTATCTCCAGCGAAGAAGCGTTTTTTGCGGACCAGTATAAACATAGGCAGAAGTAATAATAATCTCTCCAGGTGGTAGAATAATATTTCCAATACCGTTTCCACACATGTAAATCCATGGTTCCTCTATTAGTTTCCATTCTCCATCATAATTAGCTTCCATCAGTAAACCAACAAAGTCACCATAAGCGATTCCTGCATTAACGGTGTCAAGGTTCTTAATCATTACAGGGTAAGCTTCATATCGTTTGTTCAATAACCTTTGATTTGTATCAACTGTAATCTCTAGGTTGCAGTTTTCACCGTGAAGATACTCGGGTCTATCTTCTTGCATCCAACCAACAAAATATTTTTTAAAGGGTTTTCTGGCTTCAATAATATACGAACCCATATACGTTGTATCATTTAATCTAATACCAGGTTGCATAGCTGGCTTGATGTACCAGGACATATCATAATTAATTTCTATCGAGTCTTTCGGTTTACCTATATAGTATATCTTGTAATTTGCGGTATTGAGCCAAGTAGTTTGATATTTAATATTGCTTATCGAGGCGGTATCGTGAAGAATAGGAAAGAGCCTATCAATGTCATTGCTTTCATCCTCTTTTGCTTTAGTGCTGCATGCTGCTAGAAGACAAATAGATATTATGAAAAACGGAATTCGATAGTACATAAAATAATCACGCGTGTTTTACAAAAAGTTACGTTAATCGCATCAAATAATTGTTCGAATTTGTACCCAATTCTCATTCTTTTAAACAGGTCTAAAAAGTATCCTATAATCCTTGAATAAACCAAAGCGCAAACTATATTCATTATTACATATCTTAAAATAGTTCATTCCGCCGTAAAACGCCGTTAATAATGGCAAAAACCGACGTAATTTGATGTTGAACGCCGTAGAACGTGGTTTGAAGTGATTTAGACTCTGCTGAGGGATCTTTTATTATACTATTTTTTCGCCTCAATCCACTTTCTTTCATCGTATGTATACTCTCGTTTCACTTTTTGAAGTAAACTATCAATCCATTCGTAATTCCATTCTGTTTTATACACCGGTTTCCCAGATTCATAATAAATGACCCAATCAAAATCGTTGTTATTTATTTCTCCCAGTGAGTCCGGAAAAACACTCCAAAAACCATAACCGAATGAATAATACTTTGCTTTAGTTTCTATCTTTCCTTGATCGTCAAAAGTTTTATGTTTATACCCATAAAACTTTTGCTCTTTGTTTATTATTCTATCAAGAATCAAAATCTCTCTTCTTCTAATTTTTGTTCTTAATTTTCCATTTTGACTGTAAATCTTTTTCTTTCGCAGTGTCTCATTACATTTCAGCTTGCCATTTGGGTGATAAGTCTTTGATTTTTGATTTCGATATTTAAAGGCTAATTCACCATCTTTAAAGTATTCACGTAATTCCCCCTTATTCTCACACCAATAAGAGGCAAGTTGACCATTTTCATAATACTCAAGTCTTTCTTGTCTGCCTGTGAATGGAACTTCAATTACCCTAATTAAACCAGTCTCATAATAGCGTATGACTGAATCGACCGGTTGGCCGTTGTCAAAAGTCCCTTTCATCTTGAGACCTCCACTTGGATAATAGCTAACACATTCACCATCGCACAAAATAGTATCACAATAAAATTCCGAAAAGTCACCAACATAGATAGCATGAAACATGCTATCGTAGACTTGCTGCGAATATGATTCAAAAGCTGTTAGTAGGATTAAACTGGTAAATAGTCTCAACATGACTTTTTTATTTACAGATTAAATCCTGTTGAGTTTTCCATAAATATGTTGGAGATATCGCTGAATAAACTACTTATTATCGGTGCTTAAGAACATATCAAAAACTAGCTCAGGTTTTCCCGTTTCAGCGTTTAATTTTGTCTCCCTTATTAGAAATCCGTTTTCATCGTATTCAAATTTCTTCCAATAAAAAAGCTTGTCTTCACTATACCTTTTTTCTTCGACAAGCTCTTTATTTTGATTGTATGAGTACTCTATGAATGACTTTGTTTCTTTTCCTCGTTTTAACCCAGTTTTTTCTTGTTTAATGAGAAGATTGTTTTCGTCATAATAATAGAAGGTAGTATCATTATTCGAGTAGACTGCTTCAATTTGTCCCAAAGTATTGTATACAAAATTGCTAAAAATTGTATCCTTTGATTCCTTAATGAGAGTAGGTCTTCCAGGAACAATGACTTTTGTCTTCTTTAATAAATACTTGGAGGTCAAATTATTCGTTTCGGACTCGTAAACAAAGATCTCTTTTTGATAATGCGTTTCTTTTAATGTACAGTTATTACTATTGTCGTATTCATAAAAAGTAGTATCAGAAGTTCTTGTTCCATAGGCAGAGGTACGATTACTTAGTACAAGTTCAAGATTATTGACTTCATTATAGACATACTTGAAAGTGTCAATATTTGGTGATGGAATCAGGTTTAAAAGATTTGGCCGTTCATCAATGTTACGGTCTATATATCTAGTATACCTAATTTGAGAATTTAGTTTACCATTTTCATCATAATAATAGACTGAGGAATCTATACTTACGACCATATCAGGTGCGTATTGCCAATTCAAAGTTATCATGCCTTCATTGTTGTATTCTTTCATATTCATAAGTCGAGAAGAGCGAACAGAATCATTAGGATAATAGGATGTCCATCTTTCTTCGTACTTGTTAATATGATATTTCTTAAAGCTCAACGCATTGTAATTTTTCTTGGGATCTGGTGCTTGTCCATAACTTGAAACGAATAATCCTATGTAGAATAAAAGAATGCTTAAATATTTCATTTTGGACGATTTGATCTTGAAAGTGAAATTACAAAAAGTAATTGTCCAATAATAAGAGTATAAATAATAAGAGAGACACAACCCAGTGCCGGACTTGAATTTTGAATTCTCTTCTAACCAGTTTTAACATCAGAAATGAAAAGATGACTGTAAAAAGGAGTACGAAAAGCCATAGAAAAAAATTTATCCAAGGAAAGTCCGGTGCTTCAAGCGTTAAAACTTTGCCCCATCGATGTATTTCGATTAATGCTACTGCACAAGCCAATGACCAACCTGCTATATTTTTTCTTGCTAATATTCCAATACCACTAAATAGAGCTAAAAAAGCTCTTAAAAAATTACTATGATGCCCCCAAATGATTTTTCCCCAACTAAAGTCTTCTTCTGATATTCCTGGTATATGGATTACGGTTCTTAAATACCAATTACGATAGAAGTAGACTGCCCATGCCGATAGAAGAAATTCTATAACGAACCAAATAATTAGGAATATACCTGTGGTATTGATTAGGGTGCGTGTGACGCCGGTATACTTAGAACCACTCATACTATATTAATCTCTTACACCAATTTTCCAATTCATAAATTGATTTATATCTTCAATAGCGTCTTCTATTCGCCAAAGATATTTTGTATGTCTTCTTTTGCTATTAATCATTGCGGCTTTCACAAGGTATTTTTCAAGTTTTCTATGATTTCTTGCCACATAGGCAAGTCCTAGCAAAGCATTTGAGCTTACACGATCATCTTGGTGGTCAACCAGTTTTAAACAGAGATCCTGAGCGACCTTCCAATTTGAACAATTAGCACCAATAGAAAGGGGCAGAATAATTAGTTCATCTATAGTTCCTGATTCGATAATTTTATTTGTTTCGTCAATATCAAAACCAGGTAATGAGGAGTATTTCATAGAATGTTTATTCATTATTTGGCTCTCATTGAAGTCAAGTACCTCTTCTAGAATTTGATCTTAACATGAAAGGTTTTGGTTATTGTAACTGTAAAAATGTAAATCGGCGAGATTACAAAAAACAATTCAAGCAATACGGTAACATCAGTCATCAACTTTTTTTAAAAGTTCATCATTTGCAATATAAACTCCAAAATAAGGGTAGTCAGCTTTTCGACGCTTAAGGAAAATAAAAAAGGGACGATTAAAAATCATGGCTTTGGGTTTCGGTTTTTCTCCTAGTTCTTCTACGACCTCTTCTATTTCAATTATAGCTTCACTTTCCACTTCTGCACCTTTCTCATTTAATAGAAATGCATTGCTTTGATAAAACTCTGTAACATTATACATGGTATCTGTAGAAATAAAAGAAGTTCCAATAATGCGTTGAAAATTCTTTTCCAAATTAAACTCAACTATTGGAATATCTACTCGATCATCATCCTCAAACCCAATACCTCCAACTTTATTGTCAACGTAGTAATCAAATATTTCTTCAAATGTGTTTAGACTTGTAGTCATTTCTGAATTCATAATAAGAATGATCTCATGTGCTTTATCCTTAGGGTCAAGAGAAATAGAAAAGTCATTTTCGTTATTGTAATAGTTAATACGGCAATAACGGTGATAGCCTATACAGCCAAATGATTCTACTTGCGTTTCATTAAAGCTCATTCCATAATCTGACTTGGTAAAAGGATCTTTAAAAGGCAATGAAATTCTGAAAAAGGCCCTTGTTCTGATTTCTTTTTCACTAACTTCTGCATTAACGTCGTATTCTTCTGAATTAAGGACATCCACATAACTCTCTGTTTGATTTAGTATTTCTAGTTCACTATTTGTGAACTTTTCTAAGGGAGCATTGATAATGCTTTTGATTTCGTTCCAAGCAAAAGGCATGGTAGCTGAATAAATGGCATTATTCTCAAGATCAAAATCACTTTCTAAGGTCAATACAAAGTCAGTACGTTCAACGCTATCCACATCAACGGTTTCTGGGAAAATATCAAGTGAGATTTCTTCCTCAGAATTATTAATATCTTCATTAACCTCATCTATTGTTGAAGATTTACAAGATTGAAAAGCAATGGGAATAAACAATAAGAAAAGTATCTGCTTCATAAGTTTTGGTTTTTGAGTTAATTTAATTCCCTTCTGAACATCTTTAGATTAAGGCTAAGAGATACTTTTTAGCCTCTTCTATTTCCTTTTTCTTAAATCCACCCATGTCCAACTTAACTTTAGACTTGTTTTCCATTATAATTACCAACTGGGCTTCAGAATTTGCCTTTATTTCTTTGATCTCCTCAATTAATAGACTTTTCTTTTCAAAAGGTATTTTTGGTTTAACTACAAGTGAGTCATTTTTATGAATAAGAAGAGGAGTTGTAAGTAAAAGAACATTGTGAATTACTCCCAATACACCAACAACCCCAGCTATAATTGCCATAGGTAGACTGCCTTTGTCAAAATAACGGTAAGCATAGAAAAATAGAAATAGTCCGGTAGCAATCGAAAAGAAATTCGGTTTACTTTTTTTTATTATAATTTTTTCAGTCATTGAAATGTAGGTTTTGGGTTATGACGAGTTATTCAATCATTATTTTCGGCTAAAGTTAAGAGAATTTGCAGTACATTTTAGACTAATAGTTACCTTAGAAAACTTCAAAATCATCAACTTCGTCTGGGTTATCTTCGGTTGGTTTTGATGAGGGTTTGGGTTTAGGTTTTCGAGGTTTTAGTATATACTGCGCCCAAAATTTCGTGGCGATTAAAAATCCGATGGCTGATAGCAGGAAAAACAAGGCGATTTTCCAATTTGAATGCTGTATAATTGATGCGTTGATGAAAAAAGAACAGGAAAGACATAAAAGCCAGATACCAAAAAAATATGTTTCACTTAGAGTGTAAGTTCTATTGGATCTGTTAAATAGCCTATCATTCCATGAAGGCTGCTTAATATTTACCCATTGACTTTTATTCATGATCATTAATCCACTTACTATTAAAATCGGAGCAATTAACCCGAAAAGATAAATCGCAATCGAAGAAGGAAACTTCATCTCGAACATAATAAAGATGTTCAGGACTGACGCTGAGACTATAACTGTTTTAATTTTTCCCCAAGGAGTCATTGAGTTGGTGCAGAGAATGTTTACGTTCAGCTAAAAATAGCCAATTTTCTCCTCGTCGAATTGTTTTCTGAAAGATTCTACTATTGAAGAACGTATTTTCATGCTTGAGCTTTTCCACATAAGAAACCAAGCTAGGACTACCAAACTTGTGAAAAATGTTGGGACTATTATTGAAGGTAAAAAACCGGAGGTTCCATAATTTGCGATACCAAAGGTGGTAATTGCATACACAAACAACACTGCCATTAGGCCAATGAAAAACAGAAAAAAATAAGGAGGTAGGATTATTATGGTCAACCTGGTTTTATTGTCTTTTTCAATGCTAGTCAAGGAGCACTTTCCCCACCATGGCTGAACTGGCCAATGGTCGAGAGTAAATTTGAAATTATCAGGAGTGTCTAATCCTTTCCAAGAGGCTTTTACGTTCAGTGAACCACCCAGCCTACCAGCATTTAGGGGTACTTTGTTAGAACTAAGGAACTTGATCGTTTCTTTCATCGATTTATTGAGTACGATTTCAATTTTTGCTCTCACTTTGCCTGCCAACGTTTGCCTAAAGTTAGGGAATATAGAAGAACACGGAACAAAGTACGCGTAAGATCAGGCTATTGTGTTAGGTGAAGTTTTAATGATTCTAGGTGAACCAGAAAGATGCGAACCACGCAAAGTTCACGAAGCAAATTGGAGTATATATTATATATGGCGTCAGTGGTTCTGAAGATTTAATTCGTTTGGTCGCCAAGAGAAATACAGCTATGGTTGCAGGCACTATTCCTAACAACAAGCCGAAACCTGAATAAGGCCAATGTACAATTCTCCATATCATAGGGTAAAAGCTCAGGATTCCCAGTGCGAGGATTAATAACTTATGTAAAGTATCATAATCTTTTCTGAGAAGGAAATGCAGCAAAAGCATGATTAAACCGCCTACCCAAATTATGAATCCCAAACTAACTAGTGTCTTGCTAGCGAACAAATAACGGAATCCAAGCCACATTATTAAATATCCAAAGAAGACAGCCCCTGTAAACAGTTTGGTGGAAAGTCTCTCCTTCTTAAGAGAATATATCCAACCAACTAATAAAGTTATAAGTGTGAAAATGGCTACGAACATAAAGCGCAACTATTAATAATTACTTCGGCTAAAATATAAAAGTGGAATAGTTAGACAAGGTTCTTTAATTCAGTCCTTGTTGGTCAGGGATTTTTTATCCTTCTTTGAAATTAGTTTGGATAAAAAACTAGGGAAAAATAATAATGAGAAACCAAGTGTAATCTTTAATAAAGGAGGAGTCAAGTAGAAAAAGTATAATTTATAGGCATGTGGTCCCATTCCATCAGGATCTGCAATACTAGTAAGGAATATGGCAGAGATAATATCGTTTATTGAAAAGAATAAAATGATAATACCAGCAGTTTGAAATAACATTTTTTGAAGTTGTGTGCTTTGGATATTTAAGTTTCCTGTTTTTTCTAAACCCTGAATATTCAGTTTATTAATAATTATATCAGGTTTTAAAATGAAGAACCTGCTACCGATTAAATAGACAACAACCCTTGTTAGTCTTCCTAAGAACAAGATTTTATTTTCACTTCTAGAGTCTGTTAACCAGGATAAAGAATCTATTAACCCTGTAAGGTTTTCAAAAGCTAGAAAAATTAGGTAAACTCCAAATAGCTTTAAAACTATTTCTACTAATTGTTTATTATTCATTTTTGTTGTCGACCTAAGTTTAGCTAAAAATAGCCAATAATTAATAGCCTTTGGCTTCAATGAGCTCTTTAAATTTTAAGTAATTATCATTTTTACCCGTATCCCGCCATAGCCATATCACTATGCTACCTGATAGCAAATAATCACTTTGCTCAATATTCACCCTATCATCTTGTAACTGGTTCCAAATTAATTTAGCTGAATTCTCAGATTCTGTTTCAAGTGCGAATACACCAATTTCTGCTCCATCTGTATAAACCGAAAACAGTCCAGCAACAACTTTTTTTCTCAAGGAATCAACTGATACCAATGAACTCGTAAAACAATTTAAAAATTCCTCTTCAGAGGATATGTATGGGTTTGATTTTGCATTACAAGGTAAATCTTCATCAGCCTCGACATGAATTAATTCACAACTCTTTGGCAATTGGTCCGACTCTAAAATCAAATCCTCAAGTTTTAATTTTGATTCTACGCTACCAGAAAATAGTCCTGCAAAAATTGATATTATTATCAGACTTCTCATTACTCTATTTGTGATTCCTCATGACGTTTGACTAAAAGTAGATAATTTTTGAAATTGGTAACAAGTGTGCTGGTAATTAAGTGTGGGCGTTAGCTTGAGATACTGTGTTAGGCACAGTTATTCAAGAGACAACAGATAATTTTCAAAAATGACCGCCCATTTTACCCGATTGGCCACTATATCAAAGGTCATGTACCTGTATTGATTAGCTAATACAATTTTGCAGTAATCTTTTGTTTCTGGAAAAACGAGTGTCAAAATTAATTCCTCTTGAGTTTGAGGTAAATCAAGGATAATTGATCCTGCATTGCTAGTTGAAGGATTTGTCGCATAGTATTTGTTAGTTATAAGACTATCATTTAAGTAAATGTGAATACTGTCCTGAAAGCAACAATTTAATCTTACACCTATTTTCTTTCCAATGTTTGCTGTGTCTCCTATATGTTTTCCTGAATCATTATAATGGTAAATTACTTTATGCTCGGAAAAACCTGAAAGGTCAAGTTCTTGTCCAAAGGTACCAATTGTCAAAACCCAAGAAAGTAGAATTAATAATAGTTTGCGAGTCATACCGTGATTGTGCCTAACGTTTGAGTAAAGTTAGTGCTTGAGCACGAACCGCGCAAGCGGTGAACTTTACTTATTATGTTATGGTGTGTTTTTAAGGAATTAAATTTTGATGTTAATGGGCATTTGGAAAGCTCTGGTATTATCCTTATTCACCCTATTCCATTCAGTAATTGAAGAGATTAAGTTCTTTTCATTGTCCAATGATAACCAAAGGGAGATAGCTTTTTTCTCTCTTTTGCTGAGTTTTTGTTTGGCATTCTTGATGCTTAGAAATTGTAATTTTTCTTTTTCTGTAAAGCCCCGCCAGCTTTCTAAAGTCGGAAGGAACAAATCACCAATTTTATTTCTAGAGCCTTTTTCTTTTACTTCAAAATGAGCTGCTCCATGCTCACTCCTTCCTGTGCTCATTGTTCCACCGCCCTGAATATATAGGTCTACATTTAGTAGCTCTGAAAGTTGATTCATCCTCCTAAAGCCTTCATTAATGGTATATTCTCTACCATTTTCTGCCTTGATCTTAAATTGAACTTGAAAGCTAAATCCAGTCGAGTTTCGAATTGCGTATTCATATTCTTCTTGATCAGAATATGCTACAATTACCATCCAAGTACCATCAGGCAATTCTTTATCAATCTCGAGACGATTAGATTCATCCAATATAAATGAATCAATGACCTTAGCACTGTGATAGATATCTTCCGTATGGTTCTTGTTGATTTTAATTGTAGTTCCGACCCTATTTTTAATTTTTAGGATGGTATTTATCTCAAAAACGGCTTCATAAAAGCCAATTTCTTCATGATATCGAAGCATTCGTATTCCAGGAATCAAGACGGGGCCTCTAAATTGCATTCGTGTTAATTTGGAATTCTAGACTCTACAGTACTTAAGAAAGATTTCAAAAAATCATCAGGATTGATGCACAATGTACAAGGAGGGATTACATTCTGTGAGGCCAAATCTATGCTTCGTATAGCATTCAGAACATTATGAATCAATTCATCATCAAACCATAAAACTGGGAGAATGTATTTTCCATTGGAAGGAACATTAGCATACTTCGATTTAACTTTTTTCAGAATTTTGGTTTCCAATTGCTTGTTGATCAATTCTGGTGTGTCTGGTTTGATGTGAATATTAACGACATCTATGTGAAGTTTGGAGCCATTCTTGTCGACAAGGAGAAAATCAGCACTTTTCCCATTTTCCATAGGACTCTCAAAATCTTCAATTTCATAGTTTTCATCTGAAATTAATTTCTGGATTGCCAGCATTTCAGCAAACCAATTGAGGTAACAAGGATTAGGGTTTTCCGGTGTGACAGGATCAAACTCTGAAACCATAGTTCTCAGACTTGAAACGTATTTATTGTTGAGGTTCTGAGGGATTTTGGTGCTAATGTCGGCACATGTTTCATCAATGAATGATAAAAAGGATAATGCAATTTGGTTTTGTAATTCAGCCTGACCTAATAGAATTGGAATAGACACTTCGGTTACATCATCAACCTTGGCAAGGTCAATTTTCTTTTCGAACTTGGACTGCAATTTCTTCCAGAAAGATTCATTCTCTCCGATTAAGTTATAAATCTTTGGAATATGCTTCTTCGCAAATTCTGAAATCAGTTTAATCTCGGACATATTTAATCTAATCTCGTTAAAACGTCTTCCATGGTATAATGGACAAATTGTTTACCTAATTCAGTCAGTTCGTATCCATCATTATCGTCAAAGGCTGATTTTAGAGTAGAACTTTTAGGTTTTCTCGAAGTCTTCGTCACAAAATTGCCATAGTAATCTCTTTCCCTGAATTGACGGATAATGCCGCCAGTGCTTAGATCACGAATTAGCAGTTTGAAAAGATCTGCCTCTAAAGAATCCTCACGTGGTCTTTGGTCGCTAATGTTGTCCCAAATACCGCCTCTGGTTATTCCTTCGTTTTGATAAATTTCTTTTATAACAGCAAAATGAGATTCATGATAATCACGAATCCAATCAATGTATAGTCGAATCAAGGCGTCAGCAGAAATAATAGATGATCCTGCATTAGAAAGCAATTTTTTAATGTAGATTCTTTTTTCCTCGGTCTCAGCATTATCCCATTCCTTGAATCCCTTTTTTACTAATATTAGATACTCTTCAGACTCCAGTCTTTGTTGAGAATCATGACCAAAGGACTCCATTTTTTCTAAGATTTCGAATAGAGTTGGAATCAGTTCCTCAATCTTCTTTTCATGTTGTTCTAACCACAACTCATGAAATTCATTGATCTTTCCTTGTTCACGTTCGCTTTTAATTGATGCATATCCGCTGAGCAGTCCACCTACCCAAGGAATACTGCTCATGGCTGAAAGAATAAACCTTTGAGCCCGTTTTTTTTTGCTGACATCATCAATTTTTGATAATCCCGCTTTGACTTGCTCCATTGTTTCTATTTCCTTCTTGGTTGCCACTTTTTAATACACCATAACGTTTAGCTAAAAATAGCCAATTTTTCAATTTGACGCGCGAAGAGGGCTGGTCAACCCGGACACTGGACGTGCCCGCCCGTGAGTGGGCTACCCCGTCATAAGTGCGCAAACAGAAGAGCGTGCTGGCTAAAAAGTGTGGGTGTTGGCTTTGTCTAGTGTGTTAGGTTTAGTTTTACTTGTTCTCAACAGAGAAATCATATACGTCAATAGATGTCAATGAGGAAGTGAAAATTCTAATGTCTTTAATAAATTTTGACTTTAAATCAAAGTCGCCAAACCCTTTCCCATTTATAGAAATAGAACCGCTGTAACCGTTTACTAGGATATTAAACTTATTTTTTTTCTCATAAAGTTCATCACTGATGATTTCGTGCTCTTGAAGTTGATTTGAGCAATGAAAAGAAAGGGATTTACTTTGTGAAAGTCATATTTCCAGTTGAAACAGTTACACGAATTATTTCAATAAACTAAGTTCTAAGAAAAGTCAATACTTAATCTCTACCGGGCTTATTTAAGTAAGATTGTTATAAGTCCGGTTTAACAATTTTGAGCTCAGTATTGATTCGAGTAATCGCAAGAGTTCGTATTCAACCAACAATTTAATTAGAAACAATCATCAATTCCTGGTAGTATTCAATAAGCAAGTGAGGTGTATCCTGAGACTGGGAATAATCTAATTCTTCATCATAAAGTAACCAAACACTACTCTTTAGTTTAACCCTTTCAAAAATCCAGTAACCTCCTTCTGGAGCAGCATCATCCAAATGCCATGAACAACATAAGTCATTTTCGCAAATGTTTTGACCAGCTATGTCCAAAAAAGGACTTACACGATTATGACTATTCGATTTTCTAATGGATAGTAATTTGATACTAATTTAATTTATTGACTCCCTTCGACAAGATTGGTTTTAAGAGAAATAACCAAATTTTTCAACTCGTTTTTAACAATCTAGAAAATATGCTTTTTAATTTTTTATTTGCGGACTTAATAATAATCTCTGGTAGAAATCGCAAACAAATATGATTCCATGCTTTTTAAAAAATTGTGCCCTTAATTTGACAATAATAATTCCTAGCGTTAAAAGCAAATTAAAATCTTAACCTGATATATGATATATACCAGATAATCTAGACCCTATGCTCTGTTAGGAACATTAAGTATTGATATAACTAATCTTAATTATAAAACTTAGAACCTGAAACCTATCTGAACATTAGCTCTTAAAGTATGGTCGCTTAAAATAATATCGTTTGACCAGGTATCTACTTTAAAAGGATAAATAAGGCGGTACGAAAGAACTATATTTTTAAAAATACTATGTTGTACGCCAATAGTTGGGGTAATTCCAATACTGGTATTAAAATATTCGTCGCCGGATGTAACATAACTGCGTTTGTCAAAATAAATAGCAGGCGACAAACCTACAAACCAACCATAGCCTACTAATGTTGAAAAAGACAAATAATATTTTACACCAAAATCTTGGTAATACATTGTGTGCTCTCTATCATATAGAGAACTATAACCTTGGTAGTACGTTATTTCTGAAATTCCTGATAGTTTTCTATTAAAACCATATTCATAAGATAAATTGTAAAGATTTCCTTCAATGGCCGAAGCTGACAAAGCATACATTATAGGATCAATTTTTATAATATGTGGATCTTTTTTTCCTGCAATCTCTACCCGAATTCCACGCAAAGTCATCCTAAGAGATTTGAATTTAAATTGAGAATATATGGGAACTTGAGGATAATATGCCTCAGGATTCTGTCTATAAAAGTTATACTTAAGAGTATTGTACCTGTTGGTATAGCTACCATACTGATCATTTGAAGTATAACTTCTTAGATATTCTGAATTTTCAAAAACGAAATTTGTTTGGGTACCATTTAATTCAGAACCATCAATGAGTTTATATTCATAAGGGTACCATATTTTAAATGTTCTATTTAATCTTCTATTCGCTCTTTTTACACCCCATTCTGAGCGGTAAACTTTTCCTTCTTCAAATTTTACTACTAATAATGTATCATTTTCTAGACTATCTGGAAAGCAGCCTTTTTCTGCCGCAGCATCCCATAACTCTTGTGAATAAACAAAGGTAGACACCAGAACAAATAAGGATGCAATTAAACTTTTCATTTTTTTGGGTTAATAAAGTTCGGTGCAAATGTAATTAACTAATCAGTTAAAAAAAGTATGATATCATTAAGTTATTATCAATATTAGTTTTTAGCTGGATTAGCTTAGCTCCAAAAATAAATTTTCAAAGATGCTTCTAACATAGAACTTGTTTTTGAATAACAAATCGTTTTTCGGTTTAGTCTTTTAAGATGAGTTCTTAGAGTTAAATTCTTTCTCTCGATATAATTAGTGCCACGCTTCTTGATACTATGAAGTTCAAACGGAATAAGTGAGCGATAATTTGGAAAGCGATCTGTATAAACTTTCTTTGGATTTAACAATAAAACAGAAGTAATTACAGGACGCATCGTCTTTTTGCTTCTATTACCAATTCTAAAATCAATTACTTCACGCGTGTCTTTTCTAATGGCATAGGTAATCCAAACTCTTTTGTTTTTA
>JAKVAQ010000004.1 GCA_022447665.1 Crocinitomicaceae bacterium
CAATGAATTTTTCATAGGTAATAAATTTTGGGTGCTCAAAACTATTAAAAAATATTTTGATTGTTAAAGAAATTTAGATTTCCTTAAAAATTTAATCCCTAGTTAACATGGAATGAAGTGATTCCCGTGGAAACTATTTTAAACTTTCAGAAATAAATATTCTACAGGCTATTTTATATTTTCAAAAGTAAATATTCGGGAGCCGTCCTGCCTAGACAACTAAAAACACTTCTATTACTGGGTTCGGGTAAATCCGGTATCAGAATGGTATCATAAATTATTTGCTCGAAGTCCGAAAAGACAAAACCCGCCTTGTAGCAAAGACGGGTTTAGCAATCATCCTGGAACGGATTGATTGGTTTGTTGTAGCATCGTTTACTCCTCTCCCTCTTCGGTATTGTTAATTAACTCAAACAACTCACTCAAATCAGGAGTAATAATAATTTCAATTCTTCTATTCTTGGCCTTATTGTCAGGATCCACAGGGTGAAACTCTGAGCGTCCAGCAGCTGTGATTCTTGTTGGATCCATTTCACTATTCGCCAACATAATCTTAACAACAGAAGTTGCTCTTAATACACTTAATTCCCAGTTATCTTTCGGGTGATTTCCACCTTTCATTGGGTCAGTATCCGTATGTCCTTCAACAAGAATATCTATATCTTCTTGTGTTTCTAATACCTTCGCTAAATCTATAATTGCCCCTTTACCCTCTTCATTGATCTCTGTTTTACCAGAAGCAAACAGAAGGTTAGCTTCCATACTCACATAAATTCTACCATCTCTCTCCTCTACCGTAATTCCTTTATCGGCAAAACCTCTAAGGGCAGTAGCGATCTTCTCTTTTAGTAATCGTGCGGCTTCATCCTTGTTGGCCAAGATCTGCTCTAACTCTTCAATTCTTTTCTCTTTATCTACCAACACACGCTCACGTGCGTTTAATTCTTTTTCCAATTGATTAAGGCGGTCTTCCTTATTCTGAAGATCAATTCTGGTTTGCTCTAAATCATTCACCAATGCGGCATTGTCCTTATTACCATTGGCCACAACATCCGCATACTTTTGCTCCAATAATTGATTGGTTTGGTATACCTTATGGTAATCCATTTTGGCCTTACGGTATTCAATTCCCATAGCAGTTGTATCAGCAACCATTGAATCAAGATCCGTTCGCATAAGATCCATTTGAACCTGAAGTTCTTTTAGCTGATTTTCATAATCCAGCGCTTTGGTCTTATACATATTCTGGTCTTCCAGACACTTGTTATAATTGTCTTCTAGCTCTTTGTATTTCTTTATAGATACACAGGATACAGCAAAGACTAATGATAATATGGCTATAAATACTTTCACTAAAATCAAATTTCGTAAGAATACCCTCCGATTTTCGTCCTTAATCCTGTAGTTTTTCACAGCATTATGTTGGGGAAAGAATATCAACAACATCGTTAAGAAAAGTTAATCGTCGCAACCATTTGTTTGGAATGGCGTTTTTCTAGCGGTTTTAATTATTTTTGTTCCTTTGGTAAATTACGCCCAAACTTGAAGAATCTCGTTATCATACCAACCTATAATGAAAAAGAAAACATTGAACGTATGGTTCATAAGGTATTTTCATTGAATAGAGATTTTCATTTATTAATTGTGGATGATGGCTCCCCGGATGGCACTGCTGCAATAGTTAAGGGACTTCAAGAGAAGTACGCTGGAAAACTTCATATAGAGGAACGAGAAGGTAAACTAGGATTAGGGACAGCATATTTACATGGATTTAGATGGGGATTGGCCAAAGGATATGAATACCTTTTTGAAATGGATGCCGATTTCTCTCATAATCCAGATGATTTAGAACGATTACTTGACGCCTGCGAAAAAGGTGCTGATTTATCAGTAGGTTCTCGCTACGTTAAGGGTGGTAAGGTAGCCAATTGGGATAGAAAGCGTTTATTACTTTCATTCTTTGCCTCATTCTACGTACGTATGATTCTATGGATTGGAATTCGCGATACAACGGCTGGGTTTAAATGCTACAACCGTCGCGTACTAGAGGCCATTAATTTTGACAAGGTGACGTATAAAGGATATGCTTTTCAAATTTGCATGAAGTATGCCGCTCTTCAAAAAGGGTTTAAAATTACTGAAGTCCCAATTACCTTTATCGATAGAGAATTTGGAACCTCGAAAATGAGCACGAGTATTTTCAAAGAAGCGATTTTTGGTGTCTGGAAAATGCGCTTTACGAAGTTTTAAAACAACTTTGATTCATATTTTACTTTTTGGTAACAGTATAATCCTATTTCTCTCCTAACTTAGTAGAAATGGGGAGGTGCTACGAAAAAATGGCTTGAAAAATATCTTCCCGAATTTGTTTACGGAGGCATTGACGGGAGTATGACCACATTCGCAGTGGTTGCAGGATCGGTAGGCGCAAGGCTTTCAAGTTCAATCATCATTATTTTAGGATTTGCCAATTTATTAGCTGATGGCTTTGCCATGTCGGTTGGTGCCTACCTATAGGCTAAATCCGAACATGATAATAACCTCAAGAAGATTCGAGAGAAAGAGAACGCAAAAGGTAAAATGGATGCTGAAGAAAAGAAAAAAAGTAATGCTGAACTAATCGCTAAATACGATTTACTCTTCGACGATAAAACCCCTCTTTCAAAAGGTACGAGCACATTTATTGCTTTTTTTGCTATAGGGCTAATTCCACTAATTATATATGTAGTTGATTTTATTCAACCACTGAACATAAACTTATTTCTCATATCTACCATTTTAACCGGAATTGGGTTTATTGTAGTTGGCTACCTCAAATCATACATTAATGAAACCAGTTTAACTAGAGGAATTATAGGCACTTTACTACTGGGTGTTCTTGCCGCTTTGGTAGCATACTACGTGGGTGACCTTTTAGAAAGATTAATAACAGGATAAATATTTTTGTAGTGAAACACGAGTGGAGAAAAATAGAAAAGTCAATTTACCTTCCTAAGGCGAAGCCAGAAGTAATTGATGTGCGCGAGTTTCAATATGTTTCTATTCATGGTTCAGGTAATCCTAATGCAGAGTCTTTTGCACAGTTCATCCAGGCGCTTTACAGTATGTCTTATGCCATTAAAATGAACTTAAAGAAGGTGGATAAACTGCCGAAAGGTTATATGGATTGGACAGTTTATCCCTTGACCGGAATATGGGACATTACGGATAAGGCAAAACAGAATTATTCAGACACATTAAATAAAGACGATCTCGTGTTTGATTTAATGATTCGCCAACCCGATTTTGTCACCGAGGATTTCTTTAGCGAAATGCTTGCGCTTACAAAAAAGAAGAAACCGAACGAAATGCTTGAGAAAGCCGAACTAAAGAAGTTTCATGATGGTAAATGCGTGCAAATGTTGCACGTTGGGAGTTTTGATGATGAACCTGCAAGTTTTGCTATAATGGAGAAGTTTGCTGACGAGCAAGGTTTAAAGAGAATCTCCAAAAAGCATCGGGAAATTTATCTTTCTGATTTTAGGAAAGTTCCTGAAGAAAAGAGGAAAACAGCTTTAAGACTTCAGGGTGAAGGATAATAGTTTAATGCTGATGCACATGCTCACCACTACCTTGAGCAAAAGGAATATAAGTATGATTTAATGCTTCAAAACCGGCATTTCCTTCTTTAATCTTAATCTTCTGGTTCACTGCTACATCCTCTAAAACCTGAACTTCAGAATTTAACCAATCAATGGTAATAGACGCAATCTTTTTCGCCTGTCCTAAACCAATTTCCTGGCGTAAACAATTTGCTCCAAAAGAACTTCCTGTACTCACAATTCTGTATATCTTTTGACCATTATCTAATTCTACCTCAATTCGTGTTCCTATGGCACTTCTATTGGTTTTTGTTCCTTCCAATTCAAGAATAATCCAGTTATTTCCAAAGCCAGGATTCTCAAATAACACATTGTTAAAATCATCCGAGTTATAAGCACCTCCCATTACCGTGTAAATATCTTGATCACCATCTTGATCTATATCCGCAAAACTCACCGCATGCCCTTTTTGAATATGACCAAACCCTCCTGATGAAGTAACCTCTTCAAATTTCTTTCCTCCAACATTGCGGAACATTCTGTTCGGAACTATAGCCGAATAATCCGGACAACCAGTAGCCAAATAAAAATCTAAATACCCATCGTTATCTAAATCACCATAATTACATCCCATTGGGTACATGGCTCTTGAAATATTGTAAGTAGAGGTCTTTTCGCTGAAAGTCCCATTCTTGTTATTGATGTATAAACGAGGGTGCGAAATCTCAGTCTTTTTATTCTGTAATTCCTTTGCATAAACATCTGCTGCAACATGCGGGTAAGCCATGTCATAACCCGACACAAATAAATCTTGATATCCATCATTATTTACATCCCAAAACCAACATGGAAATGAATGAATTGGCTCCGAAACTCCTGCCTTTTTCGCCATTTCAGTAAAAACTCCATTCTCATTTTTATACAATAAGTTTTCTCGGTCGTAAACAGATATATATAGTTCTGGCCAGCCGTCATTATCAATATCACCCCAAACCGTTCCTTTTATAAAACCTTTAACCTCTCCCAAACCTACATCCTGAGAAACATCTTTAAAGGTTCCATCACCATTATTCTCATAAAGAAAACATGGACTTGTTTGTAAAGGAGAAGATTCATGAGCTACGAAAAGATCCAAATTCCCATCCTTATTATAATCACCCCAAGTGGCTGTTTGCGTTGGAAAATAACTCAAGATCCCAGCCTCTTTTGTTACGTCAGAAAAGGTTCCATCTCCATTATTTCGCAACAATGAGTTTGGCCATTTCCCGGCATCTTCTAACCAAGCTCCCCTCAGAATCAAGATGTCAATGTTTCCATCGTTATCATAATCAGCTTGTAAACAATTAAGCCCACCAAAAATCCCCTTAAGCCCCGCGCTTTCCGTGGTTTCATCAAATCCACCCTTACCATTATTAATGAATAAGCGTGCTTGCTCATCAATGCCGAAAGCCGTCGCAAAAATGTCGAGTAAACCGTCGTTGTTAAAATCTTCAACGCAAGCACCTCCCGCCAATCCGTTTTGTGCTACACCAACATTCATCGCAATCTCTTTAAATCGTGGAAATTCTTCTTCCTCCATTTTCCAATTAGGGAAAGGAATTGCATATTTTTCTGGCACCTCCTCTGCGTGATTTCCCAATGTCATATATCCCAAATTGATTAACCATTTTTGATAATCTTGTGGGTTCTTGTCATAAGCAATTTGGTAAAGTTCTATCGCCTTCGTTGATCCTTCCTTTAATTGATGAACCCCTGGCCCTTCTAGTGGCAGAATACATGAAAATTCTGTGTGCGCATTTCTACAATTTTCTTCTTCTCCTATTCTTAAATAGGCCAGCGCCATGAGTTCAAGTACTATGAGCTTATTGTTGTGATCTATTTGATCAGCCAAAGGTATGCTCATATCAAAATAGCGCTCAAATTCTTCAATACTTTTTTCGGGATCACCTGCACGAATCAAATCTTGACAGTAACCAAACCAAGTTGGTGAAAATCTTTTTTTAGGATCATCACTCAATTGCTTTTCAATTAACGGTACACGTCCTTTACTATCGTATAAATTTAATAATGGATCGTTATTGGCTTTAATATCCTCTAAAATGGAAACCATTTCTAAGGTAGACTCAGTGCGGACATCTACAACTTGTTCAGCATCTGCATTCGTTTCAGCCACAACACTGCTAACGTTGCTCTTTTTCTCCTCCCCACAAGAGGCGAAAAAGAGAATTCCAATGAATAAAGCTATTTGCGTTCGCATGATGTAGCGAAGATACTCATCTGCTTCTGATTTTGAGGCATTTTATTTTCTTCAAGCCTATTGCATATTTTCTGCCGTTCAGGTATATTTGCAACGCTGTTGCATTTATTATGATCAAAGTCGAAACTTGTCTATCCAATTGTGCTGTTGACAAATACGAGCGGATCCTTTTTAGAATTCATGAAGAGGAAATAAATATTGCCATGTATGAGCGCAATATAGATGCTTTAAAAAAGGATGTTGACACGCTATTAAATGATGATTTTGAATATCGTGCAAATGGCAGTGCTAAAGAAATAATCGAATCCTTAGAAGGGGATTTTAAATCTTACTTTGATGGTCCTTCCGACTTACTTCAAGACATTGCAAACAATGTAGAGTTGTTCTTTAGAACTACTGAAAGCGCATCTTTCAATTTGTACTTGGCTACAATCAATTCAAATATGTGCCGTCGTTTTCATACCGACATGAATGATATGAGAATGCTATGTACCTATAGCGGTCCAGGAACTTTATGGCTTGGTGAAGACAATATAAATCGAGAAGCACTTTATGGTACAGGAGAAAATGATACCATTGTTTTGAACGATAATGAAATTCAACAAGCAAAAACTGGAGCGGTGGTTTTGTTAAAAGGAGCCCTTTACCCAAAAGAAGGTACGAAAGCAATTGTACATCGCAGCCCAACAATTGAAGAGAGCGGAGAAAGAAGATTATTATTAAGAATTGATACCAATGACCATCTTGGTTATTTATTAAAATAGAACATGAATACTACTTTAGATAAAAAATTACCGGTTACCGTATTAAGCGGTTTTCTAGGAGCTGGAAAAACAACATTACTTAATCACGTATTGCATAACAAAGAAGGGCTAAAAGTAGCCGTTATTGTGAACGATATGAGCGAGGTGAATGTTGATGCTGACCTTGTTAAAAACGAGAACGTTCTTTCGAGAACAGAAGAGAAACTTGTTGAGATGAGTAATGGCTGTATTTGTTGTACACTACGTGAAGATTTGATGGATGAAGTAGAGCGTTTGGCCAAGGAGAACAGGTTTGATTACTTATTGATTGAAAGTACAGGGATTTCTGAGCCTATACCTGTTGCTCAGACGTTTTCATTTATAGATGAAGAGGCCGGTATTGATTTGTCGCAGTTCTCTTATATCGATACAATGGTTACCGTAGTGGATGCTTTTAATTTCTTTAAAGATTTCGGTAGTCCAGAAACTTTGATGGATAGAAATATGACGGACATGGAGGATGATTTCAGAACCATCGTAAATCTATTGACTGATCAAGTAGAATTCGCAAACGTAATTATCCTGAACAAAACCGATTTAGTATCAGAAGAACATTTAGGTACGTTAAAATCGGCTATAAAGAAATTAAACCCGAGCGCTAGAATCATTGAATCTACTTTCGCTAAGGTGGACCCTAAAGAAATTTTAAATACAGGTTTATTTGATTTTGAAGAGGCGGAACAAGCTGCCGGATGGATTGAAGAATTAAACAAGGAAGAACATACACCAGAGACAGAAGAATATGGAATCGGCTCATTTGTATACCGTTCAACCAAACCATTTGATCCTGAGCGTTTTTGGGATTATGTTGAAAATAAATTTCCTGCATCAATAATTCGAAGCAAAGGACTATTTTGGTTGGCTTCTCGACCTAGTCAAGCATTAATTTGGGGGCAAGCTGGTGGTTCGTTAAGAGCAGATAATGCTGGAGTTTGGTGGAGCAGTATGCCTTTTGAAAAAAGATCACAATACGTTGCTTTCCTAGACAATCAACAGGAAATAGAAAAGGATTGGGATCCAACATTCGGTGATCGTAAAAACGAAATTGTATTTATTGGCCAAGATATCGACGAGCCAGCAATGCGGGCAGACCTAGATGCTTGCCTAGCGACAGATGAAGAATTAAATACAAATAGATGGGTAGATGGCTATGATGATCCATGGCCTGTTCAAAGAGCGATGCCTATGTAAAAGACTCTCTAGTAAATAATTAAAAAAAGCATCTTGGAACAATTCTGAGGTGCTTTTTTGTTCGTGAGTTAATTCCAGAAAACATAGGAAATGAAACTTAAAAATTTAATCACCTTCCTGACAGTGTTATTTACTCTTAATACGAGCGCTTAAGAATCAAAGGATACCATCAGCGATCTCGAACGAACCTTTATGCCTCAATTTCAATTGGGCTATGTGTTGAACCAAACAGATGATTGGTTCAATGGATTAATAACCCAAACAAGTATGGAATGTCGAGACATTACCAACTTAGTATTAAGAGTTAACTATGATGTTTACAATACAAGTATGACTCTCGATTATCCTTTAAATGACATTACCCGCTTCACGAGAAAAACCAACTTTTCTGATGTTATTGGAGGGTTAGGATATAGACTTCAAATGGGAAAACATAACATCACTACTTATGTACAATCCGGTATTCGTCTATATGGTTATCCAAAATTTAACACCTAAAATAATCAAATCTCAATTGACTTCGGAAGAAAAAGGACAGGCGTTATGCGCTATACTTTAGGGTATGAATATGCCTTAACACCAAAACTCTTTTTCTCTTTAGAGTTTTTTAGTAGTCATACTTTTAAACCCATTGATTTTTGGACGAGCAATACATGGAGTCACGGCGAGACTTTTGGAATTACTTCGCCTTTGTTTTAAATTCACTATGAACAAAATACCTGATTCATAGCTTTCATTATAAGAACCTGAAACTTATTGAAGAAACATTACATAGAATTAAATCCATATTCAAGCCTGAATATTATCATGGCTTCCGAAAAAAGCGAAATTTTTTTGAGGGTTGGTATTTCAAAATAGTTTCCGAAGATGAAAGCCAAACCATGGCCTTTATCCCTGGTATATCAATGAATGCCGAAGGAGAGAAAAAGGCCTTTATTCAAATTGTAGACGGCACATCAAACACATCTGAATTCATTGGGTTCAATGGATCAGAGTTTCATTCCAACAAAAATGAGTTCGCTTTAAGTATTGCAGAGAACAGCTTCAATGGCAGTGGAATTGAATTCAATTTACCACACCTCAAGGAGAAAATAAGATTTAACGATCAAGTGAATTGGCCTAAAAACATTTATGCGCCCAATGTTATGGGGCCTTTGAATTATTACCCTTTCTTAGAATGCTACCATGGTGTATTGAGCTTGAATCATACATTAAAAGGTAAGATAGAATACAATGGAAAGGTTATGGATTTTAGTGGAGGAAAGGGATACACGGAAAAAGATTGGGGCCATTCATTTCCAAAAGCGCATGTTTGGATGCAATCAAATCATTTTCCGAGTGATCAGGTCTCGTTTCAAGCTGCAATTGCCGATGTAAATATTCTTTCTCGAAAAAAACTTGGCTTTATTGCAGGTCTTTGGATTAATGGAGCCCTTTATCAATTCAGCACTTATAATTTTAGTAAGTTAAAAAAGACTGAACTCAGTTCTGATGTGGCTTCGTTAAGTTTTGAAAATAGAAAATATAAGCTCGACATAATAGCCCATAGTTGCGGGGTGAATGCTAAACTAATTGCACCTTCGAACGGGAAAATGGAGGTATTTCTAAATGAATGTTTAGGAGCTACGATCTCCCTATCTCTTTCTGAAAAAAAGACTGGTAAAATCATCTTCAATGAGACCGGTAGAAATGGTGGCTTAGAAATAGCCGGAGAATTTGAATCGCTTAAAATATCTCCAGTAGAAGCGCAAATACAATCCGTATACTAGAGTAATATAGACTCCGAATCAAAACCAATATTGGTTCTAAGGCGTTACATAATTACGGACTTGTTACCCAAGTTTTATTATGAGTGCATTATTTATCATCGTCGGGGTCATGGGCGCTATATTTTTTGGAATTCAGTTCTTAGCGATGATTCAACAAAGGAGTATCAAGAAATACCCATACAGAGCTTTAAAAAAGTACAAATCCTTTGAAATAAGAGCATACGCTCCAGCCATTTTTACTTCCGTCGAACTCTCTAGCAATAGCTACAATACCGCCTCAAGTAATGGTTTCAGAATACTTGCAGGCTATATTTTTGGAAACAACGAGCGACGTCAAAAAATTGCGATGACTTCGTCTGTAGCTATGAATTTAGGGGAGAAAACGAATATGAGTTTCATGGTTCCAAACCATTTAAAAATGCAAGAATTACCTCGCCCTAATCATGGAAGAATAGAATTTAAAGAAGAGCCCAGTAAGACTGTTGCCGCGATTAAATTTGGCGGTTGGGCTAATGATGAAAAGCTAAAATTCTACAAGAAAAAATTGGAAGAAGCCTTAGAAGAAGAAGGTATTTCACACAACTCAAAATTTCAGTACTTGGGCTATAATGCCCCATATGAAATGTTCTTTCGCAAGAACGAGGTGATTGTTGAGTTGCTTTAATGAATTAAAGACTAGGAGCCTATTTTCTGAAACTTATTATGTAGCTCCTTAAATCTCAGAAGTTTTTCTTTACGTTGTTCGTGCTTTTCTCCAGGTAGGTCTAAAACTTGTCTATACTCAGATTCAAGTTCTTTTTTCTGAGCATCACAAGCCTTCTCTTTTGCCTTTATGTATGCCTTCATGAGTACTGGAGCATATTTTTCTAATTCCTCCTTAACTTTGGTATCGTCCGAATAAACATCTCTTTGAATGACACGATTGTCGGCTTTTTTTTGAAGTTGCTTTACAGCATCAGATTCTTCACGCTTATCATTAAAGGATTTCTTCTGAACCGTTTCTTTTTCATCTTGGTTCTTAATCTCCCTCAAATGTTCCTTTTTATTAACCTTCTCTTGCATACTTTGCGGTCTAACGTTGCGCCAATTGATCCAATGAAGCCTCTAAGTCAACTTTCCCACTCGCCAGATCGTTGAGAAGGCTCTCGAACATTTTAATACTTACAAATATCATTGAGAACATTTCCTGAAAGCCAACCTCATCATTCAATACAGTAGACATAGAATGAACATATCGGTAATAAATTTCATTATCAGGACCTATTCCAAAGTGACCTAATATCGATTTCGAATTTGCCTCTTTTATGAGGTATAATATCTCCCCTAGATTTTCATCTGTTGCTCTATGATTCAAAACCATATAGGCTTGCAGTAGCTTAGTGAACGATAAGTCTTCCGAGGAAATAGGTAAAAAAGCAAATTGAAGCATACGTTCATTGTCCGCATCATCCGATAAATCAGCTAAAAGAACATCTAAGGGAATGGCTTCAGATTTCTCCAATACTTCACTATTTACATCAATGGCTCCTAACCAAGTACGAAGCTCTTCTAATCTTTCTTGATCTGTCATCTATTGTTTATGATCTTTTTGCTAAACTTTCTAAAATATAATCTATCTGCTCACTCGTATGTCCAGTGTGCAAATAGAGTTCGCTATTGTCACAACCCGCTTTTCTAAAGTAATTTTCAACTTTAGTGTAGGACTCAGCAGTATCTTCTGTATAATTCGGTAATGCTATAACCATGTTTAATAGAGATGTAGTCATTTGTACTCTCTTGTTCTGCTTAGCCGAACTATTCTTTGAGGCGTCAAAACCTGCAATACCATGATCTCTACCAAATTGTTTGATCCCTCGAACCGCCGCTGCACCCGCAGTAATTGCAGAGGACACACCACTCATTATTTTTCCTATTAATGTACCGACACCAGGGAATAACTCTGCAATCCTGCCTATAAAATCAATAAACATTGCAGTGGTTTCCAATACTTTTCGCTTAAATCTCTTTTTAGCAATTACAAGGAGCTCTTCATCTAAGAGATAGTCTTTTATCGACATAATCTTATCCATGTAGCGCTTCTTGGCAACAGGGCTATCGGTACGGTCCATATTCTTCTTGATCTTCTCCTTCACTCCCTCTGGGTCGTCACCTTTATATCCATATAAGATTTTCTTCTCATCATATTTCTTATAAAGATCTACCTCTTGCTCTTTTTGTTCCTTATAAGTCTCGTACACCTCAATTGAACCTACGGCTAAATTTATACCTGAGAGAACTGCCCCTACTCCTGGCACCTCGCTTACGGCTTTCATGACCATTGAGTGAGTTTTCAATTGATCACTTATGGTCTTAATCGCAGAAATAACGGTTCCCGTGGTGGAAAGAGCCGATTTTGCAGTGGCTAACTTATCACTTGGCTGATCCGTCTTCTTATTTTTCTTCTCAACTTTTTCTAATTCTTCCTCACCCCAAGAGAATTTCTCTTTTAATTTCTTTACTAGTCCTTTAATAACTTTGGCTGTACTCTTAGCTTTATCTTTTGCTACTCTAGATGCCCGATTTGCTTTACTTGATGCTTCAGCTTTTTTCTCCTCCATGGCAGCCTTCAGCTTGTCAGACATACTCATACCCTCTTTCCCTTCAGGGTGGTCTTCCTTGGATTTCAGAATCACCTTATAATCAGTCGACTTTAACGTATCTCTTAAGGTTGATAATGGATGCTTTTTTCCTTCCTTTTCTTCTCCTTTTGATGAATCTTCAGTTTTTTCAGCTGCGGCAGAACTTTTTCTTCTTTGGATGCTCGACGATTGCACAGCCTTATATTGCATGGGCTTTGTCCATGACTTTTGCTGCAGAGCCTTTTCTCCCATTACATCCGCCTCTTTCTCAAGTGATGGGTCATCATTCACCGCCTGACCATTAATTTTTGTTGTCGGTTTAACCTTTCCTTGTTTTTGCTGAACCACATGCCATGCTTCATGACCAAGATGTTTTTCTTGACCAGATGCGACATGAATATCTGTTCCTTGTGCATATGCGTGGGCTCCAACTTCTCCAGGTTTAGAAGAATTATAATGAACCTTGGTGTCACTCATATCTATACCACTCATGTTTTCAATTCCTGACTTCAACTGGTTGGGTAACCCAGTTTTGTTATCAGCATTTTCTTGAAGTTGAGCTACTCTATTTGATGAGTCACGATGATCAGAAAATTCAGCCTGTTGCGCTTCTTTCTCACTTTGCAACTGTTTGGGGTTGTCCGTATCCTTTTTCTCTTCTTTGTCCGCAAAAGAGCTCATCAAAATCTTTCTTTAGAATCGAACAACCAATTTAAGATGAATAATTGGCTTTTCAAAAGAGAGATTTTCATTTCCATCAACAATACTTAGTTCATTGACTGAAAGCGTTAATAACTCGTGAATTAATCAGCTTTAAAGTCAAAAAATGCATGGCTATTTTTTATACTATTGTAAAATTGGAGTGGTTTGTCCAGTCAAATGATTAAGAGTAAACAACATATCAATTATAACCCTTCTAAAGCACTGATTTATTGGGGGTTAACCATCGTTTCGTTGATATGGAACCTAAGCCTCGCCCAGAACATCCATGAATCGCATGAAGAGCTTCTAAAGAGTAATTTAAGCCCATATGCGAATCCAACTCCTGAGATTAGCACTAGCGACACCTCAAAAGCAAATGTAGATTCCCTTTTTTATTGGAAGAACACAACTGGGTACAAAAATGTGGCTATTGATCCAGGCGATATATGGGCGAATATAGACTCTGCCGATCAAGAATATGAAGTCTTCGCTTGGTATCCGTATTGGTTTCCAGATTATCATAAAAAATTCGACTTTTCAAAAGTCAATACAGTTTCATATTTCGCCTATAGGTTTTACCCTGAATCAGGAAAGAAAAAAACCTCCCACGATTGGCTATCCACCCCTATGGTAGATAAAGCCAAAGCAGCTGGATGTAAAGTGCTTTTAACTGTTTCTTCATTTGGGAAAAACTCTAATGCAACTTTTCTGAACAATGAAGAAAGTGTTTCGACACTTATCAATGAGCTGGTTGAGGAAATCAAACTTCGCGATGCAGATGGTGTATGCATTGACTTCGAAAACATTCGTTACCAAGAAAAAGACGAATTCGCCGACTTTGTCAAAAAATTATCCAACGCATTACGCAGAGCAAATGGAGACGCACTTGTTTACTTGGCACTTCCATCGGTTGATCATTCAGTATCATTTGATTTAGCCATGAATCAAGATGTTGACCGAGCGGTAATTATGGCCTACGGTTACGCGGGATCTTGGAGTGAACCAAAACCAAATGCTCCGGTAAATAGTGACGGACATTCGCTCACGAAAACTGTTGATTACTACACTCAGCTCATAGAGCCTTCCAAAGTTTTATTAGGTCTACCACTATACGGCTGCTTGTGGGACGTGAGAGAAGACAGTCTTAGGGGTACAACATCTGAATTCGAAGGCTACAGAACCTTAAGCTATATCAATAATAACCTCTCCGGTCCCGCCACTATCGACTCGCTCTCAAAAGCATCTTACATTGAATTTCCATTAGCTACAGACCTTAATACCACCCGGAAGATTTGGTTCAACAATGAAATTTCCTTTTACTATCAAATCAAACTAGCAAAAGGCAAAAAGTTAGGAGGTATTGGGCTTTGGGCATTAGGATTCGAAGAAAATTGCCCTCTATTGTGGGATGTAATCCATGCTAGTTTAGTGCCTCCAGAAGAAACACTCGTTGATTCTACAGACCTGCAACCTATGATCGCGAATACTTGGTGGACTGATTTTCGGGATTATGTATCAGAATCATTTGACGGAATACATGAATATCACAGTTTCATTGTTTGGGTACTTTCGTTAGTGGTTATGTTCGGCCTATTAGGCTTTATTATTTCAATGTTCGATTATAGAACACGCGAATTCTTTACGACTAACAACTTTCTTAGAAGAGCTTCAATTATCATCGTATTGCTCTGCGCCGTGCTAATTATTTTCTTTTTAGATGTGGGGCCAGAGCCAGGCGAAAGCTCAGCAGAAGAAGAAAAGTCACTATTTGATTTTTTCCAAGAGCTATATTTTATTGTTGGATTTTTACTCGGTATAGTTGCCCTGAAGGTGATTAATTGGAGCATGAAACGAAAGAAAAGTAGATTACCATGAAAAAGAACAACCTCATTCCAAAAGAGCTGTCTAATCTACAAAAGACAGTGCTGTCTGTTCAAAAACTGTTGGCCAAAGAGCTTCTTGCAGTATTTCTAATTCTTCTTACTGCAATTCCTTTAGCCTTCTTGTTAGCCTATTTACTCGCCTTTTTTAACCATAAGAATACAGCCGATGTGTTTTCGCAGATAATAGGAAACTCTGATGAAGGCGGGGGTCAGGGATCCTTTGTAGTCTTATATGTTATATCTGCTATTGGACTCTATTTTGCCAAACTCGTGTATCAATCTATTAAAGTATTAACCAAAAAAGGGGAAGAAGAATGATTGATCACACCGTTAATTTCCTCACTGAATACCTAAATACAGAACTCCAACTCTTCTTCGGGCTAGATGAGGACAAAGTTGTGATGGGTAATTTAGTTGATCCCAATGGCGAAAGCTCTAACGAAGTATTAAATAAGGTCGTAGTTTCTTTAGTGAGCATGGAACACGTTACCAATGCAAATTATGCTAAAGGAGGTAAGAAGACACTTTCAATTGGAGGTATTGCCCAAAACAATGACCCCGTATTATTAAACCTATATATAATGGTGTCTGCAAATTTTGAAAGCAAGCAATATCATGAAGCCTTAAAAATGCTCTCCACAGTAATTGGTATCTTCCAAACAACTAATGTCTTTCTAAGGGCAGCCTTTCCAAACATCCATCCTTCTATGGAAAAACTGAGCCTTGAAATAGTAAATCTACCTCTGCAAGAGCAAATCGGTGTTTGGAATAGTCTAGGAGCTAAATATGTACCATCCATTTTATACAAAGCTAGAGTTGTTACAATCGACCTTCAACGAATTGATAATATTCTTCCCGAAATTAAGGGACTCGCTTCTAAGAACGTAAAGAAAAATGAGGAATAATGGAGCTAACTATTCAAGAAATATTTTCTGTAACATTCTCTCATGACTATTTTAAAAATGGCCAAACCCCTTACTTCGATTTTAGACCAACTCCAATCACCCAGAAGAAGCTTAAAAATTTCCACATTTTCACCAATTTATTAACAAACGAGTTTAGACTCGCTGTTGGACTCAGAAAACCAACAGATGAAATTGTCAATGAATTAAGGGGTTTAGGAGATTTGCATTTCTTGATCCTGAACAACCATGGATATCTTGTTAATTACACAAATTTACCACTCATAGATCGAATAGTAGAAATCATATATTTGTCTACAGGCGTTGAAGGTCACAAAATACAAGACGTAGAGCCAGTTAGCGGAAGCCAGATCATAGACTTACTTCCTTTGAACTTCGGAATTGATGTTGAAGAATTTAATTTTGTAGAGCTTAAAGATAAGGATGGTGAAGTTCTACAATCGTTTGACGTATCTGCTGAAGGATTTACCAAATTGAATCTAAGTCTACATGGCTATGGTGAAGGATATTTTGAATTGTGGTCGGACAGTGAACTGCTGAAAAAGTTTTTCGCCACTGCAATAGATTTACCAGAAAAATGTATTGGCCTTCTTCAAATTAGTGGCAATGACGTTTGCCAGATGCTAGAGGATATTGGGGAGAGTGAGCTAGCCGAAATTACTGCAGAGTTTGCAGCAAAAGACTGTTATCTCGAATATGAGATCGCTCTACCTGCTCAACGAAAGATTGAAATTAAATCATTAAAAGTTGACGGGAAAGGTCTTGTGGATTTTGAGGAACCTTATGAAAAATTAATGGCTGGAACGGTAAAGTTAAACGTATTTCGTTCAACTAAACCCATTCGAATAAAAGCTGAATTCGATGAGCCACTTGAATTAATTGTAGAATATTCGAACCTACATTCAGAGCAAATTAATGAGATGAATATAAAACTACCTTCTCCTGATGTGAAAAGAATACAAACTCAACAATTAGATAATGATGAGACGGTGTATTTAGCACCAACCTTAGTTTATGTTTAAAAGAAAAACAAATATAGAATGGCAACAATGAAAACCCCTGGAGTATACGTTCAAGAAAAGGACGCTTTTGGAAATTCGGTAGTTCCGGTTCCTACAGCTGTACCTGTCTTTATCGGTTATACAGAAAAGACGGCTTTTGCTGGGCAAAGTTTAATTAACACGCCAGTAAAAATCTCTTCTTTTGCAGACTTCACTGCAATGTTTGGCTCTACTCCGCCAAAAGTGAAATTTACCGTAACAGAACGACCTTTAGTTTCTCGTTTAAAATCAATTAATGCAGATTTGGCCGTGGCCGATGAAAAAATTACTGCTTTAAATGAAGAAAAAGCTGGATTAAGCGAAGACGATACCGATGGCATTGCAGCTATTGATAATCGGATTGCTGCAGCCGAAGCTGCAAAAGCTAGAATAGAGAAACAAAAAGATCATCCAGATGTAGGAGATGTTATCTCAACTTGGGAAGCCTATGATGCTGCTCGTAAAGAAGGGGCGGATGATGCCGGTGAGAAGAAAAAAGCTTTTGATGAAGCAGTTGAAAACTATGAAATGGTTAAAACTGATTTCGCTTCTGGCTTAATGGGATATTTAGTTGATAATTCGACAGTAAATTATAGAATGTTCAGCGCTATGCAGTTCTTTTATGCGAACGGTGGTTCTGACTGTTACGTGATTTCAGTAGGAGGTTACGATTACGGAGCGAAAACGCTTGAGCCAGACGAAATGGCCAATGCTATCAAGTTCTTAGAGAAAGAAACTGAGCCTACAATGATTGTTATTCCAGATGCTGTTGAAGTTATCGACAAGAATAAAGAAGATTTAGGCGAAAAATATGCTGGTTGCTACAGCATTCAAAGCGCAATGATGAACCACTGCGGAGAATTTATGAACCGTGTAGCCATTTTAGATGTTCCTGGTGGTTATCAAGAAAAATTTGGAGAAGATCCAGTTGAATCTTTCAGATCTGGCGCTGCTCCAAGTATTCAAAAATTTAACAGCTACGGTGCTGCTTATTATCCTTGGTTACATACTAATCTACTTTCACCTTCAAACATAGGATCTCACAACGTTGACGATACTAGTTTTGAGGTAGTTCTTGAAATGCTTCGTTCCGAATTCGACGAAGTTACAGGAATGGCAATGTATGTGAACTTATTTAATACTGAGGATGGAGTTGATAAAGCAAGCTTAGATGAATGTGAGTCTGTTTTAGGCAATCTTTCAGTAAGCTACACTTTAATGAAAGATGCTATCCTTAAGAAAATGAACCTAATGCCGCCAAGTTCTGCGATGGCAGGTTTATACACTGCCGTAGATAATGCTGAAGGTGTATGGATTGCTCCAGCAAATATTGCTGTGCAAAATGTAATTACTCCAGCAATCAAAATTGATCACGCTCAACAAGAAGACTTAAACATGCCATTAAATGGTAAGTCAATCTGTGCTATTAGAGCGTTCACTGGAAAAGGAACAATCGTTTGGGGTGCTAGAACTCTAGATGGAAACTCAAATGATTGGAGATATATTAATGTTAGAAGACTAATGATCTACTTAGAGCAGTCAGTTAAAGAAGCTGCTTCAGCATTTGTATTTGCACCAAACGATGCCAATACATGGGTAAGTGTAAAAAGTATGATCAGTAATTTCTTAACTCAAGTGTGGAAACAAGGAGGGTTAGTTGGACCTTCTCCTGATGCTGCTTACAGCGTATCTGTTGGACTTGGTAGTACTATGAGTAATGATGATATCTTAAATGGTATTATGAGAGTAACAGTTAAAGTTGCTCCTTCCAGACCAGCGGAATTCATCGAAATTACATTCCAACAAAAACAACAACAGTCTTAAACTAATTACGATAAAAAAATTTAGATATGGCAGGAGAAGCACAAGATAACAATTGGCCATTACCAAAGTTTTACTTCTCAGTAGACTTAGGTTCACAAGATTCTACGACCTCTTTTCAGGAGGTTTCAGGATTGGATATTGAAGCGCAACCAATTGAATACCGTCATGGCGATAGCCCAGAGTTTTCAACGATTAAAATGCCTGGGTTAAAGAAGAGTGGTAACGTAACGCTGAAGAAAGGAATCTTTGTTGACGATAACAACTTCTGGACATGGTTCGAAGCAATTAAGATGAATACCATTCAAAGAGAAACGGTTGTTATTAAACTTTTAGATGAAGAAGGTAATCCTACAATGACGTGGACACTTGCAAATGCATGGCCAACAAAAATTACTGGAACTGACCTTAAGTCTGATTCTAACGAAGTAGCAGTTGAGACTATAGAACTTGCTCACGAAGGTATAACTATAGAAAACGGTTAATAAATCATGAGTTACTACCCGGCAGTTGGCTTTTATTTTAGCCTCTCGTTTAGTGGTGACATAAGTAATGCAGAGACCTCTTTTAAAGAGGTTTCTGGACTTACTATGGAAATGGACACTGAGTCCATTGAAGAAGGGGGTGTGAATGATTACACCCATATCGTTCCAAAGCGAAGAAAACATCAAAACTTAGTGCTGAAGCGCGGATACTCCGCCAATCAAGAACTTACTACTTGGTGTGAAGATGCAATCATGGGCGGCCTTCTTGAAGGGGTTTATCCAGAAACACTTACAGTTAAATTACTGAATGAAAATGGCACCCCACTTAAAAGTTGGTCATTCTACAACGCTTGGCCAGTAAAATGGGAACTTTCTCCCTTCGACTCAGAGAAGAACGAAGTAGTGATCGAAAGTATAGAGTTTGCTTACTCTTACTTCAAATCAATTTAGATTATGCCTGTAGAAATTAAAGAATTGGTCATAAAATTGAGAGTAGAGGAAAAAACGCCTGCGAAAAAACCTACTCTTGATCCTAATGCACTTAGAAATGAGATTAGCAACCAAGTGCGCATGGAAATCAAAAAACAATTACGGAAATTGGATGAACGATAGACAAAATGGGGCTAGAAAAACTATCCATAACCGCTTATTCCGACTCTACCTATTTAAGTGAGGTAGATTTCTGTATTGTACAAATTAACCCCGCTTCTTATAAACATTCGCACAAGGTAAATTACGATAGCAAAGTACCTATTGGCGCGTCAGGTGCAGAGCTCGAGTTTCAGGGGATTCCCCCAGAGACAGTTTCTTTTAAAATATATTTTGATGGTACTGGAATTGTTGATGAACAAAAGAATATCCAAGACTTGATCGACATCTTCAAAGAAGTCTGCTTCAAGTACCAAGATGAAATCCATCAACCTAACTATTTAATTATCTCTTGGGGTACACTAGTTTTTAAATGCAAACTTACCTCTTTAGAACTCAACTATACTCTCTTCAAGCCCGATGGTACTCCGCTCAGAGCTGAGGCCGAAGTATCATTTGAAGAAGCTTTAGACGCTCTTGAAATTTCAAAGGATGCGGACAATAAATCACCTGATTTAACGCACGAAATTCTAATTAAAGCAGGAGATAATCTCCCGCAAATCTGCTTTAATGTTTATGGTGATAGTAGCTACTATTTAGACGTTGCCAAATATAACGGTCTAACCAATTTCAGAAACTTAAAACCCGGTACGGTAATTCACCTTCCATCACTTAAATAATCATGGCAAGCTCTGGTATTTTTACATACAAGATTTTGTCAGGAGGATCGGCTATTGATGATACCATTGAGGTCCTCTCTATTCGTGTTGAGCTCTTACTAAATAAACTGGCATCTGCTGAAATTGTAATCAAAGATGGACAACCATCTGAACAAACTTTTGAAGCTACAGATGCAGATACATTTAAACCCGGCACTGAAATAGAAATTCAACTGGGATATGATAGTACTAATGAAAAGGTTTTTTCTGGTATAGTCACAAAACAAGCAATTAGCCTTCAAGGAAGCGGAACAGTGCTTACCGTAACTTGCAAAGACAAGTGGATTAAATCTACCGTTGGGTCTAAACTCAATGCTTTCGAATCTATGACCTCAAGTGCAATGATTGAAAAAATTGCAGGTAATTATGGGTTAGAAAAAGATGTTACTTCCACCTCTTTCGAACACGCAGAATATGTCCAATATAAAACGCTTGACTGGGACCTTATTTTAAACCTTTCTGAACGGGAAGGAATGGTGGTTTTTACGGACAATGGTAAACTTACAGTTGCAGCACCCAATATAAGCGGTTCTGCAGATGTTGAAATACAGTTTGGATCTGATGTTTTAGATTTTAATGCCGAAGTTAATTCTGCTCACCAAGCCGGATCACTTACTGGAAAGGTATGGGACATGGATAATCAAGAAATTGTTTCCGTTTCTGCGGCAGAACCTTCATTGAATGATCAAGGAAATCTATCCGCCACGGACCTAGCAGACGTATTAGATTCTCCAGAAGAATTATTGGTATCTGCCACTCCACTTCCGCAAGATGGAATACAGGCTTGGGCTGATGCGAGTCTCTTAAAAATTAGATTATCGGGTTATACCGGATACATAACTTGTGAGGGAAATAGTGATGTAACACCAAATTCATTGATCAAACTCAAAGGCTTTGGTGACCGTTTTAACGGTGATGCATTTGTTTCAGGAGTTACTCATATTGCAGAAAATGGTCATTGGCAAACGGAAGTGAATATAGGACTTGACCCAAAATTCGCTAGTCAGAAAGCTGATACAAGTCCCCCTGAAATAGCTTCTTCTATACCGTCATACCAGTCCCTTCAAATAGGCACTGTGAAAGCAGTTGTAGAAGACCCAGATAATAACTTTAGAATACAAATAGAACTACCTTTCTTGGATTCCGACGATCAGCAAGTTTGGGCAAGAATGGCATCACCTTATACTGGAAATTCATTTGGCTCATTCTTTCTTCCTGAAATTGATTCAGAAGTTGTTGTAGCTTTTGTTAACAATGATCCATCATTTGGGATCATTTTAGGTTCGCTTTATAGCTCTAAAATTCCGGCTCCCTTAACTCCATCTTCCGACAGCGATATCAAAATCTTGAAGACAAAAAGCGGCATGGAAATGTCTTTTGACGACACTGATGGTAAAGTCATAATGTCTCTCAAAACCCCGAATGGCAATAGCATTGTGATGAGTGAAGAAGATAAAACAATCACCATCACTGACCAAAATTCCAACGAGATTAAAATGGCCGAAGACAAGGTAAGTATCACCAGCAATTCGAAAATGGAAATTACGGCTTCTGATGAACTTACTATTTCAGGAAGCAAAGTGTCGATAAAAGGTGACGATTCTGTTAATATCTCTGGGGGTAAAATTGAGGCTTCATCCGATGGAAATGTTGAAATTAGTGCAGGTGGTACTGCTGATTTATCAGCTAGCGGAACTATGTCAGTTTCGGGTGCGTCGGTTAACCTCAATTAATGAAAAAGAAATCGTTCATAGGTTCAGGATGGAGTTTCCCTCCTACATTCACGAAGAATGAAGGTATAGTAATGGTTTCGGAGGAAGAAGAGATTGCGCAATCAATAGAAATCTTACTTAATACCAGCATCGGTGAACGCATAATGCAACCCAAATTTGGATGCGATTTAAAAACCTATCTTTTTCAGTCGATAAGCACCTCTAAACTACATTTTGTGAAGGAAATGATAAGAACAGCTTTGCTTAATTACGAAGCAAGAATAAAACTTATCGACATTAACATAGACCACACAAAATATTTAGACGGCATCATAAATGTCACGGTGAACTATGAAGTTGCAAAAACCAACTCACGTTTTAATCTAGTATTTCCATTTTACAAAGTGGAGGGTACTGACCTCCCGGTAAACTTAACTAAAATCAATAAACCACTTAGCGCTTAATGATTACTGGAAGAAATATCGGACGAGTTCGTGAAGGAAAAAAGATTCCTAACCCCCTGGACAACTCATTTCTACCCGATGAGAGAGAAACTTGGGATTTTCTTTCATACATGGTGGACTATATGAAATTAGTACACTTTTACAATGCCGAAAACAAACCAGAAGGTGATTGGAGTGAGATTCTATTGCGTGATCCCATTTTTTTTAAAGCAACCATTATCACCTCATCCCTTCAAGGCCTTGAGGACAAAGCCGTAAGATTAGATCAAGATATTCACTCGGTAGAAAAAGAATCTGAACTAATTAATGAATTACTGAATTGGTACTTCGATGTAGATCGATGGATTACTGGACTAACAAGGCTAGGAGAACTTAAATTAGCTGATAAAATTGAAGGAATTCATCAAGGTATACTGAAGAAATTCAAGTTGAAACTAGTTGGCGACCTTCAAAAGCTGTCCTTGATTGACGAGGATGAAACAAAGCCTATAAACCCCGACCTGAATCGCGCTTTCTTGACCTATCAAAAAGCAATTAAGTACGTCCAAGACATTACAAAAGAAAGTGTTGTCCAAAATATTTATGACAACGATGGGCACTCACCTAACAATGCCCTTTACCTCTCCTTTATATTGCTTCTTGAGCATATTCAAAAAAAGATTAATGACTTTCCACGACGTCACCTTGACTTCTATTATCGAAATATTCTTCATCAGATAGAAAGGAAAGGAACTCCTACGAAAGCCATTGTTTCGTTCACCTTAAAAGAAAGAATTGAACGCAGCATTATCAATGATAAAATTAGACTTTCGGCGGGCAAACTCTTTGGTAAATCAACAGAAACGATCTTTGGAATTACGAAGCCACTTACTGCTCACCCAGTATCCATTGAAAATATGTTCAGCATTTTACTGAATAAAAATCCTTACATCAAAGCAGGCACGCAAGAGAATATTATTTCAAATGTCCTAAGAAAAGATATCGTGAATAGTGGGGAGACTATTCTTGATCTTGATAAAGAAAAAACTGGACTATTTGGCGCTGACTTTTTAAAAGCGCAACACACAGCACAGCCTGAAAAGAGTATCGGGGAAATGGGATTCATTATCTCGTCGCCATCATTGTACCTATCAGAAGGCCAGCGCGAAATACACGTGCATTTTGCAATGGACCATCGTTCCGCAGAAAGTCAATTTTGGAAACTTTTAAAAGAAGTTGCCAGGTCTAAAGAGGAATCTGTTAGATCAGCGTACAAGACGATTTTCAGCAAGGCTTTTATCCCTTACTTTTCCACAAGTGAAGAATGGATAGGTATTGAAGCGTACAAAATTTCTTTGGATGAAAAAGAAGACGTTTTTTCACTTCACTTATCTGTTGACATAATGGCCCCAGCCATCGATAGACTAGAAAATGATACAATTAAATGGCCTGCCTTAAAGATTATTCTTAACCCTTACGCGCCGGTATATGCCTACTCATTTTTAAAAGGATTAAAGCTGAGAGCAGTAAGATTAGAAGTTGAGGCAACCCAACTACGTAACTTGAGCGTTTACAATGACTTAGGTCGAATTGACCTCAACACGTCTTTTAATCTTTTTGGTCCAATACCTAAACTAGGCTCAACGGTGAAAATTGGGAAAAGTGAAATCTTCAAGAAAAATATCACCGCACTTTCGTTAAACATTGACTGGGAAAACCTACCGAAAGAAGTTGGTGGTTTTGAAGACTATTATTCTCGCTATCCTCAAGCAATTTCTAATGATAATTACCGCGTAAAATTCTCGGTATTAAATAAAGGAAAGTGGATTCCAAAAGAAAACGGAATCATTGAGGAAGAAAAACTCTTTGAATCAACAAAAGTCATTACTCCTGAAGGTTATGAAGAAGATGAATTAATTCATTCAAGCCGTCTTTCTTTTAATCAATTCCGCGAAGTTTCACTGTCAAAAAAGAATTACAAACTTGAAGATCCTATAGATTATAATGCCAACCGACTTGACGGCTTTATTCGATTCAGTTTGAGTTCTCCAGAAGAAGCATTTGGTTATGAAATATACCCAGAGTTAGTCGCCGCAGTTAGCATTCATAACGCTAAGAAGAAACGAAATGTGCCACTTCCTAACAAGCCCTTCGTACCTCGTGTGAAAGGACTGGAAATGAGCTACAAGTCCGAAGATTCAATCAGTTTTGAAGCCTCAAAGTCTAACATGGAGAGTACATCGCACAATATTTCAGAATTCTATCATCTTAGTCCTTTAGGAAGGCATGCCGTTCTTCAAAATCAGGAGGTACTTAACGATTCTTTACTCTATGATTTTGACCACGATGGTCAACTATATTTAGAATTGAATAATGCTTCAGGAGTATCAATGCTTTCGGTTTATATGGATTTGGATGACACACTCACCATATCGACCTTACCTGACTTTCAAGCTTCCATTTTTTATCGACAAAGAAATGAATGGGTAGAATTACCGAAAAGGAATATTGTAAAAGATGAGACCTTAGGTTTTATTAAATCAGGCATATTGGAGCTTAACTTGCCTGAAAACCGTGAGGAAGAAGGAAACAATAGATTATGGCTAAAAATTGTATCAAAAAGTGAAGCCATTAAATACCCTTATCTCAAAGGTATTTACTTCAACGCCACTGAAGCAATTTGTCTTGATCAAGATGAAAACTCAGTAGGACTTAACATTCCAGAACTCCAAATAAACAAAGTAGTAGGAGCTTACCCAGATATTAAATCTGTAATTCAACCGAACAAAAGCTTTGGCGGAGTTTTAAAGGAATCTGAACGAAGATTTTATCATAGAACTGCAAATAGACTTAGACATAAGAACCGCGCTTTAACCAGTTGGGATTACGAGCAGCTAATTCTCGACGAATTTAATGATGTAAATATCATTAAATGCACAAATGCTGATGCCCATGGAAGACCTCAAACCGACCAGGTCAAAATTATTGTAATCAGTAAAGATTGGACTGAGCATAATTTTAATTTATTCAGCCGAGACATTCTCTACAGAATGACCGATCACCTTTATGAGCGCACAAATTCCTATGTTGAACTAGAAGTAATTAATCCAAAGTTCGAATATCTACTTGTCAATTGTACACTCGAAATGGAAGAAGATGCAATTGGTGGTCACTATATTGAAGAAGTGAATAGAGTAATTAATGATTTTCTCAGCCCTCACAACCAAATCTCTAGTGGTTTTGGAGGCTTAGGAGGAGATATTGTTCCCGTCATCTTAATGAGTCAACTAGAAAAATTAGACTTTGTTAAAAAAGGTAAATATTTGAGTTTAGAACATATTATCCAAGACGGAGCAAATAAGTTTAGTTTAGGGGTTTTTACAGGAAACAAGAAGGTTAAAACAACCACACCATGGTCCATTATGGTACCAATGGAAGAACACAATATTTATGTTCATGACTCAAGTATTGAAGAAGGAATTGGACATTTTCAGTTAGAGAAAGATTTTATCATTTCCAACAAAGCAACACAAGACGAAGACACCTCCTTAGACGCTTGGTGGAAAAACAGGAAAGAAACTCAACTGGATAACGGAAATAAATCAAGTGATAGTTTGATGATATTGAACTTTAAACCGAGTAAAGATGGAGAAGAAAAATAAACAGCGCTTACTCGGAAGGGAGAATCTTAAGTCCCTATTTGCGAATGGCTCCAAGCCAGATGAGAGCAATTTTGAAAGCCTCATAAATTCATTCGTGAATAGATTGGACGATGGAATCTCCAAAACTAAAGAAGATGGTTTACTGCTCGTACCAGATCAAGAAACCTCAGACAAACTGCTAAGCTTTTACAAGCTAATTGATGATGAATACCCTGAGTGGAGCATGGCCTTGGACATTAATGACAAGGGCAAAGGGCTAAACTTCGTTAAGATTGATGAAAATGATAGCTCATCTAAATTCTATTTGCACAAAACAGGAAATGTTGGTATTTCCACTATGGACCCTAAAACTAAATTAGAGGTTAATGGAATTTTAGGAACAAAAAGCAGGGTCGGAACTTATAAAATCGGAAAAGTTCCAGCAGACGGTCAGTGGCACGATATTCTTGAAGGACTAAATGGTAGCCATGGATTTGAAATAGTAGCGCACGTTGGTAAGCCAAAATCAGGTAAACACGCATTACTCCATGCCAATGCACTTTCTACCTTCGGAAAATCAAAAAATAGAATAAATACTACCCAGGCACATTATGGATGGTTCTGGAACAAGATGTCTATAAAATGGACCGGTTCTACATTTGATTATGGAATGAAAATAAGATCTCGCTCAAATTATGGCGAGAATCAATACATAAAATATTGCATTAGCACTTTATGGGATAACGACATTATGCAGTTATTCTCTGAAATGAAAGATTAAAGTTGGCGGAAGAGAAAGGATATATCGAAAAAAAGAAAAGTGGTTCTGGAATTCACCAAGAGCTCTTTGCTGAAGGCATTGAAATTCTTCAAAAGCTATCTGGTAAAAAGTGGACAGACTATAATCATCACGATCCAGGGATTACACTACTAGAATCAACCGTATATGCCATGACAGAATTGGATTATAAGTCCAATAATAAAATGAGAGATCTTCTGATCAAAGAACCCGAACACAAACTTCAATCCGGTGATAATGGAATGTTCGTAGCAGGAGATATTCTAACAACCAACCCTGTAACTATTGATGATTTAAGAAAGATAATAGTAGACAGGGTTCCTTCAGTGAAAAATGTATGGGTATCCAATCTATCCACAACACATACGTTCAAAGATGCCGAAGTTGAATTAAAAAGTATCAGTGGTCTCTATTCAGTAAATGTCGAAATAGAATACGTTTCTAAGGAATTATTCAAACAAGAAAAAAGTATTGTTCAGGAACGTATAAAGTCAATTTTTGAAGAACACCGAAATATCTGTGAATTGCTCTATGATATTAATGTATTCGATCCATATGAAATTAAGTTTCGAGTTGACCTTAATATCGAGGAAACGGCCAATGGCGAAAGCCTTTTAGCAGAAGCTATTAATCTTCTTAATGCAAATTTATCTCAAGAAGTACAGTTTAAATCCTTATGGGAAATAGAAAATGATTACGCTGTTGAAGATATATTTAATGGACCAAAATTGAACAATGGCTTCGTACTTGACAGTTCATTAAAAGACCGAGTTCAGAAGGTCGATATACTTGAACTCATTAACCTTATTGGAAGTATTGGAGGTATAATAAGCGTCAACTCCCTTGAAATTCTTCATCAACCCAATGGGCCAAAAACCGAATGGGTAGAACTCGATAAAGATTTTATAGAAATTCCTGAATATCATTTTCCTAGTCTCAGAATTCCTGAAAAGAATGAAGACGTCGTTTTCAGAACTGCGGGACTTCGCTACCATGCCGATATGAATGAGGTGATAAATGAATTGGCCTACATAGAATCCGTAAAATACGGCAACTTAAAATCAGGTAGTAAAAAGTCTAATGAACTTGAAATACCAGAAGGAGATTACCTAAATATAGAATCGTATTATCCTGTACGTCATCACCTTCCAGATCATTATGGAGTAGGTCAAAATGGATTAATTACTGGACTTGAGGACAAACGCTATGCTCAGGCAAATCAGTTAAAGTCTTATTTAATGCCTATTGACCAGGTCATGGCCAATATGCTCAAGCAAATAGCTAACGTTAATGAACTATACGATGTTTCTGAGAACAATTTAAACTCCTATTATAATCAAGCGCTTGAAGACACAGAAGAGCATTTACATTTATTGGATGTTGACCGAAAACTGAAAAAGCGTGATCAGCTGCACGATTGGCATGATAAACTAAACGAACTTGACAGAAAATACGATACGCATAACACCGATCGTTTTGAGAGAGTTTCGAATGATTTACTAGCGCGATTTAGCGAAAAGTACCCTTCCTATTCTCTCTCTAAATCATATAGTCAGCTCTATCCATTCTTGACCCAAACAGAAATATCAAAGAAGATTCTAAAAGCAAAGCGAGCCTATATTAATGACTACGATTCCATAAGTTACAACCGCGGAAAATCATGCGATTATCGCGCTTTAGGACATGCAATAATTAACGGGGATGAAGATAATCAAGGCCTTCCAGGAATAGTTCAAAAAATGGCAAGCCTTATTGATATTAAAAATGCTGCAGTGCGGTCTTTGTGTAAAACTGTGGAAGATTCTGGTATTAGTATTTATCAGGCGGATGAATCAATAGACGAAAAACTGAAAGAATTGAACATCAAGGATGATGAAGAAACGAGAATGTCAATCCAAGAATACCCATCATTCCTGGAGGAGGAATTAGAGATTAAAGATGGATTCTTTTTCCATTCATCTCCAAACGACCTTCTCAATGATGTAATGAGGTATGGGATTAATGCAAATAATTACGTCCTAAAACACCTGCAAAAGCAAAGAAAAAAAATATCTCAGGTTTGGTTGAATTATGAAGACTCTTCTCTTCTTATTCATGCCAATAAAAAGGGGAAAAAAGCGCAAGAATTCTTAGATAAATGTGTTGAAACATTACGGAATGTAAATGAGAATTCAGAGGGCATTTTCTTCGTTGAAAGAATGCTATTGTTGCCCAAATTAAATGAAAACAACTTCGGGTTTAGCATCGATCTTTCACAGTTTAATATTTCTATTGGACTAGAAAATAAAGAACTTGAATCTATTGGAGAAAGACATAAAACCCTCGGTAAAATCCTAAACGGTCTTATTACTGGGAATATAGAGCTTAGCATTTCAGAACATGTAAATTCCTATAGGCTAGAAATAATTCATGAAAGTAAAGTGCTTGCAGTATCAAGAGAGCAGGTGCAAAAAAATGAACTAGGCAGCTTTGTAAAGCAAGTAGATAGTATTCTACCTATGTTTAAAGAAATGTCGTTGTCTTCCCTTCGATCGTTTGTTAAGTCGATTCAAAAATGGGTTTACTACGGAACAGAAAAAGTTAATGAAGAATTCTTCACTTCTAAAATCAGCTTTGTCATGCCTTCTTGGCCTACAAGATTCCAAGATGCGAATTTTAAAGAGTTCTTTTCAGGATTAATTTATAAGGAACTCCCTATTCATTTGGTAGCTCAGGATTACTGGTTGAATTTTAACGAAATGAAAAAGTTCGAAGCAATCTATATACCTTGGATTGAAAGCTTCGCGAATGATATTAAAACACAGAAAGAAAGTTCGTTAGAATTGGTGAAATTCATTCAATTATTGGATCAAACGCTGGATGCAAAATAATGAGCTGAACCATATTATTAAGTCTCAAACGTTCCAGTTAGATCTTTCAGACAGGGAACGTACATCTGAATTTTTCGATCGTGTTAAAACAGTTTACTACAATTCAGCAATAGCAATTATTGATAGGATTCTAACAGAAAATAGTGTTGATGGAAAAACCTTTAAGCTTGATTTAGTTGAGCTCGACTTAGGTACTATAAATCCTGATAATTTTGAGTATGAATTAGGTTTGCGACTAGAGGAAGCTTTACTAGAGTTTTTCAGAGGGGCCTTTGCTCCCAATGGTCAACTCAAAGTGGGTACAACAGTTACCCAGGGAGAGAATTTCTTAAAACAATTCGATACTTTCCTTAAAAATGGTCACTTCGATTGGAACGTAAAAACGACATTAAAAGCTGTTGATCTTGCAGACACTTTAATAAATAATTCTCCATCTGAGGTCGCCAGTATTATCAATAAAAATGTCGGTTACGAGGACGTACGTAGACGTATAATCTTCCAATTTGATGACGAGACCATTTCGGATTTTGTACGGTTAAGTAAAGGGAGTATTGGTGAAGAAATCTTAGGATATAGACAAGAAATAAATAAGGATCAAAGCAAACATAAAAGAGTTGATGCCTCGGAAGATAAATTCAGGGTAGCACTCTGGGATATAACACTGGCCTATTTGTATTTAGAAGTCTCTAGTTACCACGGTAGAAAACAGTTCTTATCCTTCTATTTTAGAAAAATAGCACACCGCTATAAACTTGATTACGAAAGCTTGTTAAAAACTGTTTTCCAAGGGATTAATAAGTACAGCGAAAAAATGTCGGTAGATGCAGATTTTGCAGAAATCATCAAAGAGTTAATGGATGAATTTGACCTTCCAGACCAAGAAAATGCTGCGCTTAATAGTTATGATTTTGAAGCAATTCGTTTTGGGCTCGATTATGTATTTACCAGAGGTATTTTCCTTAGTGATTCTAGCTTAAATAATTTTCAGTCGCTAAATGAAAGAATTGCTCTAGAGCTAAAAAAACGTACAACAGAAACTATTGCGTTTTTCGAAGATGTAATTAACGATATTTCCAAAAGAAGAAATCTCTTACTCCTTCTGAATTCAGAAAACATAAATTTCATATCCGAAAGAGCAGAAAATAAAGAAATTTCAGAACGAAGAGAAATCGTAGATCATATTCTAGGAATGACGGATGGATCCACAGATTTAAAGCGCAGAATTCTCCCAATTCTTGAAGGCGAAAAAGGGACCATTATACTGACAGCCTTAACGGCTAATCCATATGATAAATCTTATGTCTATAACTACATTCTAAAATCTGTCTTAGATCATACAGGACTAGAACGTGAGGTAAAATCAAAATTTAGAAGAAAACTTTGGAAATCATTCTCAACCAATGAACGCCATAAATTGAAAAGTATTTCTGCCCTCTGGAAAGAGCACGATGAATTGGATTTACCGAAAGAAAAAGGCCTTAAAAAAATCGTCCATTCAAAACGAAATGATGTGGATCTTTTACAGGATTTATTCGATCACTACTCAAAAAACAACTTTGATAAAAGGTCGCTAATTACCTCCTTAATAGAGTTAGATTTTGAGAAAAATCACGCCATCACTCTCGTTTCAAAACTAGAATTATCATTAAAACTTCAATCAGAATTTCGAAAAGAATACCTCAAAAGCGATTCTTCTTTCTTAAGGAGTATGAAGATACTTGCTCAATTGAATTTAGATTCTTTGGAGAATTGGTCAATGCATTATTCAAAACTTTTAAATCACTTTAACGATATTATTTCTAAAGAACAAGAAGCGTCGCATTCGCTTGACATAATCAAAAAAGAACTGGAAATATTTAAAGCACGATGGAAAGTTTTTAATGATGAATTTTACCAACGAGCAAGTCGTGAACTCGAGCGAAGTAATGCAATCAAAACTAAAAGAGAGCGCCGTGATCAGGAGTACATATTAACTGCCGAACAGGAGAATAGAATTAAATCCCTTTTAATCAATGTAGATAATTTTAGCACAAAAAAAGTAGCTGATGTACTTGAAAAGGTGGCAGATGAAATTGGCATTTCTTCCAAAGAAGTAACGCGATTGATTTATAAGTCGTTGATAAAAGATTATTCTTTAAGTGGACTATCAGCATCATATCCTGCAGCAAGCATAGAAGAACTATATAATAGTATTTCTAAAATTCAATTTGAGCAGGACGAACACAATATAACAGTCTTCAATAAGTTACGCGCAGTTTTGCCTGACTTGTCAAATGCGGCGGCAGATGAGTTAAAAGAAGTTATTGAAAAACGTAACGCAGCACAAAATTTAATTTCTCCTTTAAAAACCATTATCCAAGCTTACGATCAGGTGAATGATGATAATCAAGAAGCTCAAGAAAATATTGAATTTCGATTATTGCAACATTGGTTAATACAAACGGAGAAAACTTTTAGTGGATGGAATTTTACTAAAGATCAATCAAAAGCATTATTGCAGGAAATTAAGTTGCTTTCAAAAGAACAAAAGGTATCCTTTAAATCACTTAGCGATCAAATAATTAAACTGTTAAAGACAAGAACACTATTAAATCCGTTTCAAAACGATTTATTGAATTTGTTAATCAAAGAATCTGAAGAAATCCTACTCAAAAAAGATATTGAAAAAGATCAAAGCGCAATCAATACCAACCTCGTCGAGGCCTATATTCTAAGAGGTTATTTACCTGATTGGTACCAGAAAAACGATCTTGACCATATCATCGATTTAATTCGAAATGAAATTAAGACTCACCCCAAAAAAATAGCTACTCTTTTTAATCAGATCTCCAACCACAAAGAAATATTTAGGAAGGACAATTTCTTGAAGCTCATTCGAGTATTGAACGAGAATCACATTCAACGATTTTACCAGAACGTTATAATTGCAGAGAAATTCTTTGAGCAAAACTTTAAATCGCTTTATGGTGTAACCGAGAACACAATTCAGTTTCTTAGAAGAAGAATTCTATTACATGGTATTGAAACATCATTTAATAGCGAGTCTGAAACTTTTTTTAAGCGATTAAAATTTATGTCTCATAGAAAGACCAAGCTTCCCGAGAAAAGCGTTGAAAGAATGATTTACTACGCTGAAAACAATCTTAATCGCAGATCACCTAACCTCATTTTTTGGAACGCTCGTTTTGAATCAAAGGAAGACCTCGTTGAAGAGTTGAAAAATGAAGCGCAAGGCTCAGATTTTTCTATTTCCTGGATTGATTTATTAACTGATAAACGACCATTAAGTGCGGATCAATCAGAAATATTTAAGCGGTTGAGTACCCTAATTCGAAAAGACATAATTGAAAGTGAAGCTTTCTATTCAGTGCTCAATGATGAAATCATCCGGAAAAAGCTAGTTGAGAATAGTTCCAAAAATTTCATTTTCGAAATCATTCAACCTAAGCTTAATTCTAGAACAACAAACTCTGTGAAACACTCGCTTTCATTATTGGAGAAGTACCAAAATATATTAAGCATAAAACAATCAAAAGAACTTGAGGAGAACTGGTTAAATGCAGTGCTGCGACTTCTCGCACATGGGACCATTCAGAACCTGAATCCTGAAGAATGGAAAACGCTTTTTTATCGAACATTGAATATCACTTTGGGTAAAAAAGGACTTGAAGAATTAACCGATAAGTCGAGTGAATTTGATGAAGAAGAGAAGAAACTTATTACTCAAACAAAGGAAGAAGTTGAAAAAGTAAAAAACGAAGAAGAGACCATTGAGGAGGAAGAGACTAAGGAAGATCTTGGCAATATTTTCGTCAAAAACGCAGGGGTGGTTATTCTTGCACCATATTTTACGCGACTATTTGATCGTATAGGACTGTTGAGTAATGGTGCATTTACCGATGAAGACGCAAGAGCCAAAGCAATTTGCTGTACACATTTTCTTGCTACAGGAAAATTACCAGAGGCCGAAAACGAATTGGTACTTAACAAAATATTATGTGGAGCCGATATTCGAACCTCTATTAATTTAATAAGTAACGTCACTGAGGAGGAAATTGAAATCATGAATGGTTTACTTAATGCAATTACCCAACAATGGACTCCATTAAAAAACACCTCTATTGAAGGGTTACGGGATTCGTTCTTGAATAGAGATGGAAGAATAGGTGAAGATGATGAGTACTTTTATCTTAAAGTTGAAATAAAGGCTTTTGATATGCTTATTGATCAACTTCCATGGAGCATAAACTTAATTAAGAGCTCTTTAATGACCAAACCTTTAAATGTTGAATGGAGGTAATTAACAACATAAAATACCAATCATTGGAAGATGATATGCTATGGCTTGATAAGGTCGTAGATGTCGCTTTGAGTTTATATTTCAAAAATGAAAGCGATTACAATTCTGTCTTAGAAGTGATTCCTCCGGAAATTTCAGACGATAGTTTTTATAATGAATTCCTAAGAAAGCATAACCTCAATGCTGAAGAACGACTCGTTTTACTCCTAGCTTTAGCTCCTATTTTAAAGCCTCAAAGCTTGGATATTTTTAAAATAAAGAACAAAAACTTGAATACTGAGTTTTCGGAATTTGGAGGGATTAAAGAGGGAGCTAAAAATACCTTTATTCCAACTCTTGAAACGGCCATTTTCATCTTAGGTGGTGATAATATTTCAAGAAGAATAGAATTATTTAACAAGTTCAATTTTCAAAATCCACTCTTTGCTAAAGGAATTCTTTTGAAGGATAAAGAAAAGAGAGAAATAGCAGATCAAACCCTTCGTTTATCTCAGGATATTCTAGACTTTATTCTAACAGGTAAAACTTCAATGCCTGAATTTGGGTCAAAGTTTCCCGCCCAAGAAATCCAATCCAAACTTGATTGGGAGGATTTAGTCGTTAATGATTCCGTTAAAATTTCGTTGAGTGAAATTCAAGACTGGCTAAGTTATCGTGATGTAATACTTGATGAATGGGAGCTAAAAAATTCACTTAAAAGAGGCTATAGGGCATTGTTTTATGGACCTCCTGGTACAGGGAAAACTTTGGCCGCTACATTGATTGGAAAATCCTGTGACCGTTCTGTTTTTAGAATTGACTTGTCAATGGTAGTTTCAAAATATATTGGAGAGACAGAAAAGAACTTGGCCGGACTGTTTGATATTGCTGAGGGAAAAGAATGGATCTTATTTTTTGACGAGGCTGATTCATTATTTGGTAAAAGAACGCAAGCAAAAGGTTCTAATGATCGGTATGCGAATCAAGAGATCTCCTATCTGCTACAAAGAATCGAAGACTATCAAGGTTTAGTGATCTTAGCCACCAATCTTAAAGACAATATTGATGAGGCATTTGGTCGTCGATTCCAAACTACTGTTCAGTTCAACAAACCTGGCGAAAAGGAACGAGCTAAACTTTGGGATAACTATATTTTTTCCAAATTTGAATTGGATAATGATGTGGATAAATCAGCGATTATAAACGAGTACGAAATTACCGGAGGAGAATTGATTAATATCCTTCGCTTTTGTTCTATACGTGCGGCTAAAAGGAACGCAAGAAACTTAAATAACTCAGATATTCTCGCCGGAATTAAAAGGGAATATGCTAAAACAAATAAAACTTTTTAAAAATGGGTAAGTGTGTTTGTATGGGAGCTCAAATTCAATGTTCCTTCGGAACTTCTCCAGGGAACTTAACTGTGCTTCCAACTGGACGCGTAAATACAGCTAAAATGCCGGGGGCTACTGTAATGGATAATATTCCAATGATGAATATACTCCCTTTTGGTCAGTGTTCATCTCCTTCCAACCCAATGGTCGCTGCTGCAACCGCGGCAGCCCTAGGAGTATTAACCCCTCAACCATGTATTCCAGCTACAGTGGCACCTTGGTCGCCCGGCTCACCCACGGTAAAAATTGGTAATATGGCTGCTCTTGATGAAGGAGACACATTAATGTGTTTATGGGCTGGACAAATCACTATAAACGATCCTGGGCAACAAGATGTATCACAAGACAATTAATGAATAGACTATCTCAAAATATCGCCTTTTTATCATTCCTATTTATTGGCTGGAACGCTTCGGCATGTCATGACTTTAAGGAACATCTGCTCTTCGAAGTCGACATTGATACACCGGAATTTGATTTACATATAATGGATTCTCTTTACAGCGAACCAAATTCAAATGAATACCGCGTGAAAATAGTTTTTCCCTTTGTTTGGGCAGCAGATCTTAACTCCAATAATTATTTAGAATTCTCAGAATTCCAGCAAGTAAAGTCAGTATATACCGTAGGTGAACGTCTTTCATTTGCTGTGAATTATGAATTAGTCGATTCTGCAGATTTGGACTTGTCGATTAACTTCAATATTCTTTCCCAAAAAAATGGTTCTGTTATTTGCGCAATGAAGCAAGACTTAAACTCCAATTTAACTGGCAATAACCTTTCATATTTCTTTTTGTCAAAGGAAGATTCTGAATTAAACGAAAAAGCCAATATTCAAGTCTTAAAACCACTAGATTCTCTTTTTATAATGCCCGGCACTTATATCTACCAAGCCTATCTAGAGAATCGTACAACCAAAGAGCGCCTGGGTGGAAACTACGATAGTCTCATGGTAATTGACTCAGCAGTGGTATCTAAACCCACTCTTTTGCATAAAGAAATTGATAATTTAAAAGACCTTAAGGCCCATAAGAAGGCCCAAATTGAAGCAGTTGAAAATGATTCTACCAAATCAGAGAAGGAAATCAAGGAAGGGAAAAAAGCGATTAAGAGTGATTATAAGGCTGGTAAAACAGCCATTAAAAATGGTGAAAAGGTAATCGCTAAAGCTGAAGGTTTACTCGGTGGTTAAGTTAGTACACTTGAAAAACATCTCAAACGTTTTAGAAATCATCGTTGTTTCATTGGCATAGATCTTGATGATTTTGGAATGTCTAATTCATCCAAAACTATGAAGGTACTGTCCTGCATTGGGCTAATATGTATTGCCCTTTATTCTTGTAAAAAAGAAGAATCTACAATTAATCAAATTGTCCTTGGAGAAACTGAGGGGATGATCATCGCAAAGACTCATGTTTTGATCGGTGACTGCGAGGATTGCCTTGGATTCGGGCATTATGTAGATTTAAACTCAGATGGAATTGACGACTTTCGATTCAGTACTAACTATCACGACACTGATTGGTATTACTTTTCACAAACAAGCTTTGCAAGTGAAAATAATCGAGCCAGCTTTTTGGTCCAGCAAAGTATAGAGGAGGTTTATCTCAAAAAAGACACAATATATACGGATACGCTAATAGACGGAAGTTTGAAGAACATCGAATATTCTCGAAGCTGGAGCGAATGTTCTTATGTTTCTGATTACGACAGTATTGCTCATGTAAATTATAGCGTACCGGTTTTCTTTAATGAGAATGAAGTTGTTCAGATCAATAAAAATGAGTGGAGCAACGGTGCAAGTATCATAAATAAAATTCCTTCTTGGTTAAAAAATGGTTCAACAGATGAAAGCAATCCAGACACTTTACGTGCGAATCTTTATTTCAATAATTTTTTATGCGTTTCCACACCAAAAGATGAGATTAAATATTTTGTTTTCAAAATTGAATCGGAAACCTCCACCAGAGTGGGCTGGGTTAAATTTATGCTGAATGAAAAATTCGTAGAAATATATGAGTGGGCCTTACAAATTTAGGACTGCTTAACAAATTCAATATTCCTTTTCAACCCATTATATTTGGTGCGTTTTACAGCCGACTTTTTAAAGAATTTATTGAAGATCTCCTGCGTTAATTCTATCCATTCAATTTCAGAGAACCCTTCTTTCGGGCTGAATTCATCGTGTTGGTGAGGGGTGGAAAATCGATTCCATGGACAAACGTCTTGGCATACATCACACCCAAAAAACCAACCGTCCATTTTATCTTTAAATTGATTGGGAATGATTTCGTCTTTAAGTTCGATTGTTAAGTACGAAATACATTTGGAACCATCCACGACATATGGCGCTACAATGGCCTCCGTCGGACAAGCATCAATACATTTTGTGCAGGTGCCACAATGATCGGCAATAGGAGCATCATAATCCAAATCAACATCAAGTATAATTTCTCCAATGAAGAAAAAGGAACCCACTTGCTTCGAGAGTAAGTTTGCATTCTTTCCAATCCATCCCAAACCTGATTTTGCCGCCCAGGCTTTATCCAAAACAGGAGCTGAATCAGTAAATACCCTTGCAGAAATATCTTGTGAAACTTGATCTTGAATTTCTGAAAGTAATTCGGCCAATTTAGACTTTAGAACAAAGTGATAGTCTTCTCCATAAGCGTACTTTGAAATCTTTAGAGGTTGATCGTCGAATAAGTCCTTTTCAGGAAAGTAATTAAGTAAAACTGAAATCACTGATTTAGCACCGTCAACAAGTTTGGTGGGATCCAATCGCTTATCAAAGTGATTGGCCATGTACCCCATTTTGCCATGGTAGTTTTGATTCAACCACTTTTCTAAAATAGGAGCTTCTTCCTCTAAAAAGCCTGCTTTTGAAATACCGCAAGAAATGAATCCAATCTCTTTCGCCTTCTCTTTTATATGCCGAGAAAGCTCAGCCTTATTCACCGAATAATCCTCCTTGATGAAAGCCTAGGTTTCTTCCCAGGTGCCTGAACGCTTTATCTGTAGCTTTACGACCTCGCGGAGTGCGCATTAAAAATCCCTCTTTAATTAGGAAAGGTTCGTAAACCTCTTCAATTGTCCCGGCATTTTCGCCGACGGCAGTCGCAATTGTAGTTAAACCAACCGGACCTCCACGGAATTTATCTATGATCACCTCCAAAATCTTATTGTCCATCTCGTCCAATCCGTTCTGATCAACATTTAATGCTTCTAATGCAATATTGGCAATGCTAAGGTCAATATATCCTTCTCCTTTAATCTGGGCAAAATCTCGCACCCTTCTCAAAAGTGCATTTGCTATACGAGGTGTACCACGGCTTCTTCTTGAAACCTCAATTGAAGCATCTTCTTTAATTTCTATATTAAGGATTGCTGCAGATCGTGTAATAATTCCTGAGAGCACTTCTGTATCATAGTACTCCAATCTACAATTAATACCGAAACGAGCTCTTAGAGGCGCTGTAAGCAAACCTGAGCGCGTTGTTGCACCAATTAGCGTAAAAGGGTTCAAAGAGATCTGTACTGTTCTTGCTGATGGACCAGAATCAATCATTATGTCAATCATGAAATCTTCCATCGCCGAATACAGGTATTCCTCAACCACAGGGTTGAGACGATGAATTTCATCAATGAACAATACATCTCCTTCCTCAAGATTGGTCAAAAGACCCGCTAAATCACCCGGTTTGTCAAGAACGGGTCCACTAGTAATCTTGATTCCTGCCCCTAATTCATTGGCTATTATATTTGCTAAGGTCGTCTTACCTAAACCTGGAGGGCCATGTAACAACACATGATCCAATGTTTCCTCACGTTTTAAAGCTGCCTCTACAAAGACTGATAAGTTCTCAAGAACCTTTTTCTGACCAGCAAAATCGCTGAATTTTTTGGGCCTTAATACCTTCTCAATGTCTTCCTCAGGGGAAAGCTCACCTTCTGCTCTATAATCGAATGACTCCAATACCTTGTGTTTAGGGTAAAGATAAAAAAAACCCATCCTGTGTAAACAAGATGGGTTCCTCTATTTTTAACAATATGCTTTTAGTGGTCCTCTTCGCCTTCTTTAAGTGGAACAATTTGAGGTACATAGTCCTCGTCCATTCCAGGCTTAGAGTAATCGTATGGCCATCTATGAACTTCAGGAAGTTCTCCAGGCCAGTTTCCGTGTACATGCTCAACTGGTGTAGTCCACTCAAGAGAGTTAGCTCTCCATGGATTCTCAGTTGCTTTTTGGCCATTCCAAATGCTCCAGAAAAAGTTAATTAAGAATAGTATCTGAGCAAAACCTGCCACGATTGCGAAAATTGAAATCACCACGTTTAAGTCCATGATCATTTCAAATTGGTTCCCATCGAAACCTTCGTATACACTGTAATCATAATAACGTCTTGGTGCTCCACCTATACCCACAAAGTGCATTGGGAAGAATACTCCATAAGCACTCACAAATGTTAACCAGAAGTGAGTTTGACCTAATTTCGTATTCATCATTTTTCCGTACATCTTAGGGAACCAATGATATACTCCAGCAAACAGTCCGAAGATTGCTGACAGACCCATTACAACGTGGAAGTGAGCTACAACAAAGTAAGTATCGTGAACCGGAATATCCAATGTTGAATCAGCAAGGATAATACCTGTAATACCACCTGTTATAAATGATGATACTAAACCGATCGAGAATAACATAGCTGGCGTATAACGGATACTACCTTTCCATAGTGTAGTTATGTAGTTAAATACCTTAACTGCCGAAGGAATCGCAATTAACAATGTTGTAAATACGAAAACACCTCCTAAGAATGGGTTCATTCCCGTTAAGAACATATGGTGACCCCATACAATAAATGAAAGGAAACCAATTGCCAAAATTGAACCGATCATTGCACGATAACCGAATATTGGTTTTCTAGAGTTCGTTGATACAATTTCTGAAGTTAGACCAAGTGCAGGAAGTAATACGATGTATACCTCAGGGTGACCTAGGAACCAGAATAAATGTTCATATAAAATAGGTGAACCTCCTGATTGCTCAAGAATCTCAGTTCCTACGATTGCGTCATTAATGTAGAAGCTCGTTCCTAATGTTCTATCCATTAACATTAATACTACTGCTGATACTAATACTGGGAAAGAAAGGATACCTAATACTGCCGTAATGAAGAACGCCCAAATCGTCAAAGGCATTCTTGTCATTTTCATCCCTTTCGTTCTTAGGTTAAGTACCGTTACTACATAGTTTAGTGAACCTAACAATGAAGACGCAATAAAGATCGTCATTGAAGTTAGCCAAAGTGTCATACCCATACCTGATCCCGGCATAGTTTGTTCGTATACAGAAAGTGGGGGATATACCGTCCATCCCGCGGCTGCAGGCCCTGTTTCTACGAATAATGAAGCCAACATTATTACACTTGAAAGGAAGAACAACCAATATGAAATCATATTAAGAAGTCCCGAAGCCATATCTCTTGCTCCTAACTGCAATGGAATTAGAAGGTTTGAGAATGTTCCTGATAATCCACCTGTTAATACAAAGAATACCATAATGGTACCGTGGATTGTTACAAGTCCTAAATACATTGAACGGTCTAGAACACCGTCAGGTGCCCAATCCCCTAAGAAAAATGCTAAAGTACTGTTCGATTCCCCTGGCCAAGCCAATTGAATTCGGAAAAAGATTGATAACATCACTGCCACAATTGCCATGAAAATTGCAGTTACTAAAAACTGCTTGGCAATCATTTTGTGATCTTGCGAAAAGAGATATTTGGTAATGAAACTCTCTTTTACATGATGATCGTGTGCTGTTGCTGCCATAGTTTTACGCTCGTTTTAACGTTACACAAATGTTTATTAGTTCTATTAGTGGTGACCTCCGTGGTCGTTTGTTGATTCCTCTACTACTGGTTTTACAATGTGCGGAGCTGCAACTAATAGAGAGTCAGCTGCCACAATTGGTTTAACATTCCCTGCCTCTAAATCACTCCATGCATCGAACTCTTCCTGAGTACCTACATACACCGGCATGTTCATCATTGAATGTGATTTTCCACAAATCTTGTTACATAATAAAATATAATTGAACTCTGGATTATTCGTTTCCTTGCGCATTTCAGCCGTTGTCATCGTTGGCTTAAACTTAAATGTAGTTCTTTGTCCGGGAACACAGTTCATTTGCGCTCTAAAATGAGGGAAATATGCCGAGTGAATTACATCTTGAGATCTAAACACAAAGCTATACTCTTGATCCTCCACGAGGAATAATTGAGTTTTTGTGTAAAAATCATCATTTGCTAATACCGTTACTGAATCTCCGAAACGCTCTTTCATGTTCCAGATTCTAGTTTCAATACGCGCCATTTTTTCACTTTCCTTCACCCTTTTCAAGTAATTCGCTTTACTTAAAATCGCCTTACCCTCATCTACAGCCTTCAAAAGTGAATCTGCCTCAAGAATTCCTTGCTGAATCTCAAATATTCTCCAATCCATGTTGTTTTGGGTAACAACTCCTAAAGGATTTGAATTATCAGCGTAATTGGAGATTAATTTGTAATCAGAATAACCTAGTTTGTTGTCATCACCTGAATAACGCGCAGTAAAGTCAAATTGCTTAGCGTAGATCTCAACTACCACTGCATCGTCTGAAGCCTTCCCCATGATGTTATTCCAAGTCATTAATCCTAGAATTATTATAACAGCTAATGCAGCTGCTGGTATAACTGTCCAAATCATTTCTAATTTGTTGTTATGAGGGTAGTAAAATGCTTTTACTCCTGGCTTGTATCTGTATCTAAATGCAAAAATGAAAAGTAATGCATTTGTTAAAAGATAAACTGTAAATACAATAACCCAGTTAATACCATATAACCAATCTATTTCAACACCGTGTTCTGAAGCAGCGATCGGCATTCTTCCCCTTCCATACTCAGAAATAAGGTAGAAAAATGATCCGAAGAACACTACCATGAACACTATAAATAACGTTGCGTTTAAGTTATTTGTTTTTAAATCAACGTCCTCTTCTCGTTTACCCCTTACGGCAACGATTGCATCATACATTTTAAGCAACTGTGCCACAGCGACAATCGCCAAAATGATTACTATTAAAATGATAACTTTAGAACCCATAATTTCTATTAATTCCTTTTATAATTGTTCGTGATGTATACTTTCCTCCAAATAAGGATGATTCTTTGGTGTAAGCGGTGCCTTCGAAATAGTTGTTAATACAACCAGTACGAAAGATCCTGCAAAAACTAAGAACAATCCTACTTCCAATAATCCAATCTTCCCATACTCACCCATAGATCCCGGTGTTACAAGCATGTAAACGTCTGCCCAGTGTCCAATGATGATTAGTATACAGATGGCCATAAGTGTTCCTGCATGTCTCTTTGCTTCTTTTGACATTAAGAATAACATCGGGAAAGCAAAGTTGATGATGAACATTCCCCAATAAAGTGTTTTATAATGTTCGAATCTGAAATCGTAATAAATAACCTCCTCTGGAATGTTCGCATACCAATAAAGCATGAACTGAGAGAAGAATAAATATGACCATAAGAATGAGGTAGCGAAGATCCATTTACCAACGTCGTGGATGTGCTCTCCATTTACTTGTTGTAAGTGCCCTTTATTCTTAAGGTATAAGATCGTCAACATAATTGTTGTCATCGCAGTACACCACATTCCACCAAATACGTACCAGCCGTATAGTGTAGAGAACCAGTGCGCATCAATAGACATTAACCAGTGCCATGATGAAGTTGAAGAGAAGTACCCAAATAACACTAAGAAAAGTGCACCTTTCTTAAAGTTTGTGAAGTGGATTTTTGTACCACCTTCTAAATCTTCTTGTAATGATCTTCTTCTAAATCCTCTGTAGAACAGAACGTATACTGCTAAATAAATGATAGTTACTGTCCAGAAGAACCAGTTCGTTAAGAATGGTGCTTTGTTAGCAATAATTTTATCATGTTCAACTATGTGGTGATCCATCCATGCATAGATGTGTCCTACGTGATGACCATTAATCTCTTGACCACCCCCATGCGTTAAAGTAAGCGTGAGAAATAATACAAATAGAACTCCAGCTCCAACAACAACGTACGATGAAACACCCTCAATTACACGCTTAATTAGCACGTACCATCCTGTTTCAGTGGCATATTGCAACGCCAAGAAGAACAGTGCTCCTAGGCCTAATCCCATGAAGAAGAATCCATCAATCAAGAAGTTTGAAAAGATTCTTGTTTGTAATTGTTCAGAATCATCCATTATGATTCCAATGATAAAGGCTATTAATCCAACACCCATGGTGATGAATAAGTTCCTTTTTGCTTTTGCTGAAATTTCAAATTCCATTTCTATCTATTCTAAGAATTCTTAATCAATAATTTTAATGTCCTTCTTCTCCATGTCCTTCTGCATCGATGGCCTCTACTTCCATCTCCTGCATTTCCCCTTCTACCATTTCCTCTATCATTTCAGGGTTACCTGTCATGGTCGAATCTGGTGTTTCAACGCCTAATTCTTTACCTTGAAGCTTTTGAACATAGTAGACTACTTTCCATCTTTCAACTTTATTAAGCTGAGAAGCATGAGAACCCATTGCACCCTTACCATAAGTAATTGTGTAGAAGATTTCACCTGCCGTTAGATCTTTAGTCGTTCCTGCATCATAAGCAGGTGGCTGAGGATACTTTTCAGTAGCAGGTACACCTCCATCACCAGCTCCTTTTTCACCATGGCAGTGCGAGCAGAATCTTTCATACAATACTTTACCTTCTTTCTCAACATCCTTTGAATAAGGTACAGGGTTAACATCACCTTTAGCGGCGTCTCTCCCTAAAGTATCTTGAGCAATACCAAATAATCCATGCGTTTTGTCTGCATTGATTGGAGCACCATATTCATAAGGCATCATTGCTCCATCAGTACCTTCTCCTTGATAAGGAATAGTTCCTGAAGGAGGCACGAAGTTGTACTTAGAAGCAACTAGCTTGTATGCTTCCTCCGAGTACTTACCATCCACTTCTGCATAATCCCAATACCCTTCAACTGCAGATGAACGATACATGTCAGGCATGTATTCTAATCCTGGTGAATTCGGATCACCAACGCATGATAACATTCCAACAGATGTTAGAACTGAAATCCCTGCGATATATGTTAATGCTTTAATTTTCATAGCAATGGTTATCTATTTAATTACCACGTAATCTTTTTCTTCAATTTCGATGATATCTGTCCCTTTGATAATTGAATGCAACTCCTCAGAAGAGAACTTAGCATTATCAGAAAGACGAATCTCCATAGTAAATCTATCGTCCGTATTTCTTGGATAAGGATTATCTGCTGGCATGCCAGGTAACGTTTTATTTCTCAAGAAATAAACTAAAGCCATCCCGTGCGCAGCAAAGAGTACCGTGAACTCAAAAGTAACCGGAACGAATGCTGGATAATTCTCTAATAAGGACCAATTAGGTTTACCACCTATATTCATCGGCCAATCTTGAATCATAAAAAATTTGAATCCAATGATTGCTAATGTCATACCAGTCATGGCAAACATAAAGGAAACGATTCCTAGACGTGTGTGTTTTACTCCAATTATCGGATCGATTCCGTGCACTGGAAATGGTGAGAATACATCTGTGATGCGAACACCTTGACCTACGATTTTCTTAGCAGCATTTTTAAGGACTGCGTCATCATCGTATGTAGCGTATATTACTCTATCAGCCATTGATTATAATTTTATTATGCGTTCATTAATTTAGTAGCCTGACCTGCCCAATCATCTCTTTCTGCTCTTCCAGGGAAGGATCCAGTGATTGAATCTAATAGATCGTATTCAGCTTTAGTCATTTTACTCACTTGCTCAAAATTGAAAATCCCTATCGAGTTAAGTGTTTCTTCCATCTTCGGCCCTACTCCAGTTATTCCTTTAAGGTCGCTCGCGTTATCCGCGCTTCCAGCTCCAATCTTTTCAATTAAACTAGATACCTTAGCAGAAGCCTCTACCGATGAGGCCTCAGCTGTAGGTTCATCTTTAACCTCCTCTGTTGGGGTAGTAGTTTGAACGTTTTCTTCTACTACAGGCTCAGTAACTACAGGCTCAACAGGCGTATTGTCATTACCTGGTACATCATCATTCTTGTATGATTCCCCAGAAATTTTAACTATAGTCTTAAGCTCAGCAATAGGTAGCACAGGGAAGTATCTTGCGAACGCTAAATAGAACACGAAGAATAATCCGATTGTACCAATGAAAATTCCTATATCAGTCCAAGTTGGGTGGAACATTGTCCATGAAGATGGAAGGTAATCTCTATGAAGTGAGGTTACGATAATTACGAAACGTTCGAACCACATACCAATGTTTACAACTATTGAAATGAAGAACGTAAATAATAAGCTTCTTCTCAATTTCTTAAACCACATTAACTGAGGTGAGATCACGTTACATGTCATCATCGCAGCGTAAGACCACCAATAAGGTCCAGTTGCACGGTTAATAAAAGCGTATGACTCATATTCAACTCCTGAATACCAAGAAATGAAAAGCTCAGTTAAATATGCGACACCAACTATTGAACCTGTAACCATGATTACAATGTTCATGTATTCAATGTGCTTCGTGTGTAAATAAGCCTCTAATTTCAATCCTTTACGTACAATCAACATAATCGTTTGTACCATAGCAAATCCTGAGAATACCGCACCTGCAACGAAGTAAGGAGGGAAGATTGTTGTATGCCACCCTGGGATTACCGAAGTTGCGAAGTCAAATGATACAATCGAGTGTACTGAGAATACTAGCGGTGTTGCTAAACCTGCTAATACAAGTGAAACAATTTCAAAACGATTCCAGTGCTTTGCTCTACCTGACCAACCGAATGATAAGATTGAGTACATTTTCTTTGATACAGGTTTCTTAGCTCTATCACGAATAGTCGCAAAATCAGGGAGAAGACCAATATACCAGAATACAAAACCTACAGATAAATACGTCGAGATCGCAAATACATCCCAAAGAAGTGGAGAGTTGAAGTTCACCCACAGAGAACCAAATTGGTTTGGAATTGGCATTACCCAGTAACCTACCCATAAACGGCCCATGTGAATTAGCGGGAATAAACCTGCCATAAATACGGCGAAGATTGTCATTGCTTCCGCAGCACGGTTAATTGCCATTCTCCATCTCTGACGGAATAATAATAGTACCGCAGAAATTAGTGTTCCGGCGTGACCAATACCTACCCACCAAACGAAGTTGGTTATATCCCAAGCCCATTGAACTGTTTTGTTTAGACCCCAAGTACCAATACCTGTTCCTAATAAGTATAGGATACAACCGATACCATAAAGTCCTAATAGAAGGGCAATACCAAAGAGGATATACCATGCTCTTGGTGCTTTACCTTCGATAGAGCGACAAACGTCTTCCGTGATATCATGATAGGTCCTGTGACCTAAAATCAGCGGCTCTCTTATTGCAGATTCCTTATGCATTCTTGTGCAGTTTAGATTTGTTTTTTAATATTTTAATGTCCTTCTCCGTGTGAATCCCCTTCTTTATGTGCGTGTTCATCACCATGCTCTTCACCTTCGTGCCCTTCTCCGTGATCTCCTCCATGTCCACCATGGTGCTCCACTTGTGCAGCAGCTAAAGCCTCATTTTTATGGTTACGAACTTTTACTTGATACCAAATGTTCGGCTTAATACCTACTTCTTCAAGTACTTGGTAAGCTCTATCGCTTTCTGATGCTGCCTTAATTGCTGAATTATCATCGTTCCAATCTCCCATGATAATAGCGTTAGTAGGACAAACATCAGCACAAGCTGTGGTAACCTCTCCATCCATTACTGGTCTATCAGCTTTCTTAGCAGCTAATTTTCCGCTTTGAATTCTTTGTACACACATTGAACATTTCTCCATAACCCCTCTTGTTCTAACTACAACATCTGGGTTTAGTACCATACGTCCTAAGTCATCCTGAGACGGGTTAACGTTTTCAAATTTTCTATATGAAGGATAGTTAAACCAGTTAAAACGACGCACTTTGTAAGGACAGTTATTAGCACAATATCTAGTACCAATACATCTGTTATACGTCATTTGGTTAAGACCTTCATTTGAATGTGTCGTTGCAGCCACAGGACAAACTGTCTCACATGGAGCATGGTTACAGTGGTGACACATCATTGGCATATGAACAACTTTTGGATTTTGCGATGGAATCTCAGAATCATCAAAGTTGAATTTATCTTCGTCTCTTGTACCTACAGTTAATTCTGTATCTGCAGCATAATATCTATCCAGACGTAACCAGTGCATTTCTCTTGATCTTCTCACTTCGTCTCTACCAACAACTGGTACGTTATTTTCAGACTGACAAGCAATCAAACAAGATCCACATCCAATACAGCTGTTAAGGTCAATTGACATTCCCCAACGGTGTCCTACCTTTTCAACTGGATGCTCATCCCATAGGTTAAATTCTGTAACTGGTTTCTCATCATGATTCCATCCTGAATGTAAAACATGCTGATGGTTGTATGCTGATTTACCTTTAGTCTTATAAATCTCTAATGTTGTTTCCTTAACAATAGAGTTTCTCGCCATTACTGTAGAATGCGTTTGAGTACAAGCTAATGTATATGTTCCTTCTGATTTCGAAACAGCAACATCGTATGCATCTCCTTCACCATTGTTAATTAGAGCAAATCCGTTTGCTCCTATTACAGTTTTAGCATCGTTTTTACCGAACTCGTCGATTTGATAAGCGGCCTTACCAATTTTTTCTCCATTCGCCCCTCTACCATATCCTAGTGCGATACCAATTGTACCTGGCATTTGTCCTGGTTGTGCAAATACAGGAAGTGTAAGTGACTTTTCTCCAACCGACACTGTTGCAAGATTTGATTCACTTCTTTGACCAACCTCAGTTGCATAACCATTAGCCTCCATATCTGATGGCGCCATAGTTATGTAGTTATCCCACGTTACTTTTGAAATTGGGTCTGGCATTTCTTGTAACCAAGGATTATTTGCCTGAACACCAACTCCAATACCTGCCTTTTGATAAAGAGAAAGCTCCCATGATCCTGCAGAGATTGACGCAATATCTTTAGCCGCAGCTGAAGTATTACCAGAAAATGCCATTGGCACTGCAGGAACAACTTCTGTTTTAGCAGTAGAATAATGCACAGCATCATTCCAATAATCTTCGAAGTTTGAGAATGCAGTTTGACCTGGGTAACCCCATTTCTCCCAAACCATTCTAATGTAATCGTAATAATTCTTAGAATCTTTTCCAACATGCTCTGCCATTCCAGCCCAAACCATTAAAGATTCTGCCGCAGGACGTGTATCATGTAAAGGACGAATAGTTGGTTGCGCTATCGCATAGTGACTATTCTTAGGGCAGAAATCCTCCCATGATTCTAATGTATGGCTTGCAGGTGCATTGTATTCACAGTTAGCTCCAGTTTCGTCTGCGTACATTGACATTGAAACAGAAAGTTCTGCTTTCGCTAAGCCTGCTTTAAATTCCTCTCCTCTAGGGTGAGAATAAACTGGGTTACAGTCCCAAGTTAATATAGCTCCAATTTTACCTGCACTTAAGTCAGTAATTAAAGCTTCCATTTTTTCATCTTCTGACTGATATAAGTTAATCGGATCAGAAAGATTGATTGGTCCTGTGTAATTATTTAAAGCGTTATTAATTGAGTTAACAACAACTTGAATTGACTTTCTATTTGAACCTGCAACTACTAATGAGCTTCCTTTTGCAGCTTTCAACTCATCAGCTGCCATTTTGATTTGCTCAACAACCACTTCGTTTAATGATGATGTATCAACACCAGAAAGCGCAGATCCAGTTACTTCTTTATGTAACAATGCCAATACCGCTCCTTGTTGAGAAGGCTTGATCATTCCACGGACATCCGCATTTGATCCTGTGATTGACATATTTGTTTCGAATTGGAAGTGTCTTGACATCCACTCGCCATCCGGGTTTCTTCGTTCTAAATATTGACCTGTAAACTGTGTAGGTAATAACCAAGAGTTCAAGAAATCAGCCGCTACTGAAACAATTACTTTTGCTTTAGAGAAATCGTAATCAGGTATTATATTCTGACCGAATGACTCTTTGTTAGCAGCTCTCATTCCGCTGTAAGAAACAGCATCGTACTGAACATGTTGAACTAAACTATTATCTACTGGCTCTTCAATATTCGGCATTACAGCAGCTCCTTCTTCTCCATTTGCATCTACCCGCATTTCTTCGCCAGCAACATCAACTGGAGCAGCCACCATGTCCATTGTAGATTCTTCACCAGTTAATGAAGATTTGAATTCCTCAATCACCGATAAAGTAGATGGAGAAATTACCGTATTAGAAAGAAGAACAACTTTCTTTCCTTTTCCAACAATTGATTTTAGTTTGCTCGAAATAGCACCATCAACAGTTTCCCAAGACTCATCTTGTCCAGCAACCATTGGATTTGTTAAACGCTCGCCATCGTAAAGGCCTAAAACAGAACCTGCGATTTGAGGATTAACAGCACCTTTAGTAATACCTCTGTCTTTGTTACCTTTTATATGTATTGGTCTACCTTCTCTTGACTTAACAAGAATACTTGCGTATGATGTTCCGTCATAATAAGTAGATGCATACCAGTTTGGAATACCTGGGTATACTTCCTCCGGCTTAACAGCATAAGGCACTGCCTTTACTACAGGCGATTCACACGATGCGATTGTCGCAGCTGCAACGCTAAATCCTAAAAACTTTAGGAAATCTCTACGCGCTGTAGAAGCCTCTTGAACTTTTGAATCACTCAAAAATTCGTCAACACTTAATTCCTCTGCAAATTCTTTCTTTTGAAGCTCTTCAAACTCCGGTGTAGAATTTAATTCGTCGAGTCCTTTCCAGTATTTTGTTGTTCCCATATCTTAAAGAAGTCTCTTTGTAATATTAATAGTGGCACTTAGCACACTCTAAACCACCTAATTCCGCTACTGTTACCATGTCATCCTCTAAGTAGCGCTCGTAAGTTGTTCTATCTTTTAATAATCTTTCGTGGATCATGTTGTAGTAGCTTCCTTCAGGAGCGCTAGCTAAATCCACACTTGATGCACGGTGACATTCAATACACCAACCCATTGTTAACGTAGGCTTTGTGAATTTTACTTTGTTCTCATCGTAATCTTCATCTGTTACTCCAACATTGTTAAGATCTTCTGTAGTCATTACACGACCAACAGTTTCTTTTTTCATGTTACCGTGGCATTGTTTACAGTCAATTCCACCAACCTCAACGTGTTGTGAGTGATTGAAATAAACGTGATCTGGTAAGTTGTGAACTTTTACCCATTTGATTGGCTTAGTCTCACCTGAATAAGAATTTGTAGTTGCGTCGTAACCAGCAGCTTCATGAATTTTTGCAATTTCAGCTGTACCAGCTTCATTTTGCCCTTCATGCACCACGCGGTGACAGTTCATACAAACGTTCACTGTAGGAATAGTAGCATGTTTCGATTTAGTAACTGCGTTGTGACAATATTTACAATCAATTCCCATTTCACCAGCATGAAGCTCATGCGAGTATGCAATTGGCTGCTCTGGCTTGTAGTCCTCGAAAACACCTATTTGTGCTAGGTCCTTCATCCCCAAGGCCAACAATAAGATAACCGTAAAAACAGTCGCAATTCCAACAAAACCTCTGTTCTTCCAAGCCCATTTTCTTGCTGACTGAAATACTGAAGCATCCTCTTCAACAACTTCTCCAGCTTGTTTTCTTTGCAATGACTGTAATTGACTTCTAACACCACCTACAGCACCAATCACCAATAGAAGAACACCTCCTAAAATCCACCAGAAAGTAGATGAAGTTTCTTCTTTAACCCCTCCGGAAGGCACAGGACCACCTGTTGGTGGCGGTGTAGCCTCTTTTGGCGCATAAGCTTCGATGTAAGCAAAGATGTGATCAATTTCATCGTTGTTTACCGCCTGCGCTGTCATCACTGACTTGCCCCAATCATTAAAAAGTTGGTTTGCGTAAGGATCGCCTGCTGCGATTACCGATTGAGAATTTTTAACCCAAGCATAAAAGTTCTCTTCCGATGAATTATCAATCCAACGCTGTCTTGCCCCTTTAAGAGCAGGACCCGTCATATTTTTATCCGGGAAGTGACATGCAGCACAATTTGCTTTGAACAAGCCTTCTCCTTTAGCAGGATCGCCTTGAGCATTTGAAGATGACGAAATCGCTACAACAGCGATTAAACCTAAGGTCAACTTCATGAATCTTTTGATCAGGGATTCATTTAATATTTTCATTGCCAGTTTTTTAACGTTAAGTGCACATTTTTCACGCGCAATACATCAAATGCAAAATTAGTAGAAACTCGTTGTTTCAACTCAATTCTCTGGCTAATTGTAGGGTTTTAGGCCTAATTTAAATCTATTCTAAATAAGCAGTTAATAAATTAGACCCAGCAAATAATTCTAGAAAACGTTTTAATGATGGATCAAAAAAATGTTTGGAATAAAAATTGGTGTCGCAGTTACAAGAACAACTATATTTGCTTAAAGTTTTGAAAATGAAGATTCTTTTCGGTTTTACCCTTGTTTTTCTAGGTGCAATTGGCTACAGTCAAGATGGTGGCTGGCTCACATTACCCAAATCAAACGACAGTATTTCAATTTTAGAAAAGCAAGAATTAGACTTTAACGATCCTAATGGTAAAGTTGTAGTTACCGGGGGAGAAAAACTTAAAACTTTAGAAGAGTTTGTTCGCACTGGAGAAGAAACAGTTGAAGGAGTGAAAATGGATGGTTTTCGCGTCTTAATCTTCTTTGATCAAAACAAATCAGAGTCAGAAAGTCAAAAAGCAAGATTTCTTTCGAGATATCCAGATCATAAAGCTTATGTAGATTATTTAGCTCCTAATTATAGAGTCCGCGTTGGTAACTTCAGAACCAAACTCGAAGCGGAAGCCTTAAAGGCAGAAATTATAGGAATGTTCCCTACAGCTATTGTAATTTCAGATAAAATTCAACTACCTCAATTACCACTTAAAATTGCGCCTATCAATGGCGATGGTAATCAATAATAGAAATCTACATCTTTGAATTGCAGGATCATCATGAAATTTGTTGCATGATCCCTTGTGATAATAGCGGAAAGTAATAAGGTTTGTCTTTCATAAACTATCTGATATTCCGTTATCCAAGAACCATTTCGGTAATATTTAACCGCTTGTAAATTACCAATTTCGTCGTATTCATACTCCCAACGAGAAACGTTCTTTTTTGTTAATGTTACTTCCTCTTGTTTTCCAGAAATACGCCCTTTTGCATCATACGAATAACGAACTTTAGAATTGCCTGATCCATTTCTTAATTTTCCCTCTTGTTTCGTTAATTGTCCATCCCACGTATGATAATAGAACTCTGTTTTATATTCAAAACCTGCGTTGTTATAATACACTTTTTTATATGTAGAATCTGAATAATCTAAATACGAAAATTTTTCCGTTGTAATAATGTAAGACTCATCCAAATCAAAGTTCATTTTATCAGAATTTTTATTGGAATCTCTTCGATACTCCTGCTCAACAATTCTACCCTTTTCATCATATTTAAAAGTATAGGAGTGAAAGCCATATTGATCAGATTGACGTTTCAACGACAAAAGGTTTTTTTCGTTGTATTCATACGTTACTACTATGGTGTCTTCGAAGGCCGTTTTGTACTCTCTGATCAAACGTCCTTCTTTATCAAAGTCATAGACATATATATCTGAATTCGGTCGGATTTGATCAAGAGTAGCCTTCGTTGAATAGTTTCCTTTAATAGACCTAATTCTATTTTTCGCTATGAACTCAGTATTGAAGAAGGGTTTCTCTTCGAAAACTTGACCCATAGTGTTATCTAGCATCTGACCAAAAACAGACCCTGCAACACATAAAATGAGTATGAATAAAATTTTCACCTTCACAAAACAACAACAAAATTAAACCTCAACAATGTAAATGAAATCAAAATTATAAACGCCAAAATGCTAAAAAGTAACCTACTCTTGTAGATATATACGCTGAACTCTTTGAGAAATGCCACATAACACCTCGTAAGGAATAGTATCTAAAATTTGCGCGATATCCCTTATTTTATTGTAATCACCAAATAACTCCACTTCATCTCCTTCTGCAAAATCGTCACCTGTTAGACGGATCATAGTCATGTCCATACAAATATTTCCGACTGTAGGGCAGGCTATACCATTTACGTAAAAGGTAAAATTTCCGTTCCCCAAGGCTCTTGAGATCCCATCAGCATAACCTACGGGAATTATGGCGATTTTCATATCCTCTTCTGCAATATATTTTCTGGAGTAGCCAATAGATTCTCCACTTAGAACATGCTTTATCTGTGAAATTTGGGACACATACTTTATGGCATCCCTAAGAGAAGCATCATTAATACCAAACAAACCGATTCCGATTCTTACCATATCAAAATGGGCTTCTGGGTAACGCTGCGTAGCGGCCGTATTCGATAGATGTAGAATTACCGGATAGCCTAATTCTATTTCAATTTGCTTTGACCAGGAATCAAAACGTTCAATTTGTATTAGGGTAAATTCTTTCTCACTTGGTTCGTCAGCAGATGAAAGATGTGAGAAAATGGATTCCACTTTTACTTCTGGTTGAGTACGTAATAAATCAAGTAAATCTTGAAGATCTTCCTGTTTAAATCCCAACCTATTCATTCCCGTGTCCAACTTAATATGAATTGGGTATGATTTGATATTCTTTCTAATAAGAAACTTGATAAAATCATTCAACTGTCTAAGCGAAAAAACCGACGGCTCCAAGTCATATTGAACTATATCCTCAAAACCATGTATTTCTGAGCTCATTACTATAATCGGCTTTGATATACCCGCTGTTCTGAGTTCAACCGCTTCATTAGCATAAGCTACTCCAAAGTAATCTATTCCTTCTCTCTCTAATAATCTTCCAACCTCAATAATACCCCCACCATATGCCTGGGCTTTAACCATCGCAAGCACTCTTACATTGTGGGCTATACTCTTTCTAAAGAAACCAAGGTTATCTCTGACTATGTTCAAATCTATTTCTAGTCTAGTAATATGATTCTTGGCTATATATCGATCAACTATCTCTTGAAAGCCTGCATCGTGAGCACCTTTTAGCAATAATACTTGATTGTGAAACTCAATATTTGCATCCATAAACTCTTGAACGCATTTAAAATAATCCACTTCTGCTATGTCAAAATTTCCTGGATCCTTGTCTATGTAAACTAGCCTATTTACCCTATAAGCTCTGAGCATATCTGCAATTTCATTTTCATCAAACAAAGAATCCTTAAACCTTGATAAGCAAACTGTTATACCATCATAGCCTTGTTCTTTTTGTAGACTAGATAATGCAGAATCAAGTGAGTTTACATCAGCACTATAAGCGTCATTGATAATTAAAGTACCATTTGTTCCTTGGTGTCTTTCCATTCTCATGGCAATTTCCGGTAGGCTATTTAACTTCTGGATAATACTTTCCTTATCTAGCCCCAGATATAGTGCCAATTGAAAGACAAGACTGGCGTTTGACCTTCCTGCCTTTGTATTGAAAATTGAGTATGTTTCAGGTATTTCTTTGGGCTTAATTAGAAAGTCAACCGACTTAAAAAGCTTAAATTTTTCATTTTTCTTCTGGTCCTGAGATTCAAAATTTTGTCCGTGTGCTTCCCCTATTCCTGTAAAAACACCTACTGTTGGTTGAATCATATCTTGCAAAAGATACATTTCGTTTGGCTTAGATATACCAGCTTCAATAATTGCAAGATTATGATCTTCAGACATTTCTAAAAGAGATAGAGCAACACCTATTTGACTATTGTAGCTTTTAGGACTTCTAATGATGTTGAAATGCTCCTTTAAAACAACATAAAGCCATTCTTTGACCACGGTTTTACCATTGCTTCCAGTAATGCCTATAACAGGGTAATCAAACTTTTGCCTATGCGCTTTAGCAATTGATTGTAAGGCGACTAGAACATCTTGGACTTGTATTTGATTTATCTCAACTCTCTCATTTATTTGTGAGACAATTGCGGTTTCACCGCCCTTATCTTTAAAATCTTGAAGATAATCTGCTCCATCTTCAAATTTTCCTGAAAAAGCAAAGAAAAGAGTGCTCTCCGAAATTCTTGATGCACGTGAATCTATAACTACATTATCAATTCGGCTGTTTGAATTAACAACCTTAGTTTTTGTAGCATTAAGAAGAGAAAATAAATTGTCGAGTTCTAGCTCAAGCTTCACTTTTAGGTCAATTCTTTATAGCATGTTCTGCATAAAGGTACGTACTTATCTTTTTCTCCAAGAAGAACAAGTTCTCCATCTTCAGAAATTCGATGTGTGTACTTTGCCGGCGCAGAACAAAAAGTACAAACAGAGTGCAGTTTTTTCACCACATCTGCTTTACCTAAAAGCATTGGCATTGGACCAAAAGGTTCTGCTCGATAATCTAGGTCTAGACCGGCCAAAATAACATCTTTGCCCATTGCTGCTATATCTTCAACTACATCCACAATAGAATCATTGAAGAATTGCGCTTCATCAATCGCAATAACATCAACATCATCGATAAACTGCAACATTTCAACTGGCTCTTCAATGTTTCTAGCTTCTACCTTATCCTTATCATGAGAAACCACTTCATTATCTGAATAGCGGTTATCTAATAATGGCTTGAAAACTATAACAGTTTTGTTTTGTTCGCGATGCGTTGCGATTTCATTAATCAAGCCTTTTGTTTTTCCTGAAAACATAGGCCCACAAATAACTGTAATTTTTGACACATCATTACGTTCACTTAGAGTAAAGTGCTTTGAGTACTTAACAGTTTTATTTTGAGAAATTTTTAAAGGCATAATCGACTTGACTCAAAGTTAAATTTAATTTTACATGAGATTAAAAATTGTGGATAACTTCATAGAAATGGGAAAAACAACTTTAACATATATAACGCAAGAAAACGACGAATTATCAGCGGGAATTGAGAAACTCAAATCAGGAGAATTAAGCGCCTCAGAACTTGATAAGCTTACAGAGAACGCAAAGTCACTTTACGAAGCGCTTATAGTTCTTCGCTACAAAGCATTTGAGAAACATTTGGGAAGAGAAGTGGTTGATTTTGTTGAAGAACCAGTTCATCAAGAAGAAGTTTCAGCATCTACTGAAACAGAAGAAATTCAAGAAGAACCAGTAGTTGAGGAAGATTCTTTCTCGGGGTTCGATTTAACTGGAGAAACTGAAGTTACGGAAGAAGAACCAAGCGCTCCAACAATGTTCGATTTTAGTGGCGTTGAAGAAAATGAAGGAGAATCAATCGCTGAGCATACTTTGGAAGAGTCTGAAAAGACTGAAGAAAGGATAGAACAAGATGACTTTGATATTCATTCTTTTAGAGAATCTGAAAATACTGCTAATACTGAAGATGCAATTGAGGATGATTCACTGAATTCACAATTTAAAGACAATCGAGATGGTAGCTTAAGGAAGCAGTTGGGAAGAACTCCAATAAGTGACTTAAAATCTGAGATTGGGATAGCTAAAAAGTTTGAGTACATCAATTCTATGTTCAATGGTAAAACTGAGATGTATGATTCTGCCATTAATGAGCTGAATAGCTGCGGGAGTGATGAAGCGGCTAAAAACTTATTAAATGATTACGCAAAAGAATTTAATTGGGATTTGGACGATAAATCCATCATCAAGTTTATTGAATTAGTAGAACGCAGATACATTTAATGTTTCGTTGGTTCGGCATATTGTTCGTAGGTCTAAGCAGTTTTGGTCTAAGCCAGGTAGAATACGCCCGTGAGATAATGAGCGAATTATGCTCGGATAATTATAAGGGGCGAGGGTACGTAGATAGTGGAGATATAAAAGCCTCGCAGTTTATAGCTGATGAATTGGAATCCATTGGCGTTGAGGCTGGATCAAAAACAGGGTATTTTCAAGAATATAGCTTTAGTGTAAATACCTTTCCTTATGCCATAGAAGTGAAACTTGATGATTCTTTGCTAACTCCTGGGGAAAATTATCTCATCAGTCCCTATTCCGGAACAGCTCAAGGGAAGTTTGATGTGGTTCCGATTAACTCAGAAAATTACTTCACCACTTATGGAGGAAATGTGGTGCCTCAGAAAGGAAAAAAAGAGCAGGTCGTATATGCTTTTAATTTCACCGATTACGCTCCTGGTGAAACGCTAAGTGATATTCAGAAAAATGCCTATCAAATAGCTCAGTATTATCCCGTAATTTGGGTCACCAATCAAAAACAGATGTACTCCGTTGGTCGCTTCCACCTTAATTACCCCATCATTGAAATTGACTCAAGTGCCTACAATTCTCCTGAAGAGGTTTACATAAAGGTTAACAATAAGTATATCCCAAAATATACGACACGTAACGTTATAGGAAAAATAAAAGGGAAAAAGAAAAGAAAATATATTGTGTTTTCAGCACATTTTGATCACTTGGGAATGATGGGACCAGATGCTATGTTTCCTGGAGCTAATGACAATGCTAGCGGTGTGGCTATGCTTCTCTCCTTGGCAAAACACTATGTCGACAATAAACCAGACTATACTATCTACTTCTGTTTTTTTAGTGGAGAAGAAGCGGGACTAGAAGGTTCTAAATATTTCGTGAGTCATCCTACCTTTAAGCTTAAGCGCGTGAATTTTGTATTAAATATTGACATAATGGGCGGAGCAGAGGATGGAATTACTCTTGTTAACGGCACCAAACACACTGAAGCATTTGAAAAAATTCAAGAAATTAATTTAGCGATGAATTTGTTGAATAGGGTTAAGAAAAGAGGACCTACCGCTAATTCAGATCATTATTATTTCTCTGAATCTGGTATACCATCTTTTTTCATATACTCCATGGGGAATGTGAGCAACTATCACGACATATTTGATACTGCTGAAAATACAACTCTGGGAAAATTTGATGAAGTAGAAACTCTTCTAAAATCTTTTCTATTAGAATATGGCTTTCAACTCTGATGAAAGAGGAGAGAGAAAATATTGATCTGGGTCGCTTCAGAAACTATAAGAAGCAAAATCCCAAACTAATTATTCGGTATGTAATTTATACTGCTGTACTTTTCTTTATTGTGTTTTATGGAATAAAATTCATTGAAGAACTCATACCAAAAACAATAAAAGAAGAAGGAATTGAAGTGCTAATTGAAGAAAGTGATACTCTTAATACACAACAGTAAGCACAGACTGTTGTCTCGTGATTTCTCCTGCTGAATTTGTTGCTTCTACGTGCACATAATAAACGCCTGCAGCCACTTTTTCTCCAGCGTGTGTAAATCCATCCCAAGAACCATTTAATCCTTCAAAAACATAAACAGTTGCTCCATATCTGTTGAATATACGACATGTTAAAGCTTCATAGCCCACAGTTCGAACCCGAAAGAAATCATTCACCCCATCAAAATCTGGAGTAAAGACGTTAGGAATGCTAATACTTTGTTGAGAATAAGCATTCGCACCTAAAGTAAGGACGAGTAGAAGCAATATTTTCTTAAAGAATTTCATTTCCAACGTTCAAGTTAGTCAAATTTACAGAGTTTTTCAACTCTTTTTACTCATTTAATAGCTCCAAACCATAAGTCTTACCCTTATCTACAGCGGGAACACCATACTTCATCCAGTAAGGCATTGGTGCGTCAAGAAGGTAATAATCAAAGAATTGGCGCATTCTAATACTCAAGTCTTTCTTGTTTGCTAATTGTGTTAGGTTGTGTTTATCGCCATTATAATTTAATAGCCAAGCTGGCTTCGATAACCTGCGTAATCCCATATACATTTCAATACCCTGGTACCACGGCACCGCTCCATCATCGTCGTTATGCATAATCAATAAAGGTGTAGACACATTTGGAATTCCGAAGATAGGTGAATTTTCAATGTACAGGTCTGGCCTTTCCCAAATAGTATATCCAATTCTACTTTGTCCTCTTTCGTACTGGAACATTCTTGAATATCCACTTCCCCATCTCACTCCTCCGTATGCTGAGAACATATTACTCACAGGTGCTCCCGCCATCGCTGCCTTATACTTAGTAGTCATAGTGACTAGCTGAGCCGTTTGATAACCTCCCCAACTTTGACCTTGTAGGGCCATGCGTGTTGAGTCTATCCATGAATGCCGGCGTGTTAGGGCATCAGAACCACTTACAATACAGTTATATGCCGATTTTGCAGGATGGCCCTCTTCGTAGTACACATCAGGGATAAACACGATATACCCATTTGAAACGTATTCGGTTGGGTAAATGATTGATGCTGTTGCTCTTGGCGCATAGTATGCATGTTTTCTGTCCATATATTTCTCGTAGAAATACACCATAAGTGGATAAGACTTTGTAGAATCAAAATCTTCAGGTTTATACAGAAGGCCTCGCATATCAGTTCCATCATATGCTTTCCAAGTAGTTGTTTCAACTGTACCCCAGTTATATTCTACTTGTTGTGGATTTATATCCGTTATGATTTTAGGATTGCTAAAATTGAAGTCTGTCACTTCCAATTCTCCATAAGTTTGGAAGTTTGTTCTTCTCAAAAGCAACTTATCACTCATCTTCGCCTTAGAAATATAGGTCATCATATGACCAGATTCCATCAACTTCTTTTTAGTAAACTCCTTGCCATTCTGGTTAATCGACCAGTAAGAACCATCTCTTGATTCTTCATCCGTCCCATAAAGCATTGACTCTTCCATTTGGATATACAAGCTATCCGTGTTGAATTGAACCAAGTTGAAGCTCACTTGCTCCTTCATACCGGTCCCTCCAGTCAAGCAAAACTCCTCTCCCGGCTTAACAGGATTTACAGCCCAAATATCAAATCTGTTTTTGACAACGTAATATTCTATACCGTCTAATAGCATCCAACCTTCAGTTCCCACTTCCTGAGGAGCATAAGGCACACCATTGTTGTCGTCAGAAAAGATTCCTTCAATATTTTCAGTTAGATTATATTCTTTACCCGTTGAGATATCTTTACCCATCCAAGCTGAATCGAGTGTAGAATACCAAACAAACTTATCACCCATTGGAGAGATTGATCCAAAACCAAAGATTCCTTCTTTAATCATTTCTCTTTCTCCTGTGATCATATTCACTTTGAAAAAGTCTGTTCTCCAAGGATAGGTCCAAGTACGCTCCATTTCATAACCCAATTTACTATATCCTAATGCAAAGTCAGCATTTCCCTTATTTTGTACTGAAACACTTTCCATTAGAGAATCAGCCAATTGTATCATATCCTTTTTATTAATATCATAAACTGCAAGGAAGGTTTGTTTTGCATCAAAGTACTTGTTGATTAACTGACCGGGCTGGATAAATGGGTCATTCCAGCGCCAAACATCTACTTTCGCCTTTTCACTATCTAACAATGTATCTTCAGGTTCTTGTCGTATAATCTTATTTGTTCCAAAAAAAATACGAGATCCATTCTCCGAAAAATAAGGTCTTCGATTAGCTGAAACGGTCCAGTTTTTTGGCATGTTAGAAGAAAGTGAATCAATAATTTTGTTCGCCTTTTCATCTCCAACTGACCAGCTAAATAGCTCAAAGTTTTTGCGTTCGTTTGTATCAGTGCTGGCCAAGTAAACTAGTTGATCGCCTTGTTCAGAAAATGATGGATACTTCACTTTCAATTTTTTATCATCAATACGAATTGTATTCCAATTAGTAAGATCCGTTAAGTTTACTGAAAGTGTATCTGAATCACCTTTAAGACTTTTTACATACGCTAACTTTTTACCTTTGGTATCAAACGTAAAAGAAGTTACACCATGAATTTCACGAGAGTCTCCTGTTAAAGGATTCCAGACTACCAAAGTTTTGCCCGTTGTAGATGGTTTTTCGCATTCATTTTTCTTCTTTTTCTTTTTGAATAACCACCTTTTCTTTGGTTCTGGACATTCAGGCGTTTTATCTTCATTAAGCATATATCCAACCCAATTACCTTCTTCTGCTAATTTGAAGGACTTAACATCTGGAATTAATGAAATTGAATCTTCTTTATGAAGGTAAACTCCAAGAGTATCTAAAGGCCATTTTTTCCTAGGAACTTCATCTAATTCCAACGTTCGCAGGGTGTCATAACCCGGAGCGATTGTGAAAATTGTAAACGATTCAGAGTAAGCTATTGAAGCATCTTCACCGCGATTTACAACAATCTTTTTATCAGATGCAGTGCTTTCTATTGTTAGCACTGCGTCACCAACAGATGGGTTTACTTGATAGGTAATCCAATCTCCAGACTGTGACTGCTTGATCGACCTAAATGACTTCCATTCGTCATAAACTTGGTAATCAATTTTCTTTTTTTCTTGACCAAATGCATTGAAAGTTGTTAGGGCAAGAATTAAGCAGGATAAATGAGAGAGTTTCATGGTTTTTGAATTTCTCTCAAAATTAAGCGAATCACTAGAAATTAAGGCACACTTACCTAAAAGAAATTAACAGTAATTCAGCAATAAGTCTAATCATGAGAAACGATGATCTGGATTTGATTATCAATGTGATGTTTAAATCCAATATCATAAGCCATAGTATATTTCTCTCCTATTGGACTATGGTGAACATGCGTAAAGAAATCATGATTGAAGCCATGGGCCTTTGCTATATCCATTGAAATTGGTGATGATCTATAGACCTCATATAACCTGTGTAATGTTGTCCAATTCTTATGTAAGATTTTATTGATTCGGATTACTTTTGCCTCTTTAGCTTTGTTGTGTCTGTTGTGGTATGCATTCTTACATTTCATCGAGCAAAATTTCTGATTTGATCTGCCTGCAAACTCTGTACCGCATTCAATACATGTATTCATAGAAAACGTTTTTAATACGTTCTACGCACAGTTTTTTGAAAGGGTTTCAGAGAATTTATTCTTTTTTTCCAGCGACCTTAAAATCAATCTTATAGTAAAATATTGGAAGCAACCCTAACTGATATCTCTCCGCATATGGTTGCATAGGATTGGTTTCATTTGGCGTGTATGTAAGGCCTAAAATGTTTTGTGTATTTAACATATTTACGATATCCAAACCGAATTCATGCGTGACTTTTTTGGTATTCAAAATATAATTTACTTTAACATCAGCTCTGAAATAATTCTTGAATCTCAATTCATTATATCCTTCATCTAAGAAAATGATTTCCTTAAGCGAATCAGTGGCAGCCACATCTACATAACCATACCTTTTACCGCCTGCATAGGTAACTCTAGCTCCTAACTGCAACATATGCTTTCCAGATTCTCCTAACTGCCATTCTTTCCCAATAAGACCGTTTAAAATATAATTACCGTTGAAATCAGTATCTCTTAATTCTCCATCACTTCCGCGATACTTCGACTCATAAAAACTTGCAGTAGTCATGAAAAAGAAATTATTGTCAAAAAATTTCTGAAGCGTGAACTCGAGACCATAATTAAAACCAGTACCTGTATTTTCTAAAGAATCAGGAAAGAATCGGGCAAATCCACTACCCTGATTAAGTAGTGAAAACGAAGAAGGGTTTACTTCAACCGGCACATCGTAGAGGTATTGATAGTAGGTTTCTGTTTTAAAGACCGTAGACTTTTTAATGGACTTTGAATAGCTTAACACCGTATGTATACTTCTAGAAAAGTCCATATCAAGATTATGATACACCTTATCTCCGTTTGAATCCAGGAGATGATATGAGTAGATATATAACGGGTGGGTCTGCGAATGCATTCCCGCTCCAAAGGCAATTTCGTTTCGGTTTCCGAACCTTGCATTCATTGCAAACCTTGGTTCAATAGGAGAAACAGAATTATTTAGGGTAAAGTACTGACTATGCAGTCCCGTTGACATCGTCCAAATCTTAGATATTTTGTATTTCCACTGGACAAAACCTTGCAGTAAAAATGCTGGTTGATTAGACTGATAATCCCAACGCTTGTAGAATGCACTTGTTGAATCTGCAATATCAAACCTTATGGAGTCATTCATATTAAAGTAGTAGCCATCAACATTCAACCCGTACTTAATTACATGCTGTGAGTTAATTTTATGATTTAAACTCATATAAGCAGATCCTGTTTTTATGTCGTACAAGTAGCCCATCATATTAAACGGAGGAGCGAGGTAGTTCCAAGTACTGTCTGGATTTAGATTTCGAAGAATGAAATCATGCTGAGTTCTTTGCCTTTGAACAGCGTATGAAAGGGTGGTTTTGAAGAAAAGTTTTTTATTAAGAGGTTTGGTATAAGTTACTCCTGCAATACCCATATCAGTTCCAAAAAATTGATCTCTATCTTGTTCGCCAAAAGCATCTTGAGCTGGAACAACCTGATCTGAAATTAAAATATCTATAGAACTAAAGCCTCCAAGACCCCAAATTGAGTATTGACCGCCTTTCTTGGTTGGGAAATTGAACTTAAATGCACCGTCACCATAAGTGGGCACTGCATCTGTTCCATAACTCAAACCAATTCTTTCGAAAAGTGATAGCGTAGAATATCTTCCCATTATAAGATAGCTAGAACCAGTTTTCTTTGAAATAGGCCCTTCAAAAAGAAGTTCCGTACCAAGAAATCCAAATTGACCGGAAAATTCATGAATATTATTGTTACCCTTTCTAAGTCTTAAATCAAACACCCCAGAAATACTATTTCCATACTCAGCAGGAAAAGCACTCATAAAAAAGTCCGAGTTATCCAAAAATTTATTGTTCAATATTGCCACGGGACCTCCTGCACTACCGGCTATTGCAAAGTGATTTGGATTGGGAATTGTAACACCTTCTATTCGATACGCAATACCTAGGGGCGAATTACCTCTAATAACTATATCATTTCGTGAATCATCAGTTCCTTGAGCTCCAGCAAAGTTTGAAACCATACGAGCAGGATCACCTCTACTTCCTGCATACCTATTGGTTTCTTCGACCGAAAAACTTTGTGTTCCCACAAGAGCCATTTCATTAATAGCCTCACCATTTTTTCTCGCAGTAACCACAACTTCCTTACTCACAATAGCACTTTCTACTAAAAGTACATTAAGTACAGTCTCTTTTCCTGAAATGACTATAGCAGTTACATTACTTTGATCGTACCCTGAGGCAGAAACCTGAAGAACATGTTTTCCAACAGGTACATCGGAAATTGAGAAATCGCCGTTGAAATCACATTTTGCACCTAGTGAAGAGGAATCTGGTAGAAACAATAATACTTTTGCTCCAACCAAAGGGAATTTAGTTTCACTATCAACTACAGTACCACGTATATCCTGGACCAGACCTTGGCCATAACTATAATATCCTGAAAAAAGGACAAATAGAACGAGTAACCTACCCATGAGTTCACTAAAGTTTGAACTGTGAAAATAGGAAATTATTCTAAAGAAGGAGTACTATCTGAATTAGAAGTGCCTCCTGCAAATTTCACAGTAAGCATTAATTCGTGCGTTCCACTCGAATAGTTCTTTAAGTTAGTTGCTGTAACATCGTACGCATAACCAACTCTCAACATGTCTTTGTAACTGAATCCCATCATGGCCACGTAAGCATCATTCGTTCTGAATCCAGCACCTATCCAAACCATTCTTTTATAATAACCAAGAAGATTAATATCAAACTTAACAGGAGCAGGAAGGCCCAATTTTAGCAGCGCGTGCGGTTCAATATCCCAATCGTCTCCCAAATGGAACGTATATCCTCCTGTAAAGAAAAAGTGATCTTCCATAAAAGTTTCTGATCCAGTTTGAGTTTCCAAGAAAGAAATTCTATTATGCATTAATTGCCCAACTGAAGCGCCAAAGTACCAATCGTCGTGATATAAATAAGTACCAAACTTGGCATCTGGATCATAGGATACTAGCAAGCCATTGCTGAAATAAAAATCATCTGGATGATAAGTAGTGATTTTATCCGCATCTAACATCCATCTATTAAAGCCCAACGACAATCCAAAAGACAACTTAATGGTCTCACTCAGTTTTACATTGTAAGCAAATGAACCTTGAAAACCTAATCTTCTTGTAGGACCAACGTTATCTGAATAAAGGTATCCACCTATTGCCATGTTATCCTTTTTCAAAGGACCTTGTGCAGATAATGTAAACGTTCTAGGTGCATCCGTAATTCCAATCCATTGATAACGGTTACTACTTACCCCTTCCCAATATGGTTTTGAGCCAGAATACGCAGGATTAAACGCATATTGATTAAACATGTATTGAGAATACTGAGGCAATTGTTGCCCAAATGCGGTCTGGATTCCGAGTCCAACCACAAGCAAAAGCAATATAGATTTTAAACTCTTCATATTTACCACATTATAGTTATTGGTCCAGTTACTGCCTCAGGGAAGTCTTCATGATCTACGTCAATTACATAGTAATAGGTTCCAGCTGGAAGCCTTTTTCCATCCTCAGTAGTTCCACCCCAGTCATCATTATAGGTCTCATCGCTCTGGAATAGTAAGTCTCCCCAGCGGTTGTATACCTCTATAGTAATTGATACTCCAGGATATTGATCCATAAATTCTAGAATCCAAGTATCATTTAAACCATTTCCATCTGGTGATATTCCATCCGGAATGTCAAGTTCAGGTAAGAGTGTTACGTACATAGAATCTATTCTAGTACACCCTAATGAATCTGTTACTTGTGCGTAGTACCATAATGAAGAATCCAGGTCTGTTATGGTTGGATTAAAGGCGGTAGGGTCATCCATATATATTGACGGTGTCCATACTAGGTCCCAAGTTGAAGAAATATCAGAAGTTGGTGATCCTCCAATGACCTCTGAAGATAGCGGATAGATATCGATATCATCCCCAGCTTCTACCCAAAGACTATCGCCCATAAGAATAGTTATAGTGTCTGTGTGTGTACATCCATTATAATCGACTAACAAAATAAACGATGTATTACCGGGATCAAGGTTTGCAAAATTCAGAACACTGGTATCTGAAACAATATTCACACCTGTACTATCAAACCAAGTATAATCAGTTGGTGGCCCCACATTGGATAAACCTTCTATTAGCAGTGTATCAGGGAAACATAAAGAAGTATCCAAACCTGCATCTGCCAGAACAACAAGCATTGTATCCACAACTACGGTATCTAAAGCAATACAACCATTAAGATCCGTTATCTCCAAATAATATTCCATCGGAAGTAATCCTGAAGGGTCTTCGGCTGTTAGTGTATCCGTAAGTGTTTGTGATACCCACTGGTACGTATATCCAGGCGTTCCACCACTCGCTGTAACCCAAATTGCTCCATCAGCAGCATTTAGACATGTTGCCGCATCTACACTATCTACTACAACAGTAACCGATGGTGGCTCAGCTAGGGTTCCTGTTTGTGTCACCGAACATCCGTTATTATCTGTAATTGTCACCATAAAGGTTCCATCACAAAGTGCCGAGGCTGTTGACGTAGTTTGAGCTCCAGGATCATCCCATGAGAAAGTATAACCTGGTGTACCTCCAATTGGATTTGAGATTATAGAACCGTCGCAAACTCCGTTACACGTTGGATCAATTTCAAATAATGGATTTAAAATCATTGTATCCGGTTCATTTATTGTCATTGTACCAAACCCGAAACATCCAAATGCGTCTTCGACTTCAAGAATGTAGTCACCGGCACATAACCCTGAAATTGCAGGTGTAGCAACTCCTAACGATGTTCCCGAAGCATCCAGCCAATCGAATATGAACGGTGGATTATTTCCTATAACGGCAAGCGTATCACCTGTTCCATCGCAAACTCCGTGACAGTTAAGGTCGGTACTAATTAAAGTTGTAGATGGTGCATCAGTATTATTCAAGGTAAATGTGAACACTTCCGAACATCCAGCATTGTCCGTAACCGTGAGGGTATAAACTCCAGCTCCTAAACCAGTTTCTACGTTCGAAGTTCCTCCAGTTGACCATAAGTAAGTATGAGGCAATACACCTCCTGTTGTAAGCACTGTAATACTTCCATCACTAGCCCCACAAGCAGGCGTGTTAATTGTTTCAGTAGCTGAAATTGGATTAGGATCAACGATATCTACAATAATTGGCACTTGACATCCAACATCATCAGTTACTGTAGTAAAATAAGTATCAGCACATAATCCCGATATCGTGAAAGAAGTAGAGGCGTCGTGTAACCAAAGGATACTGTATGGAGCAGTTCCTCCAGTAGGTGTAACCGTAATTTCTCCGTCGCAAGCTCCAGGGCAAGTTAAACCCGTTACTAAGGTGGTTGCATCAAATCCTGCATTATTAGTTATTTCAAACTGGACCACTTCTATACACCCATTATCATCTGTAACAGTAACCTCATAAAATCCAGCACATAATCCAGTTAGCGTTGTTCCAGTAGCACCTGTGTTCCAAAGTATATCCAAAGTACCCGTTCCACCTGATACCGTTAGATTGATCTCACCATTACAGAAACCACAATCAGTAGGGGTGGTAGTTCCTGATACAATAATTGAAGGAGGATCAACAAGTGTCGCACTATAGTAGTTTAAACAACCTAATCCATCCACAATTTCCAAAGTATAATCACCAGCAGTTAATCCCGTTGGATCTTCGGCCACAATGCCTCCAGGGTTCCAAGTAAACGATAATGGCGGATTAACACCAGTTGCTGTAATTTCAATACTACCATCATTACCTCCATTACATAAAGGATCATTTATTGCATCGAACGTAACCGTCGTTGATGGAAGATCAGAGATATTACCACTAAATATTTGCGTACACCCATTTAAATCAGTCACTTCAACATAATACGTACCTGAAGTAACGCCAAGAAGCGTATTACTTGTTTCACCTGCAAGAGGAACTAATAAATCATCAAACCACTGGTACGAATATGGAGGATTACCTCCCACTGGGTTTATTGTAGCATTACCATCAGGAACACCGCACGTAGCATCATTCGTAAACACCGTACCTGTGATCTCAGGGAATTCTATTACAGCAAATGCTATTGGACCAACAGTACATCCGTTTGCATCGAATCCTTCTACGGTGTAATTTCCTCCACAAAGATTTATTACTGAAGGGTCAGTACTCCCAGGAATTGGTGCACCAGAAATGTCCAACCATTGATAACTGTAAGGAAGTGTTCCTCCAGCAAGGTTTAATGCCGCATCCCCATCACATACGCCAAAACAAGAAGCATCATTCACTACTAAACCTTCTGTTAATTCTGTAGGCTCCGTAATTGTAACGTCTGTAGTCGTAAATCCACATCCATTTCCGTCAATTATTATTGCAAAATAATCTCCTGGACAAAGACCGGAAGCCGTTTCTCCTGTAATTCCAATAATTCCGCCAGTGGCTGAATCGAACCAATTCACTGAATAAGGAGGTGTACCACCAGCAATAGTTAATGTAATTTCACCATCACATGCTCCAAAACATTGTACATCTGTACTTGCGATAGTGGATGATAAAGGAACCGGTTCCCCTATAGAAATGTCAGCAGGAAGTGTAACAACACAACCATTAAGATCAGTGACTTCAACGTTGTAGTTTCCTGCGCAGAGGCCAACTAAGGATGTTCCTGTTTCACCTGGCATTAGAGCTCCTCCGTTGAACCATTGGAATGTAAATCCACCGGCTCCACCCGAAACAGTTATTGAAATTGACCCGTCACATACTCCACTACATGACATGTTATTTGATGTAGGCATAATTACAATAGCAGGAGGGTCAACTATAGTATAGCTTAATAATTCCGAACATCCAGAGCCGTCTGTTATTGTTACGTCCCACGTTCCAGCTGTTAGGTTAAGCGCTTCGTTAGTGCCATCACCGTTCGGTGGAACTGGCGACCATGCGTAGTTATATCCAGCTCCACTTCCTCCTGTTGGGAATAATTCAATTGAAGCATTATTATCTCCGTTACAGATTAAGTTAGTTATAACCTCATTTGCAATAATTTGACTAGGACTCGAAATTGTCACTGGCTCAACAGAAATACAGCCTGAATTATTGACCACTTCTACTAAATAATCTCCCGCACATAATCCTGTAATCGTTGGAGTAGTTATTCCCATACTCAGTCCTGTAGCTGAGTCAAACCATTCTTGGCTACAAGTTGGGTCGCTGCATACATAGAGCACTTCGGCATCACCGTCGCATACTCCAAAACAAGAAGCATCATTGCTCGTTGTTGCCAAGACCTCTGCACCAATATCTGAAATTCCAAAGGTTTCAACGAAAGTACAACCAACATCATCCGTTATCAATACAGAAGTAATTCCAGAACATAAGCCAGTCGCGTTGTTCGTTCCTTCTCCAGCAGTAGGGTCAGGTGTCCAGTCGTATGAGTAAGGAGAAACCCCACCACTTACGTTCACCGTAGCACTACCATTACACAATCCACATGAAGCGTTATTTGAGAAACTCGATGTAACAAGTATCTCTGGGTTTTCTGTAATATTAATAATAGTATCGATAAAGCATCCGGCCGCATCAGTTATAGATAAAGTAATGGCTCCTGCACATAATCCTGATGTTGTTGGACCTATATCTCCGTTTGAGTATGATATTGTGTAAGGTCCGGTTCCTCCAGATGGATTTGCGGTTATTTCTCCACTACAATCACCAAAACATAGAACATTTGTTATGGCCGCATTAGCTATGATTGGATTGCTATCAATTATATTAAAAGTAATAGCCGTATCACAAAGAGTAGTGGCATCTGTAATTATAACGGTAACTGGACCAGGGCAGAGTCCCACTGCTGTTGGACCAACTTGCATTCCAGGATCATCCCATAAATAAGTATAAGGAGGTGTATTACCCGCAATCACATTAACTGTGGCCGTACCATCACATGTTCCCGAGCAAGTAATATCCGTTTGACTCTCCAGTACGTCCCAAGGCGATGTTGGAGAAGTTAAATCAAACGGTCCGAAAGCTTGAGTACAACCAGCAAGGTCGGTCACAACAAGATTATAAATACCTTGACACGCATTTGATAAAGTATCATCAGTTTGCCCAGCTAGATCAACACCAAATTCATCTTGCCATTGGTAAAAATATGGTGGTGTACCGCCAGCAGGAACAAAATCAATCATTCCATTACAATCACCAAAACATGAAATGAATTCGAGGTTAGCTACACCTGTAATACCCAAAGGTTCTGTAATTGTCTGACAAGTACCTGTAACAGTACAACCATTGTCATCAGTTACTACTGCTTGGTAACTTCCAGGGGGTAATCCCGTGGCTACTGGAGTAGTTTGTCCGATTGGTAATCCAGTCGCACAATCAAACCATTCATAATTATATGGTCCTATTCCACCTGCAACTCCTATTGTCGCCGTACCATCGTTGGCTCCAAAACAAGTGATATCAGTGTTGTCTTCAAGGGTTATAACAAGTTCGAGCGGTTCTGAAATAGTACCTACTAGATTAATGAAACAACCGTTATCATCAGTTACCGTTACCGTCCAGTTTCCTGCGCATAAACCTCCTGCTGTAGGAGTACCCTGACCCGTTCCAGGTAAAGGTGACCAAGTATAATCAAGTGTTCCGGTTCCACCTGTTGCAGTAGCAGTTAGGGTACCATCACAATCTCCAAAACATGCTACTGTTCCTGAAGTTACTGAACCTGTAATTTCAGGTGGCTCATTAACAACTAAAGTATCTGTTACGACACAACCAGAACCATTCGTTAAAACCGCAATATAACTTCCCGCACAAACAGGACCAACAGCAATTCCACTTCCAGGTGCAACAAGGCCCGTCGTTAATCCAGTTGTCTCATCAAACCATTCAATAGTATAAGGAGGATCAATTTCGACAAAAGTGGCCATTAAAGTACCATCACATAAACCAAAGCAGGTAACATCAGTAGAATCAAGATCCATTACCTCAGTAGCAGATGAATTAACTGTCACAACAATACTTTGTGTGCAGCCCGCAGCATCAGTTACTACAACATTATATGCTCCACCACATAATCCTGTGGCATTCGGTGAGTCGCCACTGATAGTAGGATCTGGGGTCCAATCAAACGAAAATCCACCAGCTCCTCCGGTTGCGCTTAAATCAGCAGTACCATCGCAAAAACCACAAGTAGCATCTGTCTGGGCATCTATAGAAATGTTTATGGATGGTAATTCCGTAATCGTTACTACTGGAGAAATTGTAACACAGCCGTTCGCGTCAGTAACTTCAGCAAAATAATCACCAGGACATAAACCTGTAATCAAAGTATTGTTAACACCCTGAGGGGCGAGCGTAACTGCGTCAAACCACTCAATATTATAAATAGGAGTTCCTCCTACTATAGTAATCTCCGCCGTACCGTCACATGCTCCAAAACAAGAAGGGCCAGAACCTGCAATAGTAACTAAAAGTTCAGCTGGTTCCGCGATAATAAATGTTAGTACGGTATCACATAAAAATGCATCAGAGACAGTACAAGTATATGTTCCTGCGCAAAGCCCAACAGCGGTCGGCGTTGTTTGTGCTAATGGATCATCCCATAGATACGTATAAACAGGTGTTCCTCCTGAGTTCACAGTAACGGTAGCCGTTGCATCACAATCACCAAAACAATCAAGATCTGTTTGGCCAACGATTATATCATATGGTAATGGCTGGGTTATCACAACCAAATCAGTCTCAACACATCCGTTAAAATCAGTGACAGTTACATTGTAGGTTCCTTCACATAAACCACTAGCTACAGGAGTCGTTTGTGCCCCAGGATCATCCCAAAGAATCGAATACCCTGGTGTACCCCCTAGAATATTGACATTAGCAGAACCATCGCAATCACCGAAACACGATACTTGTGAAATTACACTTGCTCCCACTATTAGTTCAGATGGACTTGAAACAGTGAAAGATAAAGTAGTATCACATCCCTGGTCATCAGCAACTGTTACCGTCCACACTCCGGTCGATAATCCTGAAATATTTGCAGTTCCATCACCAACAGGCGGCACTGGCGCCCAAACAAAAGTATATCCGACACCACTTCCACCAGTATTGATGGTAAGATCGATAGCACCGTCAGTATCTCCGAAACAATCTACATCCGTGACAACTCCAGTAATATCGAATGTAGCTGGAGAATTTAAAGTAACATTATCAGTAATTGTACATCCATTAAAATCAGTAACAAGAAGGGAGTATGTACCTGCACACAAATCCGACGGAGTAGGAGTTCCTGCTCCTGTTGGAACCGCCGGAGTCCAAACATAACTATAAGGTGGTGTACCATCACCTACAACTGCATTGGCTGAGCCATCACACAAATCATAACAAGAGGGGTCTGTTCCGGAAATTGCCAATGTTAAAGGAAGAGGTTCCGTTACTGATACCACAACAGGACCTGCCACACAACCATTAAAGTCTGTCACCGTTAATTCGTAATCACCTGCACAAAGCCCCGCTAAATCTTCTGTAGCTCCTACACCAATTCCACCAGGCACAGTTACCCATGAAGGTGTGTACGGTGGTGTACCTCCACCAATTGTTCCATCAGTAGTACCATCACAATCGCCCGGACATGAAACCGCACTACCCAATGCTGAAACTGCAAACACAGGTGGCTCTCCAATTGTAAAAGGTAAGCTCTGAACAACACAACCGGAAGCATCTGTTACTTCGGCATAATAATCTCCTGCACAAAGTGCATTCGTTGTCAATCCAGTTAATCCTGTTGTTAAACCTGTAGCATCGTCAAACCATTCAACATCATACGGAGGAACTCCTCCTACCGGATTGGCTTCGGCCTCACCATTACAATCACCATTACAAAGTGCATCAACTATATTTATAACTGTTACCGATAATACTGGAGGATCAATAATTTCGTAGGTTGTATCAGCGGTACATCCATCAACATCTTCTACAGTCATCATAATCATTCCAGCACAAAATCCAACTCCTGGATCTGAATTGACACCTGAACCTGGAATAGGAGACCAAGTAATTGTATAAGGGGCTCCATTACCTCCAGCTGGATCTGGATCAATTTCCGCATCGCAATCGCCTGCACAAGTAGGTGGTGTTATTACAGCAGGAAAAGTAAATGCAGGCTTACCAGTAACTACAAAAAATGTATCCAGCGTACAACCATTATCATCAATAATATTAGCCGGGTTAACTCCTTCACACAAGCCTACAGGGAATGGGGTAGTTTCTCCACTAACAGGCCAAGTGATTGTAGGGTTAACTCCTCCAAAAAGTGTCGTTATTGCCGGCGCATCACAAACTGCAGGACAAGTTGGCTCACCCAAGAAATCTAGGTTTATTGAAAGCTCAAAAGGCTCTGTAAGAACATCACCAAAACTACATGAAGCGAAAAAACCACTTCCAGGAAAAATCTCATTCGAGGAATCTGTAACCACGAATGTATTAGGACCTCCACAAAGAGTAGTAGATATATTCGTCGCTAAAGCAGGCAGACCATCACCTGGATAATCATATGAAAATGGTCCTGGCGTACCAGCTGTTCCAATAGTAATGGCGCCATCACATGCCCCAAAACAAGATACATTAAAACCGTTATAGTCTGAAGTTATAGTAGTTGTAATAACTAAAGGGTCAGTTACTGTACATGAAGCAACAACATCTCTAAAAGTGTATTCCTCAAAATCCCCTCTGTCAACGGCCGATACCTCTACACTTTCTGTATAAAACTTTGTATCTCCAGAACCACCACTTACTATTGAAGACAAGAACATTCCGCCTGGCGCAATAATGTATGAATCTCCAGCAGTTAAAGTGAAAGTAGATTCATTAGCATAGATTAAATTACCGAATAAAGTATAATTATTGGTAATTAAGCTACCTCCAGAAAGGTATAAGTTGAAATCCCTGTTTGTTTTTAGATGGTTTGCTAATTCCCAATTACCTCCTAAAATCCTGATATTACAGTAAATATCGTTTGGACCAATATCAATATGATGCGTTCCCATATCAGAAGAAGAGAATCGAACCTCACCACCTAAATCAAAGTGAGTTTTATGCACTATTTCTAAATCTCCACCTATGATAAGGTTTGCGCTTTCACCGTCGAAAACTGGGTAAGAAGTTGAAGTGATGTAAAAGTTCTTTGCCGAGACATCACCTGCAAGAAAGATTCGTTGGTATTCGTCCGAAAAGGAATTATTGTCAAAATAGACATTGTCAGAAGCACTAGGAATAGAGCCAGCTGGTCCTCCGCCAGAGCTTAATGACCAGTTTGTAGGATTATTCCAAAAACCTGATCCACCAATCCAATAATAATCTGTAGCAAATGATACTGCACTTAGAAAAGTTGCAATGACTACGAATAACGATTTTATGCTAAATGTCCTTCTCATTCAATTCGGGTTATTTCTTCATCATATTCACAAGCACGTATAATTAATACGCTTAAATTCTTCCAAAGGTTGATTACTCAAACGTTGGACAATCGGTTGTGCTTCCACTTCCATAATTCGAGCATGAGTTGAAACCTCCCGTAATTTCATGGGTTTGCCACATGCTTCCGCTTAATTTGGATATGATGAAATCGAAAGAGTAACCAATCGAAATAAAATTAAATAACTTAACTCTTACTTGAGTTGTAATGGCGTCTGTTCTTCTTAATCCTAAACCAAAGGCAAATTTGTTTTCAAGGTCCAATAACGCACTCAAATGAAAATCCATTGGTGTGCGGGCCGTCTTCAAAACAAAAAACGATGGAATCAAAGACCAACCTTTTTCAAGTCTAAAACTTTTTCCAGCAGTAATGTAAAAATGCCTTTGCAAAGCGCTGTTGTCTCCAGTTTGGAGACGATTCCCAAATAAATTGTGCACCGATAATCCTGCGTATTGTTTCTTGTCTCTATACCATACTCCAAGCCTTGCATCCGGAAACATTATGTACGATTGCCCTGAGTTAGGTATTGTTGGATCTTGTAGTTCTGTTGTTAATTGTTCCGTTGAAAAGGCAGTTTGCTTAAAACCGAAGGCAAATCCAAATGAAAGTCTACCATAACGACTCACTGGAAGATGTAAAGCATAGGCCACATTCAATTGGAGAAAAGAAAACGGACCGAAAGCATCTCTAATCACCATTCCTCCTATGCCATGTTTTGGACCAAAAGCGTTTCTTTTTTTCTTGCTAAAATAAAGAGGGGCATGAGCGTTTAGGAATCCAGTTTGTGGAGCCCCTTCAATTCCAACCCACTGAAAGCGGTAACCAGATCTTATATCAATACAAGCCTTGGTGCCAGCCACTGCTGGGTTAAACGCAAACTGATTATACTCATACTGCGTGTAGTGCTCCGTTTGTTGAGAAAATCCGAAACCAGTAATTTGGAGGGCTAGAAATATTAGAACTATTCTCATCGAATTATTGTTACTGGTCCTTTAAATATCCCTTCATCTCCTTGCTTTAAATCTATCACATAAAAATACGTTGAGCTTGGCAGCTCTTTTCCCTTGAAAGTGCCATCCCACCATTTTTCTGGAGTACTATAATTCACCGTGTTGAATACTACCTGTCCTGATCGATCATAAACCGTTACTTCCATATTTGGAAAGCTTCCGCTGTTAGTGATAATCCACTTATCATTTACATCATCCCCATTAGGAGTGAATGATGAATAAATAGTAATCAATTCTCCAACATTTACTGTCACACTATCTGTCCTAACACACGGGCCTTCTGTCACAGTCAAAAAATAGATTGTGGTTGACTCTGGAAATGCAACAGGCTGATAAATGTTTGGATCAGTAAGTGTGGTGCTTGGTGACCATAATGGCGTACCTATACCGTCACCTTCGATGGTAACTTGATCACCTTTTGTTATGAACTGATCTGGCCCAGCATCAGCAGATATTTCTGTTACAGTGTAAGTTATGGCATTGGAAGTATCTACCTGAGGACATAAAGTTCCGCAAGTAATTACTAACTCTAGATCTCCAGATGCAGAAATTAGGCTTTTATTGAAATCGTCCGTTGCACCCGAAGTTAATGTTGTGCCGCCATATAGCCATTCGTAATTCACAGTATCAGAACAGCCGGTAATGGTGACGTCTACAGTGCCTTCATCTCCTGTACAAATATCTGTGACAGTGTCCGCAATAGTCACCGTCGGGATTGGCTTATCTACAGCAGTCCCAGAAATCTCAATATTAAAATCGCAAGCAGCAGGATCAGTGACACCTGCTCCAACAATTCGACCATTTACCTGAACATAGTAAGTGGTATTTCCAGCCAATGCAACGACATTCGTGATTGACATATCTGTTGAACCTGCACCGCACATAGCATAAGGTGTATAGGTAGCCTGATCACATGGCGTAGTCGCTTCATAAAAAATAGCTCCAATTGTTTGTCCTTTAGTAGGGTCTGGATCAAATGTTAACCCAGTTATGTCAACGCTGACATCTCCTCCATCTGCATCAGTAGTAAAATAAAACCATACTGTAGCAGCTGGTGTAAAGCAAAAGTTATTATCTGAAACAGGGTCTGCAGTTGCGTCTGTAGTTGTAGCCGAATAAACTTGATTTGGGCAAAGCTCAGTAGCATCCGCACAATCATCATTTGCAGGCTGAGCGAACACCAAAATGCTCGATGTTAATGTGAAGAAAAAGGTAGTTAGCTTTGGCATTCAAAGTGTACTTAGACCTCTAAAAATACAAGAATTTTGGAGAGAATTAAAATCTAACCCCAATTATACATACATCGTCTAATTGTTCAAGGTCACCCTTCCAATCATTATATTTATTGATTAACAGTTCTTTAACTTCATTCATAGGGGCGTTTTTAGCCTCAATTAAAAAGTTTTTCAACGTTTTATATTTCATTTTTTTTCCTCTTGGACCACCAAACTGATCGGCATAACCATCTGAAAAAATAAATATAGTGTCGCCTTCGTTCAGTTGAACCTCATGATTTTCAAACGGAACACTGTGATCGAACTTACCGATAGGTTGTTTATTCCCTTTAATTTCCTCTATCTCTTCACTGTCTTTTCTGTGGATCCAAAGCGGATTATTTGCCCCAGCAAATTGCACTTTCTTAGTTTTGAAGTTAATGGATAAGAGACCACAATCCATTCCATCCTTTACCTCATGATCTTCGGAATCAAATGTCTCAATAACTAAATCGGTTAACTGATCCAGAATATCACTTGGTTTCGATAAATTAAATTCTCGAACACACCTGTTTAGTCCATTTGCACCAACTACACTCACCATTGCGCCAGGAACCCCATGGCCCGTGCAATCAACAGCTGCTACTAAAGCCTCATCGCCTACTTGATTCATCCAATAAAAATCTCCCGATACAATGTCTTTTGGAAGGAATAGAACAAAGCCGTCAGGAAGTAATTTGTTCACCTTTGCTTGGCTCGGTAAAATCGCATTTTGTAACCTTAGCGCATAATTAATTGAATCTAAAATTTCTTTATTTTGAATTTGCAGCACATCCTTTTGAGCCTTTAATTCAAGTGTGCGCTCCTCCACTTTATTTTCAAGATTCTGATTGATGTCTTGAAGTTCATCTACCAAATCCTTAATCGAGTGCTGCATGTTACTAAAACTGTCAGACAAAACCCCTATTTCATCTTCACCTAGATGAGGAATCTGCACATCCAAATTACCAGAGGCCAGTTCTTGTGCCTTAGCTGTTAATGTTTTAATTGGTTTTGTAATCTTCCTAGAAACAAATAACGAAACAAAAATTATAGCTATCAATAAGCCAAATACTATAATTAATATATTCCTTCTTAAATCATAGACATGTGCAAAAGCCTCGTCTTTGTCAATTTCAGACATTATTGCCCAATGCATTCCCAAAATATCTAGCGGTTTATAGGATGATAAAACATCCACGCCCCTGTAATCCTTGAAAATTCGGGTATCTGTACCACCAGCAAGCGCTGAATCTGTTCCCTCAGTGTGAATCTCCTGAAGCCCGATTGTGCTATTAAAGTTTTTAATTTTTTGAATAGTTAATTCATCCGTGTCTATTTTCTTTAGCATCTCTAAATAATTCTTCTTGTCCTCAATGAAAAATCTGGACTGGTTTCGAAGCGTATAATCAGAGCTCACAATGTATGTTTCCCCACTATTCCCGAGACCTACGTTTTTCCATTCATGCCGATTGGTCATTATTTCATTAATTCTATCTATTGGCATTTGGAAAATAAGAACACCATATTTTTCGCCATCCTTGAATATTGGTGATGCTATAAACGATGCATGATTCCCATAAGAAGGGTCATAAGGTTCAAAGTCAACTAATTTTACCGCTTCTTCTTCATCTAGATCCCTTGCCTCGAGAAAAGCTTGAGCAATATTGGTTTCTTTATAAGCTCCTTTTAGTAGAGATGCCCCTAAATCAACCTCTTTGTAAACAGTATAAAGAATGTGTCCAGTCTCATCATCCACTAAGAAAATGTCATAATAGCCAAACTTTTCGCAATAATTTCTGATCAGGGGATGGTATTTCTCGTGTGCTTGATCATATTGAGTTCCTGTTTTCGCGGACTCCATGTAATGCTTAGATCCTACTTCATTAGGATTATTAATGATGTAGTGCTTCTGTAAAATCCGAGATCGAAGTTCACTTGGATAAAAATCACTTGGAACCTTACCATTGATCTCTGCATTTTTAGATAGTTCAGGGAGAAAAACAAATTCGTAGTAATAATAGAGTTCCTCGTCTAACTCAAGTTGGTCTACAGAATCCAATACGACCTCAGCTTGAAGGTGCTCGTATCCCTCTTTAAAGCTAGTAAGCGCATCGATTACCATGTGGTCCTCAGAAAAAGTAACGATTTGATTTTCGACATCTTTAAAATAGTCTTCTATCTCCAAACTCTTCATCTCTCGCACGGCAGTGAGACGATTAAATGATTCTTTTTCTAGTGAATTTTTGCCTTTGTAATAGGCCATGAATCCGATTATTGAAATCGATAAAAAGGCAATGCAAAAGAATGCAATGGCGAGTTTTATACCGAGTTTAAAATCAAATTTCATTGAGTTTGGCTAGTTAGTGAACAAATGTATAATTAATTCTTAGAGCCGTCAAGCCAAAAGGATTTACTAATTTTAGGAAAAAAAATCATGCCATACACATCTACCGTCGCTGAAAGATTAATGCGATACGTTCAAATTGATACCGAAGCGGACCCAAACTCAACTACCTTTCCATCAAGTGAAAAGCAAAAAGATTTAGGTAGACTTTTGCTTAAGGAACTAGAAGATTTAGGCATAGAAAGTGAAATGGATGAGTGGGGATATGTTTTTGGTTTTATTCCCTCAAATTCTGAAAGGAATGATTTACCGACGATTTGCTTCTGTGCACACATGGATACGGCACCTGATTGCAGCGGAAAGGATGTAAAACCAATACTTCACAAAGCGTGGAATGGTGAGCCAATAATTCTTCCTGACGATCCTTCTCAGATAATCACAAAAGAAAAACATGCTTATCTAAACGAGAAAATTGGTGATGATATTATTACAGCAAGTGGTCTTACACTTTTAGGGGCCGATGATAAAGCTGGTGTCGCTTGTATTATGGACTACACAAAATTCGTTATTGATAATCCTGATTATACTCATGGTCCAATAAGAATTCTTTTCACGCCAGACGAAGAAGTAGGAAGAGGTGTGGACAAACTTGATATGAAAAAATTAAATGCTGATTTTGGCTATACTTTAGACGGTGGAATTGCAGGATCTATAGAAGATGAAAGCTTCTCTGCTGATGCTGTTACAATTAAGATTACTGGAGTTCCAGCTCATCCTGGCTATGCAAAAAACAAAATGATTCATGCTGTTAAAGTGGGTGCTGAATTCATTGAAAGGCTTCCAAAAGACTCATGGTCACCTGAAACAACTGAAGGTCGTGAAGGATTTGTTCACCCCGTAGCTTTCAATGGTGGTATGGAGAGTTGTGAGATTAAATTTATTATAAGAGATCATATCACGGTAAAACTCGCAGAATACGAAGAAAAACTTGAGAGTATGATCAAGTCTGTAGTGGACAAATATGAAGGTGTAACATACTCATTTGATGCTCAGGAGCAATATCGAAACATGAAGGAGGTGATTAAGACTGTACCTTTTGTTACGGACTTTGCTATTGAAGGTATGGAAAGAGCAGGTGTTACTCCTAAGCCTGTTATTATACGCGGCGGTACAGATGGTTCAAGACTCTCGTTCATGGGGCTACCGTGTCCAAATATATTTACGGGTGAAATGGCTATTCATTCCAAACATGAATACGTTAGTGTTCAAGATATGGAAAATGCTGTAAAGACCATGATTGAGACAATTTCTGTTTGGGAAGAAAAGTACTCAGGATAGCAGATCAGGCCTTTTTTCTCGAATTTCAATTAAGGCATTTTTTAATGCATCCAAGTCATTTCTTGTATTAAATGGTTGAAATGAAATTCTTATGAAGAATCTATCTTCCAAATTGGTGATAGGTATCTCAATGTTATACTTCTGATATAACTCTTCTTTTAGTCCTATTGGGTCAGTCGTATTAATTGGAATACTACAGATTTGGCCTAAAAATTCCTCAGTAACTGGGCAAAGAGGTTCTGTATTTAATAAATCACAAAACTCTTTACACGCCTCTCTAATTATTTGCTTGGATTCATTAGTTTTTTCGAGCCAATCATGCTTTTTAAAAAAATTCAAAGAAGCTGGTAAGGTCAGAAATGCAGATGAATCATTAGTCCCAGAATACTCGAGATAATCAAGATATTGCGATTCCCCCGGCACATCTGCTTCGTAACCCCAAGAAATAATCAGCGGATCTACTCCATCTTGTAATTCAGGCTTCACGTAAAGGAAGGTGCACCCTTTCGGAGTTAACATCCATTTATGACAAGCACCGGTATAATAATCAGGATCCAAATCCTTTAAATCCAAAGGAATATGACCAGGAACATGTGCTCCATCGATAATCGTAATTAAACCTAATTCCCTCGCCTTTTCACAAATTTCTTTTACCGGCAAAATTAAGGCTGTAGAACTCGTAATTTGACTGATAAAAATGTATTTAGTTTTATCTGAAAGCCCTTTCCAAAATTCCTCAAGAAAGGATTCTTTATCTTTTATTGGAAGTGAAATGTTTTGCCTTAAATACTTCGCTCCCGACTTTTCACAATAGTACCTCCACGTTCTGTCTAATGCGCCATATTCTAAGTTCGTACTAAGAATTTCATCTCCTTCATTCAGCTCCAAAGACCGAATAACAGTGTTGAATGCCGTAGTTGGATTCGGTGAGTAAACAATGTCTTTAGGGTTGGTATTAATGAATTTAGCAAGAGCTTCCTTACTTCGATTATTCGCTTCTTTAAATTTTTTTGTAATAAACTGAACTGGGCTGAACTCGAGCTCTAACTGCCACCTACGATAATCTTCGAATACATCTTTCGGTGTCGCGCCAAAAGATCCATGATTTAAATAAACCATTTCTTTATCGAACAAGAATTCATCTACCATGTTATAATTTTAATTGTTAATGCAAATGTAGTCGCTTAAGGCTATATTTATAGAAAATACAAGTAATGAAAGTAATAGGATTATTTATACTAACATTTATGACAGCCAACGCTACTTTATCTCAAACGTCGATCCACGAATTCGAATTTGAAACGATTGATGGAGAAAATAAATCATTCAAAGATTTCAGTGGAAAGAAGATATTAATTTTTAACGCCGCGAGTGAATGTGGATTTACCTCACAGTATGAAGGGTTAGAAGAACTGCATCAGAAATATAAAGACGAGTTGATTGTAATAGGATTTCCAGCTAATAATTTCGGCGGACAAGAACCTGGAACGAATGAAGAGATTGCCACTTTCTGCAAGAAAAACTATGGGGTTTCGTTCACAATGGCAGCAAAAGTTTCTGTTTCTGGAGATGACATTCATCCAATATTCAGATGGTTAACTGCGCAGGAAAATAAGTCTTTTACTGGTGCAATCAATTGGAATTTTGAAAAATTCTTGCTCGATGAAAATGGTGTTTTAACCCATAGGTTCAGAAGTAATGTGACGCCCATGGCAAAGGAATTAACTCAGCATATATAAGGCTTTTTCGTTCATCTTCTTATTCATAACTAATTTAGTCTCTATTTAGGGCCTCAAATAGCCGATTTTTTGGTAAATTTGATCAACTTTTTAGTCACGAAAATTTAGAAGAATATGAAATTTTTAGTTTGTATTAGCAAAGTTCCAGATACGACTTCAAAAATAGACTTTACAGACAACAACAGTAAATTCAATGAGGCAGGGGTTCAGTTCATTGTGAATCCGTATGATGAGTGGTATGCTTTGGTAAGAGCATTAGAGCTTAAAGAAAGCTTAGGGGGTAGTGTAACGACAATTACAGTTGGGCCGGCAACAGATGAGCCGATCATAAGAAAAGCGCTAGCAATTGGAGCGGATAATGCTGTACGAATTAATGCTGAACCTGGAGATGCGTATTTCACAGCACATCAAATTGCAGAATATGCAAAAGCCAATGCTTTTGATGTAGTCCTTACAGGTAAAGAGACGATCAATTATAATGGTTCTCAAATTGGCGGTATGGTCGCTGAGTTAATGGGGACCCCTTACATATCTTTAGCTACAAAAATGGACTTAAATGGAAACACTGCTACTCTTGAGAAAGAGATGGTAGGAGGTGTTGAGATTGTTGAAGTAAACACACCTTTTGTTTTAAGTGCAGCCAAGGGAATGGCAGAACAAAGAATTCCGAACATGCGTGGAATTATGGCGGCTAGAACAAAGCCATTAGAAGTAATTGAGCCCGTTCCTTGCGATGATTTAACAAGTTTCGTTTCATTCGAATTACCACCAGAAAAATCAGAGGTTAAGCTGGTTGATGCCGACAATATTGGAGAACTGGTAAATCTCTTACACAACGAAGCAAAAGTAATTTAAGAACATTCAAAATTTTAACATGTCAGTTTTAGTATATATAGATACCCTAGGAGGTACAGTAACAAAAAATTCATTGGGTGCAGTCTCATATGGTGCCCAAATTGGTTCTACTACTGTTGTTACTAATGGTAGAGTTGATGCATCAGAATTAGAGCAATTAAAAAATTATGGTGCTGAAAAAGTTTTGGTGAATCGCTCAGTTGAAGGAGCTGATGCAAGCCAATTAACCAAACTTATCGTTGCAGCTGCTGAACAAGTGGGTGCTGATACGATCATTTTTACTAACGACTTAACAGGGAAAGCTGTTGCTCCAAGAGTTTCTGCAAACTTAAAAGCAGGTCTTGTTTCTGGAGCTATTGCATTGCCTGAAGCGGATGGATCTATTAAGACAAATGTATTTTCTGGGAAAGCATTTGGCATTATGAAAGTTCATTCTCCTAAAAGAGTAATATCACTAACGCCTAACGCAACTGAGATCAAAGAAATTTCTGCTGCTGGATCAGTCGAAGAATTTTCTCCTGAAGTTGGAACACCTGGTGTAACGGTTAAAGAGGTTAAAAAACAAGAAGGAGACGTGCTATTGACGGAAGCGGAATTGGTTGTTTCAGCTGGTCGTGGATTGAAAGGTCCTGAAAATTGGGGAATTGTGGAAGATTTAGCAAAAACATTAGGTGCAGCTACTGCTTGTTCAAGACCAGTATCTGATATCGGATGGAGACCTCATCACGAACATGTAGGACAAACTGGAATTGCGATTCGACCTAATCTTTACATTGCAGCGGGTATTTCTGGAGCCATCCAACATTTAGCTGGTGTAAACGGAAGTAAGGTTATTGTAGTGATTAATACAGACCCTGAAGCTCCTTTCTTCAAAGCGGCAGATTATGGTGTTGTAGGTGACGCGTTTGACGTTCTTCCAAAGCTTAACGAGGAGATTAAGAAGCTACAAGCGCAGAGCTAATTTTTTAAATTAGTACTAACCTAACCTATGGAAAAAATCGAACTTAAGATTGTTGGGCTTTCTTACAGTCAGACCCAATCTGGGGCTTATGCTCTTGTACTATCAGAAAAAAATGGTACACGACGTTTGCCCATAATAATTGGTGGATTTGAAGCTCAAGCCATAGCTATTGAATTAGAGGGTATGAAACCATCACGTCCTCTAACACATGACTTATTCAGTTCCTTCGCATCTTCGTTCGAAATTGTTATAAAGGAGATTGTTATTTACAATTTGGTCGAAGGTGTATTTTACGCTAAACTAGTTTGCCAACAAGGTGAAAGTGAAGTTGAAATTGACGGTCGTACATCTGACGCTATAGCTATTGGATTGAGAGCAGGATGTCCCGTTTTCACATTTGAACATATCTTAAGCTCGGCTGGAATTCAATTAGAAGAGGAAATGGTTGAAGCTGAAAAAATTGAGCCAGAAAAAGAAGAGCTCATTGAGTCTTCAGAAAATGAGCTTGAAATGCTTTCATCAGAGGAATTAGAACAACTTTTACAGGAAGCGATTAACGGAGAAGATTACGAACGTGCTTCAGAAATTCGCGACGAACTTTCTAAGCGGTCTAAATAAACATATTGAAAGGGCTAAGCAACATATTGTATATAATTGCTGCTGCCCTTTTTTTTAATTCCTGTAGCCAAGAGCAACACCCGTTAAACGGTAAGTGGGTTGAAGAAGGCAATAGTCTTGAAACCAATTACGTTATTTTTGACTCAAAGGCTGAATCTCGAACTTTCGTTTCTACCGTTAGTTTTGATCAAGAAACGAAAGGAACTTGGAAAGTTGTTAATACCCAAGTCGAATTTACCTACATAGAAAGTGATACCATTATTGGGGATTCTATTACAGTTGCCAATTCCAACGACAGCGAAACTTCAACGATAACAATTTGGGAAAACGATGCACCAGTATCGATAATTTCAGATGAAGGAGCGAATCCTGTTCCTGAAATCAAGTTTCTCGATTATACGCTCAACAGCAATCAATTGACTTTGAATGGCCAATCATTTCTTAGGCAAACACCCCCAGAACGATCAATTTCATTCTTGTCAATTCTGCGAGGACTCGGAGGAATGGGCTTCCTAATATTTTTAGCCTGGTTCTTCTCTAAGGATCGTAAAAACATCAACTGGACTCTTGTTGGAAAAGGTCTTGCGCTACAAATTATTATTGCGTTGTTGGTACTAAAAGTCCCTTTTGTAGAAGGGATATTTGACTTTATTAGTCGGGGCTTTGTTAAAGTAATAGGCTTTACCGATGCTGGGATAGATTTTCTATTCGGTCAAATGGGTATAGGGACCGTTCAAGGTCCCCTTATCACTTTCGCAGTTAAGGTACTTCCTACAATAATATTCTTTTCAGCCTTAGTGAGCTTATTTTATTACTGGGATGTTCTACAAAAGATTGTATATGTATTCGCATGGATTATGAAAAAATTTATGCGCTTATCAGGTGCAGAAAGCTTAGCCGCTGCTGGAAATGTATTCCTCGGACAGACAGAAGCGCCACTTCTCGTGAAACCCTATCTCGGAAAAATGACGAAATCTGAGATTATGTGTTTGATGACCGGAGGAATGGCTACTATTGCTGGGGGAGTACTAGCAGCCTATGTAGGTTTCTTAGGAGGTGACGACCCAATACAACAAGCCTTTTTTGCGAAGCATTTATTGACTGCTTCAATAATTTCCGCACCTGCGGCAATTATTGCTGCCAAAATTCTAGTTCCTGAGACGGAGAAAATTAATGAAGATCTAAGTATATCTAAAGAAAAGATTGGTACTAACGCTTTAGAAGCTATTTCAAATGGTACTACAGATGGATTGAGACTCGCCGTGAATGTTGGTGCTATGCTTCTTGTTTTTATAGCTCTTATGGCATTTGGTAATTATGCCTTAAATATGGTTGGTAAGATTGGAGGCATAAACGATTTTATCGCAGCCAATACTAACTATCCTGGACTCTCATTTGAATTTATTCTAGGATACATTGGAAGACCTATAGTATGGCTTCTAGGTGTTAACTGGGCTGACTCAATTTATGTAGGCGAACTTCTTGGCACCAAGACTGTCATTAATGAGTTTATCGGATACCAAAAGTTAGGCGCGATGAATAGTGCGGGTGTTTTTACTTCTGAGAAGTCTTTAATTATGAGCACTTATATGTTATGCGGATTCGCGAATTTTGCCTCAATTGGTATTCAAATCGGAGGTATTGGGTCATTAGTACCTGGTAGAAAAGGACTGCTCTCAAAACTAGGAATGCGTTCATTAATAGGAGGAACAGTGGCTTGCCTAATGACAGCAGCTATTGTAGGTATGCTATACTAATTTCCCAAAATGAACCACCATATCAGGTAACGACCAAAAACCCCTAGAAAAATAAAAATCGATAGCCTCCAAAAATTAATCCTTAAATAACCAAAAATCAAAATCATAGGCTCGCCTATAAAGGGAACCCAACCTAGTAAACCCAACAATACACCGTATTTCCTTATTCTACTCTCCCAAACCTCAATTTTATTAGGAATCCTATCCCTTTTAGATCTAATAAAATATCCTATCCAGTAATTCGTTAAGGTTCCTAGAAAATTGCCTGCCGTTGCCGCAATGAGCGCCAAAATCGAAGGATAGTCAGCTATGAGCGCAGTAGCAAAAAGTGCATCAGATGAGAAAGGAACAATCGTAGCTGACAAAAAGCAGCCTATGAATAATCCTAATATGCCCAATTCAACTAACACGTCAAATAACTGTAAACAAAAAAACCTTGGCTATACACCAAGGTTTCCTTATTCTTTATGTGGTTATATTATAATCCAAATCCAGCTTTTACTTGATCTACGTAATCTAGTTTCTCCCAAGTAAATGTCTCAACTTCAACTTCTGCTGATTGTCCAGCATTACTGAAGGAGATAGTTTTCTTTTCAGGAGTTCTACCCATGTGTCCATAAGCAGCCGTTTCTGAATAAATTGGACTTCTTAATTTAAGTCTATTCTCGATCGCAGCAGGACGCATATCAAAAATTTCAGAAATTTTATTTGCTATCTCTCCATCAGTCATATCAACTTTTGCAGTACCATAAGTATCGACGAAAATACCCATTGGTTCTACTACACCAATAGCGTAAGACACTTGAACAAGAATTTCATCAGCTACACCAGCCGCTACAACGTTTTTCGCAATATGACGAGTTGCATAAGCAGCAGAACGGTCAACTTTCGATGGATCTTTCCCTGAGAAAGCACCTCCACCATGAGCTCCTTTACCACCATAGGTATCAACAATAATCTTACGACCCGTTAAACCTGTATCTCCATGAGGCCCACCAATTACGAATTTACCTGTTGGGTTGATGTGGTATGTAATGTCATCCGTAAATAATGCCTGTATCTTAGCTGGTAATTTCGCCTTAACACGTGGAATCAATATATCCTTAATATCAGATTTAATCTTGCTTAGCATCTCTTCATCGGATGACGAAAAATCATCATGTTGCGTAGATACAACAATTGCATCAATTCTTTGAGGTACATTATCATCTGAATACTCAATAGTAACCTGCGCTTTGGCATCTGGACGCAAGTACTTCATCTCATTCATTTCTCTTCTTAAATCCGCAAGTTCTTGCAAGATTCTGTGAGATAAATCTAATGCCAACGGCATGTAGTTCTCAGTTTCAACAGTGGCATAACCAAACATCATTCCTTGGTCTCCTGCTCCCTGCTCCATTGGATCCTCTCTATCTACACCTCTATTAATATCATCACTTTGTTCGTGAATGGCAGAAATTACAGCACAAGATTTAGCATCGAATTGGTATTCTGATTTAGTATAACCAATTTTCTCAATCGTATCTCTTGCAATCTGCTGAACATCAAGGTATGCACTCGATTTCACCTCTCCAGCTAAAGTAACTAACCCAGTGGTAACAAGTGTTTCACAAGCTACTTTTGAGCTTGGATCAAACGCCATAAAATGATCAATTAATGCATCAGAAATTTGATCTGCAACCTTATCTGGATGCCCTTCTGAAACCGATTCGGATGTAAATAAATATGCCATATCTTAATTAAATTTTGAAGCGCAAAAGTAAACAATAAATTCTTCGTTTCTACGAATCCCTATGAAATGAGACCGTTTTTAAAAGCAAAACGAATTAAACCAGCTACGTTATTCACCTCTAGTTTTTTCATAAGATTAGTCCTATGTGTATCAACTGTGCGATGACTTATATGTAATTCTTCTCCAATTTCTTTATTCGTATGACCCTCAGCAATAGCTTTCAATATTTCGATTTCACGATCGGTCAGTTCAGTTAGGAATCCGTTTTCACTGCTCTTATATCCGGAAACCCCAGAAATATTCCTATCGAGTAAAGCCAGTGTAATATCCTCTGAGAAATACTTCTTTCCTGAACGAACTACCGAAATTGCCGAGAGCACTTCTTCTTGACTCGAATTTTTAAGTAAATAACCATCGACACCTCTTTCTAAAAGTTTCTTTATCAAACCTTTTTCTTGGTGCATTGAAATAATTAGGACTTTAATCTCTGGATGAGTTTTCTTTATTTCCTCACTAGCCTGAATTCCAGAAACCCTTGGCATTTCGATATCCATAAGAATGATATCTGGATTCAAAATATCTGCATAGCGAATGGCGTCTTCACCATTATTACATTCTCCTACAAATTCAAGGCTTTCATCTTTCGAAACGAAGGCCTTTAAACCATCAATGATAAGTTGGTGATCATCAACTATGAGCACACGTGACTTTTCCATAATAGCAAGCTGTTAAACCAAAGATAGTTGAATAATCGAAAATTTCTTTTGTAGGATGAGATAACTTGTTGAAAAACCTGAATGACAAGGTATTAAATTGAAAACCGCAAAGCATTATTAATAATTTAACGGCATATTATCAATTAACCTAACATCGCCACAATATGCTGCAACACAACAAGTGATTTTAGAGTTTTTTGATTGAGGAAACCTTAAAGTAACATCATCCACAATTGATATGTACTCTAGTCTCAATTTACCATTATCAATCCTTTTTCGTCCTTCTTCCTCTAATTCATCGATTGTTAGATTATCAAAAACACTTCGCAAATAACATAAGGTTTGATTAAGTGTCAAGGCATGCTTTAATTGCTCAGCATTCAACAATTGATTTCTACTACTCAACGCGAGACCATCATTATTTCTTTTCGTTGGAACCACTTCAATATCAACCTTAATGCCTTTATATTTCACCATTTGCTTTATTATCGCTACCTGTTGAAAATCTTTACGGCCAAAGAAGGCTAGGTCAGGCTGAACAATCTGAAAAAAGCGCTCTACTACCATTGCTACACCCCTAAAGTGACCAGGCCTGTAAAGACCTTCCATCACTTCATCAATTCCTTCAAAATCTATTTCGTAATCCTCAGATGAATATTCACTCGTATAAATTTCTTCTACTTCGGGCAGAAAAAGTATGTTGCAGCCATTTTCTTCCAAGAGTTTTTGATCTTTTTCAACCGAACTTGGATAGGTTTTTAGGTCATTTTGGTTATTAAACTGTGTTGGATTGACAAAAATACTAGCTACGATTAAGTCCGATTTTTCTACCGCATTCTGTATGAGGCTCATATGCCCTTCATGAAGGGCACCCATTGTTGGGACGAAACCTAATATACTGTTAACGTGATTTTTACGATAATTTGCTAAATAGTTCTGAAGCGCTACTACACGCGTGAAAATTTCCATTAAATCCAGTGATTTAGAGACTTGGGCAACCAACAAAACTATTGATTGAAATTGACTTTCTGCCTTTTTTTCGGTAAATTTGTGAAAAATTGTCTTATAAACTTTATGGAAAAGAAACGAATTCTGTACATCTCACAAGAGATAGTACCTTTCTCCCCTCAAACAGACATTTCAAGTATTTCAAGAAAATTACCTCAGGTTATTCAGGAAGCTGGAAAAGAAATTCGGGCATTTATGCCGCGATTTGGAACGATAAACGAAAGAAGGCATCAGCTCCACGAGGTGATTCGTCTTTCAGGGATGAACTTAATTATTAATGATGTTGATCATCCTTTAATCATCAAAGTGGCTTCTGTACCACAAGCCAAAATTCAAGTTTATTTTATTGATAATGAAGATTTCTTTAAACGCAAAGCAACACTGCAAGATGCGAATGGAGAATATTTCGACGATAATGATGAGCGCTCAATGTTCTTTGGACGTGGGGTTCTAGAAACAGTGAAAAAACTAGGTTGGAAACCAGATGTGATTCACTGTCATGGATGGATGACTGCTTTGGTTCCGTTATATATCAAGAAACTATACAACAACGATCCACATTTTGCAGAAACACAAGTTGTTTACTCTGTATACGAAGACGCATTTAACAAAAATTGGGACAAGAACTTCGTGAATAAGCTTAAATTTGATGGCTTTAACGATGAAGATCTTGAAGGACTAGAAGATGTTGATTTTGTTGCATTAAACAAGTTAGCTATTCGTGAGGCAGATGGAGTAGTTCAAGGTTCAGAGGAAATTGATAGTGACTTAAGTAAATTTATTTCAGAAACTGAAGTTCCTAGTCTTGAATACTATAGTGAAGATTCTCTCGTTAAGCCTATGGATGAGTTTTATGATTCCATAATCGAAGAAGCACTAGTTGAAAAATGATAAAAGGAATAAATTCGAAAAAAATAACTAGGCGGAAGGTTGCAAAACTTTCCGCTCTTTTTTTACTTCTAAGCTTAAGTACTTGGTCGTGTAAAAAAGATAAGTCAAACCTAGGAGATTCACTGCAGTCCGAATCCTTGTCTACCGGCGTTACGGACACCTTTACAATTCTAACATATTCCGAAGAGATTGATAGTATGCCAAGTGATGAAACACAAACGAGCATGCTTGGTACTTACAACGATCCTGAACTCGGTATGGTTGATTGCGGTATCGTTACTCAACTAAGACTAAGTTCAGCTAGTCCAGCTCTAGGAACTTCCGCAACTACAATTGTGGATAGCGTTGTCTTAGCACTTCGATATACTGGACTCAACTTTTATGCGAATTGGGATGACGTCACATTAGAAGTTCTTGAAATAACGGATGATTTGGTGCGTAACAACCAAGAATATTACACTTTTGATATTCCTAATACTACCGGTAGTAATTTAATTTTAGCCGGAACAGAGACTATGACTCCAGATCCAATTTCTGATGTTGTTGTCGGAACTGATACTTTAGACCCTCAATTAAGAATTCATTTGGATCCAAGTGTTGGAATGCAGATGGTAGCGCTAAACGAATCAGGTGATATGGGCTCTGATGAGGCTTTTGTTTCTGCTTTCAAAGGCCTGTATATAAAAGCGAATATGCCGGGATTAGTTCCTGGACAAGGTACTGTACTCTACTTTTCATTGGAGAATGTTTTCTCAGAAATGGTGATGTATTTTCATACCGATTCAGATCCTACAGTGCAAGAATACCCTTTCTTGATTAATACTAATGCCGCACGATATAATGTAGTTGAATATGATAGAACTGGCACCGATTTACAAATTGCTCTGGACAATCCAGATGTAGTGCAAGAAAAGTTCTACATGCAAGGAAGTTCTGTAAGAGGGTTAATTCAATTCCCTCACTTGATGAATTTCAATTATGACTCGACAGGAGCTTATAAACCTAAAATTATAAATTCAGCTCAATTAATATTGCCTATTCAAGATTTTGAGGCCGATGGGTTTGATCCCGCAACCAGCTTATTTCTTGCACGTGTTGTCGATAATAAACTATCAACATTTACACTTGATTATTTTGGATCTGCTATTAATACTGAAAACTACGACCAAGAGAACAAGTGCTATACTTTTACAATGACACGAGAGATTCAAAACGTACTTAACGGTAGCGTAGAGAATTTAGGTTATCGTGTATATTCTCCAAGTTTCTTTGCTTCAAGCGTAGAAAGAATTATATTTAATGGGCCTGGCTCCAATTTTAAAGAAGTGCCTCGCTTAGTAATTAACTATACAGAATACTAATTTATGTGCGGAATTGTTGGTTATATAGGAGATAAGAAAGCTTATCCTATCCTTATAAAAGGTCTTTCCCGTTTGGAATATCGTGGGTACGATAGTGCTGGAATTGCTCTTTTAGAAAACGTGGACAAAATAAATCTATATAAGAGAAAAGGGAAAGTTCAGGACCTTGTAGATTTTATTGGGGACGAATCAACAGTGGGAAATGTAGGAATTGGTCATACGCGTTGGGCAACACATGGTCCGCCTAACGACACAAACGCACATCCGCATTACAGTGGGAATAGTCGTATTGCTCTGGTACATAATGGAATTATTGAAAACTATGACACCATTAAGGAAGCCTTGATCAAGAAAGGGCACACTTTTACTAGTGATACGGATACAGAAGTTCTAGTGCATTTAATCGAAGATATTCAAGAAAACGGAGGAGTATCACTCGAAGAAGCGATTAGAATTGCTTTGAATGAAGTTCATGGCGCATACGCCATAGTGGTTATTTCAAAAGATGAGCCAGACAAAATTATTGGTGCAAAAAAGAGTAGCCCATTGGTTGTTGGATTAGGTGAAGATGAGTACTACTTTGCCTCTGATGCAACGCCTATCGTAGAATATACTAAAAACGTTGTTTATTTAGAGGATCAACAAATCGCTATTGTAGATCGTAAAAACGGACTACGAATTATAAGCACAAGTAATAAGGAAGTTAGTCCATATGTTCAAGAACTTGAAATGGAACTTGAAGTTCTTGAAAAAGGAGGCTACGATCACTTTATGCTTAAGGAGATTTATGAGCAACCTCGCGCAATTAAAGACAGTTTAAGGGGACGACTTAATGCGAAAGAAGGTTGGGTGTCTCTTGGAGGTATTAAAGACTATGAAGATCAAATTGCGAAGGCAAACAGAATTATAATTATTGCCTGTGGAACTTCATGGCATGCAGGTTTGGTTGGTGAATATTACATTGAGGACTTGGCCCGTATTCCTGTTGAAGTTGAATACGCAAGTGAATTCAGATACCGCAATCCTATTATTAGAAAGGATGATGTAGTTATTGCAATTTCACAAAGTGGTGAGACAGCAGATACTATTGCAGCCCTGAACATGGCCAAAGAGCAAGGTGCTACAATTTTAGGAATTGTCAACGTGGTGGGTTCTACTATATCACGAATTACTGATGCTGGAACCTACACACATGCAGGTCCTGAAATTGGAGTTGCTTCAACAAAAGCCTTTACCACTCAGGTTTCTTTATTGGCAATGATGGCGTTAATGATTGGTAAGAAAAGAGGAACTATCGAAGATGAGAGATTCCAGAGACTTATTGAAGAGATGGAAATGCTTCCTACCAAGTTAGAAGGCCTCATTGAAAAGAGTAATGAATTCTGCATTACAATTGCTGAGAAATACAAAGATGCAAGCAATGCGTTATTCTTAGGTAGAGGAAATAACTTCCCTATTGCTCTTGAAGGTGCATTAAAGCTGAAAGAGATTTCTTACATCCATGCTGAGGGTTATCCTGCAGCTGAAATGAAGCACGGACCTATTGCATTAATCGATGAAGAAATGCCAATCTTCGTAATTGCAACCCAAGGAGCAAACTACGAAAAAGTAGTAAGTAATATTCAAGAAGTAAAAGCAAGAAAAGGAAAAGTGATTGCTATAATAACGAAGGGTGATACTACCGTGAAAGAATTAGCAGATGATTATATTAAGATTCCTGACGCTGATGACTTTGTAGTTCCAATATTGGCTACAATTCCTTTTCAATTAATGTCATATCATATTGCTGTTATGCGTAATTGTAATGTAGATCAGCCTAGAAATTTAGCAAAATCAGTTACTGTAGAGTAGCATAGAAACGAGTATTCTTTTAATTTGTATAAAACTCAGAAGTCAGCAACTAAAGCGGTATTTCAGTTGTTGAATTTAGTACATGAAATACTTGTCCTTCATACTTACTCCTATATTCTATATATGTTTTGGACTTATCTTATTGATATTCCATCCGATACTAGTGATATCTAAATTGATATTAAGTAGCAAGGCTTACGACCAGGTAGTTTCCTTTTTAAACTTAATGCTGATTAAATGTCTCAAAATCCTGGGAGCACGTTATAAATTCAAAGGTTTGAAAAAGATTAAATCTGACGGGCCTGTAATATTTATTAGTAATCACCAATCCATGTGGGATATACCGCCTTTCTTCTGGAACTATAGAAGTATGCGACCTAAATTTATTGCAAAAGAAGAACTAGCACGTTTTATACCTAGCATATCTTTCAATCTTAAACATGGTGGTTCAGTTGCAATTGACAGAAAGAAACCCTCGGAAGCAGTAGAACGAATTAAAGCGTTTGCTAAACGTGTTAGAAACCATAAATACTCTATATGCATTTTTCCTGAGGGAACGAGAAGTAAAGACGGCAGAGTCAAGCCGTTTAAGCTATCAGGCATCGAAGCNATTTTAAAGGAAATTCCGAACGCTACCTTTGTTCCAGTAGCCATTAAAAATACTCGTTTGATAGATAATTCGGGCCGTTTCTTTAAGCGTTTAGGGGTTCAGGTGACGTTTACTCAATTAGCTCCGCGTACTATCTCAATTAATTCTATCGAGTCTGATTTGGAGGCGATACGACAGGAAATAGCTGCGAATATTTAATCCTTTCGGCCGTTCTGTCAGTTTTTTTCAAAGGGTTTAATCTTTGCTATTTCTAAATCGTGGAAAGAAAAATAGGTTGGACATCATTCATTATTGCGTTCATGCTGGTATTCATGATGTGGTTTGTGAATACATTAGATCGGTTACTTCCTTTGGAGCTTTATCAATACGGTGTTTACCCATTGCGTTCGAGTGGACTAATTGGAATAATTACAGCACCATTTATTCATAGTACTGTTGACTTTGGTCATATTCTAAATAATTCTGCGCCAACTTTTGTACTTTCTTGGTTACTATTCTATCACTATCGAAAAGTAGCGCTTAAGTCTTTCCTAATTATCTATTTTCTTACTGGTATAGGCGTTTGGTTCGTGGCGCGCGAGAATTATCATATTGGAATGAGCGGCGTCATCTATGGGATGGCTTCTTTTCTCGTAGTAAGCGGATTTTTTAAGCAAAATATAAGAGTGGCTGGTATCTCGCTACTTGTAATATTTATGTACGGCAGTATTATTTGGGGTATTTTCCCTCAAGAATTAAGTGTTAGCTGGGAAGGGCATGCTATGGGCTTGTTTTCTGGAATAATAGCAGCTGTAATATTTAGAGGAAGAACTCATGAGGCAGTTAAATACAAGTATGAGATAGAAGAAGAGTTAGGACTAGAACCTGACGAAGAATATTGGACGGAAGAATACGCGATGAAAAGACGCATAGAAAAGATGCAGGAAATGAATCCTACTATTCGTTACGAATTTGTTCCCAAACAGGTAAACGTTGAGCCTCCGAAGACTGAAGAAGAGTAGAATTTACTTAATCACCCACCTACTTGTTTGTGCTGAATTCTCAGAACTGAAGGTGACCAAATAAATACCAGATCCAAGATCAAGACTTAGCATTCCATTCATCTGCATAAGGTCAAAATACTGCGCAACAGTTTTTCCGGTAGCGTCGTGCACAGTAATTGAATAAGATTCAAATTCTTTAGGTAAGGAATACCAAAGTTGGCCACTCTCTGAAGGGTTTGGATAAATAACTATATCCTTGGTGTCCCAGCTAATCGTTCTAATTTCTGAATACGAATAATTACCATCAAAGTCAGTTTGCTTTAAACGATAATAAGAAACTCCAGTTAAAGGATTTCGATCTAGCTCGGAATAGTTTAATTCAATACTGCTATTCCCTGTCCCATCAATATCAAACAATGGTTCAAAATATATTCCATCTATAGAACGTTCAATCGTGAAGCAGTCATTATTAGTTTCTGACTTAGTAGTCCATGTTAATTCAACATCATCATCTGCGTTCAACAATGCGTTAAACTCTAGTAATTCAATAGGAAGCGGATTTGATGATGAAATAGAAGCAAGTGTGAAAGGTGAGAAAGCCGTTACAGCAGCTCCCGAAATAATATCCCCAGCTGCCGCTACACCAGTTGTTCCACCATTACCTTCATCTCTCCATACAGCACCGTCCCAACGTGCGACTCTTAAATCCGGTAGATTATCAACTCCACAACTCGTTACGGAACTCCATGTTAACGTTACTGTCGCATCGCCAGAACCGGTAGTTTGATCTAAAATCCAATATTCACAACTGCTCACATGATCTAAACTTGGGTCAAGAGATGAATCATCAAAAGTAGGATCCGGGTCAACTTGAAAATATTCGGCACGGAATCCTGTACCCGCCACAGTAGGTACTCCAATTGAAATCCGTCTGTACAAATCATTTTTGCCTACAGGAAAATCAAAAGCAATACTTCCTATTTTTTCTACTCTTCCATCAAAATGAGAAGCGTCATTTGCTCCGGTCACATTTCCACCAACTTCGAATATTACCACCTCATTTCCACCAGAACCTTCATAAATAATTCCATCTGTGAAAGTCAATAAGTTCGAAACTGAAATATCGTCTTCAATCACAACGCCTCCTGCACTCGTGTTTTGCACTGTATAATTATAGAAGTTCTCTGCTGTACCTCCAGATGTAATCGTTTGTGTAGCGCTTCCTGTAAATATCACATCTCCTTCCTGACGAGTAAAAGTCCCTGAATTAGTCCAATTTCCAAGCAGAGTTATATCATAATCACCTGTGGCATCTACATCAACTATATTGTCCGTATTTATTGTAATATCTCCTCTTACAATAATATCTCCAATCAAAGCCTTTGTTGGCGTCCCGACCCCAGCAGCATTGGTTACTATTAGTTTGGAGTATCTTGCATTTCCCGCACCTGCAATACTCTCAATATCCTGATCGAGCCCTGAATTATAAATAATTGTGCTCGTTTCGCGAATGTCGTAATTGGTATGATTTGTTGGGAAAGTCGTTGCTGACGAGGCATTACCCAAAGTCATTTGTGAATTAGGCTGCATCTCTAATACCTCTGCTGCTCCCGCACCACCTGTTATTTGGTTACCATCATCTATTAAGTGGTTAAATTCATCAATAAATATTAAGTCATTCACAATTATTAGTCCGTCTAAAGTTTTATTCACCAAAGCTGGATCACTATTCGTATTTGTCAAATAAAGTCTTCCATAGTCTGGTTCGCTAGAAATTACTTGAGCTACGCTGCTATTATATCTTGTTTGCCCTGCTTCATGCAAATCTATATTCACATCCACATAGCCCGTTGGAAATAACGTTGAAGTACCGGTTACGCCCAGAACGAGTCTTGCATCATTTTCAATTTCCATTATTCCAGTTGCATTTCCAGTGATTTAAAAACCCCTATCTTCAAGTTCACCCACTTGAATTACGAAATTATTATTGATCGTGATCGAATCAATTGCTCGGCATAAGTCGTTTGCTCCACCACCATTTGTTCCACGATTTACATGAAGATTATAAAAGGCATCACCATTAGTGGTTATCTCTTGACGACTGTTTTGTGACGCTGGTCCATCAAACTCAACTGTTGAAGTTGAAGCTGTATATGTGCCCCCTGAGACCGTCCAATCATCCTCAATTGTCCATTTACTGTTCCGCGAACAAACTCTACATCTGCTCTTTGTTCGCCATTCATGTCAAAGTCGTCCGCAATAGTCCAATTCCATCCTGCATAATCAAAATCAATGTTGCCAAAGAAATTAGAACCATTAGAAGTAATTGTTCTAACAGTTGCAGAATGTGCAAAGAAGGTAATCAACGATTCAAATTGATTATCAAGATTTGCATTAAGTATTGTACTTCCGAATATAATTAGTTCTCTATCGTTAGTTGTAACACCTGCATCCATGGTGCATCCGGCTGGAATGCCTGTCCATGTCATACCATTACAGGATTGTAATAAAAGATCAAGATCCACGGTACCAGCACCTGCAGTAAAAGAATTTGCATCAAAAACGACATTATCTTGTGCCCCAGGTATACATGAGTTGGTGCCTGAATATACTCCAGAAGTTAAAGACCAGTTATCAGGGTTACACCAATTATCATTTACACCTGTACTAAATGTTCCAGTTTTGGTATTTCCTGCTGTTGAACCTACCCAATAGAAAGTAGTGCCTGCCCTTGAAGTTGGAAAAGTAACACCAGTATTTCCAGATAAGTCTACCCCATAATTGTTGGTTAGATTTGAAGTTGTGCAATTAATATCCTGACAAATGTTCAACGTTATCGATTGAGGTGAAGAAAATGCAATATCCTCGAATATTCCATCTGTCAGAGACTTCAGCCACAACCACGTATCACAGGTGCCATTGGAAGTTAAACTTCCTGTTATACTCGTTGATCCATTGGTATTAAATCTTACCATATTAATAAGTGGAAAGACTTAAGTTCGCCATTGTTGTAGTCGATGAGGCATTCTGAATATCCAATTGAGCTTCAGAGGCCAATGAAATAGTTCCAAATGTCATCGGGCCTTCAACCCCTCCGCCTAAATTCACGAATGACTCGGCTCCAACATTTAGAGTCCCCGTCACTATTAAAATTGCGTCCGTTCCGTTATTATTAAAATCTATATCAAGTGCTGCACCTACATTTATATCACCGGCAACATTTACATCTTGGTCTAATATGATATCATTTCCTGCTGTACTCCCTACTGTGAAATCAGCTTTGAACTTAGCATCGCGTATAAATCGACAATCAGAATTATCCCCTAAAATTACGTTCGATTGAAACTCAATATATCTTCCACGGATATCTCCTTCACCATCATTTCCTATCGTAAATACTCCAGTTATTATTGAATGATTCGTACCAGCAAATCCTCCTGTTCCATCGGCTGAACCTATGATCTAACGACAGTTGTTTCCGTAGGTAATGCTACCGAATGTTTTTACGTTATTATCGTCATAATCCCCATCAAAACGAATGTCGACGCCATCACCCACAGCAACTATATCTCCAAAGGTAATTCTATTGGTATTATCTTCCACTCCACCAGTGTTTACTCGAACATCATTCGTAGAATTAAATGTTAAGTTTGGTAAAGTCTTGGTAGCACTTCCTGCTTCCACTGTTACGTCACCAGTATTCGTAAACGTTATGGTAGAACCAGCAGTAGTAACCGTTAAACTCGTTGTATTTCCTTGAAGATCCAGAACGGTTCCTGTACCAGTTATATCAACTTCAGATCCTCCAAAATCTATTTCGCGCATTTGTGTGCCACGATTGGCATCAATTGATGTAGCTGTAACATCAAACCCTGAAAAATCTAAAGTACCCCTTTGAATACCTATTTCACCGTTAATTGTAAACACATCAGTTAAGGTCCAAGAACCAGCAGTGCCATTAAATTCTATATTATTATTAAAAGATTGTCCGGCTGACGTGATAGTTTCAGCCGCTCCACTTGTAAACTCATATTCACCCGTATAACTATGCGTAAATCCAGCAACAAATACTATACTCCGTCCTACTTCAATATCTATCGCTGCTCCTCCATCAAAAGTTGGGTTGTTGCTGACACCAGTGAAATCAAGATCATCACAAAATCCATTTATATCTACCGTAACAGTTTGGCCTCCAATTGAAAACGAGTTCACATCGAAATGCACATTATCAGAAGTTGTAGGTTGTGTTCCAAAAGCTACTCCTGCACCTCCGGAACTTGATGCCCAATGAGAAAGGTCGGACCAGTTTCCACCATTTCCTACCCAAAAATAATCTACCGCAAATATTTGTGAAGTTAATAGTAGAGAACAAATGAACAGAAAGCCCCTCATATTCATGCAAATATACAGTGTTAAGATAGAGACCTGTAATAGGATATTTCTTGTAATTTCATCTTTGTAGAACTACTTAAGAATAAAAAACCCCAGCCGAAGCCGGGGTTTTAGCCAACAGTTTAACTAAAGATTAAAAGGTTAATAAGCTCATAAATGTGATATCACTGGGATTAGTATAATCGTATTGTGATACTCCGTCATCTCCTATAAGTACAAGTATTCCGTCATTAACAATAACATCTCTTGCATGTACATTGTGAAATTGAAATCTAATATTATCTCCTACTTTCTTAGGGTTTGAATTATCAAATACTTTTAATCCATCATCACCGTCACAAATAAATAGTAAGTCACCATCTACTCCTAAACCGTGAGGGTTATGCATATCAAAAGTTTTTCTCACCCATGGAAAACGAATATTGCTAATATCCACTATCTGTAATTCATTTACAGTTTGACCACAATCATTACCAGATCTTAGTGTAACATAAGCATAGTCTCCTTGAACAACTACTGGGTCACAAGCCTCAGTATGGTCAATTTCCGAAATTTCCTTTGGTCTATCAGGATTTGAAATTCTATCATAGATTAACATTCCAGTAGTAGTCCCAATGAACAAATAATCTTCATATGGGAATAGAGTTTCTGCTTCTCTCCATGTAGGATTATCAGACGTTTGATTTGGCTCTCGTGGATTTGATAAACTAAATGTGATTAATGCATTGTTGTTAATCGTATACAAATAACCATCTTGAATAATGAACTTACTCATTGACCCAGCTAATCCAGTTCTCGTTGAGATTTTAGCCTCAGCCATTTGCTCATTTGTATCGTCACATTCTGGGCAGTCTTTCACAAAAAACTTAGCTCCAACACCTGAAACATCTTTCGTTTTCTTGATTTCCCAACCAATAACAATTCCTTTTTCTCTGTCAACATCTGCAACAGGATACGAAGGGTCTTCAAGAGCTGGAGTTGCGTAATCGAATACATCTTCCACTCGAGTAACCAATTGTGGATTCGTCATGTCAGAAATATCAATCACCAATAAATCCATTACAGAATTGGCGTACAAATAACTTCCTTGAACAGCTAAATCAGTATTTCCAATAATGTTCATAAAACCGATTGGATAAGGATTGTAAGGATCTTGATTATCCACAATGTGGATTCCTCTGTCCTCATCAGAAACAAATATCCAAGAATTAAAAACATGAATATTCCCCGATTGTACCATCTGGACGTCAGTTCTAAATTCGAAAGATTGATCGAATTCAGCGTCCGTCATGTAGATTGGACAATTAGCATAAACCTCTTTGTTTTTATATTTTTTACAGCCGGACAAAGCAAAAACGGCTAACGCAGATAATAGTAATAACTTTTTCATAGCGTTGATGTTTTAAAGGTTAAAAAAATTTCAACCACGCTTCGGGGGTCTTGTCTACGTTTGCGATCATAACTCAAAAATAGCCGTAGCGAAAATTGATTTCAACTTAAACGAAGCAAGTTCTATGCCAAAAATTAACATTTCTATAACGCAGAAAACGTGTAAACTAGATCTTATTTAATCTAAAACGGTTTAGGGGAAAGTTTAAGTTTAATTTTTAGATTGAGCAGTAATATAGTTTCGAATAATTTTTGCCTTACTGGGCCCAACTATTTTCGACAATTCCTCATCATTTGCCTCCTTAACTCTTTTAACAGATTTAAAGTGCTTTATGAGTTGCTGGGCAGTTTTATCACCAATACCTTCTATCTGTGTTAGCTCAGAACCTAATGCATTTTTACTTCGCTTGTTCCTATGATGAGTAATCCCAAAACGATGAGCCTCATTTCGAAGATGCTGAATTATTTTCAATGTTTCCGATCTCTTATCAATATACATCGGCAAAGAGTCACCAGGATAGTAGATCTCTTCAAGTTTCTTAGCAATACCAATTACGGTAATTTTACCCCTTAATTCCAGTTGATCTATTACCTCCATGGTTGAAGACAGTTGACCCTTACCACCATCCACTATTAGCAATTGCGGCAATGGCTGATCTTCATTTAAAAGACGACTATATCTTCTATACACGACTTCTCGCATCGATGCAAAGTCATCGGGTCCTTCTACTGTTTTAATATTGAAATGACGGTAGTCCTTTTTACTTGGTTTTCCATCCTTGAAAACTACGCATGCAGCAACAGCATTCGTTCCTTGAAAGTTTGAGTTGTCAAAACATTCAATATGCCTTGGCCATTCTTTCATTCTTAAATCCTTTTGCATGGTTTCCATTATTCGCTCCACATGCTTTTCTGGATTTTTAATCTTCTCTTGTTTATGCGTATCGAGCATAAAGAATTTAGCATTCCTAAGCGATAAATCCATTAATGCTTTTTTATCTCCACGCTGAGGATACGTAATTTTAAAATCCGGTAAAACCTCATCCAAATTTTCAGAGGTAATTATCTCATTCCCTTCAGTTCCGTATCGCTCACGCATGTTTAGCAAAACCAACGGTATTATATCCTGTGGAGTTTCGTCAAGTTTTTTCTTCACCTCAACTGTATGTCCATGAATAATTGCTCCGGAATTAATTTTTAGAAAATTCACATAAGCTGTCTTCTGATCTTCCACCATGGTAATTACATCTACATGATGGATATAGGGACTCACGACTGTAGAGCGTGAATGAAACTTCTCCAAAAGTTTGATCTTCTCTTTTACGCTCTGGGCTTCTTCGAATTTTAAATCAGCCGACAAATTTTGCATCAAAACATTCAACTCCTTAATAACCGTAGATATATTCCCTTTCAAGATATGCTTTATGGCCTCAATATTCTCGTCGTATTGTGTTTTTAGGTCTTTATTTATACATGGGCCAAAGCACTTTCCAATGTGATACTCTAAGCAAACTTTATAGTCCCCTTTTTCAATTGCTTCATCTGTTAGTTTCAGCTTGCAGGTTCTTAAAGGGTATACTTCTCGAATCAAATCAAGAAGAGTATGCATCATCTTTACGTTCGTGTAAGGACCAAAATAGTTAGAACCATCTCGAATTACTTTCCTGGTAGCAAAAACCCTTGGAAAAGGCTCTTTTTTCAAACAAATCCATGGATATGTTTTGTCATCCTTTAACTGAATATTGTACTTAGGCTGGTACTTTTTTATCAAATTGTTCTCAAGCAACAGGGCGTCCATTTCTGTTTCAACAACCAAGTACTTTATGTCGCGTATGCGTTTAACTAATAAGTGGGTTTTCCCGTTTTGATGGGTCTTTGTGAAATAAGACGCCACTCTTTTTTTGAGGTTCTTCGCCTTCCCAACGTAAAGTATATTTCCAGCCTCATCATAGTATTGATAAACGCCAGGTTTGTGGGGAATAACTTTGAGCTTGGTACGAAGATCTTCGAGCATTAATCAAATTTACGAAAGGGAATTCTATTCCTAAATCTTTAGAGCAAGAATAAATTAGTAAATTGCACGCGCAAATCTAGAATAGGTGGACAAAAGGCATACAGATAGAAGTTTATACTTTAAAGAACAGAACTATACGCTCAATAAATACATTTTGCCTTTTATTGAGCGTCACAAAAAGCTGGATAAAAACACCAAAGTTTTAGAAATTGGTTGCGGATTCGGTGGTAACCTTGTTCCTTTTCTAGAAAAGGGTTGTCAAGTTACTGGCGTAGATATTCTAGAACACAGTATTGAAGTCGCAAAAAGAGAGTTAGATGCAGAAAACACTCCTAATTTGGAGCTTATTGCCTGTGATATCTATGATGTAAAAGGACTTGAAAATAAGTTCGATGTTATTTTCATGAAGGATACATTAGAGCACATTCCCAATCAGGAAAAATTTGTTCCAATGATGAAAACCTTCTTAAAAGATGACGGTGTTATTTTTCAAGGATTTCCTCCTTGGCGTAACCCATTTGGAGGACATCAACAAATGTGTAAAAGTAAATTCTTAAGCCGTTTACCTTGGTTCCATGTTACTCCACGTTGGATGTTTAAAGGAATTCTTAAGCTATTTGGAGAAACACCAAGTAAGATTCAAGGGTTCTTAGACAGTGTTTACGATACAAGAATATCTTTACAACGATTCTTAAGAATTTTAAAGAAAAACGACTTTAAAGTTTTAGAAAGACAGCATTACTTTATTAATCCGAACTACGAAATAAAGTTTAAATTAAAGACACGAAAGCTCTGGAAGATTTTTGATATTCCTTGGCTTAGAGATTGGTACACAACTACAGTTTACTACGTATTCAAAAAATAATTAGAAATGGGAAGAGCATTTGAGTTTAGAAAAGCAAGAAAACTAAAGCGTTGGGGACAAATGTCCAAGACCTTTACTAAGATTGGTAAAGAGATTTCAAAAGCTGTGAAGGATGGAGGGCCTAGCCCGGATTCGAACGCACGTTTACGTGTTATTATTCAGAATGCAAAGGCGGCTAACATGCCGAAAGACAATATTGAAAGAGCCATTAAAAAAGCCTCTGACAAAGATACGTCTGACTATAAAGAAATGGTATACGAAGGCTATGGTCAGCATGGTATTGCCATTGTTATTGAAACCTTAACAGATAACACAACACGAACCGTTGCGAATGTGCGCGCATGTTTCAATAAATGTGATGGTACATTGGGAACTTCTGGATCCTTAGATTTTGCTTTTGAGCGCAAATGCATGTTCAGAATTGATGCCGGAGACATTGACGTTGAAGAATTTGAATTTGAATTAATTGATTACGGTGGAGAAGAAGTGGATAAGGATGATGAAGAAAATGAAATTATCATCTATGGTCCCTTTGAAAGCTTCGGTAGTATTCAAGGATTTCTTGAAGAAAAAGGTATCGAAATTAAAAGTGCTGAACTAGAGCGCGTTCCTCACGAAACAAAGCAACTTACTCCAGAACAAGAGGCTGATGTACAAAAACTCATCGACAAATTAGAAGACGATGATGATGTACAACAGGTCTTTCATACGATGGCTTAAAAGTATTTTTTTCGTACAAGCTATAAATCAGCGACATAGACCGTTCATCAAACTCTTTTTCATTATGAGCGCATAGTTTTTACCTTCGCGGTAAATCTTGACATGATGAAAAACCTATTAATCCTTACTATGCTTGCTGCATGCTCATTAGCATATGCACAAGAATATCATAGATGTTATACTCATGAATCTATGCAGGCCCATGAAGAGGCCTATCCCGGCTATTTAGCACGTGTGAACGAAACCTTTGAAAGAGCCAAGGCCCATGAAAGCTTTGATCGTTCAACGTTATATACTGTAAAGGTAGTATTTCATGTGGTGTATAATACTCCCGAAGAGAATCTAGCGGATAGTGTAATTTTAAATCAATTGGATGGTTTAAATGCCGATTATAGAAGGCTTAATGCTGATACGCTTAATTTAAGAGATACTTTTCAAACTATTGTAGGCGATTCATACATTCAATTTGAATTAGCCACCATAGATCCTGATGGTAATCCAACTACAGGAATAACAAGAACTGAGACCGACGAAACTTCCTTCCTTGATTTTGGAGGTGGAGGCGGAATCGCTGAAGGTGTTAAATCTACTGCTGGTGGAGGAATAAACCCATGGGATCAAGAACATTATTTGAACATTTGGATTTGTGATATGTCATTATTCGGAACTCCATTTGTACTAGGCTATGCTACTCCTCCAGACGGTCTGCCTCATTGGCCGGCTGGTTCTACAGCTGGTATGAGTGACGGTGTTGTTTTACAGTATGAATTTGTAGGATCCAACAATCCTAATGTTGTTGACCTTGGCTCTGGGCCATTAGATGTACAAGGTAGAACGTGTACACACGAAGTTGGGCATTATTTAGGCTTAAGACACATATGGGGAGATGGCGACTGCACGCAAGAAGATGGTGTAGATGATACTCCAAATGCAGATGATCAATCTAACCAAGATTGCGATATTTCAAAAAACACGTGTACCGATGCAATTGGTGTATTAGGCGATTTGCCTGATATGGTGGAAAATTACATGGACTATTCAGCTGAAACTTGTCAAAACTCCTTTACGCTTGGCCAAATTGATTTAATGCGTGGGGTTCTTGAGGTAGAACGTATAGAGCTTATAAACTTCAATCCTGTTTTAGGCATCCCTTCACAACCACAACCACAATGGACTGTATATCCAAATCCTTCTAGTGGTGAAAACATTACGATTTCAGGATTATCTGGAGAAGAAAGCAAGGTTGAGGTTTACAATGAAGCAGGGAAATTGATTAAAGAATTTGTTACTCATGACGAACTCTTAAACTTTGAGCTTGAGTCTAAAGGTATTTTCATTGTTAAGGTACTCGAAGCAGGAAATACCTCCGTAAAGCTTCTGATTATTATATAGTTACCAAATACGGTAATCCAATTCTTTATTTTGAATTCTTGAGGTAGGCACTTGTAATCCATTTGAAAGTCGACTTACCTCTTGAGTTACGTATGCTTGCAATTCAGAAATTGTAATTGCCTTGTCTTTGTTTATGTCTGCATTATTATTGTTTAAGGCGTCTATCAAGCAAAATGTAAACAAACCATTTTCGTATTTACTACTTTCAATTGCTAATTCAGCACCCCCTGAACTTGAAATTACGATAGCGCCAGTACCCCTTCTCAAATCTGTGAAGAGCGATTTCATCAATTTATTCGTGTTAGAAAACCTAAAGGATCCTCTTTAAAAGCAACAACAATCCCAACATTCCTAAAGTCCCAATCCCTTGGATCCTCGTCTTTCTTATTCTCTCTTCGTTCCACTTCATCCTTATCGAGTTCTCCAGAGTGGCAAGTGTCTAAGATCAAGAGTTTCTTTAATGCCTTTATTCCATCCAATAAATCTTCAATCTTCTCATAAGGAATACCGCGCTCGGCAGGATGCTGAAAATCAATATCGTGAGATGCAAAATAATAATCAAATTTCTCATCTAAAACACCGTGACCAGCAACAAAAACTAAAACCAAATCATCTACCTCAGCCTGTGATAGAAAGGTTTTAAATTAATTTCAGTATCGTCCAAATAACCAGAGGTACTTGAGTTTTGAGTTCTTGTTATCGCATAGAAATTTGAAGTATTATATTCAGAGGTATTACCAAAAATTTGACCTTCCGACTGCTGATAAAAATTAGGTAAGTAATCAGTGCGATTACCCATTTCACAAATACCGGCTTCAGCATTCCCATCTAAATCTAACAGCCCAAAATACCTATCCAAATAATAACCAGGAGCAAAACTTTCTAACCAAATCAAATTATCTGGATTGATGAGAATTAAGTTTTTACACGGCTTGTAAGCTCCTGGGGAGAATGAACTAGTGGAATTAATATTGGTTTGAGTTTCAAAATAGAAAGCACTTCCAATAGTGTCATTTGTAAATGATGTTCTAGCTTCCAATCCGTCGAAATGAACGAATTCAGCTCGTGCTGTTAGGTAATTACTAAAAGTATCAATTAAAGTAACACTCTACAATAAGGTCGCTTCGCCTTTTTCCATTGCTTCTTCATGGTCATAAGGAATGTCACTTTTACCGCAGGATGCAAAAAGTATTATCAGTGCTATAAGATAGAAACTCCTATTCATAGTAAATCTTCCTTTTTGACGTTAAATCGGTTGTAGACAGTATATGATAACTAAAATTCACTTCTACCCTCAACATGTTAGCCAATACTCTTTCTTGACTCCTATTTGTTCTTGACAGTGCACGAATAGCAACATTTAAATTGTTTACCGTTTTACCTAATCCGATAAATCGATCCCAATGGCCCCCACTATTGTATAAAACTCCATTAAAATGGTCATCTCCATAATCTACCCCTCCATTATAAATCTCTTCATTTCCCAAAGTATGTTGAACTCCAGGTGCCTGAAAATCCCTGTTTTGAACTACGTTCCCAATAAAACCAGCTGTGAGATAAAGACTATTTGCTTTTTTGAAAAAACGCCAGGTGAAGAATAATGGAATTCGAATAGAATGGCTCCCTACGACCCTTTCTGAATAATACTCGTTCTGAAATACGTAAACGCTTCGATATAAGGAATATTGGGGTTCAATATTAAAGGTCCACTTTCTTACAGCAAAAGTGGCTATAGTTCCAAAAGAAAATCCGTTAAAAACATATGATCTGAATATCAGTCCTGACTCAGGTAGCGCCTCATTATAGGTGAAATAGGAATTGTCGGGCTTATAAGAAGCAGCACCATAATTGGTAAATTGATAGGCATTAAACCCTCCTGCTACACCAACTCGTAGTTCCTGATTTTGTCCATAAACCTGAAAACACATTCATAACGATATGATGATGATTAGCCTCATTTTCCTCTATAGAAATAATAGCGTAGTCCGCCAAAATATCCTATCTCTATTGGTTCCTTTTGTAAAAGTTTATTTGTAATTTCATAAGTTCCTGTTAAATGAATGTACATTGGAAACCTTGCTACCCTGATTCTCAAAAACTCTAAGGACACGTGATATCTTACTGTACTGGTTTCAGAAAATAAATCTCGTTTATAATGATACCCTAAACCATATTCTGATAGTAGATAAAAGCTTACTATTCTTCCTTTTTTTGCAATAAAAGGATTAAAAAGAGTTCCCATTAGGTCATGCTCACCTTGAGCTACTTGGGTATAATGCAAACCAACCGATTTCATTTCAGTCCTTCTTTTGTCTTTCAGAGCTAGCTTGAGTTTTCTTTGATTCAGAATTAAATAATTATAGCCAATATCCTTGAGCAGTGAGTGTTTCAAATGCTGGAGTGGTTTGAGAATTTCCAACTCCCAATGAAATGCAATGTTTTGAACGTAAATCTGGTGCCACATAAGATTTATCATACTTCTGATCTACCGAAGTTGATGCAACACCACCATCAACCTGTCCAAAAACAGGTGATAAGGTTAGGAAGGTTAGTAACGAGAGTAGGATTCTCATTTCAATACCAAAATAAAAAAATCAACGGTAACCACCATCTAATTTTCTTATTTATTAAAATTCAAGGTTTTAGATTAATGTAAAGACAATCTTGAAGATTTTTTTGCGTATTAAATAAAAAGGAGGGTTACCTTTTTTTCTTTCTAACATATAAGGAGTAGAATACGCAGTTAATGACCGACAAGAAGATTATATCCTTAATTAGAAATGGCAATAGAAACAGGGCCATCAAGGAATTATATGGTCTATACCCAAAAGTTAAAAAAGGGGTCTTGTCGAACGGTGGAACCGAAGATGATGCACGTGAGGTATTCCATGATAGTCTAGTGCTTTTAATTGAGAAAATCGAAAAACCAGATTTTGAATTAACCTCAAAGCTTAGCACATTCTTGTATGGAATTAACCACTTTAAGTGGATGAACGAAATGCGAAAGCAACAAAAAAGTCCAGAAACTAGATGGAACGATGCCATTCAAGTAAAAGCTGAAGAGGTAGATTACGATGAAGAGAGAGATGAATTGCTGAAGAGTCTAGCTAAAGTACTAAACACCGTAAGCGATAAATGCAAGAAAATAATTACACTGTTCTACTACCAAAAAAAGAAAATGACAGAAATTGCAGTGGAACTAGAGTTTAGTTCTGTGAATTCAGCGAAAACACAGAAGTATAAATGCATGGAACGAGCAATTAAATTGGGAAGAGAGCTAGTAAAAGACAAGTCAGAGGTAAGCCTATGAGAAATGATTTACAATTTTTAGAAGAGGTAGACAATTATTTGTCCGGAAGTATGAATTCTTCTGAGAAACTTGCTTTTGAAAACACCATCAATCAAAACGCGGAGTTGAAGGAAGTTTTTGAAACGCAAAGAGATTTAATTGATGCTGCAAAAAGAAAAGCTCTTTTGGCAGAAATAGAATCAGTTGCTGCAGGTTTCCATGGCACATCTTGGATCGCAGCAAACGCGAAATGGATTCTCTCTGTTTTAGTTGTTGGAGCCATTGCCGTTTCCGCTATTTTTATCTTCTCGGTAGAAGAAAACAATATGGCTTCTAATAGTCATGAACCACTCGGGGATACTACCAATAAACTAGTTTCGGGCGTTAATTTTGACACAAATGAAACGGAAAAGATCTCTATCCCTGAAGGTGTTACACCCGTTGACAATCAAGAGGAAGAAGAGCCAGATTTCACCTTCTTCCCCGTAAGTAATGACTTGTCCTTCTTCCCTACTTTTAGGGAATTCAACCGATTAAAATTTGAGGATCAAAGCCATAGCCAAGTAGAAGAATCACAAGTGGATTACACGGTTGTTCAATCAAAAAAAATAAATACAAAAATCTATAACCGTTCGGCTTCTTTTCCTGATGGTAATCTTGAATTAAAAACATTCGTAAACAAGAATTTAAAATATCCACTCGAAGCAGCGTCAAAGAATATCGAAGGAAACGTAAAGGTAGATTTCATAGTTGACCAAGAAGGAAATATCTCTGAGGTCACTGCTCAATGCTTTAACTTGAATAAAGCTAATGGCGACTTTTCTGAGCCCTTCTCCGCTGTTCAAATGTTTTTTAACAAGAAGGTTTCTAGAGCTTTTGAAGAAGAGGCTTTGCGCATGATGGAATTGATGCCAATTTGGACCTATGCAACGAACAATCGCGGTAAGGCAATTGTTAGTGAAGTAAGATTATATTTTGATTTCAATTATCCTTCAGAGACCATCGTATATCAATTGGAAGAATCTACCGAAAAGAAAGAAAAGTTCGGTGGATTTAAGTATGAGTAAAACCCACGTTTTTAGGTAAATTTGCAGCATGGAAATTTCGACTTCCAAAGGGTACCGTAGATTTGCTTGGATAACACTAGTACTTATCTTCTTAGTAATCATTGCTGGTAGTGTTGTGAGAACTACTGGTTCTGGGATGGGTTGTCCTGATTGGCCTAAGTGTTTCGGTAAAATAATCCCTCCAACTTGTGCATGTGAACTTCCCGATAATTACAAAGAACATTACGGTGAGTACCGGGTAAAAAAGGCAGAAAGATTTGCAAATCTCCTAGAGTCAATAGGCTTTGAAGAAGAGGCTGAAGCCTTACGCAACGACCCTAATCTTTCGAAAGAAGAAGACTTTAACGCTACCAAAACTTGGTTCGAATATGTGAATAGATTGGTAGGGTTTTTAGCTGGAAATGCCGTGTTAATTCTATTGATATGGACCATTATTCGCTATCGAAAGTATCGCAAACTTCTATTCCTTACCTTCTTAAATCTTGTACTTATGGGATTCGAAGCATGGTTTGGTTCCATTGTAGTAGCTACTAATCTTGTGCCCTGGACCATCACCTTGCACATGTTCTTTGCGTTAGTGATTGTTGGAATTCAGGTTAGAATTATTCTTCTCGCCAAAGGAGACACCCTCAAAATTATTGATGTTTCTAAAACCTTTAAACGCTTATTTGTAGCTGCCCTTATTCTCACTTTTATCCAAATAATCATGGGATCTCAAGTACGCCAAGAAGTAGACTTTATGGTGAAAGAGGGTATGGATCGTGCTATGTGGATTGATAACATGCTAGGCGATTTTTATTTTCACCGCTCGTTTTCTTGGGCATTACTGATTCTTAATGGAGTGCTTTGGTATATGAACTATCTAAAGAATACCGGAATCAAAGCCATGAATTGGATTATTGGACTAATCCTTATCGAGTTCATTACTGGAATCTTATTCTCCTATGCGGGTATGCCGGCCTTTGGTCAGCCTGTCCATCTCTTAAGTGCATCAGTACTATTAGGAATTCAGTTTTATGTACTAGGCCAATTGCAAGCTAAGACTACTTCAACCATTGAATAGCCGAGATAGCTACTTCCTATTATGAATGGTATACTACCATCATTTTTCAATAAACAATCCCCAATTTTCTTCGTTATTTATCGTTAAAGACTCGTAATTTAGTTAATGAAATGAAAAAATGGTCAACTATAGTATTCTGTTGTCTCATTGTATTATGCAATGAAGTGTTGGCCCAAGAAATGATTTGTAAGGGACATTGTTCTCATCATATTTCTGCAGAACAACTTATGTATAGCTTCAGGGATGAGGCAAATTCAAGAGCTTTAACAGGGGATTATGATGTTAAATACCATAGATTAGAATGGCAAGTAGACCCTTCACTGCTCTACATCAATGGAACAGTAACCACTTATTTCGAAGCAAAAAAAGACGATTTCACCGATTTGTTTTTCGACTTCTCTGACTCCTTAGATATCATCTCAGTATCCTATCACGGAGCTCCTGTAGCTGCAAGCCAGCCAGGCGATAACTTTCTAGAAATTAATCTCCCTGCAGCAATTAACACCGGTGATTTGGACTCCGTAACTATCGTATACGAAGGACGGCCGAATTCTGGAGGGCTAGGTAACTTCAAAGTAGGTGTTCACGGTCCAACAGGAGAACCTGTTTTATGGACATTATCCCAACCATATGGCTCGAGAGAATGGTGGCCATGTAAACAAAACTTGAACGATAAAATTGACTCCATTGATGTTATCGTCACTACGCCTAGTCTCTATAGTACAGGATCTAATGGTCTATTAATTCGAGATGAAATTATCGGAGCTAATCGTATCATGCACTGGCGCCATCGCTACAAAATACCTGCTTATCTCATAGCCATTGCTGTGGCCGAATACACTACGTATTATCATACGGTCGATTTACCAAGCGGTGATACGGTAATGGTAATGAACATGATTTACGAAGAGAAACTTACCCCATGGTTAGAACGCACACAAGTAACAGAAGACTATCTTGTTTATTACAGCGAACTCTTCGGTCCATATCCATTTCACAAGGAGAAATATGGTCACGTAAACTTCTCATGGGGAGGAGGAATGGAACACCAAACCATGAGTTTTATGGGGGGAGCGTCTAAAGTATTAATCGCACATGAACTTGTTCACCATTGGTTTGGAAATAAAGTCACCTGTGGTAGTTGGCATGACCTTTGGCTCAATGAGGGCTTTGCTACTTACCTAACCGAACTTACCATTGAAAAATTTGAATCAGAGGAAGATTGGCAAACCCACAAAGAAAATTACAATACTTCTGTAACAAGTTTGGGAAATGGCTCAGTTTACATACCGGATACTACCAACGTTGGTAGAATGTTCAACTTCCGTTTAACCTATCAAAAAGGTTCTATATTGCTAAGAATGTTACGCTGGAAAATTGGCGATGAAGCCTTTTTCCAAGGCATGTACAATTATGTTAACGATCCCGCTCTTTCTTTCGGCTATGCGTTGAGTGAAGATTATATAGCGCACATGGAGGCGGCATCAGGGGAAGATTTAACGGAATTTTTTGATGACTGGCTTTACGGTGAAGGTTACCCGGCATATACCGCTGATGCTTTCCAAGATGGTGGCGAACTACGTGTTTATTTATATCAGGGAACATCTCACCCATCGGTCGATTTTTATGAAATGCCTGTACCGCTTTATTGCGCAGGAGATGGTCAAGACACTACTTACCGCTTAGATCATACCTTCACCGGACAGTATTACGAACTTGAGGTGCCGTTTAAAATTGACAGCATTGCAATCGACCCTACTTATTATCTTCTCTCTGGCAATAACCAAGTCAACTTTAATCAGAAAGTTAATTTTATAGAGCTTTATCCGAATCCAACTACAGATATTATTAACCTCAACTCTTCCGATATGGTTACTGAGGTTTTAATTTATACTGTTGATGGTCGCTTGGTTTACAACTCCAATGAAGAGTTTATTTCTAAGACTATTTCAATGGAAAATTTTGCCGTTGGCGCCTATTTGGTGAAAGTAACTTCTCAAGCCCGTGAAGAAGTCTTTAGAGTAGTTAAACAATAGCTTTTGGCCACCCGGGCAGGCTATTCGCTATAGTCCCGTTTAGTCGGGAGCTGCCGCTTCTATCCTTGGCGGAAATCTTGACTCTCATTCATCTATTCACTAATTTACTGGCGTGAAAACATTTATACTACTTCTTGCCTTTTCTGCCTTTTGCAGCTTTTCACAATCAGACACGCTGAATCAAATCGATAGCCTTGGTCAAAAACAAGGGTATTGGATTGTTTATGGATACATGAAACCTGAAAAAGGGTATGCCGATTCTGTAAGAATTGAAGAGGGACCATATTTAAATAATCGAAAGGACGGCTGCTGGTAATTCTATCATAAGGATGGGATAACAGTTAAATTATCGGGCGAATTCAATAATGGTCGACCTGCTAGACCTTATATAAAATATTGGAGTAATGGGAATATAAAGGAAGAAGGTCAATTCATTAGCGGTATGCAAAGAGATATTCACAATTGTTATTATGAGGATGGAACAATAATGGCTAACCCATATCCTGAAAAAGAATTGGTAAACGTTTGTCCTGACTCAATTCCTTTTCGTACACTCACTTACAGTCATAATTCTTACCGTAGATCCAATGAATCAGATAGGCTTAACGCTTTATATCCAATAGCTTTATCCGATATTACGTCTTCTACGTGTAAACTTTATCAGAACATAGCAACTTATGAATACAATTATAGCGATGGTCAACAAAGTGGTTTTATTGCCAGGTTCAAAGAAGGTGATAGATTCGATATGAATGGATATAATACTATATATAACCAATATGGAGATATTTGGATGCTTGGTCTTTTTAAAAACGGACAACTTTGGGATGGAAAGCTGTATAAATTCGACGAAGACCTTCTAATCTGTAAAATAGAAATCTGGAAAGATGGGAATTATCATTCTGATGGTCAGCTTTAACTCTTTATTTCGATCTCCTCAATGCTTGAGCGGCTCCAGTATTCATTTCAAAATCCCAATCAGAAATAATTGGGTCTATCTTTCCTAAGATCTTCTCCACCTCATTGGTAACATACTTAAGGTTCTTAAAAGCTTCTTTTATGGTCTCATCACTTGAATCAAAAAATCGTTCTTGACACCAAACCTCGTACTCCGAAGTGTATTTATATCCATCCAATTCTCTTAATACCAAACAAAAATTCAGGAGCGGATAGTTCTTTCTGAAGTCCGAAAATTCATCATCTACAAAAAGTGAAAAGTTCTCACCTGAAATTTGAAATTCAACTAAAGGGTAATACGCTTTGTTAGATAGTAAAGTATTACGATCTACTCTAACCATCACTTTATGTTTTACCCAAAGTGCGCTCAATTCTTCTATTTCAGGACAAGGAAATGACATTGCTACCAAGGTTTTTGAAGATCTTCTTTATTAAAGACCCGGTCTACATTTCTCCATGTACTCGTTTCTTCTAACTCTCGTTTTCCCATTCTTCGTTTGTAAAAAAATCCTATGGGAACTACAAAAAGAAAATAAATTAGGAAGAGAAAGACGGCCTGTGTAGCAAAGCCAACAACTTCCTTAATATGTTCCCATAAAATACCATTCGCCTTTCTGAATGGATAGGCTACAACACCCAAAATAACAACCCCTATTCCAACGTAAATAAACGTAATTTCCGAAAGTGCAAACCAAAGAATTAAGAATAACAATCCTGTAATGCCTAACTCTCGGTAGCATTCATTTCTTCGCTTAATTATCATTAGAAAATAGGATATACTAGAGGGCCTAATCCAGTAGCTGCACCAATAACAAGCAAAATACCCATGAACAATAGAATAAGGATTATTGGCAATAACCAGAACTTCTTACGTTCTTTTAAATATCGCCATATGTCGCCTAAAAAATTCATTTTGCTTTACTAATTATATAGTCTTCCAACACAAGATACTCAAGACCCGTATTCACAAAGGTATTTATTATCTCTTCGGCCGAACAAACAATGGGCTCCCCTCCTTGATTAAAACTAGTATTTAAAACCACTCCATAGCCTGTTCGCTCTTTGAGAACTTTCAACAAATCATAAAATGGATGTTCTTCCTCTTCTACTATCTGCAGTCGCGATGAAAAATCAACATGCGTAACAGCGCCTAATACAGAGCTTGACCATTTTATTTTTTCATCAAGTGAATCCAATACTTCTGAACCCAGTTTAGTTCTATACTCCTCTTTAATATTATTTACCACCTGCATGTAAGATGCTTCACCCTTATAACCATAAAGTCGTACCGCTTCTTCCCTCAACATAGCGGGAGCAAAAGGTCTAAAATCCTCTCTAAACTTTACATCACGATTTATTTTAGTTTGATTCGCCTTATTCAAAGGTGATGCAATAATACTTCTGGCGCCTAAAGCACGCGGACCAAACTCCATTCTTCCATTCACCCATCCTACCAATTTATCTGCCACTATTAAATCAACTACTGCCTCAGTTAACGCCCTTTTAACGTATCGTTTTATATTCAACCCATCTTTTTCAGCAAGTTCAATTGCCTTTTCAACATCCACGTCTGACCCTAAAAAAGTTCCTTTCATTCGGTCTTTTGTCCACGATTGAATAATATTCTTATGCACTAAATAATGGCCCCCAATGGCGGCTCCAATAGCACCTCCTGAATCACCCGCTGCGGGTTGAATCCATACCTTATCAAAAATGGCTTTATCTATTATTTTTCCATTCGCAACACAGTTCAACGCAACACCACCAGCAAGTACGAGTTGATTTAGGCCCGTTAAGGCCTTCGCTTCGATTACCATTTTTTCAATAATCTCTTCTGTAACTCTTTGTATTGCTAGAGCTAAGTCGGCATGTTCTTGGATTATTTGTTCTTCTTCCCTTCTTCTTTTAATTTGAAAAAGAACCTCCCATGTTTTATCGTAAATCATTTCATCCTTCTTTCCAAAAGCGAAATAATCCATATTCAATTTTATCGAGCCATCTTCATTCAACTGGACTAGTTCTTCCTTAATCTTTTCAATTATTGAACTAGCTTCAAACTCATTCCCATAGGGTGATAAACCCATTAACTTATACTCTCCATTGTTTACTCGAAAACCTAAAAAATAGGTAAAAGCACTATAGAGCATTCCTACAGAATCGGGAAAGTGCATTTCTTTGAGCAGTTCAATTTTACCTTCTCTACCAATACCTATACTGGCTGTTGCATGTTCACCAACACCATCAATTACCAATATTGCTGCCTCTGCAAATGGTGAAGGATAATAGGCGCTTGCCGCGTGCGCATAATGATGCGTTGTAAACTTAATTCTATCACCCGGAAATTTATTTCCAAAAGCATTTCGCAACTCTTTTCGTATAGTTTTTCTAAGGTTTATTTTAGTTTCTAACCAATTCGGAATCCCTTTCCTAAACAACTTAAAGCCTCCAGGGATATTTAAGTAAGTTTGTTCAAGAATCCGCTCGAACTTTAGGAAAGGCTTGTCATAAAAAACAATTTCATCAACCTCGTTCAAGGTTAATTCTGAGAATTCCAAACAAAAATTAATTGCATTAATTGGAAAATCGCTCGTATGTTTTTTTCTCGTAAAGCGTTCTTCTTCAGCTGCTGCTATAATCTCTCCATCAACAACTATTGCTGCCGCAGAATCATGATAAAAAGCTGATATGCCAAGAACTACTATACTTCCAGATTTCATTCAAGACAAAAGTACAATTACACGTCTACTTTTTAATCATCAGCACTAGAAATAGATACTTTTGCACTTCCATAAATCTATGCTAAAATTCTTTCGAAAAATATTGGTGTATTCTTTAGTGATTCTCGTTTGTTTCGAAGCAGCGCTGTGGATTTTAGGTTATCGTCCTTACAGTACCATAGATTATAAAGTTTTTACCAATCCCCCAAACGCTTATCAAGGTGATTCTGCTCTTGGTTTACGATTAAACCCAGGTGAATACATTATTACTTTAAATGATCATATTGAATTTACTGCGCATCATTTAGACAATGGTCAGCGAAATGTTGGTCCGCATGCACAAACAGATGAGTTGAGACCAAACATTCATTTTTATGGATGCTCGTACACTTATGGATATGGGGTTAATGACAACGAATCTTTTGTGTCCTTAACACAGGAACACTTTAATTCGAATGCAGTCGCAAACCATGCCGTTATAGGATATGGAACGGTCCAATCATTATTGCAATTACGTGATGAAAATATTTCACCTAATGATTTAGTTCTATTAGTGCTTTCTTCACAACATTTAATTCGAAATACTTTAGCTCCTGAGTACCGCTCAAGCTTAAAAATAGGATTTGAAAACTCCTCAGAAAAATTAGAAAAGAATATGCGCGGTGCTCACTTCCCATTCATGGCCTCTTGCGATAAGAGTATTGAATTTCTGGCTTGGGAAGAGGTCTATGAGAATTGGCCACTTAGAGAGCTATCTTCAACTATTAACTTTCTTCAAACCACGGCCGATAAAATAAATGGTAATGAAGAAAATCAAATTTTAGTAACCGAATGTCTACTAGATGAAATGTTCAAAATCTGTAAAATCAGAAATGCGAGTTTCGCGGTAATTTGTCTTGATAATGATGAGAAAACAAGCAAAATCGCTCAAAATTTACCCCATATCCCCTGGATTGACATAAATTTTGACTTTACGAGTAACGAATACACCAATACACCTTTCGACCAGCACCCAAATGAAGAAGGCCATGAATTAATTGCCGAAACCATTATTCCTTTTATTGATAAATTATTGAAGTAGATGGCCGCCCGGGCTGGCTTTCGACTATAGCCCCCAAAACATTGGGGGGGCTGCCGTTCCAATCCTTGGCGGAAAATTTTGTTTATATTCATAATATCAACCCTTTTCAATCCGATATCTTTAAATTCGCTTCAGTATGTCTCTTTTCAGAAGATTTCTTTTGGTTCTAGTCTCTGCCTTAAGCAGCACTATTTCCTTTGGTCAATATTCTGAAAAAACAATACAAAAAGCAGATTCCCTATATAATTTGAGTAAAGAAGGAAATCCAGACACGACGAGAGTTTGGGCACTTTTAGACATGATGGACATTCTGTATTCAAGGAATGTAGACTCCCTGCTTTCTCTCAGTACAGAAGTCATTGAAATTGTTGATCCTGCCCTAAACGCACAAACAATGAAACGAGCGTTTATTCTTTAAAAAGAGCCAAGGGTGATGCCTATTCAAATCTAGGATTCTAGAAAAGGATCGAATATTGCCGCTAATGAATATAATATGCTGGCATTAAAAATTCGAGAGGAGATTAATGATAACACTGGACTGGCAAACTCCTACAGTAACCTCGGGAGTTATTACTATAAAGTAGATGATAGCGGCATTGGAGTATTATCGAAAAAGTTACCATCTCCGTTTAGCCGATGGAGAGCCTTTAAAAATTGCCTTGGTTTACAATAATATTGTCTACTGTCATTCTCAAATGAAAGATTATGATTCTTCTGTTTACTATTATAATCTCGCACTAGAGATTTATGATAAACCTCGGTAACCTTCATTACGAATAAGGAAATTATTCAAAGTCAGAAATGTATGGTAAGGAAGCCTATGAAATAGCTTTCGAAATTGATCATTTAGTATTAAAATACAAGACTTCTTACTTAATGTATGTTTTAGAAAAACGAAACGGCAAGTACAAACAAAGTCTTGAAACCTACAAGCAATATGTTAAACTACGTTATAGTGTAAAAAACATTGAAGCAAAAGAGGCCTTGATAAAGCAAGAATACAATTACGAATACGAAGAAAGGCTGCTGCAGATAGTATAAAAAACGCTGAGGAGCAAAAGATATCTGCCGCCAAACTCGATGCGGAAAAAGCCAAAAATGAGAAAAAAGAGCAACAAGCATTTTTCCTTTACATTGGTTTGGCTGCTATAACTTTGTTTAGCTTTTTGGTTTTAAATAGGTTCATTAAAAGCAAAAAGGAATAATCGAAGAGCAAAAATTATTGGTTGAAAAAAAAAACAAAGAAATCATCGATTCTATTGAATATGCAAAGCGCATTCAAGATGCAATTCTTCCTTCTCAAAAATCCATTAATGAATACCTTCCTAACTCATTTATCCTTTACAAACCAAAGGACATTGTCGCGGGAGATTTTTATTGGATAGAACCTTCACCTGAGAAAGACGGAGTACTTTTCGCAGCTGCAGATTGCACAGGCCACGGAGTTCCAGGGGCAATAGTTTCTGTATTATGTCATGGCGCATTAAACCGAGCAGTGAGAGAGTTTGGAAGATCTAATTGATTTAGATAAGGTTTATTACGGTGGGAAAATTGACCGTATCAATCGCATATTGGAACCAACAATAATGCATAATGTTAACTTTAACGGTAAGGTTATGGAAGATGAAATTTTCGGGCCAATACTACCTGTGATCTCCTATGATAAGCTTGATGATGCAATTGAGTGGGTTAAAAAATTACCAAAACCTCTTTCATGTTATGCTTTCACAAATGAAAAAGTCGAAAAGAAAAAGATCTTGGAAAAAATATCCTTCGGTGGCGGTGGTATCAATGAGGCTGTGATGCATATCACAAATCATCATCTGCCATTTGGGGGAGTTGGCGTTAGCGGAACCGGTGCCTAACACGGCGAACATGGTTTTAAAACCTTCTCGCATTATAAAAGTGTTTTAGAAAAACCAACCTGGTTTGAGACAAAACTTAAATACTACCCACACTCTGCCGCAAAGCTGGAGTGAATTAGGCGTATTCAAAATTTATAGCTTTGTTAACACCCTTAATTATTAAAAATACCGGTGGATTTGAGTCCACCGGTATTTCTTAGCGTAAAAGCGCCTCTAATGTATAAAATAGATTAGCTCTATCTCTTAAAATAAAATCGTGTAATAAAAATTCCTTGATTATCATCTTCTCCTCCTTTTGACTCAACACCTGATACAATGTTAAGGAGTTCCCATCCTTCATTTAGCATGGCTGTAACTTTACTGTTGATCACAGCATCATTTGCCGCAATATTTTGAAATCTAATTCCGCCAATATTAAAGAAGTTCAATAGTTTAGTTTCCTCATAATTTTTTACTCTTATTTCATCTCTTGAGGATTTATTTCTCGATTTATCTTCTTCCGATTTGGTGATCGTAAAATCCCTGTAATCTCTTTTTGAGAGGGCATTAATAATTCTGGATCTTCCCATTCCATCAGGAACGATAGATTCAACAACAGTGAAAGAGGTGAACTCATGTTTTTTAGGTGTACCATCAGTATCATTTTTAAATGCAAATAATGCCGAGATAATTATTGCTGTTGCTGCAAGTGTTATTACATTGAAGTTTTTCATTATTTTTTATTTTTGATTTTTTTTGATTTGCAAAGATAATTATTTACCGAAAGATGTCGAACATCAGTTGTTAGTCCCCCACTATTTTATTTAAAAAACTTGACATTTTTTAAATTTCAAGTGAATTAAACCAACGGTGTAAATTCAAATATTGAATTAAGTCTGCGTAAACATACGCCGAAGAATATTCCCAGTCCTCGGCATATTTAACAAAGTTGGCCTTAACCGGATTTTGATGGATGTAATTAATCTTTATAAGCAGCATCCGATTTGAGCGAACTGCAATTGCAAAATTTCCTCGCTTCCAAAACTTATACGTCTTGTGCTTCTTACTATCAACGACATTTTCCTTGAACATAGCTAGCAGCCACTTTCTTCTCGATTCAGGCTCCTTTTTAATTTGCGTTATAATCTTCTTTACCTGTCCTTCCTAACAAAGAGAATTAATAATAATAAAAGCGTATGCTGAAAGCCAGAATAAGAAAATAGAAATAATAGTTCGTGGAAACCTAGAAATAGAGGGAGCTTGCTATTTAAAAGAATTCGATAATTAAAATCATGGAAATAGAATACCAAAATAAATAACGAAGAAAAAATAATTTCCCACGGTTAAAAACACCCTCAATTAAAAGTTCTCCCGGCTTCAGTTGCGGAAATTAACAATTTAGAGAAAGAAACAAATAATGGATACGTTTTCCTAGAGCGTTTCGCAAATTTTTATTTTTTTGGAGGTAACTTCAGCAGTATTAAGCTAAATCTAAAGGTAAAATCTATCTTAGGGTACACAAGAAATGTTAAGAAAGGCCTGAATGAAAGAGGGGATTAATATTGCCAGACCGATTGCTACATTCAATCAACTTGATGATTATTCTTTTGCTTCTATTTACTTAGATGAAGGCGACGACCCGCAGCCATGGAACTGTTCCACTCATAGCGCATATAATTCGGATGATGAGATTATTTGGAAAACTCCATTTAAAAGTTTCTTTGAGCCTGTTAACACTATGGTTGAACAGACAATATCCGGATTTAACGCTTAAATTTACTACTAAAAGGCTCAGATGAATTTCTGAGCCTTTTTTCTTTTCCCTAATGCTTATGCTCGTGGAAATAAAGCCATTCAAAAACTTGGATGGCTTTTAATAAATCCTCTGCTGTAGTAAGTTGAATGCCTGGCCTACATTTCATGGCCAAGACACCAATTTTATGGAGTGCGCCCAACTTCAAAAGATACTGATTGTAATGATGATTTTCGGGGTCAATAGGTTTTATACGCTGGGTTAAAAAATAATCCATGACCAAATCTTGAATTTTGGTTGCGCTAATAATCCTTTATGGGTAATACGCAAGGATAGTTCTGAAATTGAAGAATACAAAGGAGACAAACAACCCATAGGAAAATTTGCTTATTCAGATAACTTCAAAACACAAAAAATACAACTTAATCCTGGCGATTCTTTTTACTTGTTTTCTAATGGATATGCTGACCAGTTTGGCGGTGAAAAAGGCAAGAAATTTAAAGGTGTCAACTTTAAAAAGCTCTTGCTTTCCGCACAAGGAAAAACCTTGGAAGAGCAAATGAAAATCATAGATACCACTTTCGAAGAATGGCGTAGTAGTATAGAACAGTTAGATGACGTCTGTGTTATCGGTGTGAGAGTCTGATTTGAAAAATCAGAACTAGAGTGCCAGAGAACACCATCCCGCAACGAAGTGAAAGCGGGATCTGTGTTATTGGAATCCGAGTGCAACAAGATGGTGGTTGAGCCTGTCAAAGCCAGAATACTCCGACCGACTCAAACTTTAAATAACCCACATAAACCGAGCTACTCGGCTCCAAATCCATCTCTGGCTGCTTCGCATTCATTACAATAAGTTTCCCCATTACATGCTACGAAACCAGGACAATCTGCTGTACACAGCATTAAAGCTGCTTTTCTTTCTAATTGAGGGTCATAACAAAGGTGCTCTTTATTGCACGATATGAATCCTAACCCTACTACTGCTATTATTACGATCTTTTTCATACTCTAATGATGCGAGTATTCTAGGTGGGGTTGCACTCAGATTGAAATCTTTTAGCATCGTCCACATGTAAAACTAAAACGTCGCCTACTTTTTTAATCCCATAAATCTTCTCAACCTCTATTTCTTCCTTCAAGTAAAATGCAATATTTGCTCCTTCAACTTCATTCAATAAATTCACCCGTTGGATTTTCCTTCCCTCTGGAATCTTAAAATCAAAATTTGAAACTTCAATCTTTTCTATCAAATCTTTTGGAATCTCTACTCGACCAAAAATCCCGTATCGGTATATGATTTTATCCTCTTCAATACTCACATACCTTCTTTTAATCGCTTTAATATGACCTAATATTTGAATGAGAAAATAAGCACTTGCTATTGATAAAATCCATGCAGCGACCGGGCTGTATCTTTCAATCCAAAAATGAATAGCGAAACCTTCAGCCACTATAGCCAAAATAACAGCTCCAAAAATGGCCAAATTCGCACTATCCTTGTATATAGTAAACTCATTCTCTGCTCGAGCAGGCTTTTTCCAAATGAAAAAGGCATATCCTATAGCAGCAATTTCAGTAGTTAAAAAATGTGATAGCTTTTTATTTTTTGTTACCTCAACTGCCGCACCCAAAAATGCTTCATAAAAATCAATTTTTCTTTCTTGCGCTGCCTTAAAGGCTTTACGTATGGTGTACACCTTGTAACCAATGAAGCTTACCACTACAAATTCAACCATTGGCAATACAAAAGCTTGAATGAAATCCGCTATTGAATGATGGTCATTTGGTAGTAAAAATTTTGCCAGCACTAAACCAAAAACAAATACTGGAATTAATGTGATTTTCGGGACTCTTGTTTTTCTAATCGCTAGGAAGTAGAGCAAAGGAAGTGTTAAAGTTAAATCCAATGTAACCCCTAATGCTATATCAGCCGAATTAGAATCAGTGTTTCCGTGAAGAAATTGGCTTTTGGCTAATAGAATTGCCACGACTAAAACAGAGAGTGGTAGTAGAAACAAAGCGATTTGACAATGATACAATTTCTTTGTTTTCATAGGCCTATATTTTGTCTAATAAAAATACAAAGAAATGATGGTTTTAGACCTCTGAAAAACTAAAATTTAGGAGGTTTTCCAGGCTTATTTATTCTGGTCCAAAACCATGAGTGGCCGCAACACATTCGTTACAATAGGTCTCTCCATTACAAGCTTTAAACCCTGGACAATCGGTAGTACAAAAAATATCTTTGTACCGTTCCTTTAAATCTGGGTCATAACAACTCTCTGACTTAGCGCAAGCCATAAATCCTAACCCTACCAATGCTACTATTGCGATCTTTTTCATACCCTACTGATGCGACTACAGTTGATTGGGTTGCATTACTTATCCAAAATCCAAATGAATAGGCTAAAAATTGCTATTAGAATCACAAACGCAGCTATCCCCTTTAAAATATCTTGCCTTTTCTTTCTTAGCGCAATTTCTTTACGTATGCTAGCTAAATGTTCTGGCGAAGCCTTTTTCTTGGTTATTTGAACGTTATTTCCCTTAGCAACAGAGTCAATGCTTTCCTTTAAACTCTTTTTTCGATTGTACTTGCCAGATTTACTTAATTTCTTTTGATTGTTATTTACAGTACTGTTCATACTGCTCATGCTCCCATAGCCTCCCATAATACATAGATTTTGTACTTCTTAAATTACAAAAGCCTGGATCTCTGGTCAAGAAAATTCAACGAACTGGCCGTTTACATCTTTGAAAACTTCATCGAAATGCCCAAAGACTGGAAATGGAGAATATAAGCACCAATAGGTAATGTCTGAATATCAATGGTATTCAGCCCAGAACTAAGTTTAACAGTTTGTAATACAGCTCCATTCAAATTATAAATGAACCCTAATTCAGAATCCTCTAGACCATCAACCGTTATAAAATCATGTGATGGATTCGGATAAAGATTTAATTCTGGAAAATATTTAACCTCTTCTAGCCCAACAGTAGTATAGGTGTTTGATGCCCCATGAGTAGGTAAAAGTCGCTGAAACGGACCTGTTCCATTGAAATAGCGTCCAAATGTATGACCAGCATTAACTTCGGGAAAAGTCACTTGATTTACCGTACTAGTGCCATCTCCTAAATAAAGTGTCTCACCTCCTGAGTCCAATTTAAAATTGGTATGAAAGCCTGACTGTAGAGTGTCTCCATCACACCAAACTATAAGGTATTCACCAGCTCCAATTGTTGTTCCCGAAGGAAATATAAAACGATCCAATTCTAGTTCGTAATCCGAAAGTGTATATCCGCTGATATCAATTGCAGATGTTGAATTATTAAATATTTCTACCCAATCATCATACTCATTATCTTGATCTGTAACTGTTCCGTTATTCTTTGGCATTATCTCATTAATCACAACATCGGAGGAAATCGTTATACTATAAAATTCGTGCTCTGCTCTAACTGGAGAAAACTTTCCCGCATCGGCATTCTCTGAATAAATAAAATAATCTACATCTTGGGCTGTTGCTACTATAGAGGCTCCCCAAACATTGTCTCCTGCAGCGCCATCACCATGTGTCCCATCATCATACATTTCAACTTTTGAAAAGGGTGCTTTTCGCTCATAACGATAACCCAAATGGGCATAATCAGCGTCGGTTATTGTTGCCGTAATAAAAATCGTTTCTCCGCTCATAGGTTGAACCGGAGAATGGTCAACATCAGAAATAGTCGGTGCAATTAGCGCAAATTCAGAACTCGCTGCCAAAAACGCCCTGCGTGCATCTAGAATTTCATGAATTCCATAAGTAGCATCCATACCTGAACCGACAGAATTATCCAAATTATTCGAGAATTCTGAAGATGAATAAATCGCATTCGGATCTGAACTCACCGTGGATGAAATTATAGCTTGAATTTCTGTTGCTCGCGTATAGTACTGATCACTGGCTAAGTTTTCTTCGTAGATGGTTTTAACATGTGCCAAATACATCTTCTTATAGCGATCTACCTGAAATAAATAATAAATCAAAGGAAAATCCGAATCTCCTTCTCTTAAGAAAATATCTGCCTCGGTCAAATCAGTAATATCTGGAGGGCTAGGAGGTCCACCACCCCCAGGCATATCTACCATTTCAAATCCACCAATACACTCGTTCAAATCCCAAATTATAGGTAAGAATCTACCATAATCATCTTGGATTAAATAATAGTTTTGGCGAAAAGGACCTGAGTAAGAGTCCATATTTGCCATTACATCGTTAAAAGCTAACATCCATAAAGCTCTATCAACATCCAGTACATTCTCAATTAAAGTAACATCAAAATACAATTGATAGGCCAAGTCTGCTAGTGCATTCCACCCGTATGTTGTTTTTAATTCGTAATAATTGAAGTATAATGAAGAATCACCTCCATAATACGTTATTGAAGAACCATCACCTCCAATAGATTCGGGATTACATTTAAAACGAGGATTATCTCTATCGCTGTATAAACGTCGTTCCACAAAATCGCCATCGATAGATTCTGAACTTGAAAATAGTCCATATTCCATTCCGTTAATTGTAACATAAGCATAATTAGAGAGCGGCATATCCATATACTGACGTCCTATTTCATAAGACAGGACTTCTCTTAAAAAAGAAGGATCCTTTTTCCCCGATGAAAGCTTTAGAGTGCCGTAATCTTGATACAGCTTATCGTAAACATAATCCAACTCAATATTTAGAGGGTTTTTTGAATTTGAAGCACTATAGGTACTGTTTCCTTTGAACTTAACACCAGCACTATCAAACACCTCACCGTTTATCGTCACTGTTGCTGGTAAACGTTCATCTATTTCATTTGCGTAATAGGTGTCCAATATGGCATCCCAATCGGATTCTTCAAAAACAATGTCAATAGTGGTGATATTATCAATGTCGTACAGGTTTTGACCTACAGCAAATAAGGGAAATGCGCAGAGCACAAGAATTAGTTTAACTTTCATGCATGTGAATTAGGTATCGCTTATTTTATGACTTCAAAAAAAGCAAAAGGTTTAATCCTGATTTAAAATTTCTTTCACAGCTTCATTCATTAAATCCATTTCGTAACCCTTCGTGTTTAAAAATGTAAGAAGTTTGGCCTTCTTTTTATAATGATTTGGCTCTTTTAAAGCAGCCCATTTTTTATTCGCCAAGTGCATCAAATTATTCCAATATACTTCTTGGTCAATTTCCTTTAAAGCTTTGTTTATGCTATAATCAGAAATCTGTTTGAATTTTAGATTCAGCTTAATCTTTTTTCTTCCCCAGCGCTTAATATTCACCTTACCACTAGTGTAGGCGGAAGCAAATCTTTCCTCATTAAGAAAGCGATTGGTAATTAGATCAGAAATTAGAATGTCAACATGCTCAGAATCCATGTTCCAAGAGTGTAGTTTTTTACGTACCTCTTGGTCACAACGCTCCTGATAAGCGCAATAGGCCTCAATTTTCATTTTCGCTTCAAGCAAAGAATATTTTGCCTTAGCGTTTTCCACCTAGTTCTTGATTTCCTCGTTCTCGTTATCGAAAAAATGATATTCTAAGAATGCGTATGAATCAATTGGCTCCACAACCAGCTTTGTTTTCAGCTGTTTACTTAACGTTTTTCTTCTACTCGAAAAGAAACCATTGTTGTAGTAGGCTGCTATAAACGGATGACATCTTAGAGTAATCTTATTTGTTTTATTTCGACTTGCGATAAGCGATAAATTCCCTTCAATTTCATCTGAGAAGGTAATACTTGCCTGAACTTTTCCCGTTCCCTTGCAACAAGGACAAACTTCAGAAGTATCAATATTGGTAACAGGTCTAACACGTTGACGCGTTACTTCAATAATTCCGAATTTACTTGGAGGGATCATACTATGCTTCGCTCTATCCGCTTTCATAAACTCTCGGAACTTATCGTAAAGCATTCTATTGTTCTCCTTCTTGTGCATGTCAATAAAGTCTACACAAATAATACCACCCATATCTCTAAGGCGCATTACTCGAGCTAACTCCTCAGCCGCTTCCAAATTCACTGCTAAGGCATTCTTTTCTTGTGTATCGTCTTTAGATGCTCTATTACCAGAGTTAACATCCACAACGTGCATTGCCTCGGTATGCTCAATAATCAAATATCCTCCACTAGGCAATGGCACCTTTTTACCAAAGAGTGTTTTGATTTGACGGTTGATACCACAACCTTCGAAAATATTATGTTTACCGTTATACTGCTTAAGGATTCCAGCCTTTTCGGGAGCAATGGACTGGATATACTCCTTCATTTCAGCCAGTAAGTCAGCATCATTCACAGTAATTTTAGTGAAATCTTTATTCAGCGTATCACGTAACAATGAAGATGCTCTATTAAGTTCTCCTAAAATTCGTTTTGGCGGTCTTGCATTTTGCAAGTTACCATGCATTTTCTTCCAACGCGCTAATAGGTCTTTTAAATCAGTATCAATCTCTGATATCTTCTGGTTCTTAGCCACCGTTCTGATGATAACACCAAAATTTTTCGGAAGAATACTCTTCATGATATCTCTCAATCGATCACGTTCTTTACGATCACGTATTTTTTGAGAAATTGATACTTTGTCTGAGAAAGGCACAAGCACTAAGAATCTTCCTGCTAAAGTTACCTCAGCTCCTAGTCTTGGTCCTTTAGCAGATATCGGCTCTTTCGAAACCTGCACAACTATATCTCTACCCGAAGAAAGAACATCTTTAATCTTTCCATTCTTGTCGATATCCTTTTCTCTTTTGAAATATAGAAGATCTGCAACACTTTGCTTTCCTGCAAGAGTGTCTTTCGTAAATTTATTTAGCGATTGAAATTGGGGTCCCAAATCAAGATAATGCAAGAATGCATCTTTTTCATACCCCAAATCGATAAAGGCCGCGTTTAAGTTTGGTACAACCTTACGCACCTTTCCGTAATATATATCTCCAACGGCAAATTCTGTTTTGCCTTTTTCCTCGTGTAATTCAATTAGTTTACCATCCCTTAACAAGGCTAATCGTATAAGGTCTGGCTTTGAATCAATTACCAGTTCTAACTCCACAATAAAAGTTTTGTATTAAGTGTATTCCGCAACACTACTCATATACAAAGAGAGAAATGCGCTCACGCGCACAGTGAAACGCCTATGAAAAGGCAAATGCTCTCCTAATGACTGGGAGAGTCCACAATTAGAAGATTACTTCTTCTTCTTGTGTCTGTTTTTTCTAAGTCTTTTTTTACGCTTGTGCGTTGACATCTTATGTCTCTTACGTTTTTTTCCGCTTGGCATAATTTAATGTTTTATTAATAATTCTTTATATCAAAAAAACTCCCTGATGTTCAGGAAGTTTTAGTAAAAATTCTAATGAACGGGCTGCAAATATACAGTTTTTTTCGTTCGTTGTACTTTTATTTAACCGGTACGTTCTTTTTTACGTTCTCTACAAACGTTTTAGCTGGTTTAAACGCCGGAATATTGTGAGCAGGGATGATAATCGATTTGTTCTGAGAAATGTTTCTACCAGTTTTCTCAGCGCGCGTTTTTACGATGAATGATCCAAAACCTCTTAAGTAAACGTTGTTTCCTTTTGAGATTGATTTTTTAACAGAAGACATAAATTCCTCGATAGTTCTTTGTACTGCTACTTTTTCTACTCCTGTTTTTTCTGAGATTTCGCTAACGATATCTGCTTTTGTCATAACTAGTTCAATTTAAGTGGATTAAAATTTGGCTGCAAAATTAAGGACTTATGCTTGAATTAATTCTAAAAATGTGCTGAACTTTGAAAAAATTATCTCAATGGCCAATTTTTCATCATTAATCCAAGATTGGTTTCGACAAAACGAAAGAAATCTTCCATGGAGAGAGAATAAAAACCCCTATTTCATCTGGTTATCAGAAATAATGCTTCAACAAACCAGAGTTGATCAAGCCACAAATTATTTTCTCGCATTTAAGGAAAAATATCCCACAATATCCGATTTAGCCAACGCACCTGAAGATGAAGTACTGAACCTTTGGCAAGGATTAGGTTACTACTCAAGGGCACGAAACCTCCATGCTACGGCCAAAATTGTCCATGAAAAGTACGATGGTGTTTTCCCAGAAGACTATAAATCTATTTTAGCTTTAAAAGGAGTCGGAGAATATACAGCTGCCGCAATTGGTTCCATCGCTTTCGGCCTTCCGTACGCCGTAGTTGACGGCAATGTCTACAGAGTGTTAAGTAGATACCTTAACTTTGATTTGCCAATTGACAGTACGGAGGGAATTAAACATTTCAAAGCGCTGGCACAAGAACTATTAGACACTTCTAATTCAGGTAATTATAATCAGGCGATAATGGAATTTGGCGCTCTTCAGTGCACTCCTAAAAATCCTGATTGTGAAAACTGTCCGTTGAATGTATCATGCGAAGGATTAGCTCAAAAAAACCAACTCAACCTACCGGTAAAAGCTAAAAAAACCAAAGTTCGAAAGCGATTCATTAATTATGTTGTGTTAACTGATGGTGAACATACACTTATAAAGAAGCGAGGCACTAAAGATATTTGGGGCGGCCTCTACGATTTTCCTGGAAATGACCAATTTGATAAATCGATCGGGATCATGGATTTAATTGAAGCCTATAAACCTCAAAAACATTATCTCGATCGAGAACTAAATCACGTACTCTCTCATCAAAAACTCAAAGTGAAGTTTTGGATTTTTGAAGTTGAAAAACTGATATCTACTGAATATGAGAAAGTTAAAATTGATTCCATGGATAATTTCCCAATGCCTCAATTGTTGGTAAAATACCTTAAAGCATCCAACTTTTTTGGGAACCTTTAAGTATATTTGCTTATTCACGTATTCAATAATTATGGCAGGAAGTGTAAATAAGGTAATCTTAATTGGAAATTTAGGCAAAGACCCTGAAGTTCGTTATTTAGATAATGGTGTAGGCGTCGCTCGATTTTCTATTGCTACTTCTGAAAGTTATACTGATAAGAATACTGGTGAAAAAAGGGAAATCACGGATTGGCATAACATTGTTATGTGGCGTGGTTTGGCTAAGGTAGCAGAGAGCTATCTGAAAAAAGGAATGAAAGTATATATTGAAGGAAAGTTAAAGACTAGATCATATACAGACGAAAACAACCAAACCCGATACACAACTGAGGTAGTTACAGATGAAATGACTATGCTGTCTCGAGCTGAAAACACTGGAAATAATACTGCCTACCCAAGTACTGTTGAAAACGCTCAACCGAAAGCACCAAAAGAAGATATTTCGGCTGAAGCAGAAGATGATCTTCCTTTTTAAGTTGAACTAACCTTTAACCCTTGGACGACCCCGGATCGAGTTTAATACTACTAGCCATTGATTGGAGTACGGCTTTGCCGGTAATCTTCACATCTATCATTTTGATCATTCTCCTTGCTAGCTCTGCATTAGTCTCTGGTAGTGAAGTGGCATTTTTCTCACTTTCTCCTCAGGATAGAGAGGCAATAAAAAATAAAGAATCTAAGCGATCGAAAGTTGCAATTGACCTTCTAGGAAAACCAAAAGAACTTCTAGCTACCATTCTTATAGCCAACAACTTCATAAATGTTGCGATTATTCTTGTGAGTGCTTACTTGTCCGATACATTGTTGCCTCCAGATTCAATTGGCGAAACTTCAAAGTTTATTATCGATGTAATTGTCATCACCTTTATCCTTCTTTTATTTGGTGAAGTAATCCCAAAAATATACGCCACTAAACATGGAACAAGAGTTACTTTACTCATGGCCAAACCATTAAATGTCATTAGTAAAACTCCTCCCTTTAATTACCTTAAAAAATTACTCGTCGTTGGCACAAGAGCAATTAGTGGTGTAGCAAAAAAGAAGTCCATAAACGTTTCATCCGATGAGCTTTCTCACGCTATTGAAATGACCATTGAGGAAAACCATGACCTACAAGAGCAGAAGATTCTGGAAGGGATTGTAGAGTTTGGAAAAAAGGATGTAAAGCAAATCATGGTTTCACGTGTAGATGTTTTTTCACTGAGTCTTGAGATGAAGTTCGACGAAGTTATTGAACAGGTTCATGAATATGGATTTTCCCGAATACCAGTGCTTAAAGAATCGTTCGATGATGTCGCTGGTATTTTATTTATTAAAGATTTAATTCCGCATATTGATAAAGACGTTAAGTTTAATTGGCAACATCTTGTACGTCAGCCATATTTTGTTCCTGAGAATAAGAAAATTGATGATCTACTTACAAATTTCCAGGAAAAGAAAATTCACATGGCTATCGTAGTAGATGAATACGGTGGAACTTCGGGTATTGTAACATTAGAGGATGTACTAGAGGAGATTGTGGGTGACATTTCTGAAGAGTTTGATGATGATAATCTGATCTACTCTAAATTGGATGATAAAAACTACGTTTTTGAAGGAAAAACACCACTCATTGACTTTTACAGAGTATTGGGTATTGATGGAAAATCATTTGAGGCTGCGAAAGACGAATCCGATACGCTTGCAGGGTTTGTCATTGAACAAGCCGGCGTAATCTTAAAAAAGCATCAACGTGTAACTTTTGAAAATTATACGTTCACAATAGAGGCAGCGAATAACAGAAAAATTACACGAATAAAGGTTAGTATTAATGGAGAAAGTAAAACAGAGGATTAAATGGTTAGTACTTAGCTTGGTTGCACTTATTTCTATGCAATCGTGTTCTGAAGAAACTGACTACTACCCTAAACCAAGGGGAGATTTACGCCTTTCTTTTCCAGAACGGGTTTACGACCTTTATGAAAGCAATTGCCCATATAGTTTTGAGGTTCCAGAATACTTCACTCTTAAGGCTTTAGACTCGTCATGCAATCGAAACATAGATATGGGCCAGTTTAATGCTACTCTTTTTCTTACTTACCTGCCTGTAGATAGTAATTTACGATTGAATATAGATTACTCTAGAAAGCTTGCATATGAGCACAGTGTGAAAGCCGATGAAATTAGGGAAGTTGCATACGTAAACCCTAGTACTCAAACCTATGGATTAAGCTACGATATAGTTGGAAATGCAGCCTCCCCCTATCAATTTTATCTAACTGATTCCATTGACCATTTTATGCGAGGCGCATTATATTTCAACACATCGCCAAATTATGATAGCGTTAAACCAAGTCTTGATTATATTAAAGAAGATATTACGCATATGATTGAAACAACCTCTTGGAAATAATTAATGAACCTCTCAAAACCCATACAATTAATTACAGTTGGCAGCTTACTGACAACTCTGGGCATAATGGGCTTACTCATTATGCTTCATTTAGGAAATTTAATTGAAATAGGTATTGGTGGTTATTTCTTAGTAGGACTGTTCTCACTAATTATAAGTGGAGGCACATTTTACTTTCTAATTAAGAATTATATCAACCAGAGGATTCGCCTTATCTATAAGATTATTGGAAATCGTAAATCCGAGGCCAATAAAGCAGATGATGCTTCCTTAGATGAAGATATTATCGGTGATATTACAGAACAAACCAGAGAATGGGCCAAGGAAAAAACTGCTCAAATCAATGTGCTCCAAAAAGATGCAGTATTTAGAAAAGAATTTATTGGAAATCTTGCACACGAGCTCAAAACACCAGTATTCAGTATCCAAGGATATCTTCTCACATTGCTTGAGGGTGGGTTGGAAGATGAAAATGTAAACCGACAATTTTGTGAACGCGCCCTAAAAGGAGTTGATCGAATTTCCGCACTTCTAGAGGACCTAGATACCATTTCACAATTCGAAATCAAGCAAATTAAGATTAAAAAGGCCGATTTTGACATTGTTGAATTAACAAAAGAACTTTTCGACTTAATGAATAATAAAGCAGGTCTAAAAGATATTAATCTCGGCTTTAACAAACCTTACGAACCGATTACCGTTAATGCCGATCGTGACAAAATTGCTCAAGTACTTACCAACCTCATCTCAAACTCTATTTCATATGGAAATGAGAATGGAAACACCACTGTTCGCTTTCACAATTTAGAATCTGGTCAAGTGTTAATTGAAGTGGCTGATGATGGTGTCGGCATGGAGGAAAAACACTTGTCTCGATTATTCGAAAGATTCTATCGAGTAGACAAAAGTCGTGAGAGAAATGTTGGTGGTTCTGGACTCGGTTTGGCAATTGCAAAACACATTATTGAGGCCCATGGGGAATCCATAAATGTGCGTAGCACACCAGATGTTGGATCAACATTTTCATTTACGTTGAAGAAAGTTTAACTTTAGAGGATTGTGAATCCAATCCTTAAATACTCATTTTCACTATTTCTAGTCGTTCTATGCGCAACTTCTTGTGAAAGTAATGCGGATGAAGTTGTACTAGATGACAACCAAACTAGCTCAGTTGAAAAAGAATACTTCATTAATGCTGCAGAGGATACAATAGTTCCAGGAAAATTCACAAAATTCAATGAGGTTGTTCTTAAGCGTGACAGTCTTCCTAAAGGAAAAACAGTGAAATATGAAATTACAGGATTTGACCATCCTTCAGACGATATTTTGATTCACTATGATCCTGTCTTTATAGGCAAAATGAAATCAGATACCATTATTAGAAATAATCCAGGGGAATTCTATCCGGCAAAACCACGTAAACTCGAAACCACCATTCCCGATCCTATTCTCTTAGAGAATCCTTCTTTAATTAAGGATAAAAGAGCAAATATTTATAGTTTAACTTCAATCCACGGCTTACCAGAAAATGAAATCAACGACCTTGCTCTAGACAAAAACGGGAATATTTGGCTAGGTCATACCAATGGAATCTCTCATATAATAGGTGATAAGTGTTTTTACTATGGTAACGAAACAGGTCTTGATATTCCCTACATATATGACATCTTCTGTTCCTCAAAAAATGAAATATGGGCTGCTACCAATACTGGCTTACTAAAATTTGATGGCACTAACTTTTGGATTTATGACGATCAAGTTGAAATACCCGATCTGTTTTTTGTCTGTATTGATGAAGATAAGGACGGAAATATTTGGACAGGTACTTACGATTATGGAGTCGCGAAAATTACAGAAGATGGTGTTGAGCATTATCCTTTTTATGAAGGTGAAAATTATGTTTCAGTTTTAGATATTTCTTCCAATGAAAATAGACTATTATTTGCGACAAGTATAGGGCTGGCTCAAACAATAGCCGGAGAAGACAAAATCACGCATAAAAAGCTTCCAGCGCCCTATAATGACTTTAGTTTTATTTCCATTTTTGAATCACGCAATGGAGATATCTGGTTGAATAATTGGGGACGAAGCCTCCTAAAAATATCGCAAGACTCAGTATGGGATTACTCTAATATATTCGACGTGCGCCCAACTTACTTCGAAGTATCAGAAGATGTTGATGGGAGTATTTGGCTAGCAAGCGTTAACAATGGAATTTTTCATTTAACAGAAAATAACCAATATGAAGTCTTTGGACAAAAAGAAGGAATTGCTGAAAATGGAACTGGTAATATTATTCCGACAGAAGACGCTATATACTTTTCTTCAGGGACTAGTGGTTTATTATATCAAAGAAGAAACACATTTCGTACAAATTTTAAGGAGGATTTCGGCGACGATATTAGCTTTTACGATCATATACTTGATCAGAATAACAACTATTGGTCTGTTTTAAGGCAACGAAAAGTATTAATGTTCAATAACCAAGAAGCTAAGCAATTAGATTTTACCTCCAACGATTACGGAAAGGTTGGATACATCAACTATGCTATTTCACCAGACTCAAATGAATATTTAATTAGTTCTAGGTATGGCATTATTACAATCAAAGATGGTTGCCGAATTATTGGGAGAAGAGCAAGGAATTTTAAATAACTCAGCAGACTACTTTTTTAAAGATACAAAAGGTAGAACTTGGGTTTCAACCAATCACTCTGGAATTTACTGGTTCAATGATGAGGAAATTCATCAGTTCTCAACAGAAAATGGGTTCTACCAAGGATAATTAGCATAAATACAAAGGAGAAAGTAATCTCTAATAATCTTGAACCATTCACCTATATTCCTAAAGATCTAGTCCTTGAACCTGAAAATAACGATGTCACTTTTATTTATAGTTCAGGAGATATTTGGAATCAGCACAAAGTCCTATTCTCTTATCAGCTTATCGGACTAGATGAAGATTGGAGTGATCCTTCCACAGATCGAAAAGCTACTTTCAAGAATTTAGGACCTGGAGAATACACTTTTCAACTTAAGACTAAATTTGAAAACGCTGCATGGTCTGATCATATTTCCTATACATTCTCGATCATGACTCCATGGTACGCAACTGCCATAGCTAAATTTTTCTATTTCGTTTTTGGTATTCTCTTCATCTATTTAATTATTCAGCTTCGCACTAGGAAACTAAAAAAACAAAAGGAACAGCTGGAATGGGAGGTGGAAAAAGCAACCCACCAAATCCAAGAAAAACACAATGAAATTCAAGATTCAATAGCTTACGCGAAAAGGATTCAGCTTGCTATTTTACCATCAACCAGTATGATGGAGAAACATTTGCCTGAACATTACATAATTTACAAACCAAAAGACGTTGTTGCGGGCGATTTTTATTGGCTAGAAGAACATAATAACGAAACTTTATTCGCCGCTGCCGATTGCACTGGACACGGAGTACCTGGAGCAATGGTGAGCGTAGTGTGTCATAACTCGCTGAACAGGGCGGTACATGAATATGGATTAACGAAGCCAAGCTTGATCCTTGATAAGGCGAGAGAACTTGTAATCGATACCTTTAACAAAAACGATTTCCAAGTGAATGATGGAATGGACATCGCACTCTGTTCTTATAATAAATCCGAACAAAAGCTCAAATACTCGGGCGCCAACAACAGTCTTTATATCATTTCTNACGGAGAACTGAGCGAAATCAAACCTACCAAACAGCCTGTAGGTCGTTATGAAAACGCTCAACCCTTTATAGAACATGAAGTTGATATTAAAACAGGAGATACCGTTTTCCTTTTCTCGGATGGCTACGCCGATCAATTTGGAGGAAACAAAGGGAAAAAGCTGAAGTACAAAAATTTCAAAGCCTTATTGATCCGAATATCTCAGCATCCATTTAACAAACAGTCGGAAATCCTTAATGATTATTTTGATCATTGGAAAGGTGATTTTGAACAACTTGACGACGTCTGCATTATGGCCGTAAAGTTCTAGTTGTTTATAATCAAACTTTCAGTTTTTACCCAAGTGTCACTTTGAATTTGAAGCAGGTATTGACCAGCGCTAAATTCTCTTAAATCAATATTACCTGTTCCATATACAAGCTGATCTTCTAATAGCAGTGCTCCTTGTAAATTAAAGACTCGAATTTCTACGCGATCATTCGGAAATTGGATCGTAAACAATCCATTACTAGGATTAGGAAAAACAGATATTTCAATTTGATCTTCTTCTTCGAGCCCAACCATATCCAAACTGCAATCTCCTGGCATATTAGCATCAAGCCAGTTCATTCTATTCATTATCCAAGCCTTCATATAAACGATTTCTCCATCGTATGTTGATGGAATTGGAGAAGGTTCATACCAAATCGGTTCTCCAATAAAATCATTCCAACGTAAAAAATTTCGATCTACAGCTTCTTGAATATAAAGACGTTGATCATCAATCCAATTAAACAATGTGTCGGTATGCAATGGACCTGCCCTTAACGTTTCCCAACGGCATTTTAAATGGTTGGTAAATACTGGATCATCCATAAGTTTACTCCACCACAAAGGCATGCTTTCAAAATCTTCACATCCTCCCCCTTGCATGTAAGTCCATCCTTCAAAATCATTACAATCACATACTGTACTAACGCCATAGGTTTGATCAAAATCCCAAATAGGACCTGCCTTCAGCTTTCCGCCATTTGAAGTTTTGTCTTTATGAATGTATGAGCTCAATTTATAACCGTCTGAGTTCTTGGAAATCTCATTTATAATAAGGAAATCCGCAAAAGCTGTCATGTCGATATACCGACTATAATGTTTACCCAAAGAGTTATGGTATGTAGGAGACCAAAGGGCGTCCTGAAACTCATTAATATAGTTTAAAATATAAGCAGATTGCTCTGGTTGAATATTCTCGGCTCTAGGATAATAGTATTGAAGAAAAAGAGGAACTCCTTCTAAAGATGGTTTGTTGGTTTCAATTCCTTGAGCATCGTCATCAATCCAATCAATTCTTAAAATGTATCCCCCACTTAACTCATCACCTACTATGTCAGTCGATTTTAGTTTAGCAATATCTACCCGATTCTTATCGCGTTTTATTCTCTCAGTTAGAATATATAAACCACGATATTCTCCATCCAAAAATAGCTCACAATAAACCCAGCGCGAAGCATAATGTCCCATACGCTGTGCCAAATAAAAACTCATCGGAATTCTTAATTGGCTCTTATCAATAACCATTGCGTGTAAAATCCAATCTTCCTCCTTCGGCATTCCGAGAAGTGCTGCAGACGAATCTGATCCGTCTACTGGATTTCTAAGCTCTATAGAATACGTTTTCTTCTCAAAATCTTGGGTTGAATTACCCCTTGTTTCTATTCCAATAGGTCCGTCATAATGATTAAATGGATCTGTAGCCGAATTCGGCATTCCTGGACCATTATAAATAATTCCCATTGAGGCGACCATTTTAGGGTCATCAGGAATTTCTCCATCACCAGCTACTGTATTAATTACAATAATTGGAAGGTTTGTTGTAGACATGGACTGAGCATTAACACCAGAAATACTAAGTGTTAACGCAATAAATAAGACAGTTTTTTTCATAGAAACGACAATTAAATTTACGGAAAATTTATTTTCCTTGCCTCTAAAACAGTCTCATGAAGGTTTACCCTACCCTTTTATTTAGAAAAAGTTTCTTTCCATGTTTCAAAAGCTGGACGAGAATTGCCATTTTCGTCTAAAAGACCAGTATCTTTCCATAGTTTCCCAACATCTTTTACATCATCAGGAAAAGTTTCCCATAGTTTGTCAAAATCCCTATGTGACCACCAAATAACGAATTCGTAACTATTCTTATCCACATTTATCAGTAAGGATTCTAGGTAATCATTTTGTTCCTTTTCACTACTCTTAATGTAAAGTTCAAAGGATGCAATTTCAAGATCGTTTGCCAAATGAGTAGTTTCCGAAAAACCTATCGGAACGGTAACATTTGAATGTAAAAAGTCAAACTCTTTTTGAAAATCCCGGTGCGAGTGCTGCCCTATAAAGAAGGGATAAAAACTAACCGCAGCAAAATCCATAGAATTTATAATTTCGTTAATCTCCGTTATGAATTCATCTTGATTCTCAACCTCTGATTAATACCAATTATGTAGCGTCATTGACTCCGTCATTTTCAACGTTGGATAAGTCAGCTGTAGCTCGGTTTTAGTTTTTGTCATAAGAGATCTGAAATCATCCCATTTATCTTCAGCATGCACTAAAAGGTCATTCGTCTCCATCCCGAAAATTAAGTACGTTGGGTTAAAAGCATCCACGAGGTATTTTATATGTTCAATAAATGCGTTTTGAAGAATGGTATCGCCGAAAGAATAGGAAGGCGCAGCTCCATTTTCCCAATCCTCAATAATATTGTCACGTCCAGTATTCAATGGAGATATGGATAAAATTATTGGGGTTCCATCATTGGGTAGTCTAAAAACTCTTCCGTCAACATCGGCAATATAATCTGATGGTAAGGCAGTTCCATTAATCCAAGCATTCCAAGGAATTTTATCGTCCATTTGAATAGATTGGATGGCTCCATATTGATCAAGAAAGCTGTGTGTATCATCTATATCAGCCAAATCTGGACCATAACTCCATGTACTAAAACCCATCTTAAAAGTTCTAGATTCGATTTGCTTTGATGGTTTATACTTTGAACAAGCTGCGATGAGAATAATTACAGATAGGATGAATAGTTTATTCTTTTGTCGAAGTAATTCACGATCCCCCTACTTAGCGGTTCTAATCTTCTTATAAATTCTAATCGCCAACATCAAGAGCACACCAAAAAGTACAAAACCTACCACGCCATAAACCCAGTTCAAAGAGCTCTTTAAGACAATCAAGAAAACAATGGCAACAAGAAATAAGGTGGCCACCTCATTCCAAATCCGTAAAAAATTCGACGTGTAAGAACCCTCTTCGCGCTGTAGTTTCTTGAAAATTACGTGACAATAAATATGATAAAGCAATAAACCGAAAACAAAGGTCAACTTAATATGCATAAAAGGTGCCTTTAGAAGGTTAGGATTTTCTATCAATAACCAAGGCCCGAAGATGAAAGATAAAATTAATGACGGCCAAGTTATTCCGAACCATAATCGCTTTGCCATCAATTTAAATTGCTTGCCTAATATCTGATTTTCTGGAGCAGGCTTTTCTCTTGCCTCAACTTGATAAACAAACAATCTCACGATATAAAACAACCCAGCAAACCAGGTCACGATGAAAATGATATGTAATGCCTTTAGCGTATCGTACATTATCTATAAAAATTCATTTCATCTAAATATTTGAAAACAGGTTCAGTAAGTAAATACCTAACATCTTTACCCTCCTTAATGTTTTTACGTATTAAGCTTGATGATACTTTCATAAGAGGGGCATCAATTAACTGAATATTTTTATGTTCAACTAAACTATTATCTATAGAATCATTTTCTTTCTCCTGAACCCTTAGTACACGAGGATAAACCAATATTTTATGATTATCCATGATATATTCATAATTTTTCCACTTTCGAAAAGTTCTCAAATTATCCTCACCCATAATTAACGAAAAAGAATTATCGGGATATTTTTCTTTCAATGCCGCTAAAGTATAACTAGTATATGAAGGGCGCGGTAAATTAAACTCAATGTCAGAGGCTCTCAACTTTGCATTATCTTCCAAGGCAATTCTCACCATGGCCATTCTATGAACCTCATCCAATAGGTTATTCTTCTTTTTCAGAGGATTCTGCGGGGTAACCACCAACCAAACTTCATCACAATAACCCTCATTTACAAAGTGATTACTCAATATGAGATGGCCAACATGAATCGGGTTGAAAGAACCAAAATACAGACCTATGTTTTTAGGAAATACTTCTTTATTTCCACTAATTCCGTCTCTTATTCCTCCAATAATTTTATCCATTACGACTTTATGAAGTCAGATACGACTTTGGATATTTCAGCACAAGCGCGATCTAAATCATCATTAAGCAAAATGAAATCAAAGTACTTTGCTTTGGTAAGCTCGCGTTCAGCTTTTGCTACTCTCCTTTTTATCTGATCATCTGGATCAGTCTTTCTATTTCTCAATCTTCTCTCCAATTCTTCAATCGAAGGCGGCTGAATAAATACGGCTAAAGCTTGATCATCAAATATTTGTTTCAAACTTACTGCGCCTTCAACGTCAACATCAAATAAAATGACTTTACCATCAGCCCATAAACGATCAACTTCAGCTTTAAGTGTTCCATAGAAATTACCTCCGTATACTTCTTCCCACTCAATAAAAGAACCTTTCTTCACCAAATCCCTGAACTCATCGGCTGAATAGAAATAATAATCTACACCATGCTTTTCTTCACCTCTAGGCGCTCTAGAACAAGCTGAAATTGAAAAAGCAAGTTCAGGAAAAATACCTTCTAAGTAATGAACTATTGTTGTTTTACCTCCTCCGGATGGGGCCGAAAATATGATACATTTTCCTTGTTCGTTCATTCGTTGAATCTTAAAGGGTATTTAATACTTGTTCCTTGATCTTCTCTAACTCATCTTTCATTTGAACCACGCATTTTTGCATTTCAGAATGGTAAGATTTTGAGCCTAGAGTATTTATTTCTCGTCCTATCTCCTGTGAAATAAAACCTAGTTTTTTTCCATTAGAATCCGGTGTGTTTAGGGTTTCAATAAAATAAGACAAGTGCTTAGCTAAACGCTGTTTTTCTTCACTTATGTCTATCTTTTCTATATAATAAATGAGTTCTTGTTCTAACCTATTCTTGTCAACATTAGTTGAGCTCATAAACTCTTGAATATTGCCTTCTATTCTAGTCTTAATGTTCACTATTCTTTCGTCTTCATAAGCAGGGATATCACCCAATAACTTATCGATTCCGTTAATTCTAGCAGTAAATTCCTCTACCAAGGCTCTACCTTCTTCTCCTCTAAAGTCTTTTAGGTTTTTAAGAGCTTCATCTACTAGCGAATCAATCTTTGCCCATTCTTCTTCATTCATTTCTTCCATTGGTGCCGAGAATACATCCGGAAGCTTAAGAATATTCTGTAAGGTATCGCTTGACTCAATTCCAAGTTCTGTCTCAATACCACGAATTTCTTCATAGTATGCTTTAACCACTTCTTTGTTCAACACATTTGTCTTCTCATTCCCTTCGCTTTCCACTAAAATATTACATTCAATCTTGCCCCGATTCAAGGCTGCGCCGATCTTTTTTCGAAGATCTATTTCCCTCTCCTTATAGCTATGTGGCATTCTTACATGCAAATCAAGAGACTTGCTATTGAGTGATTTAATCTCAACTCGAATGTTCTTATTTTCAAAAGTTCCGGAAGCTTTTCCGAAGCCGGTCATGGAATGAATCATGAAAACTTATTTTTTGCAAAGTTAGTGCTTTTAATTCTTTGGCACTTATCTGATGAATAGGGCGGTTACGAAGGCATTCCTTTTACCATCCCATTTATAATGTAGGTGCTCATCTAATGCCTTAGGATAAAGCGAATATAAATCTTCTAAAAGTTCTTTGGTTTCTGTACTAAAAGTAGGTGCAACATATATGCTCACATCTAATATCCCCGAGGGATTCAGATGATGCATAAAACCGAAAGTGGTTGGAAATTGGTCAAGTTTTTCTCCTATTTCTATTCCAAAATCCAGCCAGTTAACAAATGGCAACCCTTTATTCTTCATTCCCAATTTCACAACATCACCCTTTCTTTTTAATTCGAAAATTTTGATTCTAGACCAGCTCATAAAGCCTTCACTTTTTTCAACCATTACAGCATAATCGGCCTTTTTAGATGTAAAGTGTTTTAACTGCAAATAATGAGTGCTCGTTCCTCCTTCTTGTGAAAGCTGAACAAAATCTGATGTTAAGGTATCAAGCGTATATTCTTCACTCTCTTGAAACTTAGGAAAACTATCCTTTTCGCATAGCGTAGTTAAAACTTCATCAAAAGTCATATTTTGACATAGGCCCGTTTTTATACCACTCGAAAAGATGAAAAAGATAAAGAACTTAAATTTCATAAGCATCCAAGTTAATTAAAGTGGCCTATTAATCATAAAAAATCCGTTTTTTTGCATTGCAATTTTTTAGTAATGAGTAGAACAGAAGTAAAAACGGTTTTAGCTGAAGGTAAAGTAGGAGAAAAAATCCTTGTAAAAGGCTGGGTCAAAGCCTTTCGTAGTAGAAGATTTATCCAAATCAATGACGGATCTACGATTAATAATCTTCAGGCAGTAATTGATTTTGAAAAATATGAAGAGGAAGAGATCACACGTATTTCAACTGCTGCTGCAATCGCGGTAGAAGGAACAATCGTTGAATCTAAAGGTTCTGGGCAGGCTATTGAATTAGAAGTCGAAAGCTTCACGATTTTAGGTGATGCTGACTCTGAAGAAGTGAGCAAAACAGTTATGCAGCCTAAGAAGCATAATTTGGAATTTCTAAGAGAACAAGCTCACCTTAGATTCAGAACGAACTTATTTGGTGCTGTTTTCAGAATCAGACATGCCACTTCATATGCTATTCATAAATATTTTAACGATCGAGGATATTATTACATTCATACTCCAATAATCACTGGTTCAGATGCTGAAGGGGCTGGAGAAATGTTCAGAGTATCTAACCTCGATGCAAAGAATCCTCCCTTAAACGATGAAGGCGAAGTTGATTTTTCACAAGACTTTTTTGGGAAAGAAACTAACCTAACCGTATCAGGTCAATTGGAAGCAGAACTTGCTGCTATGGCCCTTGGTAAGGTGTATACTTTTGGTCCTACTTTTAGGGCAGAAAACTCGAATACTGCGCGTCACCTTGCTGAGTTTTGGATGATTGAACCTGAAGTAGCATTCAATGATTTGAACGATAACATGGATTTGGCGGAAGACTTCTTAAAGTACATCTGCTCTTATGTTATGGAACATAACGCTGATGATTTAAACTTCTTAAACGAGCGTGAAAAGAAGGAAGATAGTCAGAAGCCGACGGCAGAACGTAATGAGTTATGTTTAGTAGATCGATTGAAATTTGTAGTTGAGAATGGATTCGAAAGAATCACTTATACAGAGGCTATTGATATCCTAAGAAACTCAAAACCATTCAAGAAAAAGAAATTCAAATTTCCAGTTGAATGGGGTACAGATTTACAAAGTGAGCATGAGCGTTTCCTAGTTGAAAAGCACTTCAAAAAACCAGTAATTATAACCGATTATCCTGCTTCGTTTAAAGCATTCTACATGCGGTTAAATGAAGATGAGAAAACTGTAGGTGCTATGGATATTCTTTTCCCTGGTATTGGAGAAATAGTTGGTGGCTCTCAGAGAGAAGAGCGATATGACATTCTTAAAAAGAAAATCGCAGAATTCAATATTCCAGAAGAAGAATTGGATTGGTATTTAGATACGCGAAAATTTGGTACTGCGCCTCATGCAGGATTTGGCTTAGGATTCGAAAGAATGGTAATGTTTGTTACAGGTATGACCAATATTCGTGACGTAATTCCTTTTCCAAGAACTCCGGGTAAAGCTGAGTTTTAGGTCTTGACAAAAGGTATTTTTATATCGTTCATGTTTATTGCAGCATGCTTAATTGGGTGCTCAAGCGAGGACTCTAAAAATGAGTCACAGTTGGACGAAATTGAGCTCATAGATTCAACCATTGAGGTGACGAAAATGGTCGATACTTTGGTGCCAAATATGGATACTATGTTGGTTGATTCGACTTTCATTAACTCTCCGGAGATCACGTTTTTTGAAGGATTTCCAGAAAAAATTGATGGGTGTTCTTGCTATTTCTCTTTTACCGAAAAAGATCTTGAAGAGTGGAAATTTATTTATGTTGATGATTATCACTTCGAATTTGGCTTTATTTCTATAAATGGTGAGTTGATTGAACTGGACCTAAAAAATCCTGCGAATAACGAGTATTCGGTTGAATTTGAAATTGAAAAAGAAGAACAAACCGGGTATGAAGTCCATACCCAAAGAGGTTTCATGAGAATTACGGGTCCAGCGAACGAACAATACGAAGCCCAATATGTTGGAGAGTGTGGATGCTAAACATTAAATTATGAAAAAGATATTTCACTTAGGAACTTGCTCAACTTGTCAAAGAATTTTGAATGAATGGAATGCCGGTTCTGAATATGAATTGCAGGATATTAAAACAGAAAAAATGACTGCAGAACAAGTTGATGAGATGATTCGCCTATCAGGTTCTGCGGAGAGTTTATTTTCTAAAAGAGCAATGAAATATCGCGGTATGGGACTTCATGAAAAAACGCTCTCAGAAGCGGATTATAGACAACTTATCATAGATGAATATACGTTCTTAAAGCGCCCAGTTTTAGTAGACGGTGATGCAATTTTTGTGGGGAATTCCAAAAAAGTTGTTGCCGCGGCTAAAGATCACCTTGGTGGATAATGAGCCAATTTCTTAGAGCGCATATTGCCCTATTTATTGTCAACTTAGTGTATGGGGCAAACTACGTTGTAGCCAAAGGACTAATGCCTAATATAATTGGACCCAACGGTTTTATTTGGATGCGTGTTTCAGGGGCCACACTTATTTTTTGGATAATTTTCAATAAACGCATTGAAAAGATTGATAAGTCCGATTGGGTTAGGATAATCGGTTGCGCAGTTTTTGGGGTTACTGTGAATCAGCTATGCTTCTTTAATGGGCTAATGCGAACTTCTCCTGTGAATGCTGCAGTTATTATGACCACCACTCCTATTATCGTTTTAATATTATCGACATTCTTACTCCGCGAGAAAATACGGTTACCACAGTTGTTCGGAGTATTAATCGGTGCAATTGCAGCTATCATATTCTCGGCGTACGGTAAGGTCTCTGAGTTCTCTACATCTTCTGGTGATATTTTCATATTCGTGAATGCCTTTTCTTATGCCATATATCTCATCATGGTGAAAAAGCTAATGGCCAAGTATAAACCCATCACCGTAATTACCTATGTGTTTACCATTGGACTTTTCCTTGTCAGTCTTTGGCCATATTCAATTTCAGAATTTATGGAGGTCGATTGGGCTTCAACCTCTACTGAAGATATTTTGCGGTTTATTTTCGTTGTGATTGGCGTTACGGTTGTTCCCTATTCTTTAATGGTTTATGCGCTTAAAAGGCTGAGTCCTTCTATTACCAGTATCTACATTTATTTGCAACCGCTTCTGGCTGCATTCTTCGTCTATGTGTTCTATTTACTGGGTAAAGAAGATTATACCGATGACTTCTCTTATGTGAAAACTATTTGTGCAATTTTCATCTTTGCGGGGGTTTACCTTGTAATCAAACCTCCTAAAGAGGTCAAGAAAATTGATTAACTTTAGCACTCATAACAAGGGCTATGCAACAAATAATTAAAACTTCTGAATTGAATGATGCTATTGTGAACGCAAAACGCGTGGAGCATTTAGAAAAGAATGTATATAAAGTTCATAGCAAAGAAGGGTATGAAATTTTTGAAGTGATAGAATTTAATCCAGCTACAAAAACATTAACGGTTCGTCATAACCACACTGTACATAACCTGGCTTTCAAACGACCTGTTGATATAGTGCTTGATGAATTAGGAATTAAACCTGCGGCGGGAAGCGCCAACAAAGACATTAAAGCGCCTATGCCAGGGAAAGTACTTAATGTTATGGTGAAAGAGGGTGATACTGTTTCTAAAGGATCGCCGGTGCTTATTCTTGAGGCTATGAAGATGGAGAACGTTCTTAAAGCCGAGTCTGACGGACTAGTTAAAAAAGTAATCGCCGTTAAGGACGGTAATGTTGAAAAGAACGAAGTTTTAGTTGAACTCGACCTCTAGACTTTACTTTAGATTCTGTGCTTTTTCTTTTACCACCTCTTTCATCGGTCGGTCTTCAAGTTTGGATTCAATCCAAGAAATAATGTCAAGGTATAAAAATGACCTTTTCTCGTAAGGATGATCTTCTAATGACTTTAGTTTTTCTTTTAACTCTCCTAAAGCGCCATGGATTTCTTGAGGATACAGTGTACTTAACTTCCTAAGAAAATCGAAAATTGCGCGTTGCACTTCGTGCATCTCATTCAGTCTTAACAAGAATCGATACGTTCTTGCAATGGACTGATCTAATTCTACATCACGCCCTAATTCATATAGGCATATAATGTTCAGAATATAGGAGTAGCACATTAAATCATCTCGGATTTTCAAATTCTTTTTGCCCAAAATTCTTTCCAAATAAGCCATGCACATCTTAAACTCGCCCTCTCCAAAATACAGGCAGGCAAACTTATAGTAAAAGACCATTTTATGATGTTCGTCTATGGTACGCTCAAACTTCTTTATTCCGAATTCAATTTCTTTTATTTCAAGTATGCCTTTCGAGAAACTAGCTTTCAAGAAATTCTTATTAATTCTATTGTAATTGTAATAAATAAAGTAAAGTGTGGAGGTATTTACGTTCCTTGTAATAGCCGTGGCATTGCCTAATTCGGTTAATTGATTAAAAAAGAACTCAAACTTGGAAAGATAACGTAGATAATAGAGTGAATCGAGTACGGCATTTAGCCCCTTAAGGTAATACACAGGGTGTGCTTGAATGAGATTTTGTTTATTCTCAAAAAGCCCCACCCAATGCGATCCGTACCGATAACTTGATCTAAAATCTTGCTGAATTTGACTATACCATAATTGCGCTTGAAAAAGATAAAGTTTCTCCTTGAAACCTAATTCCGCAATATCTACCATAGGTAACTTATCGTGATAATACTCAGAAACCTGTTCGGCATCTTCTTCGTTCTTTGCATACCCGTGTTTAAGGAGATAACTGTATAGTTGGAGGGATAAGTTTGAAAGCTTACTTAATCGCATATTTCTTAGTGAGATGTTCTTTGATTCAATAGCAAGATCATCTGCTTTGGTTCTCAAACTACGGGTGATATACTGAGTTTCTATAAGTTTTTCGAATTCAATAATTTCAAATTGCATTGTGTAATCATCGTGTGCTTTAGCTTTTGCCTTCGCTGATTCAAGAATGGATAAACTTTGGCGATATAATCCCTTATTGTAGAACACCATAGCATAATTAATCTGCTCGCGAAGTTCAATGGATGGTGTTTTGTGACGAGGATTTAAAACAAGGCTTTTAAGCAATTGCTTTTTAAGATTCATCTTAACATTTGGCAATTGTGTCTTGGAGATGTTTGTTTTCTCTAAAATCTCTTTGTCGGAGATTTCTGGTTGTTTTTCAATAAGTTTAAATAACTTGATGAACTTCGATTTTTCATTTTGTTTTAAGCGGTTGCAATAAACCGTAAAACTGCGTTTTTCCGACCCTGTAAGAGTCGATATAATCTCAGCAAGCTCTATTAAACTACTTTTTGACATTGTATTAACTTAAATACTATTATTCTGATTTTCTGTATTTTATATTTATTAATGTAGTTTTAAACATTATACTATATTTTTATAAATCTAACCATTAAAGCTCATCTGGCCATAACTTTGCTCTAAACTTTGAGCTTATGAAAACCGTGAACGTAACATTATTATCAGAAATCAAATCTGACAAGCACATTAACCAAGCGAAAAAGATATTGTCGCAAGTGGGAGAGCTTTTTAAGTGTAGAATTAATATAAAAGCTCAGTCAGATGAAACAATGAATAAGGGAACGATATCTTCGTTCCAAGAAATCATTAAGTCTTGCCAAGAATCAGACGCTGCAATTTTATCTATTCAAGAATCTGAAAACAATAAAGAAAAGGAACTTAGAAATGAATTAGGAATAGTTACACGTTATTCTGACGGACAAACATGTGCTATTTTTGAACCAGTTCTCGCAGCTGACAATGAAGAAGATGCGGATCGTAAAAATGCGAAGGCATATATCAATAGCCTAGCGTTACTTTTTGATCATCTGAAAGTAAGTGAAGCTTCAATTCTTTTACAGAAAGCTTATGCTGAAATTTTAAAGGGGAAAGATAATTTAAACGACTACGCTGATCAAGTAATCAACTATGTAAAGGATCGTTTAAATACGCAGAAGAAAAAAGAAACAGAAAGCTACGGTGAGATACTATTGAGCTGGGGTGGCGTTGGTGAAATCTAACTCGTCAATTCCTTTTTAATATTTGGATTTGCTTTGAAGTGTTGTCGTAAATCTATGACAACCTTCAAGGCAATTATCAATACTATGTAAACAAAACTCTGAGCCCCAATAACTAGAAAAAGAATTCCAGAAGCCATCACAAAGAGGTGAACTAAAACAATTCTTTTGTAAGGGCCAGTCATAATATCTTTCATATTCAGGCCATATTCCGACTTATTCTTGATAGAATTAGAGTAAAACGAAACGCCATGACTAATAGTAAGTAGGTCAAAAGAAACTAGAAAGACAACTGGATTTATAGCCAAATATAAGCCATGGAAAAAACCTCCTATCATATTCTTTCCTCCTACCAAGACCACTATAAAAACTCCATGCACAAAGCAAAAACCAAAAAAAAGTGTATCGTAAAAAAAGCGCTTAAAAACACCCTTCCCAAAACCCCTCCTGCAGTTAAAGATTCATCTGAACTAAATCCGTTGTTAAGCTTAATAATAAAGAAAACTCCTATCACTAGGTTTTCAATCCAGAAGGCCAATACAACATCAAAAGCCGATCAATTAAAAATGAGGGCAAACAATAAGATCGCTGCGTTAGCAACCAAAAGTGAAACCACTGATGGCTTTTTAAAATCAATCTCTTTTAGAAACTTCATTCAGCTGCACTAATCTTGATTTTCCATTTTTAAATCTGCAATTCTTCGCATACTTTTTACGAAGTAAATGAAGATAGGATGAGGCATGTCATGCGTAGAAATTATTTGCGGACAAAACATGGTTATCATGAAGAAATCATGATTTTTAGACTTCAATATTTCTGGATCAAAGAATTGATTCCTTGCGCCAATTTCAAAATCTTTGGACAATAATTCTGAATACTGAGGAAGAATGGAGTAACGAGAGGAGCTAAACTCAAATCCTGGTCTGTTTAAATAGATTTTACTAAACTCATCAGAAAATTTTTCAAGTTGAATATTGGTAAACTGATTGCCCGATATAAGATTTTCAGAGATTACTTTTTCAGCCTTAATATCCACCCCAATCTGATCAAAATAATTCTCTACCATAACGCGAAAGCACTCACCTGTGCCAAGGACGGGAATGTTCTTTTGCATTAAGTTTTGAATGATTGCTTTGAAATAAAATGGCTGTCGATATGGACCAGGCGCAATAATAATACCGTCATAATTCTCAGTATAATCCAAATTCTCTTCACAACACTCTCGCTCATTAAGCCAATAATAGTTAATCGGCTGTTCCAATACATTCTCAGCATGTTGTAATGCTAAGTTCGTGGCGTTGTGCGAATTATAGGCAAAATTATAATCGCCAATGATCGCTATTTTAAGAGTTTCTTCCATGAATTATAACACTCTCACCTAAATAAAGATAAGAAAAAAGGAGATTCATTACGAATCTCCTCATTATTAATGTTTTCTTAATATACTCTTATTCAAGTTTGAATGCCGAACGAACTACTGCGTTCTCGATACACTTTGCACTATCAACCACTCCATAATCAGAGTTTAATAGTACACCGTTAAATATTGCCTTGAACTGCATGTAATCACCCGTTGTATCGGATTCCAATACAAACGACTCATACGTGAAGTTTTGTGCACAAGCATTTCCTACGGTAACAGTATCACTTGTCCAAACTTTTAAGTTAGGATCAGTCCATCTAACAACCACACCCATGTCTACAATATTCGTTGAGTAAGCCGGCTCCGTGTTAGCATTAAAGAAAGTTTCCCAAACAGTTAATGGAGGATTGTTTGTACCATCGTCATTCCATGTTACAGAACGCATTTCTAATTCAAGTCCTTGTGTCATTGTTTCTTCTTGAATATTCGTAAAGTATTGCGCCTCTGAAGGACTAGAGGTACTTATCACTTTTTGTGATTGGTAAGTACAAGTATCGTTGTAAGCCACCAATGAATCGTCGATTAGCGCTTCACATTCACAGTTTAAGTCAACCATTGGTAATGGTGGCGGGATAACTTGGTGATCGACACATGAGGTCATCCCAATAATTCCTAAAATTCCCGCAGCTCCAAGTAGTTTTTTCATAACATTGAAATTATGTAGAAGAGTAAAGTTATAACTTTTTTTACTTATAATACATGTCTACGCCCTAATAGGTTGCCTTTTTGACCCAGAATTTTCGGGAAAAAGAGATAAAATCAAGACTTAAGAAACCATCTTCATCGCCTCTGCCTGAATCGATATATCCAGACCGTTGAATGGTAGAAACTTTTGTTTCGAAATCCCTGCTACCTCAGCTTGCAATTCATTAATACCATCATAAATAGATTTCATAACACCGGTAACTCTAATCTTTCCCAGCTTAAAACTCTTATAATGAACCATGTAAACTAAATCTCCTAATAACGATTCTTCCTCAAACTTTAATGAAACTTTATCGCCTGGGTTTATATGATGATAGATATAAATCATGTCATAGTTTGTCAATTCTTCCACGGAAACCAGCGTCTTTAATTTAAACCCTTCCGAAATACTAAAATCTTTAAATCCTAAATTCATCTTTTATGCTCTTATTTGTTTAACTACATCTTGGAACTGAAAATCTTCAACTACTACAGATTCACCAAAAACATTCTCTAGCTTATAATCAATGATCTGTGTGCCATCCTCTAGAAGGAAATTGTTCACCTGCTCAACATTAAACTCAAAACCCATAGTCGCGATTCGAGCAATTATTCGATTTAAATCTGAATGAGAGATTAAAATTGAAGTTTGAACTGAATTCCCATTATCATAATGTAATTCGCAATTTGCCTTCACTGTATTATCTCCTACTTCGTAAGTGATTTCTGTAATTTCGAACTTTTTGTAAATGCTTACTGTATTTTCCATACCCTTAATTTTGACACAATATTATTTGGGCAGGCCGTAAGCGATTTACGTTCTACTTTGGATTGTTAAAATATTGGTTAAAAACATCGTCTATTTTCTTCCCACGGCTGTATTAATTGTTTAATTTTGAACTTTTAAAGCATTTTTTGATGAAAAATATTCTAGTTATCGGTGCAGGATTATCTGCTTCATCCATGTTAAAGTACTTCACAGACCACGCTGCCTCTGAAGGTTGGTTCATAAAAGTTGGGGATAGAGATGCCGCTTTAGCGCAATCTAAAGTGGCTGGTTGTGAACAGGCCGAGGGTTTTGCTCTAGACGCTCTGAACCCCAATGAAAGGGAACCTTTAATTGAATGGGCTGATCTGGTTATTTCCATGCTCCCTGCACGTTTCCATATAGAAGTAGCGCGCGATTGTATTAAGTATAAAACTAACTTAATTACGCCTTCTTACATTTCAAAAGAGATGAAGGAACTGCATGAGGAAGCCAAAAATGCTGGTATTATCATTATGAATGAGATTGGAGTAGATCCTGGAATAGACCACATGAGTGCTAAAAAGATACTGGATGAAATTGAAGATCGTGGAGGAGAAATGCACATATTTGAATCATTCACAGGAGGATTAATTGCTCCTGAAAGCGATGATAATCCATGGAACTATAAATTCACTTGGAACCCTAGAAATGTAGTATTAGCTGGACAAGGTGGTGCTGCAAAATTTATTCAAGAAGGGCAATACAAGTACATTCCTTACAATAAACTATTTCGTAGAACGGAAATAATCGAAATTAACGGTTACGGTAATTTCGAAGGATACGCGAATAGAGACTCATTGAAGTATCGCGAGAAATATGGTCTAGAAAATATTCCTACAATTTACAGAGGTACGTTTAGAAGAAAAGGTTTCTCTAGAGCTTGGGATGTATTTGTGCAATTAGGTGCTACAGATGATTCCTACATATTGGAAGGAAGTAAAAATATGACCAAGAGAGAATTCATCAATTCTTTCTTACCATTCCATCAAACGGATTCGGTTGAATTAAAATTACGTTATTCAATGCGCATTGACCAAGACGATGCCCTTTGGGACAAACTCGTTTGGCTTGGTATCTTCGACAAGGAAAAAATCGACATTGCTGAAGATGTTTCTCCTGCAGCTTATCTGCAAAAAATCTTAGAAGAGAAATGGTCATTAAATGAAGGTGACAAGGATATGATTGTGATGTGGCACAAGTTCGTTTATAAACTAGGCAGTGAGTTCCACGAGATCAATTCACACATGGTATACATTGGAAAAGACGAAACTTATACAGCTATGAGCGACACTGTTGGTTTGCCAGCAGCAATTTGTGCGAAGCATATTCTTAACGGAAATATTTCTCTAAAAGGAGTTCGCATGCCAGTGTTAAAGGAAATCTACACACCAATCCTTAACGAACTTGAAAGCCTTGGTATAATATTCGTGGACAAGGAAATCAACCCACCCGTTTTATATATTGAACGTATCTAATTAAGCAGAGAAAGCCACAACTTCCTTGACCTCAGGAATGCTGTTTTTCAGCAGTTGTTCAATTCCTCCTTTTAACGTAGCAGTTGATGAAGGACAGCCCGCACATGACCCTTTTAATTCAACGGTTACAACGCCTTCTTCATATCCGACATACTCAATTGCTCCACCGTCATTTTCTACTGCAGGACGAATATACTCCTCTAGAAGGTTAATGATTTGATCGTCGTAATGTGATGGTTCAAACTCCTTTTTAGGTTTTACCACCTCACGCTGTGTAGTTTCAGCATCCATAGGAGGCATCATAATTAGCACCTCTTTTCCCGAAGCAATAAACTCCCGAACGAACTCGCGCAATTCCATAGCTATGAAATCCCAGTCAACATTATTCGTTTTTGTCACTGTAACAAAGTTTCCTGTGATAAAAACATTCTCTACAAAAGGAAAATTTAATAACTCCGTTGCCAAAGGTGAATACTTCTGCGCTTCCGCGACATTGTCAAACTCTAAAGTTCTATTGTCCACCAATAAGTACTTGTTGGCAACGAACTTCATTGTTGCAGGATTAGGCGTCATCTCTGCATAAACTGTCACTGGTACTCTTGCTTGCTCCATTACTTTAGATTTTGGTACAAATTTACAACGTAAAACGCACAAATAATAAATAGGTTCATTTTCAATTGAATGTTCACCTCAACTTACCTACATTTATAAAGATGAAACGAAGGAATTTTCTTAAAAAAGCCGGACTATTTGCAACGAGTGCTGGATTATTGAGTTTGAATGTACCAGAGCAAGAAAAAATTGCCCCAAGTATTAAGATACCTAAAGCTCTGGTAAAAGGAGACCTTATTGGAATAACAGCTCCCGCAGGAACCATCTGGAACGACTATCATATTCGGAAAATTGAAAAAATATTGACCGACATGGGCTATCGAGTGAAAATTGGCGCAAGCAATTATAAACAGGTCGCTTACTTGGCGGGTACTGATGAATCTCGAGCGGCTGAATTAATGGAAATGTTCAAAGACACGAGCATTAAAGCTATTCTTACCATGCGTGGTGGCTGGGGATGTGCAAGAATTTTAGATTTACTGGATTACAAGGAAATCATTGCTAATCCGAAGATTATAATGGGGTTCAGCGATATTACTTCACTTGTAAACGCAATTTATGCTCGAACAGGACTAATCACCTTTCATGGTCCTTGTGGATATTCCTCTTGGGGTGACTTCACCAAAGAACATGTAACTAATTCCTTAATTTCAGGAGCTCCTTATGAAATGGTGAATCCGAGTGGATCTGAGCATGAGCTTAGAACTTTAACAAGTGGGAAAGCAAAAGGTAAATTAATCGGTGGTAATTTAACCGTAATTCAATCCATGTTAGGTACTAATTACGAGCCAGTTTGGGACAATAACATTCTTTTTATTGAAGAAACAAATGAAGAACCTTACCGAATCGATCGAATGCTATGGCATTTAAAACAATATGGAGTATTTGAACAAGTAAACGGTGTTGTTATCGGTTCCTTTAATAAATGTAATCCTGAAGAACCGGAAAAATCTTTCTCCCTAAATGAAGTATTTGACCAACATTTTAAAAATGTTAACTTCCCTGTATATCAGGGAGCATCTTTTGGTCATGTAGCCGATAAATTCACTTTGCCAATAGGCGTAATGGCCGAAATCGACGCCGATAATTTCACAATAAAAACGCTTGGCAAATCCGTCCTTCAATAAATCCCTAAATTTGGCGCACTGAAGGAATGGAAATATTCAAGAAAAATAAGTTCGCCTTTTTAGCAGCTGGTCTAACACTGGCGCTAATGATGATTTTATATTATCCATTATTTCTAAGTCCAAACTCTTATGTTTTTGCACCTGGGGGAGATGGATTAAGAAACTACTATGCATTTATATATCACGGTAAATTCGACCAGGGATTTTGGGACTTCTCCGGAATGAATTACCCCTACGGTGAAAACATAGTTTATACTGATGCTCATCCTTTACTTTCCTATTTAGTCGGGCTATTTGGGTTGACCAATTATGCGGTTGGTATTTTGAACTTGACGATGCTCCTGTCATTCCCGCTCTGTTCTTATTACATCTTCAAAATCTTATCACATTTTAAAGTAGAGACAAAATGGGCTATTGCAGGTGCGGTTGCAATTGGATTGTTGTCTCCGCAGGTGCAGCGACTTACCGGGCACACATCATTATCTTATGCCTTCGCTATTCCCATTCTCTGGTGGTTCATGATTCAGTTTAGAGAAACATCAAAACTTAAATGGAGCATATATATTTTTCTGCTCATAACAATCTTCTTCTACACTCATCCATACTTGGGAATGATTATGATTTCATTCTTAACGGCTTCGCTACTAGTCCACCTGCTATTTGAGAAAAAAGACCGACTAAAATCAATTGCACATTACTTACTTCAAGGCATAGTTCCACTAGTCCTTTTTAGAGTTTTACTCGGTTTAAATGATACCCATGTTAATCGAATGGGTGAGCCAGCAGGGTTCTTTAATTATTATGCCACTTGGAAGTCATTCATATATCCCTATTTCGGGCCTATTGGAAAATTAAGAGAAATGCTTGGTTTGAACTCAGGAAACTGGGAGTCATGGAATTATTTGGGTTTTGGAACTCTAATTATGTTCTTTATAATTCTGGGGTATGGGATCGCAAAACGTAAATCTATTTGCCTAAGAGCCATTTTCTCATCTAGTCTTTCGAAATATATTATTGCTGCCTCTTTGATTTTGATGTTCGCATTCTGTTTTCCTTTGAAATTTGACTGGTCCAAATGGGTCACTGAATATTTTGGAACCTTAAAGCAGTTCAGAGTGCTTGGTAGATTTGGATGGGTCTTCTTCTATGTCATCACCATTTCTGTGATTATTGTCTTCTATCAAATTAGACTAAAATCCGAGAAGAAAATAGTTTTTGATAGCTTGTTTTATGTCTTTATGATCTTCACCATTATTGAGGTTTATCCCGTACATAAGTACATCTCTGATGTGGCCTCTACTAGTCCAAATTACTTTAAAGAAGAAGTACTAGATGAGGATATGAGAGAATTAGTTGAATTCGCTCAAACTGGAGAATATGATGCAATAATTCTTCTGCCTTTTACCCACTTGTCAAGTGAAAATGTGATGCTGTTAGGTTCTGAAGAGGCCAATAAAAACTCTTACATTATAAGCTATCACTCTGGTTTGCCATTGCTCAATTCGGTTTCTGGAAGAATGTCATTGGACGAAGCCATAAAATTCAACAATTTCTTTGGGCCTGAATTTATATACAAGGACCTTGTTAACGATATTCCTGCTGACTCAAAAATTCTATTGGTAAAGGATACTGAAAAAGTTCATAAACGAGAACAAAAGCTTCTTTGGAGTCAAGAAAAGATTTTTGAGAACAACTCGTTCAGGGGATTTACTTTGGACTTAAAAACATACAACAATCCTTTATACTATAACTTGCTGCTTTCACAATCAGAAAACGATTCCATTCAAGAGGATTATTATTTGAACAGCTTTGGTGGCGGAGAAGAATTTGTTTTTTCAGGTGAGGGCTCTTATCAGGCAATAAAAGACGGATGGCATGTTTTAGATACCATCACAAGAAATGAAATAGATGCTACTAAATGTATCTCTAGTATATGGTATTATTTGGGAGTTAATAGACCCGATATGGTATTTAATTGCGAGTTGCTTTATCCTGACTCAACGGTTACTGCCGGTGATTTTGATATTAAACAGTCTACTCATATTGTAGAAAACTGGTGCTTGGCAGAAATTGAATTTGAATTTCCAGAGGACTGCCCAATGGCTAGATTTTCAATAGTTGGGAATGGCAGCGGCGAACCATTTTATGTGGACGAACTCATGATATATCCCGATACAGCTAAAATCTTTTCATCAGAATCCATTAACGGAACTGAATACATGCTTTACAACAATTACAGAGTTCCAGACTGGCCAGAATAATCTATGTTCTAAAGAGTACGCGCATAAAATTAAGCGCCTCACGAAATAATATCCCAAATCCAACTTTGGAGAAAACAACATTTGGTTTAAGCTCAACTTCAACTGTGCTTATCTTCTTTCCTCTGCGTGAAGCCAATTTGATGAACTCAAGATCAAATAAAAATCGATCTATTTGCGTGTCAAGGAATACTTTGGCTCCTTCATTATTGCATCCTTTAAGACCACATTGAGAGTCATTCGTTGGTAATCTCAGAAAGTTCTTCAATACCCATCTCAAGAATTTAGAGATCACCTTTCTTAAAAACGGTGTCTTTTCATAATAGGACTCACCCCTCTTACCTAAAACAACTTCATTCTCTTTTTCCAAATTTCTATAAATACCTAAAAGACTTTCCATCTCATAAGGGAAATCAATATCAGTGTAAATCTTATGGTCTTGAGTGGAAGCAGCAACACCTTGTCTTAAAGCGTATCCTTTTCCGCGATTTTCGGTGTACTCAATGAACTTAAAGTTCTTTATTCGAGATTTAATCTTTTCTACTTGAGCCGGATCAATATTCTTTTGACTACCATCATTTACAATGACCAATTCTAGCTCAACTTGAAGTTTTTGAATGATGTAATCGCAACTTTCTATCACCACATCCTCCCAACCTAAGGGCGGATTATAGCATGGTAGAATTATAGAAAGGCTTTTCATGGATGGCAAAAGTACGTTAGAGAAATGGATTTATTGCTCAAACCTTACTTCATCTGAATTAACAGATAGTTTTGCTTCTCTTCCAATAATTATAGATCGGTTATCTGGAATGTGACCTGCAGGAAAATTAAAACAAACTGGAATTCCAAGTTTGGAAGCGTGCTCATAAATTACCTCCTCGGCAGATTTGCCAAATGGAATAGCTGAATCTTTAACACTCGTTAACCCACCCACAATTAAGCCTTTAAGTTTCGACAATTTATCTGCTTTTTTCATGGAATATAACATTCGGTCAATCGCATAGATCGCTTCTCCTATTTCTTCGATGAAGAGAAGTTTATCGTCGTAATCCAGATCTGAATCTGTACCAATGAGAGAATAAAGAATGCTCAAATTACCTCCAATTACTTCAGCGCTAATATCTCCCTGAATATTTAACTCATGAGCTTTAAGATTATAATTCAATTCTCTACCTTCAATTGCATTAAGTAAAGACTCCAATGAGTCTGCAGTGTTTTCTATAAAATTTAAAGGAACAGTTGAGTGGATTGTTTCCTTACCATACTTTCCAAAAATGTGATTGTGAAATACCGTTACATCGCTATACCCCATCAATTTCTTATTTGAGTTGAGAAACTTAGTAAAATCAATTTGATCAATGATTCGAACAATTCCGTATCCACCTCTTGCGCAAAGAATAACATCTACATCTTCATCATCAAAGGCTTCTTGAACATCTTGCAAACGTTCAGCATCAGTCCCCGAAAAGTAATTGTTCATACCAAAAGCATGCTTCCCAAAGCTTACTTTATAGCCGTTCTCCCTCAAGAACTTCTCAGCATTTTCTAGATGCTCTTTTTCAATCGCTTTGGCCGGTGAAATGATTCGGATATGCTGCATGATATAAAAATTCCCTTTGCAAACAAATATAGCGGGTATAATGACTAATTTTACGCACGCAATTTAAATTATGTCAAACCAAAAGTACACGGTTACTGCAGCGCTTCCATACGCAAACGGTCCTCTTCATTTAGGTCACGTTGCTGGAGTTTATTTGCCTGCAGATATTTTTGTTCGCTTTCTTCGAATGAATAAAGAGGATGTTCTCTTTGTTTGTGGAAGTGATGAGCACGGTGCTGCAATTACTTTGCGCGCTAAAAAAGAGGGAACCACTCCAAAAGAAATAGTAGATCGTTATCATTCGATTAACGAAAAAGCTTTTTCTGACTTTGATATTTCATTCGATATCTATTCTAGAACTTCGAAGGAAATCCATCATAAAACCGCACAAGAATATTTCAAGAAGCTGGATGAAAACGGAAGTTTTATTCAGAAAACTACGGAGCAGTACTATGATGAGGAGTTTAAACAATTCCTTGCTGACCGATACATTACAGGTACTTGTCCGAATTGTGGACACGAAAGTGCTTACGGCGATCAATGTGAAAATTGCGGAACGGCACTTAGCCCAACAGAACTAAAAGATCCTAAGTCAACATTAAGTGGAAAGACACCTACATTAAAAGAAACTTCCCATTGGTTTTTACCCTTAGACCGTCATGAAGATTGGTTAAGAGAGTGGATTAAGGAAGGAAAGTTTGAAGGTGAAGAATTGCATAATCCAAAAGACTGGAGAAATCAAGTTGTGGGTCAATGTATGAGTTGGATTGATGGGGGACTAAAGCCTCGAGCAATGACACGTGACCTCGATTGGGGTGTTGCAGTTCCTAAAGAGGATGCGGACGGTAAAGTACTTTATGTATGGCTTGATGCTCCTATTGGATACATCTCTGCAACCAAAGAATGGGCCGAAGCAAACGGCAAAAATTGGGAAGATTATTGGACTGGTGATTCAGAATTGATTCACTTTATTGGAAAAGATAATATTGTATTCCACGCTATCATATTCCCAGTGCTTCTAAAAGAACATGGAGGCTTTAACCTACCGAAGAACGTACCTGCTTACGAATTCTTAAACTTAGAAGGAGACAAATTTTCTACCTCAAGAAATTGGGCCGTTTGGTTGCATGAATTCATTGAAGAAAACCCGGATAAGGTAGACGAATTGAAGTACGTTTTGACTTCAATTGCACCTGAAAGTAAAGACAGTGAATTTACGTGGAAAGAGTTTCAAGCAAGAATTAATAACGAGCTTGCAGATATCCTAGGAAACTTCATTAACCGTGCGGTTGTATTGACGAATAAGTACTACGATGGGAAAGTTCCAGCGCGTGGTGAATTGCATGATGTTGATAATGATGTGCTAGAACAGTTAGCTGGTTTTCCAGAAAAAATTGCTGGACTCATTCGGAAATATAAATTGCGTGAAGCGCAATCCGAGGCTATGAATTTAGCTCGCTTAGGAAATAAATATTTAGCCGAAACTGAACCATGGAAGTTAGCCAAAACAGATATGGAACGTGTAAATACAATTATGAATATTGCGCTTCAAATTAGTGCGAGCCTTTCAATCGTATTTGCGCCATTTTTACCTAAAAAAGCTCAAAAAATCGGTGAATTCTTGAATTTTGAGTCAAATAACTGGGAAAATGCAGGAAATTCGGATTTATTAGAATCGGGTCATTCTATAGGCCAATCTTCAATTTTGATCTCGAAAGTTGAAGACAAGTATGTTGAAGAGCAAGTAGAAAAATTAAAGAATACGAATATGTCAAACAGTAATTTACCACCACAAAAAGACGAAGTTACTTTCGATGATTTCATGAAAATGGATATTCGTGTTGGCGAGATTATTGATGCTGAGAAGGTACCAAAAGCAGATAAATTGCTTAAATTAACTGTAAATACAGGCATCGATCAACGAACTGTGGTATCTGGAATTGCAGAACATTTTGCTCCAGAGGACATCATTGGAAAGAAAGTAAGTGTGTTGCTTAATCTTGCTCCAAGAAAAATTCGAGGAGTTGAATCGCAGGGGATGATTTTGATGGCAGAAAACGAAGACGGTAAGTTGAGTTTTGTAAGTCCAGATGAAGGATTTGATGGTGGCTGTGAAATTCGATAATTATGCGACATTTTATTCTTCTAACCCTATCAGCATTCATCACAACCCTCACTTTTGCTGAAGAGGTTACCTTAAAAACTAAAACAGGAAATCTAAAAGGAACTCTTGAAATTCCAACGGAAGGTAAGAAACACCCTATCGTTATTTTCATTGCAGGGTCCGGCCCGACAGACAGAGACGGGAATAACCCTCAAGTGAAAAATGATTGTTTCAAGTTAATGTCTGCCGTATTGGTTGAAAACGGATATGCAACACTACGATTTGACAAAAGAGGTGTTGCTGAAAGTGCCGATGCCGCACCAGCTACCGAAGAAGAAATGAGCTTTGACCACTTTGTGCAGGATGTTGTAGATTGGTCAATGTGGACAAAAAAAGACGGACGTTTTAGTCAGGTGATTGGTATTGGCCACAGCCAAGGTTCACTTGTAGGAATGTTGGCAGCCAATTCTCGCGGTGCTTTTGACGGGTACATCAGTCTTTGTGGACCAGCCGATCGAATCCATGTTACTTTAAAACAACAATTAGGTCAGCAACTTGAAGGTGAAGCATTGGATCATGTAAATGAGAAACTGGATAGTCTAGGCAATGGGTTTAGAATTAAAGAAATTCCTGAAGGTCTTGAGAGTATATTTAGAGAAAGTATTCAGCCATTTTTGATTTCTTGGATGAAGTACGACCCTCGACAAGAGATTGCTAAAATGAATATTCCGAATTTAATTATTGGTGGAAGTACCGATGCACAGGTTGCGGGAGAAGATGCGAAAATATTAGGCGAATTAAATGATCGAAGTGAAGTTTCAGTGATTAAAAACATGAATCATGTTCTTAGATTCACAAAGGAAACATCGGTTCTAATGCAAATGGAAATCTATAGTGATCCAGAGCTTCCTTTGCATCCGAAATTGATGAAACCAATTCTTTCATTCTTAGAGCAATTCAAAGGAAACAATTAACGCTTCAAGGCGTTATTGAGTGGTGGAAAAATCTTATTGTCATAGCCTAACGAAATATCAACGCGCAAAGAGTCGTGTGGTCAATATCGGCGAAGTAGCTTTTGGAGGAGATAATCCTATTCGACTTCAGTCAATGACGACTACAGATACCATGGATACAGAATCTTCTGTAGCACAAGCCAAGCGCATGATTGATGCTGGATGTGAACTGGTGAGGTACACTGCTCCTTCAAAAAAAGAAGCCGAAAACTTAAAAGAAATTAGAGCAGCATTGGATGCTGATGGGTATACTACACCTATAGTTGCGGACATTCACTTTACCCCAAATGCGGCTGAAATAGCAGCGCAGCATATAGAAAAGGTACGTGTAAATCCTGGAAATTACGCCGATAAAAAGAAGTTCGAGTTCATTGAATACACGAATGAATCCTATCAGGAAGAATTGGATAGAATTCGCGAAAAATTTACTCCCTTAGTATTGCTTTGCAAAGAAAAAGGCAGAGCCATGCGGATTGGTACTAACCATGGTTCGCTCTCGGATAGAATTATGAGTCGATATGGGGATAATCCAGCGGGAATGGTGGAATCTGCCTTGGAGTTTGTCCAGATTTGTGAGGACAATGCATATTATGACTTGGTGATTTCAATGAAATCAAGCAATACTCTTGTGATGGTTCAAGCATACAGATTGCTTGCAGCCCGAATGCGAGATAGAGATCATTTTTATCCAATTCACTTAGGTGTTACAGAGGCCGGTGATGGAGAAGATGGAAGAATAAAATCTGCCGTAGGAATTGGAACGTTATTAGTTGATGGCATTGGTGATACCATCCGAGTTTCATTAACTGAAGAGCCTGAATTTGAAATTCCCGTGGCTCGAAAATTAGCTGAGCGCTATGCCTTACAGAAGCCGCATCAAAAGATCAAAGCTCTTGATTTTGAGCCTCATTATAATCCATTCGAATATCATAAAAGAGTTAGTAAGAGACTACTGAATATTGGTGGTGGTCAAGTACCAGTCATTATTTCGGATCTCTCAAAGCTTGAGAAAATAAAAGAGGCTCATTTATTCGCACATGGATATACTTATAATGTAAATGACGATAAATGGAATTTGAAGGAACAAGCTGTCGATTATATCTACACTGGTTCTTCGGTGCCTGATTTTGAATTGCCCGGGACGCTGGGAGTAATCTGCGAAGCGGAATTTTTTTCTGGTCAAAACCAGGTGTATCCAGCATTTAATGGTCACAATTTCATCCACTCAAATAAGCTTTCCTCAGAGTTAAATTTTGTGCGAATGATGGCCGATGATATTGATCTACTGAATAAGATTAAAGGTCAGCTGGTAAGCGTTCCTAGCGTAATTTTTCTTGCCTCTTCTAATGAAAACAATGTTGCTGAAATGCGACGCTTTTTCTTTGAACTAGATCATTTAGAATTGGATACACCAGTAATCCTTGCCAACTCTTATAGTACTACTGATGAAGAAAGTTTTCAGCTTTTTGCCGGAACGGATTTAGGCGCATTATTGGTAGATGGATTTGGTGATGGTATTGGTATAACGGCATCTAATTTACCTCAGCATTTAGTGGTTTCTACTTCCTTTGGGGTGCTTCAAGCTTCACGAACCAGAATTTCCAGAACAGAATATATCTCTTGTCCAAGTTGCGGGAGAACCTTATTCGACCTTCAAGAGACAACGGCCAAAATACGAGCGAAAACCAATCATTTAAAAGGATTGAAAATTGGAATTATGGGTTGTATTGTCAACGGTCCCGGTGAAATGGCTGATGCTGATTACGGATATGTTGGCGTAGGGAAAGGAAAGATCAATTTATATAAAGAACAAGAAGTAATAAAACGTAGTATCCCTGAGCATGAAGCAGTTAAAGAGCTAATTGCTTTAATTGATGAATACGGGGATTGGGTAGAACCAAATGGATAGAATTAAATATTTAGTTGAAAAGTTTGAATTAATACCTCATCCTGAAGGAGGGTATTTCAAAGAAGTATATCGAAGCAAAGACATTATCCCTCAATCAGGGCTAAAAGGATTTACAGGGGATCGCAATTTTTGCACTAGCATTTATTTTCTGTTGACTTCTGAGAATTTCTCGGCCTTTCATCGCATAAAGCAAGATGAGATTTGGCATTTTTATGAAGGTTCGTCTTTAAGTGTTCATGTCATTTATCCAGATGGATCCTACATCAAACATAAAGTTGGTTTGAACTATGATAATGGCGAAGAACCTCAACTGGTAGTGCCTGCAGGCTGTTGGTTTGCCTCTGAAGTAGAAAAAAAGGATTCGATTTGTTTGGTAGGCTGCACTGTTGCTCCAGGCTTTGATTTTGAGGATTTTGAATTGGCTTCGAAAGATGAGCTAATTAAAGAATATCCTCAGCACAATGAAATTATTACCAAACTCACGCGACAATAAGGTATAAACCATTGCGTTTTACACTTGTGAGAAATCTGATTTTCATCTTTTTAGGATTGGTCCTATTCTTCTTTTCATGCAGAAAGGATGAAATAGCTTCGGAACCTGCAACATTATATTCAGGGTTGGATACAAACCTATACCCAGGCAATTTCTCAGATTATTCTCCACCAGAATTTCAAGAAAATAACAACACTCAACGAAATCTTTTGATTGAAGAATTCACTGGTCATTATTGCGGAGTATGTCCTAGGGCCCATGAGAAATCGGCCGAACTAAAGTCTGCATATCCAAATCGAGTTTTTGTTGCGAGCATACATGCTGGACCGGATTGGGATGGTGTTACCGTTCTTCAAACAGCGAATGAAACAGGAAGCTTCACGCGAGATTTTACTACTAACGAAGGAAAAGAACTTGCAGCGACCTTCAATAATATTCAGCCATCGTTTACAGGAAACCCTCAGGGCTCGGTTAGTAG